>CALWJX010000001.1 GCA_944381085.1 uncultured Clostridia bacterium
ACCGAGCTTGCGGAGGGCTATTACACCGCCGAGGCTATGGTTGGTCTGGGAGAGAAGTACGGGGTCGATCTGCCGACATGCCGTGCGGTATACAGCGTAATATATGAAAACAGAGACGTGAGAGAAGTAATAGGCGAGCTGTTCGGAAGAAGTATAAAAAGCGAATTTTACAAATAACGCGGCGTATTAAAACATGCGCGCGGTAAAACCATTATAAATTTATTACCGGAAATTTTATGAGAGGAGAATAAAAATGCGAATATCCGATAAGGTCCGAAATATAATTAAAAAAATGAATCTTGAAGAAAAGGTGGGACAGCTTTTTGTGGTAAGATGTCCGAGAGAGGACGCCGTACAGGATGTTAAGAAATATCATTTGGGCGGTTATACTCTTTACGCTGTGGATTTTGAAGGCAAAACGCCGGAAGAAGTAAGAAATGATATACGGAGTTATCAGGATAACGCGGATATACCGCTTTTTATCGCGGCGGACGAGGAGGGCGGAAAGGTCGTAAGAATAAGCAAATTTGCTCAGTTCAGGAGCGAGCCGTTTAAATCTCCGAGCGAGCTGTACAGAGAGGGCGGTATAGAAAGAATAGCGGAGGACGCGAAAGAAAAGTCCGGGTTTTTGCTCGGATACGGTATCAATCTGAACTACGCGCCGGTCTGCGACATGGCGACTGACCCGGATAATTTCATATATCACAGAACTCTCGGTCTTGACGCGGGAAAAACCGCAGAGTACGCAAAAGCTGTCGTTAAAGTGATGAACGAGTGTCGGATGCTGAGCGCGGTAAAGCATTTTCCGGGGTACGGCGACAATGTTGATACTCACACCTTGGTGGCGCGTGACGGCAGAAGCATGGATGAATTTATGAATAGGGATCTGCTGCCTTTCATCGGGGCTTTTGAGGTCGGGGCTCCAATTGTGATGATTGCCCATAACATTGTCGAGTGTATGGATCCGTCCTGCCCGGCGTCTCTGTCACCGAAGGTACACAAGTTTTTAAGGGAGGATCTGCATTTCGATAATGTCATTATGACAGACTCGCTTGATATGAACGCGATAACCTTGTATACGGGCGACAGGGCGGCGGCGGTCGGGGCGATAATGTCGGGAAACGACCTTTTGTGCTGCGGTACGTATAAGCATCAGATTCCCGCGGTCATAGACGCGGTGAAAAAAGGCGAGATAAGCGAGGAAAGAATAGACGAATCGCTCGGGAAGATACTTCAGCTTAAGGTAAATTTCGGTATTATAGACTGAACTGATTTTGAATTTTATTTCGGGAAAATTCCCATGCCGGCTTTTCACCGGGGAAGGCTCAAAAGGAAGAATGAAGTGTATAAAAACAATCGCGGCGCTGCTGACAATACTTTTGCTTTCGCAGCTTTGCGCCTGCAATAAAGAGGATGAAATAAACGCCGATATTGACGCCGAATTTTCGGGAAAAAACGTGACATACGAGTCTGACGGCCTGAGTGTTACGCTTGACAAAAATTTTGTCAGGGTGTCAAGCAGCAGATATTCGTTGAAGTGTCAGAACAACAATCTTGTGTTTACCGCTTTTTACATGGAAAAATTTTATTTTGAAAATACCGACGTGTCAAGTACCCTGCAGGCTTTGGAATACACCGGCATCGGTAAGGACGAAGGCGGGGTAGCGGGCGTCAACGAAAACGGGCAGTCGTATACGGAATATCTGCAGACCTACACTGAGGACGGTGTGACCGATACCTACCGTATGTATTATGTTTGTATTGAGGATGAGGAAAGATATTGGTTCTGCTGCTTTTACAGCCCTGAGACAAGCTTTGAGACGTACAGGGAGAATATTCTCGGCTATGCCAAAAGTCTGACGGCGGTTTATACCGAGAGTGAAAGCTGATTGTTAAGGGTTTTTGCCTGACGGTTTTTAAATGATTTTGTATCCGCCGACCGGAATAAAGCAGGTCGGAATTATGTGTATAATAAAGGTGTAATATGTTAAAGCACGAGTTTGGAATAATGGAGACGTCTCCGTTAAGCGGACAGAGATATGATAAGTACGAACCGGAAAAATATGATTGCATCAGCGTCAGTGACAGGTATATTTTGCCCTTGTCAGAAAAACTGTCCGGTATATCTTTTTTCCGGCATACGGTCGATGTGGAGGGAAAAGGGTTGGCTTATTGGGGTATTACCCTTATATCGCCGGATGCGGCGGGGAAAATGCTTCCCCTGACAGAAAGCATACACGCTTTGGAGCCGCTGGCAAAGTTACTGAGAAGAGCAATCGATGAAAATAAATATGTTATACATTTCGGAATCTGAGACTTGAAATACATCGGATTGTAATTATTTTAAGGAGGCGGATAATGAAATCAATATGCGGAACAGATTGTGACGTGTGAGGCTTTAACGGCAACTGCCGCGGATGTGCCGAATCAGACGGCAAGCCGTTCGGAGGAAAGGTTTTGTAATGAAGTGTGCCCGGCGCGGGAAGGACGGCGCGGTATTTTAATTTCTGATATTATTTTGCATATTTTGCCGGGAGGCAATAATAATTGGGGCTGAGACAATGCTTAACGGAAAAGCGTTTGTCTCAGCCTCATTTTTATTTCTGATTTTGTCATTGTCCCAAGATTGACGTAATTATGTTTTTCAACGCGAATGAGTTTGGAAAAGCGATGTGACATCTGTCTTTTTTGCGCGCGAATCTGCACACAATTATTTGCTTTTTACAAAGGATTTTTGCACCGCCGTTATAATTGTATCGTCAGGTCTTAATTGACCTAAAAGCAGAGGAGAGTTCGGGTCGTGGTGTTTGTAATTTTCGAGAGCTTTATGAGGGTTTTTATTTGCATAACAGTATTTGCAGCCGCAAAGACACGTGTCATACGCCCCTATGTCTCTGCTTTCTATACAATGGCAGCCCTCTCTCATTCCCTTGTGTTTCAGGTCTTTGAACGAAATATTATTTGCTTTTCCCAGAATTTCAAGAGTTATGCATCCCGAAGCGTGTATGCCGTAACGGGTGTAGTCTCGGTTTGTGCCGCAGGTCTGTATGATAATTCCGTATTTTTCCGCTATCGAACCCAATCCGTGCGCTAAAGTGTCCATGTCCCGCTCGGTCATAGGGATTATCTCGGGCATATTCACGTCCAGCTTTTTATACATCTCCACGAAGCTGAAGATACAACGGTCAATGTGCGGGGAAAGAAGCTTTGCCATATGCTCAAAGGTTTCCAAATGGCGTGATACGGTATATTTTTCGGTGAGCAAAACAGGGTCGTATCTCCACGCGACACGTTGTTTTCCTACTTGATTTGCAAGCTGAATAAGCGTGCGGATGCTGTCCTCCGTTGACGGGGCGCCCGGTTCCGTGTCTTTTCCGTATGCGGTTATCGTATAGTGAAAGTATGTATTGAATTTGTCAGTGATTTCATGCAGACGGGGAAGAATGGGACTATAATTTTTTGAACAGAAGACAACGCAGTCAACCTTGTCGGGGGTCAGCTCATAACGGCTCACCTTATTGGGAAAAAGCGGATTGCGTGACAACACGTATCCTTCGGAAAAACGGCGAAGCAGCCATTCGGTGTAATACCCAACGGTATCTGTCCGTCCGCCTGTATTGATTATCATTTTTGTTTCTCCTTTACCGTGATTTTTGAGGAAGTGATTTTAAATGTCGTTTCGGTCATTGCTATCATCAGACACATAAATACCGCGAGAAAAAACGGAAAAATCGAAAAGCTTATCAGGTTGCCGAGCAGTCCGAAGAGCGGAGGCATAAAAGTCGAGCCGATATAGGCGCTTGCCATTTGTATTCCGATGATAACGCCCGAGTTTTCCGCTCCGAAATTATTCGGAGTTGAATGAATTATGCAAGGGTATATAGGCGCGCAACCGAGTCCGATAATGATAAGTCCGGACAGTGAAACCGTAGCGTTTTCGGTTGGCAGAAGCAACAGAATGATACCGCAGGCAAGTATGCCGGTTCCAAGGAGAATCATCTTTCGGTCGCCTAATCTGTTCATAATAAATCCGCCTAAGAATCTACCTACAGTCAGTCCGATGTAAAACAGGGAAGCAAACCGCGCCGCGCGGTCGGTCGCTATGTCTTTCACCTCTACCAGATATGTGCTTGCCCAGTTCATCGCGGTTGCCTCCGCGGCGCAATACGCAAAAAATCCGAGTAAAAGACTGGGCACTCCTTTGATTTTCAGTACGCTGAAAAGTCCCGCCTTTTGATTGTCGCTTTCGGTTTTTTGGGGGTTGACTTTCCATACGGGAAGTGTGATCAAAAGCAGTAGACCGATTCCCAATTGAATGAACCCTATGAGGCGGTATCCGAAGTTCCAGGTGGAATTTGTAAGCGCGTAACTCATGATAAAGGGACTGACAATAGTGCCGACTCCCCAAAAGCAGTGCAGCCAGCTCATGTGTCTGGATGAGTAGTGCAGCGCGATATAATTGTTCAGCGCGGCATCGATTGCCCCGGCGCCGACACCGTATGGAACCGCGAACAGTATAAGCATCCAGAATTGATTGGAAAAGGAAAATCCGAGCAGTGCTGCAGCCGTTAGAAAAACGCTGACTACAGTCACCTTTTGGGTGCCGAATTTTCTTGTGAGTTTGTCCGATAAAAGGCTTGATATGACCGTTCCTCCCGAAATAACCATGGAAATAATCCCCATATATGAAATCGGAACACTCAGGTCCCGGTGCATGACAGGCCACCCGGAGCCGAGAAGAGAATCGGGAAGACCGAGACTGATAAAAGCAATGTAGATAAGTACAAGCAAAACAGTATACATACGTATCTCCGAATTTGATTTTTAATTTCTTTCAGGAATATTGTCCGGATTTTATTTGATAATATCAAATCCTTCATATAACCTGAAAAATGCATTGTAAGCGCATAAATCCTTCTGTCTTTTTGCCGCGGCTCTGACATGGTGTTTTTTTCTGCGCGGTATGTTATGTTTTTTATATTTTATTTTATGTTTTCTTTTTAAAATACCGGATAATTATACCATGATGTCGTTATTTTGTCAAGAAAAAGCTATATTTTATTTTTATGCTTGGATAATATTGACATTGTGCATGATATATGTTATAATTTGACAGGGAAGGACGATTAAAATTCAATTATGTATTATTAAAAATTTTAATACATGCTGGAGAGAATAAAGACTGTCTTTAAAGTAAAGCGTCACTCGGTTTCGCCCTTCTGTTTCGGCTTTGGAATGAGAACCGCTATTGCTTGGCAAAATATTTTAACAGAAAGGATAACAACAATATGACTAAAAGAGAAAAGCCACCCAAACATTCCCTGAAGCAGGTCATCGGAAATAATATCTGGATGACAAAATTCGTTTTTAAATACGCTCCGACATTGATTGTATATAAAATAATCAGAATTCCTATCGCGGTCCTGACTACGTATATCAATGTAAACATGGTCAGATGGATTCTTGACAGCGTTCAGGCAAACGAGGAGATATCGTCTGTTGTTTTGCTTATTGTCGCTATATCTTCTTTTTTTATCGTGACAAATGTTATTCTGGCGGTTTTTGACCGTATCGTGGTTCCGCAAAAGCAGATAAATCTGAGCGCGCATATCAGAGAGGATATTATCCGCAAGGTCGGCGCGATAGACCAGATAAGTTTCCAGAAGTCATCATTTTTTGATATGTATACACGGGCTTTGGATGAGGTGGACTATCGCGCGGTGCATGTGCTGGATACACTTGAAAGTATGATAACACTGATAATCAGCTATTTTCTGATTACCGGCGTCACGGCTGAGATAAGCGGAGCGTTTGCCGCTTTCGGAGTATGCGCGGCTGTAATAGAGATGATTATGGGAACAATAATACAGAAAATAAATTATGAAAGGTCTGTGGCGGTAACTCCCGACGGGAGAAAACGGGAATATATAAAAAGGGTGACATATCAGCCGGAGTTTTCACCCGATCTGAAGATATACCCTAAATTCAAGAATCTGTTGCTTTATAAATATCGACAGGCAACCGCGAGATTCAAGGAAATAACCCTGAAGTTCTCAAAGAAAATAATAGTATTTCATCAAAGCTATCAGATACCGTATGTCCTGTTCAGACAGACGTTTCCTTGGCTTGTGGTCGCTTTTCTGCTTTTCGGAAATAAAATTTCGATCTCGGAGGCCACGGTGCTTACGGCTGCCGCGCTGACCATTCCCAATACCTTGTCCGGCTTTCTGGATTGTCTGAGCATACTGTATCCTCACAGTCTGTATATTGAAAATCTCAGACAGGTCTTTACATATCCCGAAAATATAGAATCGGACAGTGACGACAAAGCCGAGCTTGACACTGCCGAGAAAATGGAGCTGAAGGATGTGTCGTTTGCGTATTCCGAAGACGCTCCGACGGTGCTGAAAGGCATAAATATGACAGTAAAAAAAGGAGAAAAGATAGCGCTTGTGGGATATAACGGCGCGGGTAAGTCTACATTGGCAAAGCTTATGATAAGAATGTTTGATTGTACCGCGGGAAGTATAGAAATAAACGGCGCGCCGATAGAAAGCTATAATGTCAGGTCGATACGTTCAAAGATAGCATATCTCAGTCAGGATTTCAAGATATACGGATTTACTGTCGCGGAGAATGTTCTCATGCGTCCGGTTGAAAGTGAAGAGGACAGAGTCGCTGTTGCCGGTATTCTTGAAAAGGTGGGACTGAGTGAAAAGGTAAGTAAACTGAAAAACGGAATCGACACGTATATCACACGCGAGTTCGACGAAGAGGGAGAGTATTTTTCGGGCGGAGAGCTGCAGAAGCTGTCTTTGGCGAGATTGTATGCCGGAAATTATGATATTATTATTATGGATGAATCGACAAGCGCGCTTGACCCGATGAGCGAGGATGAGATAATCAATACTATTTTCGATATTTTCAGGGACAAAACCGTTATAATGATATCACACCGTCTGGCTACCATAAAGTATGTTGACATGGTTTATTTTCTGTCGAACGGTGAGATAAAGGAGCACGGTTCTCATCATCGGCTGATGGAGCAGAACGGCGAATATGCGGCGTTTTATCTTACACAGGCAGATAAGTATGATAAAGAGACCTGCCGGACGGCGCCCGCTTTATAGTTGCGCGCGCAAATAGTTATTGAAAACCATATCATTTTATGTTGCAAAGGACAAAATGTTTAATTCAAAAGTACAATAAAAACGGATAATCATAGCCTGAAGGTTTTGATTATCCGTTTTTACTTTTCAGATTATAAGTCGGAAACACAGATAAAAAATTACCTGCCGAGTAAATTTTTAAGGGCATATATTTTTTATTCCGATGCAAATAATAATCATATACAGAAATTAACGAAAAATAAGATGATTTTTCGGAAATATCGGAGAGAAAGCAAGCATGAAAAATATAATTAAACTTAATTCGGGCTTTATATGTTACGGAAACGCCGTCGGCGTCAAGGAGTCCGAAGGTCCCTTGGGGGAATATTTCGATATGCACGACACGGATGACCGTTTCGGAAAAGACACGTGGGAAAAAGCCGAAAGCGAAATGCAGCGACTCGCGTTTAATGTGGCATTGAACAAGGGACAGCTGAAGTTTGAAGATATAGGCGCAATTTTCGCGGGAGATTTGCTCAATCAGTGTGTAGGCTCGTCATACGGGCTTCTCGGATGCAATATTCCTTATTTCGGAATTTACGGCGCGTGTTCCACCTCGGCGGAGGGAATTATTTTAGCGTCGGTCTTTACATCAAAAGATATATTTAAAAAATGCGCCGTTGTGACGTCTTCGCACAACTGTTCCGCCGAGCGTCAGTACAGAACGCCGATAGAATACGGCGGACAGAGAACGCCTACGTCTCAATGGACGGTTACAGGGTCCGGGGCATTCATAATAGGGGATTCCGAACACGGCAACGTGAGAATTACCGAAGCCGTTCCGGGCAGAGTTATCGACAAAGGAGTAAACGACCCGAACAATATGGGGGCGGCGATGGCTCCCGCGGTTGCGGACACACTTGTAAGATATTTTACCGAATCGGGAAAGAAACCCTCGGATTTCGACCTGATACTGACGGGAGACCTTGGATACGAGGGAAGCTCTATACTGCATGAGCTTATGAGCGCGGAAGGGTTTCCCGATATTGAAAATCACAATGACTGCGGAATTTTGATATATAACCGTGAAAAACAGGATACACACGCGGGAGGATCGGGCTGCGGATGCGCCGCGACAGTGCTTTCGGCATATATTCTGCCGCATATGGAAAAGGGTGTATACAAAGATGTGCTGTTTATAGCTACGGGAGCCATGATGAGCCCGGACAGCGTCAAGCAGGGAAATTCGATTCCTTCCATAGCGCACCTTTTGCACTTCTCCGTAAATAAAGAATGTTAAAAACACAAGGCGGTAATTTTAAATGGAAATATTAAATCAATTTATATGGGCGTTTGTTTTCGGAGGCGTTTTATGCGTTATAGCGCAGATTCTTATAGACAGGACAAAGCTGACGCCGGCAAGAATTCTTGTTTTGTATGTGGTTGCCGGAGTGGTTTTGGGCGCGGTTGGGCTTTATAAACCGTTTGCCGAATTCGCGGGAGCGGGAGCGACGGTTCCGCTCACCGGTTTCGGCTACCTTATTTCAAACGGAATAAAGGAGGCGGTAGATGAAAAGGGATTGATAGGGGCTCTTACCGGAGGTTTGACCGCGGCCGCGGGCGGAACCGCGGCGGCTCTTGTGTTCGGGTATCTTGCCGCCGTAATATTCAGGGGAAGCAGAAGAGAATAGCGCGGCGTCTGTTTTTGCGGAATTATTCTGCGGGGATCGGGCGATTGCCGTATGTTAAGTCAATGTATTTCGTCGGATTTTGCTTTGAATTAAAAAACGGCAAAATTCGTTTATTTCAATACGTCACGAAGTTTTTCAAGGGCGCTTTTTTCGATTCTGCTGACATATGAACGTGAAATGCCGAGCCTTTGCGCTATTTCTCTCTGCGTCAGGTCTTTGACTCCGTAAAGTCCGAAGCGCATGATTATTATCTGCCTTTCTCTGGTGGTAAGTATTGTATTTATGTAGCGCAGCGCTTTTGCCGAAAGGATTTTTCTGTCTATCTCCTCGTGCATATTGTCGTCTGTGCTTATGACGTCGATATATGTGAGAGGATTGCCGTCGCGGTCTACGTCAATTGTTTCGTTGATGGAAACCTCGGCGGCTCTTTTTTTCTGAGACCTGAAATTCATTAAAATCTCATTTTGTATGCATTTCGCGGCGTATGTGGCAAACTTTGTGCCGTTTCCGGCGTTATATGTATCTACCGCTTTTACAAGACCTATGGTGCCGATGGACACAAGGTCTTCCTGATTTTTGCTCGCCGCGTAATATTTCCTTACAATATGGGCAACCAGACGCAGATTGTGCAGAATAAGCTTTTGTCTTGCGTCTTCACTGCCTTTTTTCATTTCGTCAAAGTACTTTTTTTCTTCTTCGGGTGACAGAATCGGCGGAAAATTCTGCTGAGAGCCTATGCCCAGCACCGGATGAAGCATTTTTGCCAACAAGGCAATGATAAGAGAAAAAATAAACATAACGCAAGCTCCTTTCACCGTTCTTCTACAGTATATGTCGGAGCTGCATGTACATATTTTTTAGGACATGGCGTGCGAAACTTTATTTTTATTTACGGAAATACATTGGCTGTACTGCTTTCAAATTCTTTTTCCGCCGAAATAATAGCACTGTTACCCTCTGAGGAAATGTTAACTCTGTTCCACAACGATTCGTCTCCGCCGTAATATAAAGTTTTGAGCGGACAACCGTAAAAGGCATAATTGTCTATAAAATCAATTGTATCAGGCAGAAAAATATATTCAAGTTTTCCACATCCGTAGAAAGCTTTCCTGCCAATTGTTTTCGTACCTTCTTTGAGACGGACGCATGATACATTGCATCCATAAAACGCATAGTCGTATATATTCTGTGACAGTACAGTTACTTCTTTCAGCGAATACGGCACATATGATGAGTTATACTCGTATGTATCCGCACCGAAAAGGTATCCGAGAAATGCGTGGTCAGTATCCGACACGGATTGTCCTATAAATGGAAGACTGAGATATTCAATCGAGGTACAGTTTGTCAAAAGGTTTTTGGGTAATATTTTGACGCTTTCGGGAATACTTATGCGCTTTATACCGTTTCCGTCATGGAACGCATATTTATCTATGTTATAGCTTGATATTTCCGTATTTCCGACTGTAAGTTTATCCGGAAGCATTATCTCGTTTGTATCCGCACTTTTTCCAAGATATGTGGCGACGTCTCCGACGCAGGCGAATCTGTACCCGTTTTCATCTGTGAAAATAACCGAATCGTCATCTTCAGAGGTATGTACCGCATATGCGTAAAGTCCGATACAACCGTTTGCGGCGCTTTGAATTGTGACGCCGAGGGACGAAAAATTAAATATTTCGGCGAGATGCACACATCCCGCAAAAGCTCTGTCTCCTATGTATTCAACAGTATCCGGCAGAGTGATTCGGTAAATATCGGTATCTCCCGTAAAAGCGGAATCCGAAATTTTCCTTACCGGCAGATTGTTATATTTTTCGGGAATCACGATGTAATTGTCGGAGCAGCTTCCGCGCCCGGTTACGGTATAAAAATCTCCGGATTCGGATATCTGATAAATAAGACCTGTGCTTTCTCTGTGATGTCGGCAATTCTGACATATGCCGTCGGTATATTTATGCCCGATTTCAGGAATGGATTTTTGCTCCTCGATGATTTTTTCGCAAACCATGCAGTGTTTTCCCTCGGTAAGACCGGTATCTGTGCATGTCGGCGCCTTGTAAGGGTCGGTTACTGTGATGTGTTCTGTGGGAGGAGTCTCGGATGTTTCGCTGTATCCGCAGATTGTACAGGTCTTTTTGATTTTTCCGGGTTTTTCGCAAGTGGCTTTCAATATCTCGGTACCCATGTCAAATTTATGTTCGGTACATTGCTCATAAGAGTCGGACTTTGTTTCATCTTCTGTCGTATCTTCCGCAAAATCCTTTGTGCTCTGTCCTTCTGAGATATCATTTGTCTGTGTTTCCGGATTTATACTTTCGGAAAAGTATTCCGAGTCTATAGGAATATCAGGGTCTGTGTTATCAAGCGGCTCTGAAGTATTTTCCGTAATGACAGAATCCGAAGCGATATCTTCGGATATCCTTTCGACATCGTCATTAATGCATCCGGATAAAATACATATAAAAATAAGCGATAACAATAAAATTAAGCGGATTCTTATATTGTTTCTCATTTTATATCTCCTCTTATTGTTTTTGTGTCAACACGTGTCGAAAAAGGACGTACCGATGTCTTTATTATATTTCATAAAAGCTTGTTTGTCAATGGAGCGTAATAATTTTTTTACTATTGACAATTGTTTTTAATGTGATATAATGTACAAAATCCTACATGCCGGACATGCTTCAATTATTGATACATACAAAAAGGTGGGAAAAAGTATTTTTTCGCAAATCAGCTTTTATTACTTCAAAAGCTGTATTTGAAGAAAAGGAGGATTTTATGTTTGATTGGGTAAGGGGGAGAAAGAGAACAGGGCTTTTTGTCATTACTCTTCTGTTTTTTATCAGCGCGTTTATGATTACTTCCTGCACTCAAAGGGGAGAATCGGATGATTCCTCCGATACGGTTGCGGACAGAAGCGAGGACAAGTCGTCGGATGTTACGTATGAGAGCGCCGATTCGGGTTCCGATTCCACATCAGAGTCCGAAACACAGCCCGTGCTGTGGGAGCAGGATACGGGAAAATTCAATGAAGGAAAGGTAAGGTATGAAAAAGTGATATCTAAAGAAGAACTTGAAACATTGCCCGACGATCGGGTGGGCACTATTCTTTCGCCTGGGCAGACCGGTGTTTCGGCGCTTCTGAAGGCCGATTTTGAGGACGGCGACGCGCTGCTCGGAGGAGACGCGGTGGCAAGCGACGGCAATAGAGTCGGAGCAGGCGGCGGACATCTTTGTCTGCCATATTCGCCGGACAACCCTGACGAGCCGACGCCGGACAACTGGATAACCTGGTCGCATAATATTTCCGCTTCCGTGGAAGATTACAAGCAGGTGCAGCTTTCCATGGATATCCGCATGGGGGCAGTCAACGCCCAGCCATGGAGCGGCGTGCTTGTAGGATGCTATGTTTCCGACTATTCCCAACATATTCCGGCTTACGATGGAGAAGACGGTCTGTGGTTTGGTTTCAATCCGATGACCGGAGTAGTAACGGTTTACAACGCGGACCAAGTCAACTGGCCTGCCGGTCTTGCGCAGTTCACTTTGCCCGAAGGGCTTTTGGACGGAGATATACGCATGGATATTATATGCCTGGAGAATTTTACCACGTCGGTTTATGTTTCTTCCGGAAGCGGCGAGCCGACCGAAATAGTAAGGGTTACTTTTGCTGACGGCAAAATCCGCGTGTTCGACCATAAGGGAGAAAAAGTGGCTGAAGACAGCTGTACCACTGACAATCTGAAAGGAGGTCATTTTGTGCTTTTTCCTCATGATTTCGGTACGGCGGCGGTGGATAATCTCATTCTTCTCACGGGAATCAAAAGCGGTGTGCGCGAAAAATCAGAGATAAAAGCCACCCCGTTAGGTGACAATTCTCTCGGGTTGGACATAACAGACCGCGACGGGCTTGTCAGCATGTGCTATTCGGTCTGGCACGACGCCATACACGGCATGGGAGACGAGCCGATAGAGTCATATCTTAACATTACCGATATTCTTGCGGGTAAACAGGAGTGGGGCGGTGAATCCGTATTTCACTATTGGGCGAAACCCGCACAAGGGTATTACCGGGCGTCGGATAAGACCGCCATACGCAACAATATGACAATGCTTTACAATGCCGGAGTGGATTTTATAAATGTTGATCTTACACATGTCTTTGATTCATGGGTGGATTCTGGATCGGACTGGATGATATATGTAAAGTCCCCGCTTGACGCGCTGCTGGATACTGTTATGGAAATGCGTGCGGAGGGACTTGGTACGCCTTACGTGGTGCTTTGGTACGGTGGCAGCGAGGGACCGCTGTGCGAAGCTTTGTACGAACAGTATTATTCTGTTGAAAAATGGCGTGACTGTTTTGTTTACTGGGACGGCAAACCGCTTATCCTTACGCGGGAAACCGACCTGTCAACCTTCCCGATGCCGGATCAATTTACGGTGCGCGGCATGTGGGGATTGCTGAGGGAATATCCTACGGGTCAGTGGAGTTGTATGAACATAGATAACAGAGGCACCGTAAGTATAGATGCCGACGGCAAACCCGAGCAGATAGCGGTAGTGCCTGCCTGCCAGGAGACTTATATGTCAGAGCCCACCGCGCACGGGCGCAATCACGGTATTCTGTGGTACACGCAGTGGCACTATGCTTTTGAGGTGCGTCCCAAGATTGTGGGCGTGGCATGGTGGAACGAATGGGCGGCTCAGAGGCTTGAGGTCGAACCCGGCAAGTATATCTTTACCGACACCTATAATCAGGAGTACAGTCGTGACATCGAACCTATGGAGGGCGGTCACGGAGCGCTGTATTACGAATGGCTTTGCAGTTATATATCCGCTTACAAAGGAGGAGCGGAGTGTCCTTTGCTTGTTGAAGAAGGATACGAGGACGCGGCGAGAGAAGCGCTTGAATAGCGCGTTTCATTAAGTGTCTGAACCTCTGAAAACCGAATATGTTTTACGGCGGTTGAGATTTTATTGCCGGATTTTCCGGAATTATCTCAGCCGCCTTTATGTGTCTTATGCCGAAAAGCCGCGATTCCGAACTGCTTGCGTTATAATTCTTTGCATTTTATATTGACGAATCAACGCAAATATGATATAATGTATACAGCGTGAGGCAATCGATTGAATAGCGTTTAACGTGTTGTATTTGCATACCTAAAAGACTTTATGCCGCGGTTTTGCGTATGCAAAACTGTCCGGGCTATTGTATACAGCGAAAGGCGATATGTTTAATGTTGTTATACCGATCGTATAAAGCGCGGATTAATCGATTTTGCGTTATTTTCGTAGGCGAAGGCAATCGGCTGTCTCAGTCAAAACCTACTTTATAACGAAATTAAGACGCCCCCGGCTCCTTAGGCGGGCGCATCCTGATTTTTTTCGGCGTAGGAGACACAGTCTCCCGCGGAAAATGTTGAATGACGGGGCTTTGCCCCTTTGAATGCTTTCTTTAATTAATAAGGTTGTACCGCAAAGCAGTATTTGCGGAGAATAAAAATGTACGGAAAATTTAAGGTTTTTAAAAAATTAGGGTTTGTTTTTGTTTTGAGCCTGGTTATTGGGGCGCTGAGTGTTTCCTGTGTGGAAGTTATCCCCGGAGGATTTGAAACCGGAAGCTCGGACGCCTCGGGCGGTGAAGATGGGACCGAGAACGGCAAGGATGCGGAAAGCGAATTTGTTTCTCCGGAACCTGCCGGGGGTACTGATATTTTTCATGAGGGCAGGGGTGAAAACAAAAACTTTGTTGTGGTTATAGACGCCGGGCATCAGGACCATGCTATGAACGGTACCGAGCCTAACGGACCCGGATCGGATGACATGAAGATGCAGCTGACTTCCGGAACCCAAGGCGTTTACACCAATATTCCCGAATACGAGCTTACTTTGGATGTTTCTCTAAAGCTGCGAGATGAGCTCTTGAAGGAAGGATATACCGTGGTTATGGTAAGGGAGACCAATGATGTTGAGGTGAGCAATGTTGAAAGAGCCCTGATAGCCAACAAATACAAGCCGAGCGGTGACAATGATTATATATGCTCAGTGAACATAAGGGTGCACGCTAACGGGTTTGACTCTCCCGATATGAGGGGAGCTCTGATGTATTGCAGCACGGCCTCGAATCCTTACGCGATAGGGGAGCTTTTTGAGGAATGCTATGATTTGTCAATGTCAATTCTGGAGCCGTATTGCGAACTTACCGGAATGCCACAGTATAAAAGTCCCGTAATGTACGGGGACGATATGACGGGCACGAATTGGTGTGAGATTCCTACGACCATTATTGAACTCGGATTTATGTCAAACAAAGAGGATGATATTCTGATGGCGACCGATGAATTCAGATTAAACGCTGCCGTCGGTATAAAACAGGGAATTGAAAACTTTTTTTCACAATACCGATAAGCGCAGAGAGGGGGCACACATATGGGATATCATATAAATAACGGTAAAAAATTTGATTTGTCGGGTTTGCCGCCGGTAAAGTTAATAAACGCCGTTAAGGAGGAGATACGGCAGGATGTCGAATCGGTAAAGCAAAGAGATCCCGCCGCGAAGGGAAACGTCGAAATTTTGCTGCTGTATTCCGGTATTCACGCCATACTTTGTTATCGCGTGGCACACAGGCTTTATATCGGCGGGCACTTTTTTTCCGCGAGAGCGGTAAGTCAGATAGCAAGGCATCTGACCGGAATAGAAATACATCCCGGAGCCAAAATAGGAAAGGGGCTTTTTATAGACCACGGAATGGGTGTGGTAATAGGAGAAACGACCGAAATTGGCGACAACTGCACACTCTATCAGGGAGTCACGCTCGGAGGAACCGGAAAAGACGTAGGAAAGCGCCATCCGACTTTGGGCAATAATGTTATGGTAGGCGCGGGCGCGAAGATTCTCGGTCCGATAACGGTTTCCGACAACTGTAAGGTGGCGGCAAACGCGGTGGTGCTGAAAGATATACCCGAAAACAGTACCGCCGTGGGAGTCCCCGCGAAGGTAGTGCGCAGACACGGCAGAAAGGTTGACGACCTTGACCAGATACATATCCCCGATCCGATAGCTCAGGAGATTGGAAGGATTGAAAGAAAGCTGAACAGCCTTGAAAAGGAGCTTAAGGAGCTTTGCGGGGGCAATAGATAATTTCGGCAAGTACTTATATACGCGCGAAAATCCGGGCTTGAGGCTGTTACATATTGTAAAATATAAACGGTTTACGATATGAATAGTATAGCTTGGGGATGTATAAGTGCGGAACAATAAATTTATTGTAAGTAAAAATGTTAAGGATGTCATAAAACCTGCAAGTATCAATGAAAAAAACGGTCTGCGGACAAAAATATCGGCCGATGAGGCGGCATTTATCTCACTTGAGATAGGGGAACACATCCTTATTTGCGGCGGTGAAGTCAGCCGTGTTGAGGATACCGTGCGGCGCATATGCACAGCTTACGGAGCGGAAAGTGTGGATGTTTTTGCCATAATGTCTTTTATCATACTTACCGCGGAATTTGACGGCGTCAGCGTGACGCAGTCCAGGAGAATTTCCGGCGACAGGGTAAATAATTTTTATCGGCTTGAAAAGCTCAACAACCTGTCGCGGACAATTTGCTGCTCCTGTCCCGTGAAACGCGAGGTAATAAGAAATATCGACGATATATATAAGAGCACCGAGCAGAAAGCGGCGCTGCATTTCACGGGATTTGCCCTTACCGCTTCTGGCTTGACCCTTTTTTTCGGGGGCACCCTTGTTGATTCTCTTTGTTCGGGCGCAATTGCCTTATTTATGTGTATGCTGACGCGCTTTTTTGCCCGTCCGGTTTTGGCTGTTAACAGGCTGATTAGGGAGGTCGTCGTGTGCTTTTCGGGCGGGGTGATGGCTATTTTGTTTGCAAAACTCGGACTCGGTATTAATTCGGATAAAGTGATCATAGGCAGTTTGATGAATGTGGTTCCCGGTGTTTCGTTTACAAACTCTCTCAGAGACCTGCTTGGAGGAGACCTCATGACCGGGGTTTTCCGTTTGGCGGAGGTATTGATTGACGCTGTGGCTATTGCGAGCGGATATGCGCTGGCGATACTTTTACTCGGCTCAATGTGACCGGAGCGAGACTTGTATGGATTTTGTAAAGGAGATACTTCGTATAGTCATAACCGGCGCTGTCGGGACAGCGGGTCTTACACTCGTGTACAATGTGGGAAAGCGTGTATATATCCCGGCGGTTGTCGGCGCGGTATTGACCGGCTCGGTCTGTAAAATACTGGAATATTTTATCGGAAACGTATTTGTTGCCGCGCTCATTTCGTCGGCGGTAGCCGCGATATATTCGGAAATAATGGCGCATTTGCTAAAAACTCCCACCACGGTGCTTCTGATACCCGGTATACTTTTGCTTGTGCCCGGAGGCGCGCTTTATTACACCATGTTTGGACTCTCACAGGGCAATAGCGCTTTGGCGGCGGAAAACGCGGTGTTCGCGCTCAGAACGGCGCTTGGCGTTTCGATAGGTATAATTGTAGTAACATTTTTGATGAGAACGGTTTTTCCGGGGCTTTTGTGGGGTGTCGGGAGAAACAGAAATAAAAACGGTAAACCGGGTAAAAGCAAATAAATTAATATCATTAGTTATATATTTTTATATTCAAGACGAAAGGAATAAAAAAATGGCAAGGTCAAAGGTTTATTTTACGGATATGCATGTAAAACTGGGGACAAATCTGCCCGACAAGCTGCACAGACTGATGAAGGCTGCCGGATTTGAAAGTATTGATTTCAAGGACAAATTCGTTGCCGTAAAGCTTCATTTCGGAGAGCCGGGAAATCTGGCGTATCTGCGTCCCAATTACGCCAAAGTCGTGTGCGACTATGTAAAACAGCTCGGCGGAAAGCCGTTTGTTACTGACTGCAATACTCTGTATGTGGGAGGCAGAAAGAACGGAATAGACCACCTTGACAGCGCGTATGTAAACGGGTACAATCCTTTCTGCACCGGCGTTCATACGATTATAGCGGACGGTATAAAAGGGACGGACGAGGCTTTGGTGCCGGTGCGTAACGGCGAATATGTAAAGAAAGCCAAGATAGGCAAGGCGCTGATGGACGCCGATATAGTGATATCGCTTACACATTTTAAGGGACATGAGATGGCGGGCTTCGGAGGAGCTCTTAAAAATATCGGAATGGGCGGAGGTTCGAGAGCCGGAAAAATGGAGATGCACAGCGCGGGAAAGCCCAACGTGAACAGAGACCTTTGCATAGGATGCGGTCAGTGCGTAAAGATCTGCGCTCATGACGCGCCCGAAAAGATCGACGGAAAGATGCGGATCAATCACGACAAATGCGTCGGCTGCGGCAGATGCATAGGAGTCTGTCCCAAGGACGCCATAACCCCTCCAATGGACGAATCAAACGACATAATGAATTATAAGATTGCCGAATATACTATGGCGGTGGTTGACGGCAGACCCTCTTTCCATATTTCTTTGGCGGTTGACATTTCGCCTTATTGCGACTGTCACGCGGAGAACGATATACCGATCACTCCCGACGTGGGTATGTTCGCGTCGTTTGACCCGGTTGCCATTGACATGGCGTGTGTCGACGCGGTAAACGCGATGCCGCCGATGGCGGGAAGCGTGCTTGAAAAGCACGGTTGTCACCATCATGACCATTTTAAAGACGTATCCCCGGATACAAACTGGCGTTCGGCGCTTGAACACGGTGAAAAGATAGGCTTGGGAAGCATGGACTACGAGCTTATAAAGATCTGAGCTTTAAAAATCGGCTGATTGCCGCCGGATATTGTTTTTGTTACGACAATAAAAAATAAAATAAAAGAACGGAGATATAATGACAGTCTTGAATGGAAATGCCGTTGTTGGACAGTCCGGAGGACCTACCGCGGCTATCAATGCGACGCTCGCGGGAGTAATAAGCGGAGCTTTGAAAGCAAAGGAAATCGGGAAAATATACGGGATGAGGAACGGAATTGAGGGTTTACTTGAAGAAAGACTCATAGAGCTCGACGGTATATTTTCGGATAAGTCAAAGCTGAAAACTTTAATGACGACTCCCGCCGCGGCGCTCGGGTCCTGCAGAAAAAAGCTCCCGGAAAAAAACGACTACTCTTACGCCGCGGTGTTTGATAAGATTATTAAGGTCTTTCGCAAATACGATATAAAGTATTTTTTCTACATAGGCGGAAACGACTCTATGGATACGGTAAAAAAGCTTTCGGAGTATACCGATGAATGCGGATATGAAATGCGCGTGGTGGGAGTTCCGAAAACTATTGACAACGATATTATCGGAACGGACCACACTCCGGGATACGGATGCGCGGCAAAGTATATAGCGACAACCATGCAGGAAATACTTTATGATACCGACGTCTATACGACAAAAGCCGTGACCGTTGTGGAATTGATGGGAAGGGATACCGGCTGGCTGACCGCGGCTTCCGCGCTCGGCAGAATCTGCGGCGGCAAAAGTCCCGATCTTGTGTATCTCCCCGAAAGGGTTTTCAGTATGGAAAATTTCTTTCACGATATCGTAACGGTATTTTCCCGAAAACCTAACGCGGTAGTGGCGGTTTCGGAAGGACTCAGGTTTGAGGACGGCAGATATGTGGGCGAAGGCGCCCAAAGCGGAAATGTTGACGCTTTCGGTCACAGGGCACTGTCGGGGACCGGAAAATCATTGGAGATTGCGTTGAGGGAAAGGTTCGGATGCAAGGCGCGTTCCGTAGAGCTGAATCTTCCTCAGCGTTGCGCATCTCATCTTTTGTCCGCGTGCGATATAAACGAGTCGTTCGGCGTGGGAAACGCGGCGGTTTCGGCGGCTTTACAGGGCGTGAGCCGGGAGATGATGGTAATATTGCGTGACGGAGAGGACGACGGGGAATATTCGTCTCTTTTCGGTCATATGGATATAGAGCTTATCGCGAACAAGACAAAATATGTGCCGGATAATTTCATAAATCAGCAGGGCAACAATGTCACCGACAAATGTCTAGAATATATACTTCCTTTGGTAAACGGTGAAATTTACCCCGCATACAAAAAGGGGATGCCCGAATATTTTACATTCGATATGTAAATCAATTTATAATAACTGACTCGGATAAGAAAAAGAAAGGTTCGGAATTTGAAAATGGCAAAAGAAAAAAAGGTTGAGCAAATTACCTCTATGGATACTGATTTCGCTCAGTGGTATACCGACGTGGTAAAGAAGGCGGAGCTTGTGGATTACTCTGGGGTAAAGGGCTGTATGATAATAAGACCGTACGGCTATGCTATCTGGGAAAACATACAAAAGGAACTTGACGGGCGGTTTAAAGCGCTTGGACATGAAAATGTGTACATGCCTATGTTTATACCGGAAAGTCTGCTTCAGAAAGAAAAGGACCATGTAAAAGGTTTTGCTCCCGAATGCGCGTGGGTGACGGTAGGAGGAGATAATCAGCTTTCTGAACGTCTGGCGGTCCGTCCTACCTCCGAAACTTTGTTCTGTGACCATTTCAAAAATGTAATTCATTCGTACCGCGACCTGCCGAAGCTCTACAATCAGTGGGTAAATGTGGTACGTTGGGAAAAAACCACCCGCCCGTTTCTCCGCACTTCGGAATTTCTGTGGCAGGAGGGACATACCATGCACGAGACCGAAGAGGAGGCAAGGGAAGAGACTCTGAGGATGCTCGGCGTGTATGAAGACTTTTATCTTAATGTTCTCGCGATTCCCGCGATTACAGGAAGAAAGACCGAAAAGGAAAAATTCGCGGGAGCGATTGAGACGTATACGATTGAACCTATGATGCACAACGGGGTCGCGCTTCAGGGAGGAACGTCGCACTATTTCGGGGACGGATTCGCGAAAGCGTTTGACATTACATTTACAGGTAGAGACAATACAATAAAATATCCTTTTCAGACGTCCTGGGGAGTGTCTACCCGTTCTATCGGAGCTATAATCATGACGCACGGCGATGACAACGGTCTTATTCTTCCTCCGCGCGTGGCGCCTGTACAAACGGTAATAATTCCCGTCGCTCAGCATAAGGAAGGCGTTCTTGAAAAGGCAAATGAAATAAAAGAGCGGCTGTCGGCCGCCGGTGTAAGGGTAAAGGTTGACGACAGCGACAACAGCGCCGGATGGAAGTACAGCCAGTATGAAATGAAGGGCGTGCCCGTCAGGCTTGAGATAGGTCCCAGAGATATTGAGTCCGGCGTTTGCGTGCTTGTCAGCCGTGTCTCCGGGGAGAAAAAGACTGTCGCGATTGAAAGCGTTGAGTCTGAGGTGGCGGCAATGCTCGATTACGTTCACAATGAGCTTGTGGACCGCGCGCGCAGAAATCTCGCGCAGAAGACAAATGAAGCGAGGAGCTATGAGGAATTTCTGGATTGCGCTCAGAACCGTCCCGGTTTCATTAAAGCTATGTGGTGCGGAGACGAGGAATGCGAGAATAAAATAAAAGACGAAACCGGCGGTGTAAAGTCCCGCTGTATTCCGTTTGTCGAGGATAAGCTTTCCGACGTCTGTGTTTGCTGTGGGAAACCCGCGAAACATATGGTGGTCTGGGGCAGACAATACTGATTTTGGCAAAACCTGTGGGAGAGACTTTTTTAAGTTTTTCCCGCATTTTTAAAACCGATTATTTTTGCCGCGTTAAACAAATCGGAAAGAGAGGGGAAAATGCGTTCGGTTAAAAAGTATATTCAAAACTGCATAAAAAGCATAGACCCTTTCCTGTTTGTATGTACTTTGCTGCTTTCAGCCATCGGCATACTGACTATATTCGGGGCGGTTGACAATTTCGGCAAGCGAAAGCTTATCATGCAGGTCGCGATGACCGTCGCGGGTATAATAGCGACCTTTATAATTGCGAATATGGATTATCACCTTATTGTAGACAGGCTTTGGATTTTTATGATAGCCGCCTCCGTGCTTTTGCTGGCAATAACTCTTGTCTTCGGAAGTTCCGGAGAGTCAAGGGAAACTTCAAACAAGGCGTGGCTGGAAATTCCCTTCGTGGGAATCGCCATACAACCGTCCGAATTTGTGAAGATCGCCATGGTGTGTACATACGCGAAGCATATTTCGCTTGTGAAGGATAAAATAAACAGACCTTTGCCGCTTCTGGGGCTTGCTCTGCACGCCGGGCTTATCGTGGGATTAATACTTTTGTCCGGGGATCTGGGAGTCGCGCTTGTATATATGGGTTTTCTGCTTATTATGCTTTTCTGCGCCGGACTTTCGGGCTGGTATTTCGCGGGAGGATTTGCCGCGATACTTCTGGCTTTTCCCGTGATCTGGGACAATCTCGCGGAATATCAGCAGAAGCGCATTATAGTAGGCTTTAATCCGGAGCTTGACCCGCTTGATAAAGGGCTTCAGCCTTTGATGTCCAAGCAGTGTATCGAGAACGGAGGTATATTCGGAATAGGTCTTTTCGGAAAGGGAGGATATGAGGACCTCGCAGCGTCGCACACGGATTTCATATTTGCCACGGTGTGTGAAAAATTCGGGATGATAGGCGGAATACTTACGGTTTTGCTTTTGCTTATGGCGGTTATAAGAATTTTTATGATAGCCAGAATGTGCGGGAGCGACTACGGCGCGTATATTTGCGTCGGCGTCGGAGCTATACTTATTGTTCAGACGGTCGAAAATATAGGTATGTGTCTGGCCATGCTCCCGGTTGTGGGACTGACTTTGCCGTTCGTGTCCTGCGGCGGTTCATCTGTCCTGGCGACATATATATTGGTTGCTCTTGTCCACAGTGTCCAGCGTCACCGCCTGAGGATGAAATCCGATTATTCGGCGCGGCAGCGCTGATTCATAGAAAATTTATCGCGCATATTTTTAAAACACACATATTTTTATGCCTTCGGAAATATAATTCAGTAAAGAATTATTTTCCGAAGGTTTTTCGTATAAGATGTGTCGGCTTGCTTTTGCGGCTGGTCGCGCGTACATTCGGGTTGTTTGGATTGTGCGCGTTTACAGTAGTTGATACATAGGTTGATTTTGCTTTCGCGATAAGGTAAAATTACCAGATTATGCGAATTGACCGAGTGTCGTTGAATCTGACGGCAAGGAAATTTTCAAATATTTTAAGCCGCCTGTGAGCGGTATGGGAGGTATTTATGTTTATCTATTCATTCCGTGCCGGGACGATAAAATTTTTCGGCATTATATGTGTTGCTTTGGTAGCTTTGATTGCTCTTATCGCGTTTGTTCCGACATATGCATCCGGGAATGAACCCTCGCAGGATACGCCCGTGAACAAGTCGGAAACCGTCGATTACCGCTACGATAAGGTCAAGAGTGTGGGCGACGCGGCGGAATTTCTGTCGCAGTTCGGATGGACGGTCAATGCCGGCGCCGCGGAGCAGACAGAGGTAACCATCCCCGGAGAGTTTGACAAAATATTTGCCGGATATAATGAGATTCAGAAATCTCAGGGTCTTGATCTCTCAAAATATAAGAAAAAAGATGTGACAAGATATACTTTTGAGGTGACAAACTACCCGGATTACGAGGGAAAGGTTTACGCCAATGTGTTGGTATACCGCAATAAGGTCATAGGCGGCGATATATGCTCCGCGGATGTAAGCGGTTTTATCCATGGCTTTGAGAAAAAATGATTTGAATAATACATATGTGAGCTGTAAAAAGTTTCAAAAAATAAAACAGAGCCGGGAGCACGCAGGGGCGCTATGGCTCTGTTTTTCGTTACAAGAATTAATGAACATCGTTGTAATGCAAGTATGTTTTACTCACATGCGCATAATACGCAAGTAAAAATATTGAATTTTATTACCGGCAAATGAGAGGAGTGTAACTAACATCTTTTTTGCTTACAAATTGCAGACACTGTATTTTTATCTTATCATCATTTACACCGTCAAGTCAGCAAGTTCTTTTTCTTCTTCCGAGGCTTCTTCACATTCGGCTCTGTCTTCTTCCTCGTAATACTCGTCCTCAACGGGCTGCCATGCCTCTCCGAAATTTATGTCTTTGAAGAGCGACGCAAGTCCTGTGATCTGTTTCAATCGAAGTATTTCATCAGTATCCATTCCGAGATGTTTGGATATCCACGTGTCGGATCTTCCGAGTTCATGGAGTTCCTTTATAATGTTGCTCATCAGGTCGACGTCGTGTGACCCCCGCGCGCGGTTGTGGCGTATTGTGCTTGCCATCCGGTTGTCAAGACTCTTGTTGATTACCGAAACCGGAAGCATTCCTTTTTCTCTTTCCCGTATATCGGGATAGTCAAGCATAATGCGGTAACGGTGAAACCCGTCTACTATTACATATTTGTCTTTTTCTTTTATGTAGTAGCAGACAATCGGCATGGTGTAGCCGTCCTCTCTGATGCTGTCGTAAAGCAGCTTCATTTCGGGAGGCGCTACCGCGTTTGGATTGTATGTATTGGGAGTTATTTTTTCAATCGGTACCGGTATTACATTGTAAACGGGACTTATAAATGCCATAATGATCCTCCATGCCGCCAAAGGCGGCTCAAATAAATTTTTCGTGTTGTAAAAAGCGTTAAGCTTTTCGGAAAATTAATGCGTAAAATCACCGTATTTTGAGAAGGCGGAATATAACTATGACGCTACTCGCCAACTTTACTGTATTTTATTTTCAGTATATCTATATATTTTTTTTGTTTTCTTGAAAGTCCGAATCCCATGAATCTGCATGTGTGGTCGTTTTTAAGAATACAGTAACACATTCTTTTCCAACTCGGAATGTCTTTTGATGATTTTATATCGTCGGTATGGTCCGGAATCTTGTCAAGGAATATTACGCGCGAGTTTCTCATGACCGTATAGTTTGAGATTCCGTTCCGCCTGATATTATATCCCTTGTCTATCAGTTCCTGTATTACATGTTCCTCAAGACCGCCGCCTGTCTTGTGCCAGAATTCAATTGAGGTTCTGAATTTCGCTATATAGTTTCTTCTGAGTCTCGGAGGCAATGTGTCAAGTAAAAATTTGGTATATGATTCCCATGTATGTCCTTCGGGCAGAGTAAGGTTGCGGTATCCGAGAGCCTTGGTTTTTCCGTATATCGCGCCGAAATTTGCGCCTTTTACTCTTCCCACAAGTTTTGACCACATCTCCGGGTCAATTACCCGATATAGGTTCAGACTGTCTTTTGCGTAGTCGTTGAACGGGGAAGCGACACGCATTTGATTTGGCTTAAGCCCCGCCATATAATACAGGTCATAGAGCTTGTTGTAATCGTATCCGAATTTAGCGTAAGCATGCCATACGTCACGGTACGACCAGTCATACATGGGAGAAGCGGCCCATACATCCTTGAATTGCCTGCTTATCCAGCATTCTCCGTTGTATCCGTATTTTTTGTTGAGAAATCCGCTGTAGCGCTGAAGAGATTCCTCCGCCCGTATGCCGAGCAGGCATACGGTTTTTTTGCCGTTGTGCGAAATTCGGTACCATCTCCCGAATTGCTTCGCGAGGTCTTCCTGATGAATCTTGTATCTGTATGTAGATATCGGATTGTTTCGCAGATTGATTACATAAGGTTTCTTTGGCATCGGTCTGCACCAGGCGCTTTCTTTGGCGTCGTCCCATGGATACCAGTACATCTGATAGCTGCTCAGCGCCGTGCGGACTGCCATAGGAAGGCATACCCAATATGGCTCTACATCTTTTTTTATGCGTTCAAAGGTCCTTTCGACATATTCGGTCGTTACGGTATATTGTGCCTCAAAATCCTGATGGAACACTCCTATTTTTTTATTGGGGTAATATTTTTTCTGAAAATCAAGAGTCAGATTCAAAAGCAATCCGCTGTCTTTGCCTCCTGAAAAAGAAACAAAGATGTTGTCAAATTCCTGAAATATAATCTTCAGCCTTTTTTGCAGCGCGTCATACACGTTTATCCCGGTATATTGTCTCATCATGTACATTTTTTATACCATGTCCTTTTTGAGTTTTGACTGAATAAACAATCTTTCAAATATTACATACTCAATTATATCACAATTACTTTGGTTTATCAATCCATATAATATATATTTTAGCAAAATTTTTATATATATCTAAAATTTGGATAATATTCGACGTAAGAAAACAATAAAAAAATACAAAAAAATCAAAAAATCACTTGACATACAATTCTTATTGTGATATAATCTCATTAAGGATTTAATATTATTATTGAGGTGAGAAATGATACGGCGCAAGACCATTCAGTGCGACTTGGTTTTGGATGCGGTAAATCGGCTGAAGGATCACGCGACTGCTGAGGAGATATATGAGGAAATTGCAAAAGAACATCCCAGTATCGGAAGAGGAACGGTTTATCGTAATTTGGGACGTTTAAGCGAAGAGGGTAAAATACGAAAGGTTGAGGTACCGGGAGGACCGGACAGGTACGATCATATTTGTATTGAACACTATCATGTAAAATGTCAGAAATGCGGACGTGTTTTTGATGTTGATATGCCATATATGCCGAATTTGGAGAAGAATATTAAGGACGGTCATGGGTTCGTTTTTACCGGACACAGTATTATGTTTACCGGTATCTGTCCGGGTTGTCGGAAGAAATATTAATCTATAAGAAAAAGTATATTAAATATTTTTTCATAAGTTTTCAAACGGAAAAGTTAACAAAGTCCCAATTCCTTATACTGAAAGATTGGCAGAAGAGAATCAGCGTTAAAATAATATTTCCGGGTTAAGTCCGGAATTTATTAAAATAAAGATGATGGAGGTATTAATCATGAGAAGCATTACAACAATCGAGCTTCAGTACGCTCACAGATTTTATGGATTCAAGGGTGAAGCACAGTATCTGCACGGTCATACCGGAGTTTTGACGATTGAAGTGGAGGATACCGTCAATGAGGGCGTAAACATGGTATTTCCTTGCAACGAAATACAGAAAACGGCATGGAATGTACTTAAAAATTTTGACCATGCGCTGATATTGAGGGAGGATGATCCGCTTTTGCCCGCAATACTTGATGTGTATGAAAAGCAGGGTATCAAAAACGGGGCGCCGCAGAATAAAATGAAAGGTGAGGCATTTAAGACAGAGCTTGCGACGGCATATCCTGATTGTCGCTTGGTGGTTACCAAAGAAACCATGACGGTGGAGGGAATGATTAAGATTGTTTATGATCTGCTTAAAGATAAGCTGAATATTGCCAAGCTGACATTTACAAGCGGTGTAAATGCAGCCACTGCGGAATTTGAAACGAATAACAATATTGACCGTTGTCCTTGGTGCGGAATTGCGCTGAACGAAAACGGCGTGTGCCCTAAGTGCGGCTATAAAAAGAACTGACCGAAAATACATAAATGCCGATCTTTATGATAAATAATCCCGCTCTTTACCGAAAAGGTGCCGAGCGGGATTTGATTTTCTGTCACGTGACACGTGACAAATTTCCAAGTTTGTTTGGTAGACATTTAAGTATAAATAGGTTATAATAGAGTCAAATAAATAAAAGGAGGAGTTGTTATGACACTCGGACAGAGAATACAGCAAATCAGGGTAGAGCATGGGCTTTCCCAGGAAGATTTTGCGGAAAAACTTGGAACGACAAGACAGACGGTTTCACGTTGGGAGCTTGATCAGACTTATCCGGAGATTGAGAAAATAGTATTGATAAGCAGGGTGTTTTCGGTAACCACAGATTCTATACTGAAAGACGGCATCAGCTCTTTTGACATGGATGTTGAATATTTCAGATGCGGTGTGTATCGCGGTTCCGATGCGGAGATTGTTGAAACCGAAAAATTTGCGCTTGTATTTTACCGTTCGCCAGATAAAAATATTTTGGGAGTAAAGCTGTATAGGGGCTATGAAGACAAAAAGCGTTTGGTAGCGATCTGTGAAAGAGATCAACTTGAAAACAAAACCGAGTACGCTTATTTTATTGAAAACAGCAGTCCTCACACGGCTATTTCCAACAGTGAAAGAATGCCTCCGCAACTTGGCGGTAAATATGATCCGGAGCTGAAAAAAACTATGCGCAGGTCGGAGACGTTTGTTGTAGATCATAGCGGCGCGCCGCTTCCGACCGTTAAGGAAGCGGGAATTCCAAGCTGCCTGACTCTGTGGAGGATGGCGGATTCATATCATGCGGACAGGTGTCTGTTTAACTTTTTCCTGTGCACGGGCAGGACAGAATATATTTTTTCAATAAAGGCAAAGGATGCAGACATTTATTGCGGAGCGTCATACAATACCGTATTTGATCTCGGTATTTTGGGCGGCGATCAGTTTTTCAGAATACGCAATTACAAAGATAACAGTGAGAAGTATTGCGGATTTACATGTGATTTTTCCCGTGAATTCAAAGAAATTAAAGTGCCGACCGATCAATGTGAGCTTGGAAAGTGCATTGAAACGAGTAAGGGGTTTATGTGGTGCGTAAAACGGTACAACGATGATGAGATTGTATTACAAGGCTGTGGAGATGATGAATATGCTTATCGTCGTACCGACAAACGAACCGAACAATTTGCCGCAATATAAGAGGCTAGGCGGTCAAGGCGTTTATATTCTTTTTGAAATTCTAAATTCAAAGTGACGCTTACGGGCTTCTTGTGTTATAATATTCATGGGAAGTTCCTCTCCGATACGGTTTTGTTTGTTGTGGTGACTACATTATACCATATCTTTGATGAGCTTCCTTTCCTTTTTGGTTCATATCATTTTAGCACATACACTTTAAGTTTTTAAATTTTTTCCGTATATATTGACAATAATTGAATTTTGTAGTATAATATATATGATTTACCGCAGACAGTATTTTGTCGGCAATTTTCCCATATACATTTTTTATCAATGTTTATAATTTAAATATATATTTCGGAGGACCTATCATGAAGAGAATAGTAACACTCAATACCCGCGATCTTGAAAAGAGCGCAAAGAACGGCGGTTGCGGCGAATGCCAGACCTCTTGCCAGTCCGCGTGCAAGACTTCCTGCGGCGTTGCCAATCAGCAGTGCGAGCAGGCAAAAAAAGACTGATAAATAAGTCATTAAGCATAAGCCGTTTTGCTTCGATAAGAGGCAGGCGGCTGTGTTTTTGTGTCCGGGCATTTATTGAGAGGCGCGGATTTTTAAAGCCCGAATTTTTTGTTCATCGGCAGTTAAATAAAGAAAGGTATAATATAACATGATACATCAATATAAACTTAACGGGTACAATATAGTTCTGGATGTGTTCAGCGGTTCGGTACACTGTGTGGATGATGTCGCGTACGACATTATAGAAATGTATGAAAACAACGACAGAGATTTTATTGTGCGGGAAATTCTCAAAAAATACGGCGATACCGAGGGCGTCAACGAAAACGAAATAAATGAGTGCATTGACGATATTGAGACGCTGAAGCGTGAACACAAGCTGTTTACGGAAGATGTATATGAAGACAAAGCTTTTGATTTTAAAAACCGGAGCACGGCGATAAAGGCGCTTTGCCTGCATGTATCCCATACCTGTAATCTGAATTGCGAATACTGTTTTGCCGCTCAGGGCAAATACAACGGAGAACGGGCGGTCATGTCGGCTGAGGTGGGCAGACGGGCAATTGATTTTCTTATTGAAAACTCGGAGGGCAGACGCAATCTTGAGGTTGACTTTTTCGGCGGGGAGCCGCTTATGAATTTTGAGGTCGTCAAGGAAACAGTCGCTTATGCCCGCGGCATAGAAAAGAAATTTGATAAGAATTTCCGGTTTACGCTGACGACAAACGGGATGCTTATCGACGATGAGGTAATTGAGTTTGCAAACCGTGAATGTCATAATGTCGTACTCAGCCTCGACGGAAGAAAAGAAGTGCACGACGCTTTGCGCAAGACTGTCAACGGCAAAGGAAGTTATGATATAATCGTTCCGAAGTTCAGGGAATTTGTAAAAAGACGCGGGGGCAAAAATTACTATATGCGGGGAACATTCACGCATAACAATACCGATTTTACAAATGATATCTTCCATATGCTTGACTTGGGGTTCAACGAGCTTTCAATGGAGCCGGTAGTGTGCGATCCGTCCGACAGCTACGCCTTGACCGAGGAGGATCTGCCGGTTTTGTTTGAACAGTATGAAATTCTCGCCCAAAAAATGATTGAAAGAAGACGACAGGGAAAACCGTTTACATTTTACCACTACATGCTTGACCTCGGTCACGGACCGTGTATTTACAAGAGAATCGCCGGATGTGGCTCCGGAACCGAATATATGGCGGTAACGCCTTGGGGCGAGCTTTATCCGTGCCATCAGTTTGTGGGAGATCCGAAGTACAGTCTGGGCGATATCTGGAAAGGCGTCACGAATACCCGGGTCAGAGATGAGTTCAAGCTGTGCAACGCTTATGCGAGAAGCGAGTGTAAGGACTGTTGGGCAAAGCTGTATTGCAGCGGAGGTTGCGCCGCAAACGCGTACCACGCTACCGGCTCTGTTACCGGGACATATGAATACGGGTGCAAGCTTTTCAGAAAGAGGATAGAATGCGCTGTAATGACGAAGGTTTCGGAGTATGAGGACGGGCTTGAGGACAGTCGTAAAACCTGTGAAGACTGCGACTCGTGTATATAAGATAAATAACTGTCCGCAAAATAAATTTACGTTTTAAAGGCGCAATACATATAAAAAATATATGGAAAGGAAGTTTACTTAAATGAGTTTTGGCGAAAAAACACTTCATTCACTTGAATTTGATAAGATATGTGAAATGCTGTCCTCATTTGCGCCCACCGACGGAGCAAAGCAAAAATCATTGACGCTTACTCCTTCTGACGACTGCGACGCTATTCTGAAACGTCAGAAAATAACAACCGACGCCCGCAGGCTTTGCGAAGCAAAGGGAATGCCTTCGTTCGGCATGATCAAGGACATATCGGACGCCTGCGAGCGTGCGGACAAGGGAGCTACCCTTTCACCTCGTGAACTGCTTGATATTGCCAATCTTCTGAAAACTTCAAGGACCCTTATCGATTATTTTTACGGCAATCATTTGTTCGATACGGTGCTTGACGAAGTCGTAAACAGGCTTACCTCTCACAGAAGCCTGGAGGACAGAATAACGCGTTCGGTTATTTCGGAGGACATGATAGCCGACGAGGCATCGGAGACGCTTGCGGACATAAGGCGTCAGATAAGAAACACAAACAACAAGATCAAAGATACCCTTCAAAAATATATTCAGGGCGGCTCTCATTCAAAATTTTTGCAGGAGAATATCGTTACCTCAAGAAACGGAAGATATGTAATACCTGTAAAGGCGGAGTATAAAAATGAGGTAAAAGGACTTATTCACGATACCTCTTCATCGGGCGCGACGATTTTTGTGGAGCCGGTCGCGGTAGTGGAGGCGAACAATGAGCTGCGTGTGCTTGAGTCTAAAGAAGAACACGAGATAGAAAAAATTCTTTCGGCGCTGTCGGCGTCTGTGTCGGATTCTTCGGACGCGATTCTGCTCAATTACAGAAATATAAATGAGTTGGCTTTTGCCTTTACCTGTGCTCAGATGTCACTCGCGATGAGGGCGTCATCTCCCTTTGTCACACATGACAAAACCGTAAACCTGAAAAACGCGCGACATCCGTTGATAGACAGAGACAAGGTGGTTCCCATAAATATCAGCATAGGAGAAAGCTACGATACAATGATAATTACCGGTCCCAATACGGGCGGTAAAACAGTCACTCTTAAAACCCTCGGTCTTTTTTCGCTGATGGCTCAGGCGGGTCTTCACATTCCCGCCGACGAGGGATCGGAGATCTGTGTGTTTGACAATATTCTTGTGGATATCGGCGATGAACAGAGCATTGAACAGTCATTGTCCACATTTTCATCTCACATGGTAAACATCGTTTCTTTTCTGGACAGTGTAAATGAGAAATCTCTTGTGCTCTTTGACGAGCTTGGAGTCGGAACCGACCCGGTTGAGGGAGCCGCGCTTGCGATTTCCATTATAGATTATGTGAGAAAAAAGGGCGCCGTATGCGCGGCGACGACGCATTACGCCGAGCTTAAAGCGTATGCGCTTGATACAAAGGGAGTATGCAACGCCTCGTGTGAATTTGACGTGGAAACTCTTAAGCCGACTTATAAACTGATTATAGGAACTCCGGGAAAATCAAACGCGTTTGCCATATCCGAAAAGCTCGGTCTTTCTCCGGAAATAATAGAACACGCCGAAAAATATATCAGCAGCGATAACCGCCGGTTTGAAGATATCATCGGTCAGCTTGAGCAGACCAGAGTCGAGATGGAGAAACAGAAGACCGAGGTCGAAAATATGAGAAACGATTACGAGAGGTTTAAACTCGAATCGGAGAAAAAAATCAGGCAAAGGCTGGATGAGTCTGAGCGCGAACTTGAAAAAGCAAGACAAAAAGCGGCAAATATGGTCGCGGGCGCCAAAGCTTCAAGTGAGTTTATTTACGCTCAGCTTGACAAGGTCAGACGCGCGAAGGAATCCGACAGACTCGGAGAGGAGCTTGACGGCGCAAGGCGCGCGATACGTGAGCATCTGCGGGCAAACGAAGATAAATATAACCCGGTTGAGGAAATAAAAAAGGATGAAGAATATGTGCTTCCGAGACCTTTGAAAAAGGGAGACGAGGTCACTATTATGAGTATCGGAAAAGACGCGGTTTTGCTGGAGGCTCCCGACAAATCCGGCAACGTGCAGGTTCAGGCGGGAATACTTAAAACACGTGTGAATATCAAAGACCTCAAGCTTAAAGACGATTCGCCTACGGTTATTTCAGACGGCCAAAAACTCAAAGCCTCAACATATACTGTAAAAAGGAGCACTTCTTTCAAAGACGAAATAGACCTGAGAGGCATGACCGGAGATGAGGCTTGGCTTGCCGTTGACAAATATATAGATGAAGCAATATTGGCAGGCTTTACCAAAATAAGACTTATTCACGGAAAAGGTACCGGCGCGCTGAAAAAAGCGCTTTGGCAGTTTCTTAAAGGGGATAAAAGAATAGCGTCATTCCGCATCGGACAATGGGGCGAAGGCGACGGCGGCGTTACGGTTGTGGATCTTAAATAAATTTGAGACGTATGTTATATGCGCGTTTAAAATCATTGACTGTATAATATTTCGGTATAATCCTATAAATCGGAGCAAACAATATAACTGAATTAAGACTTCTCCATTCTCTTGGAAGGGCGCCCGATTGATTTTTCGGTGGGGAGATACAATGTCCCACTGAAAAATTTAATCGCGGGCTTAGTCCCTTATTGTATAAGTGAATATTTATAAGGGAAAGTATTATTTTGTTTTGGATGGCGATTGTCGAAAATTTGTCCGTTTATGTAACAAATGTTAACACTATGAAAATTAAAAGGGATAAACATTGACATAATCTTACTCTTGTGGTATAATATTTACAATGTGTTGTAACTTTGGTTTGTAATAAAATAATTTTATTACTGATTATATTGATACAATTATACAGTCGTCGGAATGCATGAATCCCGATCGGCGTTATTTATACTGTATTTCGGATAATTTATCGGAATCCGAAACTGTGTACGGAGGAATTGTTTTACGGTATGAGCGGCATTGAAACATATAATTTGTTCGACCTTACCCATACGATTGCGAAAAATCTGCTCTCGGACTACACTTATCCGTGGGAGGCGCTCGGTGAAATAAAAAATTATATTATCGGCGTAGGGAAGACACTTGATAAAAATCTATACAATGAAGTTGAAGAAAATATCTGGATATCGAAAAGCGCAATGGTTTCAGTAACAGCATGTATAAGCGGTCCGTGTATAATAGGACACAATACAGAAGTACGGCATTGCGCTTTTATTCGCGGCAGCGCGCTGATAGGGGAAAACTGTGTGGTCGGAAATTCCACAGAGCTTAAAAACTGTATTCTTTTTGACAATGTGCAGGTTCCGCACTTCAACTATGTGGGAGACAGTATTCTCGGCTATAAGTCCCATATGGGAGCGGGTTCTGTCACGAGCAACGTGAAATCAGATAAGACAGCGGTTATTGTAAAGGACAAAATAAACGGAACCGAGATCGACACCGGACGTAAAAAGTGCGGCGCTATGCTCGGCGACTTTGCGGAAGTAGGCTGCAATGCCGTACTCAATCCCGGTACGGTAATAGGAAGACATTCTCAGATTTATCCGACGAGTTGCGTAAGGGGAGTAGTAAGCGAAAATTCAATATTTAAAAACGACGGAACAATTATAAAAAAACATTGAGTAATTACATTTTGTGTTTTTGATTTCGGTCTTCATTTTTATTTTGGGAGAATTTGTACGATGGGAAAATATTTCGGAACGGACGGTTTCAGAGGCGAGGCTAACGTAGCCCTGACGGTTGAGCATGCTTATAAAGTAGGAAGGTTTATAGGGTGGTTTTTCGGAGAAAAATCCAGAAAGGAACGCTCTGAGAACGCCCGCATACTCATAGGTAAGGACACAAGGCGTTCTTCATATATGTTTGAGTACGCGCTTGCGTCCGGCATCACGGCGTCCGGAGCGGACGCGTGTCTTATGCATGTAACCACAACACCGTCTGTTGCTTATATAGCGAAAGTGGACGCGTTTGACTGCGGAATTATGATTTCCGCGAGTCACAATCCATACTATGACAACGGAATCAAGCTTATAAACAGCAGCGGCGAAAAAATGGACGATGATACGACGGCTCTGATAGAAGACTATCTTGACGGAAAAATCGGAGAGCTGCCTTTGGCTACAAGAGAAAAAATAGGCAGGACGGTAGATTACGTCTCGGGACGAAACAGATATATCGGTTATCTTATTTCTTTGGGACTCTATTCATTCAAAGGAATAAAAGTGGCGCTTGACTGCGCCAACGGCAGCGCGTGGAATATAGCCAAGAGTGTGTTCGACGCTCTCGGAGCCAAGACATATGTAATAAATGCCGAACCGGACGGCACAAATATAAATTTAAACTGCGGAAGCACTCATATCGAGGGCCTTGCCAAATATGTGACAGACAATCAGCTCGATATAGGTTTCGCGTATGACGGAGACGCGGACAGATGTCTGTGCGTGGACGAAAAGGGGCAGATAATCGACGGAGACAAAATCATGTACATTTACGCCCGTTATCTTAAAGAGCACGGCGAGCTTGTCAACAACACCGTGGTGACAACCATAATGTCGAATTGCGGTCTTTTTAAGGCGTTGGAGGAATTAAATATTGAATACGCCAAAACCGCGGTAGGCGACAAAAACGTACACGATTATATGGCTAAAAACAATAATTGCATAGGGGGGGAACAATCAGGGCATATTATTTTCAGCCAGTATGCGTCCACGGGCGACGGAATTCTGACAAGTCTGAAAATAATGGAAGTCATGATTGCTAAGAAAACAACTCTCTCGAAACTTGCAGAGCCCGTAATAATATATCCTCAGGTATTGGTAAATGTAAAGGTAAAAGACAAATCCGCGGCGGTAAATGACCCGTTTGTAAAAGCGGCGACGGTAAAAGCGGAAGAAATATTAAACGGGAACGGAAGAATTCTGCTGAGGGAATCCGGAACCGAACCGGTTGTAAGGGTCATGGCGGAAGCCGAGAGCGAGGAATTGTGTCACAGATGCATAAAAATTGTGGTCAATGCGATTGAAATGAAAGGGCATAATATCTGAAATGTGTGGAATTATCGGTTATACGGGAGAGGAACAAGCGGCTCCCATATTGATTGAAGGACTGAAAAATCTTGAGTACCGCGGATATGACTCCGCCGGTATTGCGGTATATGACAACCAGACAAATAAAACCGAGATAGTAAAGGCTAAGGGACGACTCAAATATCTGTCCGAAAGAACCGACGGAGGAAATGCCGTAAAGGGCTTTTGCGGAATCGGGCATACAAGATGGGCTACGCACGGAGAGCCGTCGGAGCTTAACGCGCACCCGCATGTTAGCAGCGACGACAAGGTTGTTCTGGTTCACAACGGGATAATAGAAAACTATATCGAACTTAAAGAAAAGCTTGAAAAAAACGGATACAGAATATATTCACAGACAGACACGGAGATCGCGGCTGACCTGATATCTTATTATTACAATAAATGCGGTGGAAACCCGCTTGAAGCCATAGCCCGCGCCATGCTCCGGATAAGAGGCTCTTACGCGTTCGGCATCATGTTCAGGGATTTTCCCGGAACGGTTTTTGCCGCGCGCAAGGACAGTCCGCTGATTATCGGAAAAGCCCCGGACGGTTACTATATTGCCTCGGACGTCCCGGCGATCCTTGACAGGACCAGAGAGGTTTATTATATAGACAACATGGAGATGGCTGAGCTTACAAGAGACAGTGTTAAATTTTACAATATCGACCGCGAGGAGATACAAAAAGAACTCGTTGAAGTCAAGTGGGACGCCAAAGAAGCCGAAAAAGGCGGATTTGAGCATTTTATGATTAAAGAAATTCATGAACAGCCCCGCGCGGTGCAGGAAACACTGAACCGTTACATTCACGAAGGTGATATTGATCTTTTGCAAATCGGTCTTGAAGATGATTTTATAAAAAATCTTGAGAGAATATATATCGTAGCGTGCGGTTCGGCTTATCACGCCGGAGTAAGCGCGAAATATGTAATTGAAGAGATCGCGAAAGTACCGGTTGAGGTAGATATAGCTTCCGAGTTCAGATACAGAAATCCTGTGCTTGCGCAAAACTCGCTGGTGATTATAATTTCACAGTCGGGGGAGACTGCCGACAGTCTTGCGGCGCTTAGACTGTCCGCAGAGCGCGGTATACCTACTTTGGGTATAGTTAATGTGGTGGGATCAAGTATTGCCAGAGAGGCGGACTATGTAATGTATACGCTTGCGGGTCCGGAAATTTCGGTTGCCACTACGAAGGCTTACAGCACACAACTTGCAGCCGCGTATATTCTCGCGGTAAAGTTGTCATATGTCAAGGGCTGTGCGGACAGTGACAAATACAATTATTATATTGACGAATTGTTGACGCTTCCCGAAAAAATCGAAAAGGTGCTCGACAGCAAGGAAAGGATACAGTGGTTTGCAAGCAAGTTTTCAAATGCTCACGACGCGTTTTTTATCGGAAGAGGCATAGACTATTCTTCAGCCATGGAGGGCAGTCTGAAGCTTAAGGAAATAAGCTATATACATTCGGAGGCATATGCCGCCGGAGAACTTAAACACGGTACTATCAGCTTGGTTGAAAAGGGAACTTTGGTAGTAGGTCTTATGACAAACAAGAATCTTTTCGCGAAAACGCTGAGCAATGTCGCCGAGGTCAAAAGCAGAGGCGCCTACATTATGGGAATTACTTCATACGGCAATTACAGTATTGAGGATACCGCGGATTTTACCGTTTACGTTCCGGGTACCGATCCGTCCTTTAATGCCAGCCTCGCTATCATTCCTCTTCAGCTTATGGCGTATTATGTCAGCGTGGCTAAAGGGCTTGACGTCGATAAGCCGCGCAATCTCGCCAAAAGCGTCACTGTCGAATAATGAAAATTGGTAAAATTTGACTTGACAAAAAACAGATGTTGATGTATAATAATTTGAACATTGATGAAAGGATGAAAGGTTAAAATGAATGAAAGTGTAAACGAGCAAGAAATAGACTTAAAACGATTATTCAATGCTTTAAAACATAATTGGATATTGATTGTCGCAATTACTCTTGTTCTGGCGATTATAGGATTCCTTGCGACTTATTTTCTCATAGATCCCGAATATCAGGCGATGGCTCAGGCTGTTGTCGATGTCGGTTCGACAGCTAACCCGACCTTGACTATAGACGGAAATTATATAGATGTTTCGAGTATAGCCGATTCAAAAAATTTTGTGCCTTTGTTTGAGCTTATTCTGAAATCTTCAAGCTGTCTGGATCCCGTGGTTGATGAACTGAAAGCTGAGGGGTACGACGATATAACATATAAAAAACTGCTTGAAATAGTTCAGATAGCATCCGTAAACAATACGCAGGTGCTGTCGATAACGGTTACACATACGGATAAGGATTTGGCATTGAATATATTGAACAAAATATATTCACGCGCTCCCCAGATATTGGATAAGACACTCCCGAACGGCAGCTTTGTCACAATTGATAACCCAAGATATGTCAATGAGGGAGAACCGGTAAGCCCGAGTATTATTAAAAATACGGCGATTTGCGCGGTTATCGGATTTGTATTGATTGTAGCCGTCGTTATAATACGTGAGATTTTCAATACCACAATCAAGGACGAGTCGGATATAGAAAAGTATCTGGGACTTCCCATAATCGGAAAAATACCGAAAATGGATACGAAGGGAGGTTTTAAAAATGGCCATTAAAAGAAAACATAACGACGGCATGGATCATAAAATGCTTTATTCGGTTCTTGATGAAGACGCGAGATTTGATTTCGTGGAATCTTATAAAATGCTCAGAACCAATCTTGAATTTGTCGCCGCGGCGGATAAATGTAAAATGGTGGAGATTGTGTCTTCCGTACCCGATGAGGGGAAAAGCAATGTCATAGTAAATCTCGCGTATACTATCGCCAAAAGCGGCAAAAAAGTCTGTGTCGTTGACTGTGACCTGCGTAAGCCTTGCATGTACAGGTATTTTAAAGTCAGTCATAAGTGTAAGGGACTTACAAACGTGCTTGCCGGTCAGGTGGACCTTGACAGCACCTTAATTACCGACAACGGTGTTTCTGTACTGCTGTCAGGAGATTGTCCGCCAAATCCTTCGGAAATACTCAGCAGCAACGGTATGAAAAATATTATTCGAGAGCTTAATGAAAAATTTGATTTTGTGCTGTTCGATACTCCGCCTATTACTATAGTTACCGACGCCATTGTACTTGGCAAGCTGATTGACGGGGCTATAATAGTGGTAAGATATAACTATTCGGATATGAAAATTGTCAGAGACGCGAAAAAATATCTTGAAGCCGGCAATATAAAAATATTCGGAACGGTAATAAGCAATTATACAAAAAAGTACAGTTCATACAAGAAAAATTATTATTACTCTTACTATACCTCCCAGACAAACGACAACGACGGGGAGTCTTGATTCATTATGCAGGAGACTGAATTCTGCACGGGTCGGGTTTTTGCGGACCTGTGCAATTCAGCCCCTATTTTTTATATGAATCTTAATCTTATATTATTGACAAATTAAAGTAATGATGTTATACTTGTTATGTCACGATGTCTTGCCACTTGTTTTTTTCAGTGGGGAGATACAATTTTCCACACAAATCATTGAACGACGGGGTTTAGCCCTTATTGAACAAAAGGAGTTTATTGTGGACAGTATATTTGATTATATAAAATGGAGAGGAGATTTGTCCTTTTCCGAAAATACCGTCAATGAGATTGACAATATGATATTCAATATGCTGGTTTATATTGATTTTGACAAAATCGGTAAAGAAAACAGTGAGAATAATATTGACCTTAAAACGGCGGAGAAGATATATTTTTCTGATAAAGAGAACGAGGAGAAAAAGATAGGGATTATAATACCCACACAGAAAATATATAAAATGTTCAGAGAAATGGTCAAGTACAGAAGATTTGCCGAAGTGGAGGTATCCGATTTTGTCAATGATATCAGTATAGAAAACGAATATCAGTTCTGCGCCGTGACATTTCACCTCTCCGATAAGCTGATGTTCGTATCTTTCAGAGGGACTGACGATACGATTGTCGGATGGCATGAGGATTTTAATCTTTCATACATCAAAGCGGTTCCTTCTCAGAGGTTTTCCGTAGAATATTTAAACAAGGTTGCGTCGAAATATCCTGAGAAAAATATTTACGTCGGCGGACACTCAAAGGGTGGAAATCTCGCGGTATATTCGGCGGTGCATTGCGATAATTGCATAAAGGAAAGAATTATTAAGGTTTACAATAACGACGGTCCCGGTTTTTCCGAAGAAATGATACAGTCGGACGCTTATAAGGAAATGGAAAAGCGTTTGGTTAATTTCGTCCCGCAATCCTCAATGGTGGGAATGATGTTCAGTCACGGGAAAATCAAGATAGTCAAAAGCCGTCAAAAGGGAATTTTTCAGCACGACGGATTTTCATGGGAATTGTATGGTCCGAGATTTATAAGACTCGAAAAGCTTTCCAACAGGGGAGTTAAAAATGAAAGACAGTTCAAAGCAAGTATGAGCAGAATGAGTCTTGAAGACAGGCAGAAATTTGTCACTATGTTTTTTGACATATTGGGGGAAACCGGGGCAAAAACTCTGGAAGAGCTTACGGAAAGCAGCCTGAAAAATATTTCGGTCGTGCTGAAGACAATTAACAGCCTCGATAAGCCTCAGAAGGAAATGATGCAGACTTTGGTCGTAAAGCTTCTGGATCTGAAAGGCTTTAAAAAAAGCGGGAAGACGAAGTGAATTTTTTTCAATAGAATAACTTTGGTTTTTCGTAATATAATTGTTTTGATAGTGAAACACTGGATATTTGAGGGGTTTCATGCATACAAATATGGATTTGATATCTTGTTTTAGTAGAATTGGCAATGATAGTGTGTGAATATCCTGACAATAAAGTAATACGAAAAATAGAAATTATTATAGGAGAATTTGATCCCTATAATGAGGTCGATAAAAATAAGGTTAAAGTGTATTATAACAATGGCGACCAAGTAGAATGGGATACAACAGATGTTGAGTGTGGTTATAATGACACTCTTGGCATTGATTCAAAAGGTGAATTTATTTACGGGACTTCCTTAAGAGGAATATTTTGTGTCTATGCGAAAACAGGAGAATTAAAATGGAAAAGCAAACGTTGGGCAAGCACTGTAGTTGTAAATCCAAATGATACCATATCTTGCCTTGCTATCAAAAAAATTTTTATTTTATCTCCATCCGGAAAACTTATTAAAGAAATAAAAACACATCGAGAATGTTCTATAGAATATCTAAATGATCAGTTTTTTATGATCGGTTTTTCAGCTAAAGAATGGACAATTGTAGACGCAGAAACTTTATCAAACCAATACATAATACCGGCAAAAGTTTTTTTGTCGCGTATTAGATTGGCAAAAAAAGAAGGAAACCTTTTATACATTGATTATTGGCTTGAAGAAGGCATTATTTCTCCAAATAATGAACACCATGTAATTGACTTGGAGCCATATGCATGTAAGTAGCAAGGTTGTCGATGCGTGTAAAGGGAATCGAAAGATTCCCTTTACACGCAGAGTTTTAAGATAATGATTTCTTAAGCAACTAATGTGAAAACCGACAACGGCGGAATGTTCTGGGATACGGTATTTGATGTAGTTTCGCTGTGTGCAAGCGTAGTGGATGTAATCAAGAACCCGGACGACCCTTGGGCATGGGCAGGTCTTGCCGCCGATGTGGTTTCACTTGCGGTTCCCTGTGTGACCGGGGGAGGAGCTATAGTAAAAGTAGCATCCAGAGCTGACGATGTTATCGATCTTGGTAGAACGGTAGATAAAGTTACGGACGTTGCGGATACTGTACATGACGGAACAAAAGCGCTAAGCCAATTGGAAATACCGGATTGTTTTGTTGCGGGAACAACAGTAACGACATCTGAGGGAGAAAAACCAATAGAAAAAGTTCAGGCAGGCGATTATGTATGGGCAAGCGACCCCGAGACAGGGGAGGTCGGACTAAAACAGGTAGTAAAGACATTTGTAAATGAGACCACCCATGTTACCAAAATAACAGTCAACGGGGAAGAAATAACCTCAACACAGACACATCCGTACTATGTAGCGGACAAGGGCTGGGTGCTTGCCGGTAATCTTCGTGCGGGTGACATCCTTGTTATGCTCAACGGTGAGCATGTAGTGCTTGAACAGGTACAGCATGAAATATTGGAATCTCCGGTTGTTACTTACAACTTCGAGGTTGAGGATTTTCATACTTATTATGTTGGTGAGAATGAGATACTGGTACATAATAAGTGCATATATGATGAAATTGTTGAAGGTGTGGTTGATATACCACAGCTCAAATATACGAACAAGGTACTAAAGCAAATGAGCAATACAGCTGATCTTTACCATGGTTTTCCATCTATGATTGATGATATGCTTGACATAGGGAAGAAAAGTGTAATAATAGGTGAAGATAAAATGAAGTATTTGAAAATTGAAATTTCCGGATCGATTAATGGGCGTAGTGGTGTTTTCGAGTATATAATGGATGCAACTGGAATCTGTAATCATAGATACTTTAGGGGGTTAAAATGAGCAATTATAGTTGGATGAGTAAAGATTTATATTCCAAATCTATATATATTTCAGAATATGAATCAGCTTGGAAAATTTCTTGTGCAAAAAGTCTCATCAGTGAAGCATTACAAAATCAAGTAATAATCTTAGGTGGGGATATTCTTAATTTGAATTTGGAATACACGGACGATAATTGGTATTATGAACCAAATAAAGCTAAAGACATAAATTATAACTCAATTAAAAGTTGTAATTGTATGGAGAATTATCTAAAAAAGTATATTGACCTCCATGGTGTCGATTATTATATAATAATTGTTTGTGTTACCAAGCTTTAAATACTAACCCTACATAACTCCTACTAATTCAGTTAATATTTGTTTTCATAAAAACTATGACATGGCAGTGTCCGCATGGATGCTGCTCATGTTAAAATCCAATATTGTTATTACGGACATCACAGTTGCTAAGTGCCCGATACCTCTTGGGCATGGGTAGGTCTTGCCGCCGATGTAGTCTCTGTGGCAGTACCGTTCGCGACCGGAGGAGGAGCTATAGTCAAAGTAGCATCCAAAGCTGACGATGTTATCGATCTTGGTAGAACGGTAGATAAAGCACTTGATGTTGCAGACACTGCCGCAGACATTGGAAAAGCAGCAGATAGAATCGATGATGTCAATGACTCTTCAAGAGCTGTAAAGAACATATGTGAAAGAGCTTGTTTCATAGCCGGAACTTTAATTGAGACTGATAACGGCTCTGTTCCGATTGAAGAAATAACCGCGGGGATGTTGGTATATGCGCATAATCCCGATACCGGAGAGACAGAGCTTAAAGAAGTGGTACAGACGTTTGTCAGAGAGACAAACGAGCTTGTACACATCAAAGTAAACGGCGAAGAGATCATCTCTACACCTACACATCCGTTCTGGGTACCGCAAAAGGGTTGGACTGACGCGATACAACTTCGCGCCGGAGACAGACTGCAGCTACTGAATGGCGAGTATGTCATCATAGAGCAGGTACAGCACGAAATCCTTGAAGCACCGGTAACCGTATACAACTTTGAAGTTGAGGATTTTCATACGTATTATGTTTCTGATAGTGCTGTATTGGTGCATAATAAATGTGGTGAATTTAATGATGATCAAAAAGCATTGATTGAGTTGGCAAAAGAAAGTAGAAAGGGTGTAACACGTTCTGAAGCTAATATTTTGGTCGATTGGGCAGAAGAATACGGACTTAATTCTCATCGTCCAATGATGCACGTCAATAAATCCGGAATTTGGTCGGAAATAGAACATATAAAAATATTCAAATATCACATTCCTATAATTGGAGAGTAGAAAGGTTTGATAAAGTGTAATGGAAAGGAAAGGCCATAATTATGAAGTATGTAAACATAATTTACGATGAGGATGGTAACGATACGGATATATTATTGGTACCTGATCAAGTTTCTCATAACATAGATGAAATTGGACAAGCTTTTTTTGATTGGTTGTCTAAAACAAAAGATCATGGTTATTGGCGAGTTGCTGAAGATGGACACAAATATTTAGCTGCCGGAACAGATGAGTTTGTAAAATGGTTGAAAGATAATTATGGAAATTTGGAAGATGGAGAAATAAGAGTAATAGAAAGAGACACAAAGTATAATCCTAAATATCCATATACTTATTTTTGATTCAACCGATGTGATTTCTCTTGCGGTTCCCTGTGCGACCGGTGGAAAGAATAGATAATAAACCGTATGCGGTTGAGATGTATCTTGAAAGCATAAAAAACGAATATTAACTTTTTTCGGATACGAACGAAAAAATGTAAAGTAATAACTTTTATCTTGATTGCAAAAATATATTGACAAATACCACGAAAAATGTAAAATCAGAAAACGCAAAATTGCCGCCTGAACGACATTAAAATCGTCAGGCGGAAGATTCCGGATATTGAATTTATTCGGCGAACAGTTTATCCAGATATGCGATTTCTTCATCGGTAAGCTCATAATCCGAGTGTGAGCATCTCGGAAGGCGCGGCTCGCTCCCGTCACTTCCATAGAAGGGCGAGAGTGTATCGTTTTCATATTTCTTCCTGTCTTCTTCACTGTGAAAATCCGGAATATCGTACGGAACTCCCCGCTCCAGCAGGCTTCGGTGAGATAAAATGCCGACCGACGCCATTGTCGTGGCAAAATATTCGTCAAATATGGGCTTTTCGGAATTGCGTATACAGTTGAGGAATTCACGAATCACAAAAAAATCCCCGCCGCCGTGTCCGGCTTTTTCAATTAATTCTTTGTCTTCGTCATTCCATTCCGGCATATAAAAATTTATTTCTTCCTTTCCTTCGGGAATATCCCACGAGTTGTAACGAAGCATGATTTTGCCGTTTGTGCCCCTTACATTTTCTATCTGTCCCTTTTCGCCGCAGATACGGTAAGAGTTGCCGTGCGCTCCGTATGCCGCGCAGCCGGTAACCCGGAAAACCGAGTCGTCATTGTTCAGGCATGTGATTATCGCGGAGCGGTCTGCCGTTCCCGCCGCAAGCAGGGAATCGCTCGGATACGGGTCGAACACCGGCATGGCGCTTACTCTCACGGGAACAGAACCTGTAATATACATGAGTGGCGCGAGCGAATGGGTAATATAATAGGTTCTCGGTAGATAGTTCCGCCAATGTTTGCGGTAAGGTCGTATGCTTTTGATCTCCGCCGCGTTGTATGGATTAAGCGGATGGTTATATTCACCCTCGGCAAACAGGACTTTGCCGAGACTTCCGCCGCGGTAGACTCTGCGCATTTCCTGATTGAACTGCATGAAAGGATAATTTTCGGAGAGCATATAGATTGCCTTGCTCTTTTCGGCGGCGCGGATAAGCGCAACTCCCTCAGCCATAGTGCAGTTACTGGTACATTCGCTCAAAACATGAATGTTTTTTTCAAGCGCGCGTATTGCGTATTTTGCATGTTCATGGAAGAAGTTACATAGAAAAACCGCTTCCAGACCGGGATGGTTGATAAATTCATCGAAGCTTGTGTAAGCGGCAAGCGATTTGCCCAAATGCTTTTTCGCGTCTGCGAGTCTGTCCTCATTTTTATCACATACCGCGACAATGTCGCCGTTGTTGACAAGAATATTGTCATAAAAGGAAGAACCTCGTCCGAGTCCGAATATACCGAATTTTACCGTTTTCATAAAAATCCCCCATGCTGTCTTAAGGCAGCGCAAATAGATATATAAAATTTTCATTTCGCAAAGCGAAACAATTTTGCATGGCAAAGCAAAAAGCATCTGGCTTTTCAGAAAATTTATGCGTGAAACCATATGAATTTTGGCGTGATATAATGTAACTTTCACGCAAACTTCCGTTTTTTATAAAATTACAAGCACAAGCACTCCGACAAAAGACAGCGCAACCGCCGCTATTTCTTTCTTTGAAGGGGTTTGCTTGCACAGTATACTGATGACCGTGGAGACTATCATCACTCCTCCGGTAACGAACGGATATTGAACAGACGCGGGAAGCACCGCGAGCGCCAACAGCAGCATATAATTCGCGACGGTATTGATTGAACCGTATCCTGCTGTGTACAGAACAGCCTTTTTGTTTGGCTTTTCCAGCTTTTTTCGTATAATGAGAAGAATAATCCCCGATATAATCATTGTATTTAAGGCTATCCATATACTGTATGAAGCCGAATCGGTCTTCTCAGTCTGAATCGACTGAAACATTTTCGACAACACTCCGGACATGCCGTTGAGTACAAAAACTCCGGCGTAATAAAGATATCCTTTTTTCTTTTCACCCTTTTCAAAGGTAAAGAGCAGGGCGACGCCGATAAAAATAACACATATGATATTTGCATATGTAATCGGTTCGTCATAAAAGACAATCCCTACAAAAAACGGAAGCAACATACCTCCGAGCATGGCGAAAAGCGAGTACAGCGACAGGTTGATGTGCTCAAACGCTTTCAGGGAGCAAAAGGAGTACAATATTGAATTAATTGCCGCAAGGATTGCCATAAGCAGTGTGAAGGGTGTAAAACCAAGCCGAAATTGATTGATTATCAGCAGACAAACGGCTCCGACAAGACTGCTGAGAAAAGTAAAAATAAATGTGGCGCCGATACCGCTGCCGCTTTGCTGCTGATATTGTTTATTGAATAAAAATTGAATTCCGAATAAAATTACCGAAAGGGTTAATAAACCGTAGTACATTTCAAAGTTTCCTTTACGTCTGGCTGTAAAACTATATACAATTATACCATGTTAAAAACCGGGCGTAAATGGAATTATACCATAAATATATGGAATTATTCTTGACAAATCCGAAAGGTTCGGGTATAATATCCGGTATATAGACATTGGGAGGAGTAAAATTTGAAGGATAATAATATTTGTAAATTCAATATCAATGAATCGGGAAATATTGTTTGTTCCAGATTTGTTTTTGAAACACAAAATTCACAGGCGGCTCCGGGCTTTTACAGTGATCATGTCTTGGGAATTATAATCAGCGGAGAAACTTTATTTAAATTGAACGACCTCCAAACCGAACTGAATTGCGGAGATATTTTTATTGTAAGAAAAGGGAGAGTGTATTCATTAGAGAAGCGTGACGAACTTGAATATTCATATATATGCTTTCACGGCAGACGGGCGGACGAACTGCTCGAACGGGTCGGAATAAACGGGGAATTCTGCGTTTATAAAGGTTATGGATATCTTGCGGATTTCTGGATGGATACCATATATAAATCGGAAGATAAAAATCTTGACCTATTCAGTGAATCGGTAGTATTGTATACGCTTGCGCATTTGAGCACGGTTAAGAAACAGCAAAGCGACCGTATGGCTCGGATTCTGAAAATAACAGACGAAAATTTTACAAATCCGGAATTTACACTGTCAAGCCTTGCGGAACGGATCGGTTATAACGCGAAGTATCTTTCCTCTTTATTCAACAAAGGGCAGGGCGAACCTTTTACGCAATATTTGCGTGATCTACGCCTCAAGCGCGCGCTTTTTTTAATGGAACAGGGGATTGTCAGTGTAAAAAATATCGCCATTCTTTCGGGTTTCGGGGATGCCTTATATTTTTCTAAAATTTTCAAACAGGTTTACGGAATATCTCCGAAAAAATATATTGAAAAAATATCCGGAACGACTGAATTGACTGACGGTTCAAGCTGATATTTGTCTTTGTCAGAGTACTTTGGTTATGGCGTCTTACACAAATCAAGAGCGTGTAGGCGGCATATTGAAAAAAAGCGTGGCAGAGGTTGAAATTTTCAGCAAAATATGTTATAATGTAAATATGCATACAACGTAAAGAATTCAAAAGAGTAATATTTATCGGCTGTATGCCGCAGTTTTGCCTACGCAAAACTGTCCGGGTTTTTGTATACAGCGTAAAGCAATCAAATACATTTTGTTTCGCATGTTAATCCGGCAAGTCGGTCTGAGACCGGAGAGGGGCAAGTTGAAAAAGGGCTTTATGCTCAGGTTATAAAAGTATAAAATATTCATTTTGTTAACGGACAGGGATTATGAGATTAAAATATCTGGAATGCGGTAAAATAATTAATACCCACGGAATCGCGGGCGAGGTGAAAGTAGAGTCCTATTGCGATACGCCGCGGATTTTATCCAACCTTAAAAACGTGTTTTATAAAAAAGGCGGAGATCTGTGCGGACTGAAAAATTTAGGAGCGTATGTGCACAAAGGCTTTGTTATTATGAGACTCGAGGGAATTACCGATATAGACACCGCGTCATCATACAAGGGCAGAATTCTTTACGCGGACAGAGAGGAGTTTGAACTTAAAGAAGGCAGCTTCTTTTTGGCTGACCTTATCGGTTTGAATGTAATTGACAACAAAAGCGGTGAGGTTTACGGAAAAGTCACGGACGTTATAAACCGCGGTGCGTCGGATATCTATGTGGTAGAAACGCCGCAAGGAGAGAAGATGATTCCCGCCGTAGACGAATTTATTAAGAGAGTAGATATTGACATAGGGGTATTTGTAGAACCTATCGAAGGACTTTTGCGGGATTGAGTTTAGGCTTGAGGATTATTTATGGTGAGGTTTGATATAATGACGCTGTTTCCCGATCTTGTCGATTATGTTCTCGGAGAAAGCATTATAGGCAGAGCGAGAAAGAACGGGAAAATCAGCGTAAATACTTATAATATCAGAGATTTTTCGGAGGACAGGCATCGGCGTGTGGACGATACGCCGTACGGGGGAGGAAAGGGTATGCTTATGATGGCTCCTCCTATTTACAATTGCTATGAATCCATAATCAATGAGCAGAGAAATTCCGGTTACTCCCCGGATAAGCGCCGGGTGATTTATATGTCCCCGTGCGGAAGCCTTTTTAATCAGAAAAAGGCGGAAGAGCTTTCCGGATATAATAATATAATAATTCTGTGCGGGCATTATGAAGGCGTCGATTTCAGAGTGATTGAAGAAATCGTTGATGAGGAGATTTCAATAGGAGATTATGTGCTGACCGGGGGAGAAATTCCGGCATGTATACTTACCGACTGTGTCAGCCGACTTGTACCGGGGGTGCTTTCCGACCCGGAATGTTATGAAAATGAAAGCATATCTTCCGGTATGCTTGAATATCCGCAGTATACAAGACCTTATGAATTTCATGGCGTGAAAGTACCTGACGTGTTGATTTCCGGCCATCACGCCAACATTGAAAATTGGCGCAGGGAAAGTGCAAGGCGTATTACACGTGAGAAAAGACCTGACCTGATGGAAAAGTAAACATTTGTCTGTAAATACATCATTCAAAAGGAGGTGAGCGTAAGATGACTACCGATACAAAAAGCGAAAAGAGCACGGAAAAACACGGCGTCGGCGGAAAAAGCGGGAAAACGGTAAAAAGAAAATCGCGCTCGCTTATATTATATTATCTGAATATGTTTACCGCCTTTATATATTCTCTATTCAGACGAGGCAGGATAGGGCGTTTTATCTCCGGAAACGATGATTTTTTTGAAGAAAGTACCGTGGGACGGTTGCTCAAAGGAGGAAAATCGGACAAGAACCGTAAAAGACCGCTCGCGGCAGTTCTTGAAAACGGCTTTGCGGCTAAAAGAGTCAAGAAAACCGGATATTCGCTGCTTACTATGTCCTGCAATGTATACGGACTTTTCTTTCTCGTATACGGGGCGGCAACCGTTATTTTATATTACGCGTTGCTTTTTATAACCAATAAATATAATAATGGGGTAAGCGGTCTGCTTACCGGAATCTCTGTGATAATATGTTCGCTTCCGCTTATTATGAAAAATAGTTCCGCAGCGGAAACACTTCGTACAAGCCGTCTGGGACGCAGGCTGGTATTTAACTATTTCTGCATACCCGAAGAGAATCTGAATCTTGAGAAAAAGCTCGGCGGAACGGCTTATATGCTGGTTGCCGCGTTCGCGGGTCTTGCTTTCGGAGCGTTGACATATTTTGTCCATCCGATATATCTGCCGCTTTTGTTTGTCGCGACAGCCGTATTGTTTACCGTACTTGCAAGTCCCGAAACAGGGGTTATAATTACGGTGACATTTGTTCCGTTTTTAAGGTATTTTTCTATATCGTATGAGATTCTGATAATCATGATAGGGATCACGGCGCTGTCTTATGTGCTGAAGATATTAAGGGGAAAAAGAACGGTAAGCTTTTCACCGGCAGGAGTTATGGTTATCCTTTACGCCGCTTCGATAGTTATTTCGGGTATCAATTCGGAGGCGGGATATACGGCTTTTTTACAATCGATTGCCGGCGCGTTTATAATTCTCGGTAGTTTTTTTATGGCGCATAACCTGATGCGTTCCGATAAAAAATCAGACGTATGTTTAAAGATTCTTTTGTTTTTGGTAGTATTTATATCTGTTTTGGATTTGGCGCTTCTGTATTACTCGACCGTTTCGGACGGTTTGATCTATTCTGTCAGAAATCAGTTTAAAGTTGTCTTGAGTGAGAGCACGACGTATGTTACTTACGGAGTTGAAATTTTCGGGCTGTTTGCCGCCATGGTATCGCCTCTGCTTATTTCCAAATGCTTTTCTCAGAAAAGGATTTACGGTGTTGTATCGACATTGCTGTGCTTTCTGACAGTATTGTGCAATACTTTCCTGTCGGGCAGCTATGAAAATCTTGTGGCGCTTTGCATAGGAGTCGTGCTGTATCTGATTTTATATGGACACAAGACTCTGACCGTTGTTTTGATTATTGCTCTGCCGGCAGCGGCGTTTCTGATAATGTATCCGTATTTTCTGAATTATTTCGGTTTCAGACCGTTGGGAGAAATTTTAAACAAGTACCTGCCGGAAACCGATCCTTCTTCTCCGTATGTCGGAGAGATAACGTCCTGCGTGCTTGATATGATAGGCGACGGTCATCTTGGCGGTATAGGCGCGGGGGACTACGCGTTCGCGCACGTCTTTCCGCGTTACGCAAACGCGGTCTCCGCGTCGGCGTCGGATCCGGGGACTTTGTATATGCAGGTTTTGTGTTGGTCCGGCGTCATAGGCTTTTTGATATTTGCGGCATTTATACTGTTTCTTACCCGCTCGGGTCTCGGATATATAAAATTTTCGTCTGACAGTCGCGAAAAGTCGCGCACGTTGGCGCTGTTTTGCGGATTTATAACCGCTCTTCTTTACGGAGCGGTGAGTTGCATATGGAGCGATACCGGAGGATTTTATATCTTCTGGCTGATTGCCGGTATGCTCTCGGGAAGTGTAAGCGCGGGATATGAAAAAGAAAAGCAGAAAGAGGCGTACATGGGTAAGTCGCCCAAGGACACGGATATTTTTTTAAAGTCTTTATATTAAAACCTTGGTATCGGATTTGTTTGTAAAAAAATTTGCCGTATCCGGCGGATAAGGGGGAATTTTGCATGGGAGAAAACAGAAAGCAGAACAACGATGAGGATAAGGATCTCAGACAGGCTGACAGTGAGAAATCCGACAGTATAAATTCATTGCTGTCCGCGGCAAACGGGGCAGACTTCCTACAGAAAGAAAAAAGAATGCGCGAGAAGGAAAGGGGAATAACGGTAGTCACGAAAGTGTCAAAAACCGAGATTTCACCGGTGCTCGATGTTTTGATTTCTTTGCTTTTGCTCCTGTTTATCGCGGCGATAATTGCCGGAGCTTATTTCGCATTCAGATATTTTTCAAACGACTATGAGGAAAGGACAGTGGTATACTATTTTTTGACGGATATTGATCCCGGTATGACAGCTGAGGAATCCGGATTGAAAGGTGAAGACGTATATTATGATATAGAAGGGACCACGTTGTTTTTCGGTACCGTGACGGGTATTCAGGACGGGATTGAAGTGACGGAAAACAGTGAGACCGGATATGATGTCAAAAGCGGTGTTATAATTAAAATCAGGGCAAATGCTAAATTCAGAGATGGAGAAGGATATACTCTTGATGACAGCAGGCTTGCGATAGGAAGCCGGTATACTTTGCGTTGTAACGGACATGAATACTCCGGAAGTGTGGTTGAACTGTATGAAGAAGCATCCTGAGTCGATTTATGTTTGGAACGAATGCCAATATTTCGGAAAGGATAGTACCGTGCGTAAAGCATAGATTGCTTTAGAGCGGATGTTTTAATGAGTATGGATAACGGTAAAATCAAGAGAAAAATAAATGCGTTTGACATTTTTGTTATTTTTTTGGTGCTCTGCCTGTTGGGAACTTTGATTTTCAGGATGTACAGAGGGGTCGCGCGTGAAAGAAAAAATGAAAATTCCGAGTTTATTATGCGTTTTGAGTGTGAGGAAGGCTTTGACAGTATATCGGGTTACGTAAAAGAGGGTGACAGGGTATATCTGTCGTCTTCGGGTACGCTGTTGGGATATATGATTAAAGACAGTGAAAATACGGGAGATGCTCTGTATGAAGAAGGTTCTGTAGGGACAGAGCAAACCACTTCGGAGTCGGCAAGCGAAAATACCGGGGAAACAGGCATGGACTCGGACAGACTTGACGCGGCGGGCAGCGAAAAAAACGAGGAACTGACTACTATGGATATGTCATATAATGTAGTAAGCTTATCGGGAGAGTTGAGACTGAGCGGCAATTTGCAGAGAGGCTCCGGCGGCAATTATTTTGTATTGGAGGATGTAAATATTACTGTGGGCAGCAGACTTACGGTATACACTGATAACACTGAGTTTACAATCACCGTTGTGGAAATTCGGGAAATTGAAGAATAACCGAAAAAACGTGTATGAAATAGAGTTTTTTGGCGGACACTTGTATATTATGTAAAAAATACAGTGAAAAATATGTGAAATATTTTTCACATTGACTCTTGATTTTAATTCTGTTTTTTGATATACTATAAATAGTGGTTATTATACTTTGTACGTTTTCATACAAGTCAAAAAGTGTATTGTGTCCGGCGCCTGTTATTTAATAATGTTCTTTTTCGTATGTGGGTTTTTGCTGAATGGCGGAAAAGAAAATGATCTAAGAGGAGTATTTTTAGCAAAATGAAATCTCGCGAAGTGGTTATTACAAATGCAAGCGGTCTTCATGCAAGACCTGCCACCTTTTTTATTCAAAAAGCGAACTGTTACAGATCAACTATTTTGGTTGAAAAGGATGACAGAAAGGTAAATGCCAAGAGTCTGCTTGGCGTTCTTTCTCTCGGAATAGCAAAGGGTATGACAATTAATATCATTGCCGACGGTCAGGATGAGGATGCTGCGCTGGACGGTCTTGTTTCTCTTATAAATTCCGGATTTAATGAATAATTGAGTTAAAAAATAATACATGTATGTGATCGGCGCAGAAAGAGACTGCCTTGTGCGGGGCTGTTGTTCTGCGCCGTTTGTTGTCAGGTTTTATATAACCAAAGGGGGAATGTTATGCCGCAAACCGGCGAAGATATCAAACGACTTCTTGAAAAAGCGAATACCCTTCCGCAAAGACCCGGCGTTTACATTATGAAAAACGCAGGTGGTAATGTCATTTATGTGGGTAAGTCAAGAAAGCTCAAGAACAGAGTCACCTCATATTTCAGAAACGGGGATAAGACTCCGAAAACCGCAAGGATGGTGTCGTCCGTAAAAGAATTCGACTATTATGTCTGCGACACGGAAATTGAGGCATTAACCCTTGAAAATACACTGATAAAGCAATACAGTCCGAAATACAATATTAAACTGAAAGACGCAAAATCGTATCCTTATATAAAAATTACCGATGAAGAATATCCGAGACTTGTAATGACGAGAAAAAGAGAAGACGACAAATGCAGATATTACGGTCCTTATTCGGGGGTGGCGACTGTTTTTTCGGTGATAAACACATTGTCAGCCGTGCTGGGACTGCCGAACTGCAAGAAAAAGTTTCCCGCAGATATAGGAAAAGAGCGTCCGTGCATGTATTATCAGATGAAAAAATGCTGCGGAGTATGCACCGGAAATGTCAGCGCCGCGGAGTACGCCGAAAAAATAAAATACGCGTCGGATATTCTGAGAGGGAATACCGCGGTTGTCAGACGCGAGCTTACCGATAAAATGTACAGGCTGGCACAAGAGGAAAGATTTGAGGCTGCCGCTAAATGCAGGGATACCATTAACGCGCTTGAGAAACTTAGTCAGAAGCAGAAAGTAGTTGCCGCCCCCGGAGTGGAGCACGATGTGATAGGAATGTATGCGGACGACATTTGCACATCGATTTCTGTTTTTTATATCAGAGACGGCGCGGTGAGCGACAGAAGCGAGTATGTTTTCGGCTCGGACAGAATTGTGGATGAAAGCAATATAAGTTCGTTTATCTGCGAGCATTACAGGATACGTGAGTATATACCGAAAGAGATTTTGATTTCATTTCAGTTGGAACAGGATGAAAAAGATCTTATGTGCGAATATCTTACTTCGCTTGCGGGGCGTAAGGTGACGCTCAGGACGCCGGAGAGGGGGGATTTAAAAACTCTCTGCGAGATGGTTAAGGAAAATGCCGCGGAGAAGGCAAAGCTGTACAGAATCGAAAACGAAAAGGATGACAGGGTGCTTTTGCGGCTTGCTCAGCTTCTCGGGCTTGAGGTGTATCCCGAAAAGATAGAAGCATATGATATATCAAATCTCGGTAAAGAGCATATAACCGGAGGAATGATAGCCACGGAACGGACAAGATTTTTAAAGTCCGCGTACAGAAGCTTTAAAATCAGAAGTCTTTCCGATAAGACGGACGATTATACCGCTATGAGGGAAATGCTGAGTCGGAGACTGGATCATCTTTCGGACGACGACGGAGCTTTTTCGCAGGCTCCGGATCTTATTTTGCTGGACGGCGGAAAGGGGCATGTTTCGGTTATCAGAGAGCTGTTGCGGGAGAAAAATATCGATATTCCGGTGTACGGAATGGTAAAAGACGATTTTCATAAGACAAGGGCTCTTTGCAGCGACTGCGAGGAAATAAGCATAGCCAAGGAAAATTCCGTGTTTGTGTTTATTTATAAGATACAGGAAGAGGTGCACAGGTTTACGGTTTCGCGTATGACCGACGCCAAGAGAAAAACTCTGACAACGTCCTCTCTTACAAAGATAAGCGGAATAGGAGAGGCGAAAGCAAAAATACTGCTGAAAAACTTCGGCGGTATATCCGGCGTTAAGAACGCGAGTGTGGAGCAGCTTGCATCGGTGAAAGGCATCAGCGAAAGAGACGCCCGGAATATACGGCAATATTACGGCGGCGAAAATACGGACGAAAGGAATTAAACAATATGATGCGGGTTATAACCGGACGTGCCAAGGGTATAAAGCTTTATGCTCCTGACGGTCTTCAGACAAGACCTACGTCGGAGAGAGCCAAGGAGGGTTTGTTCTCCATGATTCAGTTTGACATCGAGGGAAGAAAGGTACTTGATTTGTACGCGGGTACGGGACAGCTCGGCATTGAGGCTTTGTCGCGCGGAGCAGCCCGTGCCGTGTTTGTGGACAAATCGAAAGACGCTTCCGGAGTTATAAAAAAGAATCTTGTCAAAACCGGGCTTGAACAAAGCGGTAAAGTAATTTGCGGCGACGTTGACGCTTTTCTGAAAGCCGATTCGGAGAAATATGATATTGTGTTTATCGACCCGCCGTACGACTTACGAGCCGTACCGGCAACGCTTGAGTCGCTGCTTGAAAATAAACTGCTGAAGCCGACTTCGGTCGTTGTTTGCGAGAGCAGAGAAAAAGATGTGCTTGATGGGTATGACGGGCTTGATAAATATTTTGAGGTCATAAAAAAAGCGGTTTACGGAATAGCGAATATTACAATTTTTAAGATGAGAACGGAGGACAGGTGATGAATGCTTTGATACCGGGAAGCTTTGACCCGATAACCTTGGGGCACCTGAATATAATAGAACGCGCTTCCCCAATGTTTGAAAAAATATACGTCGCCGTGATGAACAACGATTCCGGTGATTATGATAAAAGTCTTGTCTCAAAGAAAAATATGTTTGACGGGGAACAACGACTCGATATGGTAAAGCTTACGATTGAGGGAATCGATAACGCTTTTGCGGTGTATTATCCCGGAAGACTTATTGATTTTTGCGACGAATATGATATATGCGCGGTAATAAGGGGAGTAAGAACGGCGCGTGATTTTGAGTATGAAATGATACATGCCGCATGGAACCGTAAGCATAACAAAAAAGCTCAGGCGCTTTTTATGCCGGCGGATGAAAAGTTCGATTATATAAGCTCTACTGCGGTGCGTAAAATAATTGCGGAGAAGAAGGATTATTTCAGATTGCGCGGGATACTTGCGGAAAAGACAATTGATTATATATCAAATTACTTCGGGGTGTTGAAATAAACTTAGGAAACTATGTTCGTTTGCGGCGAAGACCGCCTGTGTGTGACCTATTGGCGATTTTTGCCTGTAAATCAGATAAAAATAATGTCAGATTTTAAAATAATCCGTAATTTTAAGAAAAGTTAATACTCGGTTTACGTTTTTAAGATATTATAATATCGGAGATTGCCGTTTTCGGAATTTTTCGGACAGATGTATCCGTGCCGAATCGGAGATTTACGTTTTCATAAGTCAGAATGGCAGACAATTTTTTTAAAGAACCTTGTGGGACAAAAAGAAAAAGGAGTGAATTTTATGACGTTAAAAAAGAGTGTGCTTGCGAATATGATAGTATCGTTGATATTCGGAGTGTTGCTGGGCCTGGTTTTGCTTATTATAGCGGAAAATGTTTTGGTTACGGATCTGATCAAATGGGCATTGATAATAACCGGTATTATTATAATTATTACAAACATTCCCTCGCTTGTCGCCGGAATTGTGAATATAAACACAAAGGTTGGCGTGCTTGACGTTGTTTTTTCCGCTTTCGGAATACTATTCGGCGTGCTTATGATAATAATGCAGAACAGCGTCATTACCATCCTTGTCGCGGTTTACCTTGTAATATTTCCCATCGTCAGAATACTTATCGCTCCGGATAAGGCAAATCAGCTTAAAAGTCAGTGGCTGAAAATTCTCATAGGCATACTTTTATGGGTATTTCTTCCCGGCATTATGGGCGCGGCAAACAGTATTGTTCTTTTGCTTATAAAAATCGCGGGATGGGCGGTTATGGGTATTTCGATAATCTCGTTTATAATTTCTCTTATTACTTTTATTGTCGCACTGAAAAAGATCGAAAAACTGAAAAGCCAAACGGAGCCGGATTTTGTGGAAACAACGGCTGAAGAAAAATAATTTGAAAGAAAAACGGCGGTGTTAAATACAAACAGTACCGCCGTTTTTCCGTTGTATAACTAAAACCTGAGGCAAGCGGACTTTACAGAAATTATTTAAAATTATTATATGAGTTTTGTTATAAAATTTAAATGCCCGGCATATAAATCTATATTCGGATCATAGAATTAAAGGGTCGGAAATCCGAAAAAATTTTTCAATAAATTGTATGATTCCTATTGCATTTTTATAATGTGTATGATATAATTTGTACAACCTTAAAAACCGAAAGGATATATTTTTATGGATATCAGGCAGATTACAGATGAATTCAAAAATCCGTCAGGATTATACAGAGGCAAGCCTTTCTGGTCATGGAACGGCGAACTCAGGAAAGACGAGCTCATCCGACAGGTTGATGTAATGAAAGAAATGGGATTGGGTGGATTTTTTATGCACTCAAGAGCCGGACTTATTACCGAGTATCTCGGAGAAGAGTGGTTCGAGCTTACAAACGCGGTGGCTGACTATGCGGAAAAGGTGGGCATGGAGGCATGGCTTTACGACGAAGACAGGTGGCCTTCGGGAAGCGCGGGAGGCAAAGTTACCGTTGACCCTCAATACAGAATGAAGTCGCTGTATATATACGAAATGCTCCCGCAGGCATTTGAGTGGAAAGACGACACATACGCGGTGTTTGTGGCTAAGCTTGACGGACTTTCGATGTGGAGCTATAGGAGAGTGGAAAAGGGGGAGGATATCGACTCGCTTATTGCCGAGGAGGAGAAAAAGGTATCCGACCGTCCCGGAGTCTGGAAAGTGCTTCGTTTCGCTATAGTCCCGGATCCGTGCAATTCAAATTATAACGGCACTACATATATTGACACCATGAGCGTCAAGGCAGTGCGCAGATTTATTGAGCTTACGCATGAACAATACAAGAAAAAATGCAAAGACAGACTTGGCAAATCAATAAAGGGGATATTTACCGACGAGCCTCACAGAGGTCACGCTATGGATTTCCGCAGTGAAGAAAACGGAGTAATAAGCTCCGCCATGTGCTGGACCGATGATATTTTTGAGGAATTTGAAAAGAGATACGGATATGACGCGCTCGCCTGTATCCCCGAACTGTTCTACTGGCCGGAAGGATGTAAGGTGGCAAAGGTCAAACTTCATTATTTTGATTTGGCTAACAATCTGTTTGTCGAAAGATTCGCAAAGCAGATAAACGACTGGTGCAAAGAAAACAATATTATATTTACCGGTCACGTGCTTCACGAGGATTCGCTTTCAAACCAGACGGTTCCGAACGGCTCTCTTATGCGTTTTTACGAGGAAATGGGTTATCCGGGCATAGATATTCTTACCGAGGGCAACCGTTGCTATTGGGCGGCAAAGCAGTTGCAGTCGGCGGCGCGTCAGCTTGGCAAGACGTGGATGCTGTCCGAACTTTACGGCTGTACGGGATGGCAGTTTAACTTCAAATCCCATAAAGCAGTGGGAGACTGGCAGGCATTGTTCGGAATCAACCTGCGTTGTCAGCATCTGTCCTGGTATACCATGGAGGGCGAGTCAAAGCGCGACTATCCGGCGTCAATACTTCACCAGTCGCCGTGGTATCCCTACTATGATAAGGTAGAGTCGTATTTCGGTCGTTTCGGGCTGGTTATGAGCGAGGGCAGCGCCGCGTGTGACGTGCTTGTGATAAATCCCATAGAGTCTGTATGGTGCCAGACTTATCTCGGATGGGCAAGATGGATATCAAATGCGTCTCCCGATATAGAGCCGTATGAAAAAAGATATGTCGAGCTGTTCCATATGCTCATTGACAATCATATTGACTTTGACTACGGTGAGGAGGATATGCTGGGCAGATTGTTCGCGATAGAAAAGGATTCAAACGGAAAAGCCGTTCTTGCGGTGGGCAAGTCCCGTTATCATGTGGTGGTCGTCAGCAATATGCTTACCATTCGTCCCTCAACCGTTTCTATCCTGAAGGAATTTATAAAGCAGGGGGGAAAAGTCATACTTGCGGGAGATTATCCCATGTACTGCAACGCGGAAATTATTGACGGTCCTTTCCCGCTTGAAAAGGGTTCCGTAACCGTTCCTTTTGAGGAAAACGCGATTGTAAACGCGATAAGAGAATTTTCGGAAGAGTATATAAGTATTACCGACAAAGAGGGCAATGCTCTCAAAGACGTGCTTGTACAGGCAAGGCATGACTTCGGAGGCGATGGGGATGCGTTTGTCATTCTCAACGCGGATCGCAACAATCCGAAGGATTATGTTAAGATAACCGTTAAAACCGATAAACTCTGTGTTGAAAAATGGGATCTGGAAACTGGAGAACGCTATAACGCAAGCTCCGACGCTTCTTCAAAGGGCGGTTTTGTTGAAATAACGACACGTCTTGAGCCTGCCGGAACCGAGTGCTTTGTTATTACCGATTCTCAGAACAGCGATTTGCCGGTCCGTAAGGAATATGAGACTGTATCATCCGCGATTATTGACGGCAGCTTTGATTATGTGCTTGATGAAAATAATGTCTGCGTTGTGGACTGGGTTAAATGGAGATGGGCAGACGGAGAGTGGAGCGATAAGCTTGAGGTTCTGAAAGCCGACCAGGCCATTCGCGACAGTATCGGACTTGAACACCGCGGGGGCGGAATGCTTCAGCCGTGGTATTCTAAGCTGAACGACAAAAAGATATACGGTGAGCTTGAGCTTGAGTATGAGTTTGATATAAAAGATTTGCCCAAGGGTAAAGTCGTGCTTGCCGGAGAGCGTCCCGAATTCAATGAGTACAGCATAAACGGCGTAAGGCTTTACAACAGGGATATACATGATTTCTGGATTGACGACTGCTTCAAAAAGATGGAGATACCGGACGGGGTATTGAAGACAGGCAAAAATATTATCTCGGTAAAGACCTCGTTTATGCGCACCACCAATGTCGAAGCGGTATATATTATCGGGGAATTCGGAGTTATCGCCGGTACCAAGATAGCTTCCATTACAACGGTTCCAGATAAGATAGGCTGTGAAAACTATGAGAATTACAATCTGCCGTTCTATACCGGTTGTGTCACATACAAGCTTACACCCGAAATGTACGCGGATAAATTGCAGATTAACGACGGAGAAAGGGTATTTTTGAGTCCCGAATCGTTTACCGGAGGATGTGTAAAGGTAAGCGCCGACAATATGGAAGATGTTATTTTGGCATGGAATCCCTATGAGGCGGATGTTACCGAGGCGGTTAAAGCCAAAAAGACGATAGATGTTACGGTAGTAGGCACAAGAAGAAATGTATTCGGTCCGCTTCATCAGATTCCCAAGCTCGACACCGCATACGGTCCCGGAAACTTTGTGACCGGAGGAAAGGGCTGGACAGACGAATACAGCCTTATTGACAGCGGGCTTACGGGCATAGTTCTCAAAACCTGCAAATAATTAAAAGGGTGATTTTCAATAAATTATTCCGAACCGAAAATCCCTTGCATTGTTTTTAACTTTGCAGGGGATTGCGGTGTTGAAAAGCCGGTTTGAATACAGCGGGCTTTTTTAGATATTAAATTTATAATTATATGGAGAAACATGATGACGGAAGCTGATAAAAAGTACAGAAATCTGAACAACAGAATAGGAGCGGCTTTGCTGATTTTTCTGGCGTTTTTTACGGGCGGTCAGATTATACAGTCAGAGTTTGACCTGCTTATAGAATATTTCGCGTCAGGAAAAGTGTCATATATTGCTTCAAGTCTGCTTTGGGACGTGATTTATCTCTGTTCATTTATGTTGCCTGTGCTTTTCTTTTATAAGATATCAAAAAATCATCATACCGAAAAGATGATCATCGGCAACAGGGTTTCACCGCTTTTGCCGCTTATTGTTCTGTCGGCTTTGGCTTTGAATTTAGTTGCTTCGGTAATCAACGCGTGGCTTGTTTCTCCGTTTGATCTGTCATCTCTATACGAAAACGTCACTTATCCGGACGGATATCATCTGTACGATTTTATTCTCGAAGTTATTGGAACCGCGATAGTCCCCGCGTTCTGTGAAGAATTTCTTTTCCGGGGACTTATTCTTGCCTGTCTTTTGCCTTACGGCAAAAAAACCGCGGTAATAGGCAGCGCGGTTCTTTTCGGACTTATGCATCAGAATCCCGCTCAGCTTTTTTATACCATTGTTCTGGGTATGGTGCTGGCGTTGATTGTAATTGAGTCTGAGTCTATTTGGGGAGCGGTAATACTTCACTTCGTAAATAATCTTTTCAGCGTGATAATGAATGCCTGCTATTATGTGATGCCGGCCGATCAGGCGGATTTTATAACCAATCTTGCGGTATTGGCGGTATTGGCGGTGGGATTTGTATGCGGTGCGGTATTGATTGTGTTGCGTTTGAAGAAAAACAGAAAAACAAAGCTGACGGAAGACATGATGTCGCGCAGAAATATAAACGACGGTGTTTTCGGATACTATGAAATAGCCGAGGCCGAAACCGGAAATGATTTCGGTGTATCGAAAAAATATTATGTAAAAGGTTTTTTTGCTCCGTGCATTGTTGTATTTACTGTACTGTCTGTACTCTCAATGGTGTTGTTGATTATTTTGGCGGCGTTGAACGGAATAGTTATGTAGCCTTCTTTTGTCAATACGCCGGAAACCGGATTGAAAAATGAACGTATTTAATGAAAAAAATCCCGAAAGCCTGAAAATACATGATAAATTCATGAAAGCAGCCATTTCGCAGGCTGAATTGTCGCTGAAATCCTCGGACGTTCCGGTCGGAGCGGTTATTGTTAAGGAAGGGAAAATCATAGGACGTGGTTTTAATACACGCGAGCTTAGCGGCGACGGCACCGCCCACGCGGAAATAAACGCGATAAGGGAAGCCTGCAAAAGTATCGGTGTGTGGCGATTGTACGGCTGTACGATTTATGTCACGCTTGAACCGTGTCCGATGTGCATGGGCGCTATTGTCAATTCCCGTATTTCAAAAGTTGTGTTTGGGGCAAAGGACCCAAAAGCGGGGGCTTGCGGAAGCGTCATTGATTTTAACTCATATCCTTTGAATCATAAGCCGGAAATAATCGGAGGCGTTGAAGCGGAAAAATGCTCGCGTCTGCTTTCGGATTTTTTTGAAAAAAGAAGAAAAACGCGCAAAGCCAAATAAGCGGTTTTATCTTAATGAACAAGGAGACTTACACAATGAGCGACTATAATGAATATGAGTACACGGTTGCTCAGAAACCTGAGGGAAAATGGAAGCGCAGACGTTTTTTAATGATCTTGGGCTATGTTGTTTTCGGGCTTTTGTTTTTCTTCGGATTTTTCGCGTTAAAGCTGTATCCCCTTATGGCGCTTGTCATACTTGCCGAATGGATACTTGTATTTTTTACATGGAGATACGTGTCGGTAGAATATAAATTCTATACAGCTTCCGGCAAAATATCCTTTATTTGTATTTACGGCGGAAGAACGAAAAAGACGGTTTTGGAGATGTCTGTAAAGGATTTTGAAAGTATAACTCCGGTTTCGGATGCTTCCGTACTTATATCGGACAAGGGAAAATATGCAAGGGTGAATATTTTTGTTTCGTCTGAAAGCTCTCCCGATATATACTGCGGTGTATACAAAAATTCCGACGGAGTGGATTGCGCGGTCTGTTTTGAGGCGACTCAGAAGCTTCTGAAAATCATGAAATACTACAATCCCGCTACGGTAATAGGACAGACGAGATTTTAATTCGGCGTAAGTTTATTAGAATTTTTGTCTGATGATATTAGTATCGGAGGACAGGAGGGAACAGTGTGACTTTGAAAAAAGCGTCGGACAATTACCTGAAGATTATCTGATGGTTTACATAAAAAAATATGTTTAAAGATCAGATACAAAATCCGACCGGGTTTAACTCATAAGCGAGTATCCCGGTCGGGTTTATATTATGTGCCGAATTGTTTCGACCTCAGATAATCAATCTGATTAATCTGCTTTTAAGCCTTGAGTCTGGCTTCGAGAGCGGCAAGCTCGTCGTACATTGCCTGCGGAACTCTGTCGCCGACCTGCTTGTAGAACGACTTGATGTTCTCCACGTCTTCAAGCCAGGAAGCTTTATCAACTGTAAGAAGATCGCGTATAGTATCGATTGTTACGCCGTCAAGTCCCTCAATGCAGATATCCTCCGCTTTCGGAATATATCCGATAGGAGTGATCTCGGCGTCGACCTTACCTGCGCAGCGGTCAAGAATCCACATAAGCACTCTCATGTTGTCGCCGAATCCGGGCCAGATGAAGTTGCCTTCGTTGTCGGTACGGAACCAGTTGACGTGGAAAATCTTCGGAGGATTGGGTATCATATTGCCCATTGAAAGCCAATGAGCGAAGTAATCACCCATGTTGTATCCGACGAACGGACGCATAGCCATCGGGTCGCGGCGTACAACGCCTACCGCTCCTGCGGCAGCCGCCGTTGTCTCGGAAGCCATAATGGAACCGACAAACGAACCGTTTTGCCAAGAGGTGGACTGGTAAACCAGCGGAGCGGTCTTTGCGCGTCTGCCTCCGAATACTATTGCGGAAATGGGGACGCCCGCGGGATTGTTGAATTCTTTGGACAGGCAGGGGCAGTTAGTCGCTTTCGCGGTAAATCTTGAGTTGGGATGAGCGCCCGAAGTGTTGACCTTGTCTGCCTTATCGTATTTTCTGTAGTCCCAGACCTCGCCCTTCCAGTTGATGGCGTTTGTGGGAGGATTGTTATCCAGACCTTCCCACCATACCGTGTTGTTGTCAAGGTTGTGGCATACGTTGGTGAAGATGGTGTCTTTTGTGGTTGTGTGAAGGGCGTTGGGATTTGACTTTTCATTTGTTCCGGGAGCAACTCCGAAGAAGCCGTTTTCAGGGTTTACCGCATAAAGCTTGCCGTCCTCGGGATTTACTCTGAGCCATGCGATGTCGTCTCCGACGGTCCATACCTTATAGCCCTTATTTCTGTAATATTCGGGCGGGATAAGCATGGCAAGATTGGTTTTTCCGCAGGCGGACGGGAACGCCGCGCAGATATACTTTGTATCTCCGTCAGGATATTCAACACCGAGGATGAGCATATGCTCAGCCATCCAGCCTTCCTTGCGTCCGAGGTAGGAAGCTATTCTGAGCGCAAAGCATTTTTTGCCAAGCAGCACGTTTCCGCCGTAGCCGGAGTTGACAGACCAGATGGTATTGTCTTCCGGAAAGTGGCATATATAGCGGTTTTCCGCGTCAAGCTGCGCCTTTGAGTGCAGACCCTTGATAAAGTCTCCGCTGTCGCCGAGAGCTTCCAGAACATCGGTCCCGACACGTGTCATGATAAGCATGTTGAGCACGACGTATATGGAATCGGTAAGCTCAATCCCGTATTTTGCGAAAGGCGAACCTACGATACTCATTGAGTAGGGGATTACATACATTGTTCTGCCGCTCATTGAGCCTGTGAAAAGCTTGGTGAGCTTTGAGTAGCATTCCTTGGGGTCCATCCAGTTGTTGATGTTTCCGGTGTCTTCTTTTTTGGTCGTGCATATAAATGTTCTGTCCTCAACGCGCGCTACGTCGTTGACAGCGGTTCTGTGAAGATAGCAGTTGGGAAGCAGCTCTTCGTTGAGCTTTATAAGCTCTCCCGTAGAGCAAGCCTGTTTTCTGAGCGCCTCGGCCTGTTCTTCGCTGCCGTCGATCCAGACGATATCGTCGGGCTTCGTCATAGCGGCCATTTCATCAATCCAGTCAAGAACAAATTTGTTGCTTGTAAGTGCCATGTTTTTTCTCCTTTATATTTGAATATTAAAAACAATATCTTACGGAATAAAATACTTTATTTCCCAGTATATATTTTACTATATTTTTTTTGATTTTGCAAGAGTCTTTTTTAAAAGTTGCAAAATATTAATAATTATTCGACAGAATTAAAATAAATTAACAAAACATTTGAAGTATTGAGTCTTTATGGACATCATATCCCTGTACAAATGTTATTGTATTACCCGCAATTAAAGACAAAAAATCCGTTAATTTACAATTTATTAACGAAAAATTATCTTTTGATAAAATTTTATCAAAATAAATGTGATAAAATAAAAACAAATGTACTAAATTAAACATGATAATTCATGTATATTTGAACTGCCTGAAAGAATCATGGGGGATTAGCGTAAAAGTTACTTTCTCCTGACGGTTAGGACTGTTTTTTACGCGCGAATTTTGCAGTCCGGCTGCAAAATTCACGGTTGCGGTTGTGCCGCCGTTCGGTGGCGGAATGGAGTTTAATATGGTAAAGTTAAAGCCTAAAGAACAAAAGGTTTATGATTATATCGTAAAGTCGGTAAAGAAAAACGGTTACGCTCCCAGTGTAAGAGACATATGCCGTGACCTGGGTTATAAAAGCACATCGACGGTTCACATGTATCTGAACCGGCTTGACATGTTCGGATATATCAACAAGGAAGACGGAAAAAGCCGGGCGGTCACCCTCCATGAAGAAATGCCTCCGGTGTACGCGGTGCCGATACTCGGTACGGTAGCTGCCGGGAATCCCATATGGGCCGAGGAGATAAGAGACGGATATGTGGGATATGCGGGAAAGCGTCCGTTGGAAAATCTGTTTGCTCTCAGAGTAAGGGGAGAAAGCATGATAGACGCAGGTATACTGAACGGCGACATTGTAATAGCCGAAAAGACCTGTTACGCCGAAAACGGCGAGATAGTCGTGGCAATGATTGAGGATGAGGCAACCGTCAAAAGATTTTACAGGGAACACGGACATTACAGGCTGCAGCCCGAAAACAGTTCAATGGAACCGATTATTTGCGATGAGGTTTTGATAATCGGAAAGGTCATTGCCGTACAGCGCAGTTATATTTAATATGAAGAATTTAAAAAACGCGTTTATCAGTGTGATTAAGGGCGCGGGGGATTATATAGGAATATATGCGGCGGTTGCCGCAGTACAGATAGTGTTTGCGGTTTTTTCCGTAACGGCGGTTTCCTCGGTAACCGCGAATGACAGGACTTTTAGGGAGGCGTATGATTATGACATTGTCGTGAGAGGGGACAGCGAGGAAATATATTCTCTCTACAATTACATGAGGACCGAATCGCTTGCCGACGACAGCCTTAGCTTCACCGATTTCAACCTGACGGATACCGACGATACGACGTCCGAGCTTTCGGTTTCCGTAAAAAAGGGAAGAATGAACAGCTTTTTGCGCTATTATGCGGATAAATACGCGCCCGGCGCCGAATACGAAATTACACCCGGGTATTTATATTTTGACAGCGTCCGACCGGGAAATATCGCGGTGTTCATACTGTACGGATGTCTGCTCTTTGCGGTTTCGGTACTGATACTGTCGGTCATGTACAATTTAAGGTTAAGCCATCATAAGTTCAAGTACGGCATCTTCATGACATGCGGGGCTAACTTCAAAATGCTGTACAGGACGGCGTTTTCGGAGTGTTTCGCGGTATCGGTCCTGACGTTTGTGCCTTGTGTTTTGATTTCGCTCGGACTGTGCGCGCTTGTGTGTATACCGGGAGTTTTGTATGTTAATGCCGTTACGGCGGCAGTATTTGTTATATTGTATGCGGCTGCTTTGTCACTGGCGGTTTTCGTTCCGGTCAAACGTATGTCCGTAAAGTCTCCAATCTCTTTGCTGAGGTCCGAAGACAATAACGGTCTTGTATCGTCGCCTCGTTTTTCCTGCCGTATATTCGGGAAAAAATATCCTTTGTTCTATGAACTGCTTTCGATGTGGCGCTTCAGAAAGTATTTTGCCGTGCTTACGGCGTCGGCGGTATGCTTTTCGATTTTGTTTATAACGGGAATGTATGCGGCTGATATTGTAAAGACCCAAAGTGAGTCGGAATGCAGGGAAGTTGTGCTGACTCCGGCGAATGAGGTCGGGTCGGAAGAAGAACGTCTGGAGTATTTTGAAGATGCGGAGTATTTTGTTCCGAGTCTGCTTGCCGTTGACGGGGTGGAAAGCCTGCGTTGGGAAATATCCGAGCGCCTTACAAGTCAGCTTGACCATCTGCTTTTGAGTCCGGATATGCCTCTGTCCGCTTCTGAATATACAATCGCCTGCGCTCAGGAAAGAGAGGGGTATACGAGAGCTACAAATTACGCGAGATACGTCGCTTTAAATCCGCTCACGCTGAAGATGTACGAGCAGTCGTATAAGGTGGATTATCTTGAAGGCTATGACGCCGATAATATTTTATCTGCGGAAAACACTGTCGTTCTGAGCGAAGCGTTTAATCTGGAAGACAGGTTTGGCTTTGAGCCGGGCGATAAAATAGTTATAGCGCAGTGTATCGGAGGGGATACCGACAGTATTCGCGTGACGGATGACCGTCTGGATATTCTGAGTATGCAGGTGCGGAACCTGGATTTCAGATTTTATGAGTATACGGTTGGGGCGGTTATAAGAGGCGTCGGGGCAGACGACAGCATCATAGTCGGTCTGGACTGGGAGGATTATCAGACATTTACCGATGTTCTGCCCGTAATGGATGAGATTTCGGTGTATGTGTCCTCAGATATAGGTATAGAACGGCTTGATAGTCTCAGAGAACAGTTTGACGATAAACTGCGGTATTTTGAAAACTGGAATATAACATTCACAGATGAGGCGGTGTATAAGATAGCCGGAAGGACAATATCCTTCCCGGGTATGATATACGTAATAACGGCGGCGGTGACGGTGATATATCCGTTTTTAATGATACTTTCCCGGACGGTGTTTTGCCGTAAAAGAAAACGGGAATTCGCGGCTTTGACCGCCATGGGGGCAAGTAAAACTCAGATCAGAAGTCAGTTTCTGATTTCGGGAGCGGTGCTTTCCGTTTTCGTTTTTCTCGTTACTCTTTTTCTGAGCTCGGCGCTGTGTTACGGAATATACAGATTATTCGGTGTTGTTCTGCCGCTTTTCGGCATAACAAATATTTCGACCCTGTCTGACAGACACATGTTGTCCATATCAGCGGTCGCGTGCGCGGCGGTGTCGGCTGTGTGCGCGCTTCTGTCAGGCATAATACCGTATGTTATATATAAGAGGGATGTCAAAAAGGATAACGGCATACTGTCCGATGAACTCAAATAATTAAGCGTACATGATAAAGGGAGGCAGAATTTATGGTTTATGGCGCGGATGAAAAATTTTTTCCGGATATCGGCGCCGTAGTGGACGCGGAAAAGATTCCGGATAACGTCAACGGCTCGGACGAAGGTCTTAAAAATAACAGTCGGGAAGCAAAAACCGGTAGAAAAACAGGCAAAACGGCGGATTCAAACACAAATGCTGAAAGGATAATACTTGAAACCGAGGATCTTATAAAACAATATAAACAGTATGACGTTGTGATAAGCGCGGTAGACCGTGTTTCTCTGAAGGTCAGAGAAGGCGAGTTCGCTGTAATTATAGGCTCATCGGGTTCCGGGAAAAGCACGCTTTTACATTTGTGCGCCGGATTGGACAAGCCTGACTCCGGAAGCGTCAGAATCAGAGGCAGGAATATTACCGGGATGACGAGTGATGAAATAAACTCTTTCAGGGGAAGACATATCGGGTTTATATTCCAGAGTCTCAGTCTTATACCTCAGTTAACCGCGCTTGAAAATATTCTTGTTCCCACCCTGATGTGTAAAAGACCGGATTTTTCTTACGAGGAGCAGTTGAAGAAACTTGTATCCGTGCTTGATATAGCGGACAGACTGCATCATCTTCCGAGTGAACTGTCGGGCGGTCAGCAGCAGAGAGTAGCCATAGCGAGAGCGCTTATCAATATGCCACAGATTTTGTTCGCGGACGAGCCTACCGGCAATCTGGACCGGAAAAACGCCGACGATGTAATCCGGCTGCTGCTTGAAATCCGGAAGTCAACGGGGCAAACACTTGTTATGGTGACTCACGATATGAAAATTGCCGAAATGGCGGACAAAATATATGTTATGGAGAACGGAAAGCTGAGGCCGTACCGCCGTAAACCGAACGCCGATTTTAATTAAAGCGGGACTTTCCGGGGCGCGGTGACGCGAAAATTCTGATTCTGATTAAGAAAGGAATAATTATAAAGATGAAAGATATGATAATAGCGGGGCTTCAGAAACTGAGTTTGCTTGATTTTCCGGGCAAGGTAGCATGTACTGTTTTTACGGCGGGCTGTAATTTGAGGTGTCCTTTTTGCCACAACGCGCCTCTTGTAGTTTCGCCCTCGCTTGACGGAACCGTTACTTCCGACTCTTTTTTTGAGTTTCTGAAGAAGAGAAGCGATATGTTGGAAGGGGTCGCGATTACCGGAGGAGAACCCACGCTTATGAGGGGGCTTCCCGATTTTATACGGGAGATAAAAAAGATGGGATACGCCGTAAAATTAGATACAAACGGCACCAATCCGCAAATGCTGAAAGATCTGGTCTTGAGCAAAGCCGTGGATTATGTGGCTATGGATATAAAAAATTCTCCGGAAAAATATGCCCTGACCGCGGGGACGGACAGGGATGTTATGGGCAGTGTAAACGATAGCGTATCCTTTCTCATGGAAAATCATGTGGATTTTGAGTTCCGTACCACCGTTGTAAAGCCTTTTCATACAGAGGACGATTTTTCGAGTATCGGAAAATGGATTGCCGGAGACGAAAAATATTTTTTGCAAAAATTTGTTGATTCCGGAAATCTTATAGGCGACGGAATGGAGTCTTATGAAGACGAGGAGATGAAAGGATTTCTTAATATATTAAAGCAATATGTGCCAAAAGCACAAATCAGAGGGGCGTAAACAATATATTGTGACGAAATTTAATTTTGATACAATATATTGTGAAAACCCCTTGACAAATAATACTAAATATAGTATAATTAATGTGCGTCTTGATTTGGAAGATTCAGATGCACATTATTTTTCTATGTTGAAATATTGTAAATTCCAAAAAGCGTTCTCTGTTTTTGAATGGGAAATACGTTTTTTACATAATAAAATTTAAAAAAATCAGGATAAGGAGAAAACAAATGTATCAGGTTCAGAAGAGAAACGGCAAGGTCGTCGAATTTGACCTTTCCAGGATATCGGGCGCCATTCAGCTCGCCTTTGAGGCACAGGAAAAGCAGTTCAACACAAATATAATAGACTTTCTCGCGCTGAAGGTCACCGCGGATTTCGAGCCTAAAATAAAAAACAATCTGATCGCCGTTGAGGATATACAGGACAGCGTAGAGTCCGTGCTTGTGCAGGCCGGATACGCGGATGTGGCGAAGGCATACATTCTTTACCGCCGTCAGCACGAAAAGCTGAGAGAAATACAGAACACCGCTCTTGACTATAAGGAAACCGTAAATCAATATCTTAAGATGAACGACTGGAGAGTTAAGGAAAATTCCACGGTAACTTACTCGGTGGGCGGACTTATACTGTCAAATTCCGGGGCCATCACGGCTAATTACTGGCTTTCCGAAATATACGACGATGAGATAGCCAACGCTCACAGAAATGCCGACATTCATATTCACGATCTTTCCATGCTGACCGGATACTGCGCGGGGTGGTCTCTCAAGCAGCTTATAACCGAGGGACTCGGAGGGGTTCCCGGAAAAATTACCTCGTCACCCGCGGCGCATCTTTCTACCTTGTGCAATCAGATGGTTAATTTCCTGGGGATCATGCAGAACGAATGGGCGGGCGCTCAGGCGTTCTCCTCGTTTGACACTTATCTTGCTCCGTTTGTAAAGGTGGACAATCTGTCTTACAAAGAAGTAAAACAATGTATACAGTCGTTTGTATACGGCGTCAATACCCCGAGCCGCTGGGGTACACAGTCTCCCTTTACGAATATAACGCTTGACTGGACTGTTCCCAACGACCTTGCGGAACTGAACTGTATTGTGGGCGGAAAGGAGCTTGATTTCAAGTACAAGGACTGCAAAGCGGAAATGGATATGGTCAATAAGGCGTTTATAGAGATAATGATAGAAGGGGACGCGAACGGGCGCGGCTTCCAGTATCCTATTCCCACATACTCGATAACACGTGACTTTGACTGGTCGGAAACCGAAAACAATAAGCTGTTGTTTGAAATGACCGCAAAATACGGGACGCCTTACTTTTCAAATTACATCAATTCCGATATGGAACCGTCGGATGTGCGCAGCATGTGCTGCAGGCTTCGTCTTGACCTCAGAGAGCTCAGAAAGAAATCCGGAGGATTTTTCGGCTCCGGCGAGTCCACGGGTTCGGTAGGAGTCGTGACCATCAACATGCCCCGTATAGCTTATCTTTCGGAAAATGAAGATGAGTTTTACAAGAGGCTTGACAAGCTTATGGACATATCCGCGCGTTCTCTTAAAGTAAAGAGGACGGTTATCACAAAGCTTCTTGACGAAGGACTTTATCCGTATACAAAGCGTTATCTCGGCACATTCAACAACCATTTTTCAACTATAGGACTTGTGGGAATGAATGAGGCGGGTCTTAACGCCAAATGGATACGTGAGGATATGACTCATGAGGCTACACAGAAATTTACACGCGACGTGCTCAATCATATGAGAGAAAGGCTTTCGGATTATCAGGAGGAATACGGGGATCTGTACAACCTTGAGGCTACTCCGGCGGAATCGACGGCATACCGTTTCGCAAAGCACGACAGAAAGAGATATCCCGACATTATAACCGCTTCGGATATGGGCAGTACTCCTTATTATACAAATTCTTCGCATCTCCCCGTCGGATATACAGAAGATATATTCTCCGCGCTCGATATTCAGGACGAGCTTCAGACGCTTTATACGTCCGGCACGGTCTTTCATGCTTTTTTGGGCGAGAAACTTCCCACATGGAAATCCGCGGCGACACTTGTCCGCAAGATCGCGGAAAATTATAAGCTTCCGTATTATACTCTTTCTCCTACCTACAGCGTATGTACAGAACACGGATATATTAACGGAGAGCAGTACAAGTGTCCTGTCTGCGGCAAGACTACAGAGGTTTACAGCCGTATTACCGGATATTATCGTCCGGTCCAAGCGTGGAATGACGGCAAGACTCAGGAATTCAAGGAAAGACGCACGTACAATATTGACCGTTCAAACGAACTGCACCCTGAGATAAATATAGGCTCCGACGGTATACGCACCGTAAGGGCAATTCCCGAAGCGGTTACGGTTTGCGTGGCGGACGGAGAAATGCCGGAGGATACGGGAATGAAAGTAATGCTGTTTTCTACCAAGACCTGCCCGAATTGCAAAATGGCGTCCGTATTTCTCGAAAAGGCAGGAATACCGTATGAAAAAATTTACGCGGACGAGCATATTGACCTGGTTGAAAAATACGGTATAAAGCAGGCGCCGACCCTGGTCGTTACCGACAACGGCATAGAAACCGAAAAGGCGGTAAATCTTTCAAATATCAAAAAATATATAGAATCCGCTACCGCGTAATAAAAACGGCATTGTACGCAATAATAATATAGTGAAAAAGTAAGACCGCCGTAAGGTAATCTGTGCGGCGGTCATATTAACGGAGAGATTGATTTTATGTATGACATAATAATAATCGGGGCAGGACCGGCGGGGCTTACTGCGGCGCTGTACGCGAGAAGAGCCGATAAAAGCGTCATTGTTCTTGAAAGAGGGACTTTCGGGGGTCAGATAACCTATTCTCCGAATATCGAGAATTATCCCGGATATGAAAAGATAAGCGGCAATGAACTTGCGGAGAAGCTTGTCGGGCAGGCTATTGCCATGGGCGCGGAAATCGAAATGGCGGAAGTTACCGCCATAAACTGCAAAGACGGAGTTTTTTATGTTGCTACCGACGAGTGCGAATATATGTCGCACGCTGTTATAATCGCAACAGGCTCAAAGCACAGGCATCTTGGGCTTGACAGGGAAGAGGAACTTACAGGTAACGGCATATCCTACTGCGCGGTTTGTGACGGCGCGTTTTATAACGGAAAGACTGTCGCGGTGATAGGTGGAGGAAATTCGGCTTTGGTAGAAGCGATAATGCTTTCGGACGGGTGCCGTAAAGTGTATGTGGTTCAGAATCTTGACTATCTTACGGGAGAAGAAAAACTGATTTCCGTGCTTAAAGAAAGAAAAAATGTCGAGTTTATTTTCGGCAGTGTGGTTGACGACCTTCACGGCGACAATGAGCTTGAGGGAATTATTATAAGGAATGAAGCAACCGGGGAAAAACAGAGACTTGATGTGGACGGTATGTTTGTGGCGATTGGTCAGATTCCTGAAAATGAAATTTTTAAGGAATTTGCCGAGCTTGACGAGCGAGGGTATGTAGACTCGGATGAAAATTGCACAACGAAAACACCGGGATTGTTTGTTGCGGGCGACTGTCGAAAAAAACAAATAAGACAAATTACGACCGCCTGCGGCGATGGAGCTGTCGCCGCGCTCGCCGCTTGCAGATACCTTGACAGATGAAAAAAGATATCTGTCGGAGCTACGCTTGTCTGACATTTCTGTCATTAAAAAACAAAAAACGGGTCATGTGTGACGACTTCCTTTATGTTTGTTTTTGCGGCGCATTTGGAATTTTTGTTGCCATTGGCAAAGCCTTATCAGCCTGTGTTACGCTTATGTTACGGGAAGTCGGGACTCACATAGTCCCGCTTTTTTGTTTTTCAGACCGTCCGATTGCGTTTACTGAGTAGGGTCAGTTAAAATCAAAGTTACTCGCTCCGAATTTTTCAAGAACATTCTGATAGTGTCTTTGAGCTGATTTTTGCGTACTTTTGTATGTGCGCGCTATTGTGTTCTGACCTTTTCCTTGTTGCACTATTTTTTCGATGAAGAAAGAAACCCCTTTCCATCCGTCATAAACATATCCGAAATCGAATTTTCTGGAGTTGACGATAAGGTCAATCATAGCAGCATCCTGTTCGGAAGAAGCGTATTTGAATTTAAGAGCGACATCATAATATTGCGGAAGGAATTGTTTGTGGGTTTCGGCGCAGAGAGCTTCGGTTATAATTCCTATCTTTTCAAGCTGAGATTCATCCGGAAGCTTTGTAACGAGCATAGCGCTGTGGCTTCCGTCAACCATGGTATAATATTCTTTCTGATTTGAATCATATAAAGGATAGGGAAGTATTCCGTATTCATTCTCAAAGTCGGCAAGGTCGACTATCGCGTTGTGCAGGTTTCCTGTCGCGAAAAGCGCGTTGTAAGATGAAAACATAAGTGTTCCGGCGGAGTGTTCCATATCGGAATAAACTCCTTCGGCATTGTAACACAGGGCGATCACCTTGTCTATTATGTCAGTCAGCTTGTCAGGATTTCTGTAATATGTGTATTCGAGCTCGCCCGCGGCGTTTTTGCTGAATATCGGATTGTCAAACGCCCAGAGAAACGCGTCTATATTCGAGCGCTGGTCCATGGCAAGTCCGTAAAAATCATACTCGTCTTTTTGATTGTTTCCGTTGTTATCGGTATATATATTGGCGATTGTCGAATACATGTAATCATATGTCCACTCCATGTTGTCCACTATCTCGTACAGATTTCCTATATGCGTATAATTTTTCGCCACTTCTTTGTCGTAAAACATGCAGTAAGTTTTTGAGATCGCGGAGGTGGCATAATCTCCTATAGCTATGTAGCAAATGCCGTTTACGGTGAGATCATCTACAGTGCATGACGACCACCACGGTTTGTCAAAATTGACATACGGCACCTCGCTCCATGAAAGCAGTACATCGTTTATAACAAGACCCCCGGCGCTCACGACATGATACATTACAAGGTCGATCGAATCGGAATCCCCCGCCTGTACCTGTGTCTGAACATATGCGAACGCCTCGTCGTATGTACCTCTGTTGTTGCTGACAATCTCAATATTGAACCGTTCCTCCACCGTGAGATCGCGCATATATGCCGTGTCCTCAATGAGATTGCCCGTATCGCCCTTTTCCACATCGACATAGTCGATAGTGTCATCGGAAGTGATTACAATGAATTCCTCGTTTTTGAAGTCCCTTTCGGGCAGCTCGTCGGACAGCTCAGACGTGCCGCTTTCAATTTCACCGGAATTTTTTCCGTTTTCTTTGTCGTCTTTATCATCGTCCGTTTCACTTTCAGCGCAGCTTGTCAATACCGCGGACAGGAGGATCAGAAGAGAAAGTATGGCGGACAATAATTTCAGATTTGTTTTTTTCATGTTCAACCCTCAATCTTTCAGATGAATTTGTAAGCCGTAAAGTCGGCTTGTTTACATTATATGTAATAAATATAATGGCGGAAATTTGTTTGACTATGTGGATTATTGGCGATTTTGTTAAATTCAACAAATAATTTTGAACAGTTTTTTGATTAAAAAACAAATTACTTTATATAATACTACTATATTATAGGTGTAAAAGATTGATTATTTGATTAAGACGGTGTTAAAATATTGTTAAATATATAATGCGATGTTTTAATTAAGTATTTAATATGATTTAAAATATATAATAAAAAATTAATTCTGTGTTATTTATAAATTAATTTTTCAATATCTATTGATTTGGTAGACATTTTGTGATATAATGAATACATGCATACAGCGTGAAGAAATCAAAAAAATAATATTTAACTTGCTGTATGCGGCAGTTTTGCTTTGCAAATGTCCGGAATTATATACGGCGTACATAATCTATTAAATACCGTTTGATTTACTGAATACGGCGGTTTTTGGGTTAGATGCGGTAAAGTTTAATGTTATTTGGGATTTTCGGAATATATCCGGGTTAAATAAAACATTTTGTGAAAAAATATAAGAGAAAAAACAACGAAAGGATAAAAAATGTTAGAGATAAAAAATTTATCGTATACAGTGCGTGATCCGTCAACGCATAAAGAAACCCGTATACTTGACAATATCAATCTTAAAATAAACGAGCGTTTTGTCGCGGTTACCGGACCGAACGGCTCGGGAAAGTCTACCTTGGCAAAGCTCATCGCGGGCATTATTAAGCCGGACTGCGGACAGATACTGCTTGACGGGGAAGATATTACAGATATGAATATAACCGAGCGCTCAAGGGCAGGCATAAGCTACGCGTTTCAGCAGCCGGTTAAGTTCAAGGGAATAACGGTAAAGGATCTTATTTCGTTTGCCTCAGGCAGCAAGATTACTGTGGGCGCGGCGTGTGAATATCTTTCCGAAGTCGGACTTTGCGCGAAGGAATATATAAACCGTGAAGTAAACGCTTCCTTGTCCGGAGGTGAGCTCAAGCGTATTGAGATAGCAATGATAAATGCGCGCGGGACTAAATTTTCGGTTTTTGACGAGCCGGAGGCGGGAATTGATCTGTGGAGCTTCAACAATCTCATTTCGGTTTTTGAAAAAATGTACGAAAAGACAAGGGGAAATATCCTCATAATATCCCATCAGGAAAGAATTCTTGATATCGCCGATAAAATAATAGTTATCGCCGGCGGAAAAGTAGCGGCATACGGTGAAAAGAACGAAATTTTACCGGAGCTTTTGTCGGCTCAGCCCGGATGCAGGTATACGTTAAAAGCCAATTAAACAGAAAATCAAAATATCAGGGGGAGGATTATATGGCGGAAAAACAGCTTGATAGAGTTAAACTGAATCTTTTACAGGAAGTAGCCGATCTTCACGGTATACCCGAGGGGGCGTATTCCTTGCGTGTTGACGGTAAACTGTACGGTAAAAATTCATCGGAAAACATAATAATAGAAAAAAAGACCGATAAACCGGGCATAGACATATATATAAAAGCGGGTACAAAAAGAGAGAGCGTGCATATTCCCGTCATTTTGGCGGAGACAGGGATTAAAGAGACGGTATACAACGATTTCCACATTGGAGAAGGCGCGGATGTGCTGATTATCGCGGGTTGCGGTATTCACAACTGCGGTGTTCAGGACAGCGAGCACAGCGGTATACACAGCTTTTATGTGGGTAAGAACGCGAAGGTCAAATATGTGGAGAAGCATTACGGAGAAGGCGACGGCAACGGACAGAACATTATGAACCCAACAACCGTTGTTAGCCTTGACGAAGGCGCGTATATGGAAATGGAGACGACACAGATAAAAGGCGTGGATTCCACATACCGTAAAACCGACGCGGTTCTCAGAGAAGATTCGACGTTGGTGGTGCACGAAAAAATCATGACGCATGGAAATCAGGAGGCAAAGACTGAGTTTCATGTTGAGCTTAACGGCGACGGCTGCGGGGTTCATCTGGTGTCCCGTTCGGTAGCTAAGGACAATTCAAAGCAAACTTTTATTTCGAATATCAAGGGCAACAGTGTTTGCTCCGGACACAGTGAGTGTGACGCTATAATCATGGATAACGCTCAGGTCAGCGCTATCCCTGAGATTGAAGCCAATAATATCGGCGCGTCGCTGATACATGAGGCGGCTATAGGTAAAATTGCCGGGGAACAGATAGTTAAGCTTATGACTCTGGGGCTTGATGAGAAGCAGGCGGAAGAAGAGATTATAAACGGGTTTCTTAAATAATTAATTGACTCAGCGGTATTTATCAGGTATAATATCGGAGGCGGATGAATTTATACCGGCTCTTGCTTGCCGCCGCGTTCGGTATAGAAAGCATTCCTACGCTTATTCTGATAAAGGACGGAAAAGCGATCGCAAAAAGTGTGGGATATATTGATAAGTCAAGCTTAATTAAATTTATAGAGAGGTGATATTATGCTTAAAACAGGAACAAAAGCGCCCGACTTTACTTTACCTGATCAGAAAGGAAATATGGTCAGTCTGTCGGATTTCGCAGGAAAAAAGGTATTGATATATTTTTACCCGAAGGACAATACACCCGGATGCACCAGACAGGCTCAGGCATATGCGGCGGAGTTTGAAAATTTTGCCCGCAAAGGAGTGGTGATTATAGGAATCAGCAAGGACGGAGTCGCGTCGCACGCGAAATTTGCGGAAAAATACAATCTTCCGTTTATCTTGCTTTCGGATGCCGATATCGGGGTTATAAAGGCATACGATGTATGGAAGGAAAAAAAGCTGTACGGAAAGACAGCTTTGGGAGTAGTGCGTTCGTCTTATCTTATTGACGAAAATCAGATTATCATACGTGCGGCGGAAAAGGTAAAGCCCGACACAAACGCCAAGGATATGCTCGGAAGTGTATGAGTAACATTATTGAAGTAAAGAATTTATTTAAATCATTCGGAGATGTGAAGGCTGTTTGTGATTTGAGCTTTTGCGTAAAAGAGGGAGAACTGTTCGCGTTTTTGGGAGTAAACGGCGCGGGAAAGTCCACCACGATAAATATTATCTGCGGGCAGCTGTATCCCGACAGCGGGAATGTAGTTGTGAACGGATACGGTTTTGACCGCAATCCTGATGAAATAAAAAGCTCTTTGGGCGTGGTTTTTCAGAATTCATTGCTTGATTCTTCGCTTTCCGTATACGATAATTTGGAAAGCCGCGCGGCCCTTTACGGAATACACGGGGATTCATTCAGAAAGAGGCTTCATGAGTTGGAGACAATTCTGCATTTTGAGGATCTGATAAAAAGAACTGTAGGAAAACTTTCCGGCGGGCAGAGAAGACGGATCGATATAGCGAGGGCGCTTATCCACAGTCCCAAAATCCTTATTCTGGACGAGCCCACGACCGGACTTGACCCGCAAACGAGAAAATTACTCTGGGATGTAATAGAGAATCTGCGTAAAGAAGAAAATATGACGGTGTTTCTAACAACCCACTATATGGAAGAGGCGGCGGGGGCTGACTATGTGGTTATCATAGACAGCGGTAAAATCACGGCTCAGGGCACTCCTTTGGAGCTGAAGAATTCATATGCGGGGGATTTTATAACTCTTTACGGCGTCAGTGAGGAGGAGATAACAAAATTCGGAAGACCCTATGAAAAGCTCCGGGATGGGTACCGCATTTCGGTTGAAAACACAGGCAAGGTTACCGAGCTTATTTTAAAATATCCGGAAGCTTTCCGTGATTATGAAATAACCAAAGGAAAAATGGACGATGTATTTTTGTCGGTTACCGGAAAAAAACTTACGGGAGAGTCGGATAATGGGCACGCTTAACGCACTTGTAAAAAGAAACATAAAGCTTTTTTTCAAAGATAAGGGCATGTTTTTCACATCTCTCGTAACACCGGCGATATTGTTGGTGCTGTACGTAACATTTTTGGGAAATGTATATCGCGACAGTTTTCTGTCCGCTTTCCCCGCAGGACTTGAAATTTCGGAGGAGCTGATCGACAGTCTTGTAGGCTCTCAGCTCATTTCTTCCATTTTGGCGGTTTCATGTGTGACGGTGGCGTTTTGCTCCAATCTGCTTATGGTACAGGACAGGGCAAACGGCACTGTTAAGGATCTTACGATTGCTCCGGTGAAATCCTCCGCGCTGTCAATGAGCTATTATTTTTCGACCCTGTTTTCAACGCTTGTAATATGTATTGTCGCGGCTGTCGTCTGTTTTGCATATATCGCCTTTGTCGGATGGTATATGAGCGGGGCGGATGTGTTGTATTTGTTGCTTGATGTGATTCTGCTTGTTATGTTCGGTACCGCGCTCTCAAGCATTGTGAATTTTTTTCTGAATTCACAGGGACAGATGTCCGCGGTGGGAACCATAGTCAGCGCGGGATACGGGTTTATATGCGGCGCGTATATGCCGATATCACAGTTTTCCCCGGGACTTCGCAATGTAATTTTGTTTTTGCCCGGAACGTACGGAACCTCCCTGATACGCAATCATTCCATGCGCGGGGTGTTTGAGGAGATGACAAGTCAGGGTTTGCCGTCGGAGGTCACGGAAATCTTAAGGGATTTGGTGGACTGCAATTTATATTTTTTTGATAATATTGTCGGTGTGGGCACTATGTACCTTATTCTTGGCGGTTCGGTCATTCTTTTTGTTGCGATATATATTTTTATGAATGTGCTGAAAATCAGGAAAAATTAGTATACAGTTGAATACCCGCGGTATTTCCTGCTCTCAGGGAATAAATGAAATGCCCCGACATGTGCTGTAAGTACATGTCGGGGCAGAATACACCGCAGGGTCTTTTATATTAGTATTATTACATTGATACCGCTTTTGATATTTATTAAAGATTTTCTTTGATAAGCCTGTTTACCGCGTCTCTCACCGCAAAGATTTCTTTTGCGCTGTATGCGCATTTGTCGAATTTTATTTCTTTGCCGAATGCGTCTTCTATAGTTTTTATAACAGTGTCTCTGCCGCAGAGAGTCTGGCAAAGCTGCATCGCGCGCATGTCCTGAAGGGCTTCATTGAATACGACGATACGGAGAGATTCAAGCGCGTGCCCGTCGCAGGAGGGATATACCGAAAAGGCGTCTCCCGCGGGTACCCAATAATCCCCGCTTGTTTCGACATACGGATTGACAGAGTCCACCGAGCTCATATTGTTGTAGAAGTTAAAGCCCCATTGCAAAAAGCCGACAATATTGTACTTGTACATCTGCATTCCGATGGATCTGTTTCTCCATGACGGCATTGCCATCAATCTGTTTGAAACGCCCACGCACTGACCGCAGCAGTAATATGTCCAGAGGTCAGGCACATTGTTTTCTATGAATTTATCAATATGGTCATTGCTGGGTATGGGGGTAGTTACCACTCCGAGCTTATAAAAATCGTAATTTGAAAGCGCGTCCATAATGGGATAGCCTTCAAGCAGATCCGATATGGAATCCTTTGCCGCACGGTAAGATTCGAGCTGTTCGGTGTTCGGCTCATCGGAGATGTGGAAGAAACACCGCTCGTCATCTCCTCTCAGTCGCATATGATGCAGAAATGATTTTAAAAACTTTCTGAGAAAATCTGTATATTCTTCACTTGTCGCGTCGGTGTCCCAACCGAATATCTGCCTGTAATCGCCGTCTACATGCGCCATTATCTTCGGCGCGTGCGCGGCTCCCCACTGAGTAAACAGGTGTGATATTTCAAAATATTCTATGCCCACTCTGTCGCACATGTCTATCCATCTGTCAAGTGTGGAAAAGTCAAAGGAGTATACATCGCCTCTTTTGATTACGTCGACAAGCTGAGTGGTAAGTCTTTCTCCTCCGATACCGGTGTCAAGAGGGGGAGTGAATACCGGAGTCAGTATAAGGTTTATCCCGTTTGATTTCGCGGTCGCGGCAAAATTTTCGATTATTTCCCAATGCCGTTCCGACCAGACCTCGCAGTTGTAATAATTGGCGAGACAGTCGCAGTGAAACCATTGCGTGAGATATAGAGTCTGCTCGGGAAGCGAAGCGTCCAATACTTCTATTTGTATCTGATGAGACGCAACTTTTTTGTCGCCTTCACAAAGCGAAATATCAAGGATGTGTATTCCGGATGCGATCTTTTCTTTGGCTTTGCGTGTGTCTATATCTATCCAGATGCTGTGGAGCTGGTTTTTGATGACGGATATTGTGCCGTCGTAGTGAAGCGGTTCAAGCAGGTCGGGATAAAGCCCCGGAGACGTACGTAAATAATTGTCGTCAAAAACATAACCCGGAGTATATACGGGAACACATTTTACCTCTCTTGCGTCCGCGTAATCCGAAAGGTCGCCGGTTATTGAAAGTTTGTACATGGACCGGGCGGGGTCCGATTCTTCATCGTATGTATACATCAGCTGAAATGAAAGACGTTCTTTTCTGAGGATTGCCGTGCCGGAAAAATTTTCAAAAGAATCAATGTCACTGTCAAGAAATCCTTTTTCAAGCGATGATACAAGCTTGGTTTTTAGCATTGGGGGAACCTCCGTTAATAAGTTTCTTTGTGGCGATATATGTTATGGCGGATTTCCGAGTTTTATTTGCAGAAAAACCGCACCAGGTCATCGGGGGTATGCGCAATGAAATAAGAGCCCTTTTGTCTGAGAGTCTGCTCGTCACAATAGCCCCAGCTTACATTTACCGGGAGCATATTTGAGTTCAGAGCGGTTTCGACGTCAATAAAACTGTCTCCGACAAAAGCGCACTCATGTGGTTCAACTCCGAAAAAACGCGCGAATTGAAGCGGAACATCGGCTGCAGGCTTTGGAGGCAGTCCGGGCCTGACGCCGTGAGCGATTTCAAACAGTCCTTTTCTGAAAAGCCGGCGCTCAAGCGCCGATACAAACTCATCCTGCTTGTTTGAAAGCATACCGAGACGAAAATCTTTTTTCAGTCTTTCAAGCGTTTCCGGTATTTTATCGTAGGTTTTATCGGTGTGAATATATGTTTTTTCATAATTTTGGGCGTACAGCCGCATTGCCTGCTCGACCTTTTCGGGAGATTTGGACACTTCTTTCGGTAACGCAAGCTCGGCAAATTCACGTACCCCGAAATTTATAATACTTAGTACATCCTGTTCGGTTTTGAGAGGGTAATTCAGCTGTGACAGAGTCAGATTCAAAGCTTCGGTAATCGCGCCGACAGTGTCGGCAACAGTTCCGTCAAGGTCAAAAATTATTGCTTTTATCATTAATTATTTCCGCTATCGTTCGGTGTCGACAAATTATGATGTCATGTCACACTTTTCGATATATGTGTAATTTTTTACAATTGTATTTAAGTTCGGTTTATTATAACATATTGCAGGCACAAAGTCAAGGAGATTTAAAATTTTTATGCCGTCAATTTGCACAACACATTTCGGCGGAATAAATAAAATATCGTAATATCTAATTATTTATAAAATCATCAAAATATGATATAATATATAGGTTGGATATCCGATAAAAGTTTTTTATATAACATGGTTTTATGTCGGTTTTTTGATTATCAAAATCGTAGGAAAAGTAAGAGGTAGGTATGGTAAGAGAGGATTTAAGAAATATTGCTATTATAGCGCATGTAGACCACGGAAAAACAACGCTTGTCGACGGCTTGCTCAAGCAGGGCGGAATATACCGCGAAAATCAGGAGACCGTCACGTGTGTAATGGATTCCGGGGATATTGAAAGGGAAAGAGGAATAACCATACTTGCGAAAAATACTGCCGTGCATTATAAGGGTGTAAAGATCAATATAGTCGATACTCCCGGACATGCCGATTTCGGCGGGGAGGTTGAACGAGTGCTTAAAATGGTAAACGGCGTAATACTTCTTGTCGACGCGGCGGAGGGACCGATGCCGCAGACAAGATTTGTGCTCAAACGCGCGCTTGAACTCAATCACAGAGTGATAGTGTGCATAAATAAAATAGACAAGCCGGATGCCAGACTCGGTGAGGTAGAGGATGAAATCCTTGAGCTTTTGATCGACCTCGGAGCGAACGACGAGCAGCTCGACTCACCCATGCTTTACTGTTCCGGACGTTCGGGAACCGCGTCATATACACCGGACGAGGAAGGCAAAGATCTTACTCCTTTGTTCGATACGATTCTGAGCTATATTCCCGCACCGGAAGGAGACCCGGACGGAGATCTTCAACTGCTTGTATCCTCCATTGACTATAATGATTATGTGGGAAGAATAGGTATCGGAAGAGTAGAGAGGGGAACAATAAAAGTAAATCAGGACGTGTGCATATGCAATTATCACACTCCCGACCAAAAGCCCGTGAGGACAAAAATAGTATCAATTTACCAGATTGACGGGCTTAACAGAATACCTGTTGAGAGCGCGAGCATGGGCGACATTGTGTGCTTTTCCGGCGCCGGAGACATCTCAATCGGAGATACCGTGACAAGTGTGTCAAATCCCGAACCGCTCGAATTTGTAAAGGTAAGCGAGCCCACTGTGGAGATGACTTTTTCGGTAAACGACAGTCCGCTTGCGGGAAAAGAGGGCAAGTTTGTAACCTCCCGCCAGCTTCGCGAAAGGTTGTACAGAGAGCTTTTGCGAGATGTTTCACTGCGTGTCCGCGACGGAGAGACGACCGATGAGTTTATCGTGTCCGGAAGAGGAGAGATGCATCTTTCCATCCTTATTGAAAACATGAGACGTGAGGGCTATGAGCTTACCTGCTCGAATCCCAAGGTGATTTTAAAGACCATAGACGGAGTTGAGTGCGAGCCTATGGAGCGCGTCACGCTTGACGTGCCGAATGATTATGTGGGCGCCGTAATAGAAAAGCTCGGTCAGCGCAAGGGAGATCTGCTTGAAATGAATCCTGTCGGAAGCCGGATGCGAATTGAATACAGTATTCCGTCCCGCTGCCTGTTCGGGTATCGCTCCGAGTTTCTTTCGGCGACTCACGGAGAGGGCGTGCTCAATACGATATTTGACGGATATCAGCCGTACAGAGGCGGCGTCATAATGAGATTTACCGGCGCGCTTGTGGCATCCGAGGCGGGAGTTACCACAAGATACGGACTGTATAATGTACAGGAGAGAGGGAGTCTTTTCGTGGGTCCTCAGGTGCAGGTTTATGAAGGTATGATAGTCGGGGAAAATCCCAAAAACGACGATATTCCGGTAAATCCCTGCAAGGAAAAGCACCTTACGGCGATCCGTTCTTCGGGCGCCGACGAAAAGCTTATTCTGACTCCTCCCAGAATTTTCGGGCTTGAGGAGGCGATAGAGTTTATTGCCGACGACGAACTTATCGAGGTCACTCCGAAATCAATCAGACTGCGCAAAAAGATACTCAACACCGAGCAACGCATGAAAGAAATGATGAAGGCGAGAAGAGCGGCACAGGAAGCCTGATATCCGCATGGCTGTACTTTCCGTATTTCGTACTTTATGTTAAGATTGAGTTGTAATAATATATGATAAAACCCCGCGGAAACGTGTTGTATCGTGCCGCGGGATTTATACATTATAAAAATAATATCATACAATTAAAAAAATAAAATTTTTTTAAAAAATAGTATTGTATTTTTGTCAAAAATGTGCTATAATCTGTTCTCAAGGGAATGATCTGTTTTTTAGTTTGATATTTGAAAGGAATTTTATAATTTATGAAATATGAAAAACCTATAGTTATTATTTATGATGAAGAAGTAATGAAAGAATTGGAAGCAATGGCGTCTTCCAAATGCCATTGTACTTCAAGTGGTTCAAGAGTAAGTTATGATGAGTAAAATGAAATTTTGAAATAGTTAGATCATTCCCTGATTATTCGATATATAAGGAGTTCATATGCTTTTTTCCTTTCAAGACTATGTATTTGATTCCGATAGGTTAATTATTTATAATATATCCGAGAGCAAAGAGTTTATTGATGTTTTAAAATTAAAATTTGATATTGAAGAAAAAAATAAAGCTGTTTTAGCCGAACTAATATCCAATAAATCGGAAAATATGCGTATGGATAAAATTGCAATTAACAGAGCAGGCATTTGTTTGACGTATAATTGTAATTTGAGATGCGATTATTGCAGTAATTCCTCCGGCGATAATGATACAAATATACTTACAATCGAAGATGTTCAGGTATACATAAAAGACATTATCAAAAAAAGTATAATAAGCAGACTTATAAATAAAAAAATCAAACCATTAAATATTTATTTTACTGGAGGGGGAGAGCCTACTTTTAGGTGGGATTTATTCAGAGAGTCGGTTTTATTTATAAAAGAAGAGTGCACGAAAAATAATATACCATTGTTTCTCGGTTTAACAACGAACGGCGTTTTGAATGATGAACAGATTGGCTTTATTAGTGACAACGTTGATCATATAATGATATCCTATGATGGTTTGCCGGAATTACAGAATAAAAACAGGAAATCGGCAAACCAACAGTGTACAAATGAAATTGTGGAAAATACCATAAAAAGATTATCTGATAAAAAAATATCAATGAATGTAAGAACCACTGTTTGGGAAGACGACTATTTTAAATTACGTAGAATGTATGACCATGTTTTTTCATTGGTGGGTGATAACCCGAATGCGAAGTGGAGTGTTTATCCGACTTTTTATGAGGGTCGTGCATTGGAGAATTTAAAAAATCATGGTAAGACCAATAAAAGTTTTTTATATTATTATATTTCATTATTGGATTATATTATTTTGGAGAAAGGCAAGGATAAGTTGAATACTGTCGAAGTCCCATTGTATAATAACGAAATCAGTGAAATCTTTTGCGGAGAGTACAGATGCAATAATCCATGGTTACTTCCGGACAAATCAATTGTAACTTGTATAGAGTCATGTAAAGGAAATCAAACAGTAATAGGAAAAATCAATGAAGGCAAAGTAGAATATTATCATAAATATAATGATAAATTGCTTGAAATAATTCAGCAGAAGTTTGTTGAATGTCGGGAGTGTATTGCATACAATTTTTGTAAAGGAGGATGTCCCATTTGGGAATTGAGAAATATAAATAAAGACAGCGAATTGCCTGAATGTATGGCTCAGAAAGAATACTGGACTTACGTCATTGAAGCTATGTTATTGGGTAAGTACAGTTTTGGATGGCGTCTGCAAAAAATCTGCGTACAAAATTATGAACAGCATGAGGCATATAAATTGGTTTTTGATAAATAATACTGTTTAATGGAGGTGAAAAATGTTACTTAATGGCAAAGTAATTGAGATTGTATCCTATACCTCGGAGAATATAGATGATGACTTAATTATATATAATGAATCATTTAAAAAAATTATAATATTAAATCATACTGCAAAGTATGTGTGGAATTTAATAGTTGGCTGTTATAATAATGGTGAAGACATTGAGGTATCCGATATAGTTTCACATATTAAAGATGTATATAATATATCTCAATGTGAAGACGATAACATTTATAATGATGTGGAAGAAACCTTAGATTTGTTTTTTAAAGCGTCACTTTTGCGATGTTCTGATGAGGAGCATAATTAAGTATGAAATGCTTTTACAGGTATATTGATAATATACAAATTAGTATTATAATAGAAAATGAACTATATGAAGAACACAAATTAATTTTTGATTCGCTATTTATAACATTTTTAGATTATCAAAAAAAAGGATTTTTCAATAATTATTTGTATTATATTTATAAAAGCAAAAATAATTTGAACGAAATAATACATAATTATAAAATAAGTGATTCGGCAGATAATGATTGGATTTTTTCGCTGATAAATGATTTGGAAAACTTTTATGCCGATATATTAAACTGCACTGTGTTGCACGGCTCATGCATACAGATTGAAGGAAAAAATATATTATTGATAGGCGAAAGATGGTCGGGAAAGACAACATTGACACAATATTTAACAATAGACATGAAGTGTGGATTTGTCAGCGACGACTGTATTTATCTTTTAAATAATATGCTTATTGGCTTTGGAATGCCGTTGCCTGTACGCGGTGAAAAAATAGATAATACATATAAAGATTTTTTTATTGGCGCAACGGTAGATTCTGACGGTACAAATCGCATTCTTTACGCTCCTCCGAATATAGTTGAAAGAGTTTTTTCTGTCGACTCGGTAATATTCTCTAAATATGTTGAAAGTAAAAACGCAAATATAATTAAGTTGAAATCGGGAGAAGCACTTGAAAGATTAATAAGAAATGTTCGTTCAAAAAGTACAATGAGTACTTTATTTAATGATATGGTAAGAATATCTAAATTATCAGATTGTTATGTTATGCAATACCCGAGTTGCAATATCGCTTATGAAATGATTTTAGGAGTTATTTTTGATGAAAAATAGTTTTAAAAAATGGAAAAATTTGACGTGGCTATGCCGCCCCTATTGGAAATATGGCAAGGTTTACGTTATTTTATCCTTGTTTTTTGTTGTTATAATGTCGCCTCTTGATGAAATGCTATATGTTTATTCGCCTGAAATAATCGTAAGATCTCTGAATGAAGGTCGTTCTTTTTCGTATCTTGTAGTTGTCGCTTTGATAATAGCAGGCGCTAATTTTATAAAAAGTATACCAAGGATGATCTGTAGTCCGTATTTCACTAAAAAACAAACCGAGATTAACATGAAAGTAAAACGCAACATATATGTAAAGGCGATGGAGATAGACTACAAATATGTGGATTCTCCCGAATATTACAATGAGTATGCCTGGGCTATGAACGAGTATGTACAGCAGACAAACCAAGCGTTCAGTTTTTCAAAGCGTTTTCTTTCGGCTCTTTTCAGTATTATAACTCTTTTTTCAATTGTTATGGTGATAGGTCCGTGGCTTATTGTGATAGAGATAATACAGTTGATTTTACAGAAGCTTTTGCTTGCAAGAAGAAACAAGATTGATATTTGTAAGAAAAACGAAACAGTTCCGGTGGAACGGCGTCTTTCGTATTTTCACAGACTGTTTTATCTTAAAGAGTATTCGGCGGATATAAAGACCACGCCTTTAAAGCGATTTGCCTTTGACGGATATGACAAGTCGGGTAAAGAGCAGGTAGATATAAATACCAAGTATGAGAAAAAAGGCGCGGTTTGTTATATCACTCAGGAATTTCTTTTTATTGTCACCGAGTTTGTTTTGACCTTATATCTTGTACATAGCATTATTGAAGGCAACATTGTGGACGCCGCTCTGTATATAACCATGAATCTTTCGTTTTACAGGCTTGATTCAAATCTTTACAATCTGATACAGTTGATGGAGGAAGCCAACAATATCTCTATGAACGCGGATAAAATAAGAGAATTTTTCGATATAAAGTCCAACATTGAGACCAAAAGCACAGACGTACAAATAACCGAGATACATGACCCGTTCGCGGTGCGGTTTAAAAATGTCGGCTTCTCATATGAAAACTCTGATTTTGCGATTTCGGATTTGAACCTTGATATAAAACCCGGAGAAAAAATCGCCATTGTGGGAGAAAACGGAGCCGGGAAATCCACTTTTGTCAAGCTTTTGATGAGGCTGTATGACGTTACGGACGGAGATATTCTTATAAACGGCATTTCAATAAAGGATTATGATGTGGAACTGTTGCGGCAGCACGTGGGAGTCGCCTTTCAGAACACTAATGTTTATGCCATGAGTTTTGCGGACAATGTATCGCTGTTCAACAAGATATCAGAGGAAGAGCTTGAGAGAATTTCAAAGGAATACGAATTGGATTCCATTCTTGAAAAAAACCATGCCGATTTTAATTCGGAGCTGACCAGAGAGTTCAGTCCGGACGGAATAATCCTTTCGGGCGGAGAAGTGCAGAAGATCGCGCTTGCCAGACTTATGACAAAAAAATGGGGACTGCTTTTGCTCGATGAGCCTTCCTCAGCGCTTGACCCCTTGGCGGAATACAAGCTGAGTAAGCTTATTTTGAGCACCGCCAACCGGGCTACCACTATAATAGTCGCTCACAGACTGTCCACGATACGGGATGCCGACAGAATAATAGTAATGGAGCGCGGAAAGCTTGAGGAATGCGGCACTCACGATGAACTGATGGAAAAACACGGAAAGTATTATGAAATGTTTACCAAACAGGCGGAAAATTATATAAATTAAACCGATAATTTATTTTGACGTCCGATAATATTGACAAAAGCAGTCATTCTGCAGAACCGACCGAGTATTTGGGATAAAGTTCATTATGATATGACTGCTTTTTTATGTTTTCATTTACACGCTATGACCGAGTTCCTCATACAGTTTATCTGAAAGCCGGCAGAAATCCTTTACCGTGAGTTTCTCTCCCCGGATATCCGCGCTGTGCCCGCATGAAGTTATTATTTCCGTGAGCCTTTGCTTTTGTATTTCCGGAAATCCTGTCAAAAGCGAGTTTGCGAGTGTTTTTCTCCTTTGCTCAAACGCCGCTTTAACCGTTCTGAAAAAGATATCCTCGTTTGAAGGAACGACCGGCTTTTCTTTCCATAGTTTAATCTGAACCACAGAGGAGTCGACTTTCGGTACCGGCATGAAGTTGTCCGACGTTACGGTGAAAAGAGCGTTTGTCTGTCCGAAATAGTCTATTGCCGCGGTAATTGCGCCGCAGTTTTTGTTTCCGGCTCCCGCGCATATTCTGTCAGCCACCTCCGACTGAACCATTACCGTAATACTGTCGAACGGCAGCCGGCTTTCCAAAAGCTTCATAAGTATGGGAGTTGTGATATAATAAGGCAGGTTTGCGCAGACCGAAACCTTTCCCGCGGAAAAATACGGCTTTAAGATTTCCTCAAGATTTGTTTTCATCACATCGCTGTTTTCGACCCGGACGTTTTTATATCCGTCAAGCGTATAACGCAGTACAGGTATAAGTCCCCCGTCTATTTCAAGGGCGACAACATTGCGATAACGCGCGGCAAGCTCGCGTGTAAGGCAACCTATGCCGGGACCTATTTCAAGAACGGTTATGTCGGCGTCATCGGAGCAGCAGTACGCGATATCCTCGACTGTGCCGTGATTTATAAGAAAATTTTGTCCGAATTCCTTTTTGAATTTCAGTCCGAACATGTCCATGACCTGTTTTATGGTCTTTGGGTTGCATAGGTCGAGCATCAGCGTTTTTTCCTTTCATAATTCTGCTTGGATTTTGCGGTATTTTTGAAACTTGGCGCGGCTTTAGGCTCAAAGGGTTTGAAAAACTGATAGAGAAAGCAGGGAATCATGCCGTTGTATAATTTTCTTTTCTTGTCTGCCGGACGTCCGTACAGCTTCTCAAAATAATCGCATGAGGTTATTATATACACGTGCCAGCGGTCAAACAGGCAAAAGTTTTTTCCTATATCTCTGTAAAGCTGTTCGGCTTGCCGTATGTCGCCCATTCTCTCTCCGTACGGAGGGTTGCAGACGATGCTGCCCTTTATGCCGTCGGGTTTTTGTATCCGGCGGGCGTCACCTGTAAAAATGCGCATGTTTTCCTCGACGCCGGCGCGCAGGGCGGACTCGTACGCGATATCAAGCACCTGCTCGTCCGTGTCGGAAGCCCAGACCTCAAATTTTGAACCGGTTATGATTTTATCCTTGGCTTCATCTCTGGCGTTCTGCCACATCTTTTTGTCGATGCGACTGAATTTTTCGGAGTCGAAATCACGGTTAAGCCCGGGAGCTATATTTTTTACTATCATGGCGGCTTCAATCGCGATGGTCCCGGAGCCGCAGAAAGGGTCCCAAAAGAGAATATCCTCCGACGGTCTGGAGGTTAAGGCGATTGCCGCCGCGAGCGTTTCTCTGAGCGGGGCGGGTCCGGCTTTCGGACGGTATCCTCTTTTGTGAAGAGCAATACCGGAGGTGTCTATAAGCAGCATTGCCTCGTCCTTGAGTATGAAAAACTCTATTTTATATTTGGTACCGGTTTCTTCAAACCAGGAGATATTGTAAACCGAGGCAAGCCGATTGACGACCGCTTTTTTTACTATGCTCTGACAGTCGGGAATTGAGGTGAGTTTGCTTTTTATCGAGTGTCCCGAAACCGGAAACGCGTCGTTTTTGCCTATCCATTCTTCCCAAGGAAGCGAATATGTACCGTCAAAAAGCTCGGAAAAACTTTCCGCCTTGAAAGAGCCGAGCTTTATGAATACTCTCTCCGCGCAGCGCAGATTGATATTTGCCCTGGGGATATCACATTCAAGCCCCTCAAAGGTCACTCTGCCGTCAATTGTTTCTGTCCTTTTAAGACCGAGCGCGTCTATTTCTTCTCCGAGCTGCTTTTCAAGCCCGAAAAGACAAGTTGCCACAAGCTGCATATTTAATCTCCATTCCGCCGCCGAACGGCGGCACAAATCGCAACCGTGAATGTTGCGGCGGACTGCAAAATTCGCGCGTGAAAAAACATTTCTCATAGTTAGAAGAATGTAACTTTCACGCTTTGTGTTCTTATATTTATGTTACTTTAATTATAACCGACACAGGCGGTTTTGTCAATAAAAATTTTTTCTCAAAAAACAAGCCGGACTTTTCGCGCGTGTCGGGCGGAGGAAAAGCCGGCTTTTCTGTTTTTCGACGCTTATATATTTGCCGCTATCATATCTCCCATTTCGGAGCACGAAAGCTTCCTGCAACCCTCCTGCATAATATCGGAGGTTCTGTAATTTTGGTTCAGAACACTGTTGACGGCGTTTTCGATGTCGTCGGCTTCTTTTGCCATATCAAACGAGTAGCGGAGCATCATCGCAGCGGAGAGGACAGTTCCTATAGGGTTGGCAATATTCATTCCCGCAATATCGGGAGCCGAGCCGTGTATGGGCTCATACATTCCGAGGGTGGTTGACGACAGCGAGGCGGATGGCATCATGCCTATCGAGCCTGTAAGCATCGAAGCCTCATCGGAAAGTATGTCTCCGAACATATTTTCGGTGACTATAACGTCGAACTGAGCGGGATTTTTTATCAGCTGCATTGCGGTATTGTCAACAAGTATGTCGCTGTATTCGACCTGGGGATACTCTTCGGAAAGCCTGTGCATGGTCTTTCTCCACAGGCGAGATGTGTCAAGCACATTTGCCTTATCTACGGAAGCAAGCTTTTTGTTCCTCTTCATGGCGCAGTCAAACGCGACTCTGCCTATTCTTTCGATTTCATGCTCATAGTAAGACATCACATCGTAAGAATACATTTCGCCGTTCTTTTCCTCGGTTTTTCTTTCGCCGAAATATATACCTCCGGTAAGCTCGCGCACTATCATCAGGTCAATTCCGTTTCCGACAACCGACTGCTTGAGCGGAGATGAGTCAGCCAGCTGTAAAAACAGCTTTGTGGGACGGAGATTGGCGAAAAGCCCGAGTTCTTTTCTTACAGCCAGAAGCGCCTTTTCCGGACGTATCGAGGGTGGACATGAATCCCACTTCGGACCTCCCACCGCGCCGAGCAGAACGCTGTCCGCGCCTTTACACTTTTCCATTCCCTCGTCGGTTATCGGTACTCCGAATTTGTCGATTGAGCATCCTCCGATATCGACATATGTATACTTGAAAGTGTGATTGTATTTATGAGCGATTTTATCAAGCACTTTTATCGCTTCTCTGACGATTTCGGGACCTATGCCGTCGCCGGAAAGCACTGTTATTTTCTTTTCCATGATTGATTATCCTTTCAGTATCCGAAGACATTCAAAGATTTTGTATATCGGACGTCTCGGCAAAGTTTTATTTTCCGTCCTGTGAAATTGAATTCAGAAGACCGCCTTTTGAGATGATTTCCTGAATGAAAGGAGGGAAGGGCTGGGCTTTGTATTTTTCGCCTGAGGTATGATTGTAGATTTCACCCGTGTTAAAATCAACTTCGACCTCATCCCCGTCATTGATTTTCCGGCTTGCCTCGGGACATTCAAGTATGGCAAGACCTATATTTATGGCGTTGCGGTAAAATATTCTCGCGAAAGTTTCTGCAATAACCACCGAAATACCCGATTCTTTTATGGCTATCGGCGCGTGTTCACGCGACGAGCCGCAGCCGAAATTGGCTCCGCCCACCATTATGTCGCCCTTTTTAACCTTTGAAGTAAAGCTTTTGTCTATGTCCTCCATGCAATGGCTCGCGAGCTCGGCATGATTTGAGGTGTTCAGGTAACGCGCGGGTATGATGACGTCGGTGTCTATATTATCTCCGTATTTATGTACTGTTCCGTGTGCTTTCATATTATGTTAGCTCCTTTCACATATCAGACGCCTGCGGGTCTGTGATGTAACCCGTGAGCGCGGACGCCGCGGCGGTCGCGGGACTTGAGAGGTATATTTTTGAGGTCACATGTCCCATTCTGCCCACAAAATTCCGGTTTGTGGTTGAGATTGCCACTTCATTTTCGGCGAGTATTCCCATATAGCCTCCTAGACACGGGCCGCATGTAGGCGTGGAGACCACACACCCGGCGTTTATAAACGTCTCGGCATAACCGAGTCTGATGCAGTCCAGATAAATAGACTGTGTCGCCGGAATTATTATGCATCTGACGTCGGGGGCTATGTGTTTGCCTTTGAGAATATCAGCCGCGATTTTCATATCGGAAAGTCTTCCGTTGGTGCAGGAGCCGATTACGCATTGATCTATTTTGATGTCTCCAAGCTCGGATGCCTTTTTCGTGTTTTCCGGCAGATGAGGACATGCGACAATAGGCACTATCTTTGAAAGGTCAATGTCGATTACCTCGTCGTAATCCGCGTCCGGGTCTGCGCTGTAAACCGTATACGGGTGCGTCATGCGCTCCTTATAAAATTTAAGCGTTATGTCGTCCACCTCAAAAATTCCGTTTTTGGCGCCGGCTTCAATCGCCATGTTTGCCATGCACAGGCGGTCGTCCATCGAAAGAGAGGCGAGTCCGTCCCCCGTAAACTCCATGGATTTGTACAGCGCGCCGTCAACGCCTATCTTGCCGATAATGTAAAGAATAACGTCTTTGCCGGAGCAGAACTTCGGAAGTTTTCCGAAAAGATTGAATTTTATCGCCGCCGGAACTTTGAACCAAGCCTCTCCGGTAGCCATTCCCGCCGCCATGTCCGTCGAACCCACGCCTGTGGAGAATGCGCCGAGCGCTCCGTAAGTGCAGGTATGGGAGTCCGCGCCTATAACCACGTCTCCGGGACCGACAAGTCCCTTTTCAGGCAGAAGCGCGTGCTCTATACCCATGTCGCCCACGTCAAAATAATTTTTAATGCCGAATGTTTTGGCAAACGCGCGGCACTGCTTTGTCTGCTGCGCGGCTTTGATATCCTTGTTCGGAACAAAGTGGTCCATGACCAGAGAGATTTTATTTTTGTCAAAAACCTTGTCAAATCCGAATTTGTTGAATTCGTTTATTGCCACGGGAGATGTAATGTCATTTCCGAGAACCATGTCAAGCTTTGCCCTTATGAGCTGTCCCTTTTGAACCGATTCCAAGCCGGCGTGCGCGGCAAGGATTTTTTGGGTCATTGTCATTGCCATATTTATTTCCGTACCTTTCCTCTTAAATTATTTATTGTTTTTTTCTTTCACGCTTGCGTATCTGCGGTTTATGGCGGAGAAAAGCGCGTTTATGGAGGACGCGATGATGTCGTCATGAACTCCCGCTCCCCAGACTACGGTTCCGTCGTCAAAGGTTATGCTTACATATGTGACCGCCTTGGAGGATGACCCCGAGGTAAGAGCGTGCTCCTCATATGTGAGGTTGGAGTAGCTTATACCCAAATGCTGCTTTATAGCGTTGCTTACCGCGTCAAGCCGTCCGTTGCCGGACGCCTTGAGTTCCTTTATCTCGCCGTTTATTTCGACTGTCAGGACGACATTTATTCCGGGATTGCGTATGAAGTGATAGTCAACGAGCTTTATCGGAGAATTGATATTTACATAATTGCTTTGGAATACTTCGAGCACCTGTCCCGGAGTGAGCTCGGCGTGCGCGTGGTCGGAGACGCTTTTGACTTTGTATCCTACCTCTTCTCTCATTTTGGGAGGAAGCACGTATCCGAATGTATGCTCAAGCAGATATCCTATGCCGCCTTTTCCGGACTGTGAGTTTATTCTTATCACATCGGTTTCGTAAACTCTTCCAACGTCGGTAGGATCTATGGGAAGATAGGGAACCGTCCAGAAACGGCAGTCCTTTTCCTCACGCCATTTCATACCTTTTGCGATGGCGTCCTGATGAGACCCGGAGAATGCCGCGAATACAAGCTTGCCGGAATAGGGCTGTCTGTCATATACCTGCATTCTCGTGACTCTTTCGTAAAGGTCGGTGATTTCGGGCATATTCGAGAGGTCAAGTCCCGGCTCTACTCCCTGAGAATACATATTGAGCGCCAAAGTGATTATATCGACATTGCCCGTGCGCTCGCCGTTTCCGAAAAGCGTGCCTTCTATTCTGTCGGCGCCCGCGAGCAGACCGAGCTCGGAATCCGCGACGGCGCATCCGCGGTCGTTGTGAGGATGGAGGGAAACAATGACGTTGTCACGGTATTTGAGGTTATCGCACATGTACTCTACCTGGTTTGCGTATACGTGAGGCATGGAGAGCTCTACGGTAACGGGGAGGTTGATGATGACTTTTCTGTCCGGAGTCGGCTTCCATACATCGAGCACTGCGTTGCAAATCTCAAGCGCGAATTCAGGCTCCGTGCCGGTAAAGGATTCGGGAGAATATTCATATCTGTAGTTTGCTCCGGTTTCCTCGGCGATTTTATTGAAGAGCTCGGCTCCGTCGGTGGCGATTTTTATTATTTCCTCTTTGGACTTTTTGAAAACCTGCTCGCGCTGAGCTACCGAGGTGGAGTTGTAAAGGTGAACTATAGCGTTTTTGCAGCCCGAAAGCGCGTCAAAGGTTTTGCGTATTATGTGTTCGCGGCTCTGGGTGAGAACCTGCACCGTGACGTCGTCCGGAATCATGTTTTTCTCTATAAGCGTGCGCAAAAATGTGTATTCGGTTTCGGAAGCGGCGGGGAAGCCCACTTCAATTTCCTTAAAGCCTATTTTTACAAGCAGATTGAAAAAATCGAGCTTTTCATCAAGGCTCATGGGGATGATGAGAGACTGGTTGCCGTCTCTCAAATCAACGGAGCACCATATGGGCGCCTTATTTATATAATTCTTCTTTGCCCATTTCATCTCGCACACGGGAGCGGGGAAATACTGACGTGTGTATTTTGACGCGTTTTTCATATAAAATACCTTACCTTTCTTTACGTGAGACCATGATTTTATAAAAGTTACTCACGCGGATTATTATTTCATGTTTTTTGACGTAATAAGTCTTTTATTGAGTGACATGCGGATTTTTCAGAATATAAAAAATAAGCCCTCATCTCCAAAAAACAGAGACGAAAGCACAATTTCTTCCGCGGTACCACTCCGATTGACAGTAATCCACTCAATACGTACATTTAATACGTTTTCTCTTTAACGGGAGAACCCGTCGTTCCTACTCGAAAAAAACTTTCGGTCCGAAGCTCAGGGGAGAGTTCGATATTGCACAAGCCTTTGTCTCGCACCGCCCGACAAATCTCTGAAGAACTTTTAAAGAATATCTTATGCCCCGTCATAGCCTTTTGACTTATTATATTCTATTATAATACAAAACTAACTGTTTGTCAATAGCTGTTTTTAATTTTTTTGATGTCTTTTTGCACAAATGTCCGCTCGGGAAAAAGAAATAATTTTGTCATTTAAAGTATTGAAGAGAATTTCCGAAGAGTATATAATAATATATAAATGTTATTTGTTAAAACACGGTGATTTATACCGATGCTTTTGAAAGGATTTAGAATTGAACGGAGATATTAAACTGAAACTCGGAAGCCTTGTCATTTTCCGCGGACTATTAAAGCTTCCGGTTATTGTGAGACTTACAGAGCTTGATGAAACAAATCCTGAGGACACGTCCGCTTTGGTATATGCCTACGGGGCTTTTATGTCCGAGCTTTTAAAGGAAACTCCGAATTTTACAGAGTATCTTTTTACCGCGGTAACCGAAGACGAGAATATATATACCTCTTACCGAATGTCCGGAAAAGAAAAAGACGATATGTACGAAAGTATGCTTGACAGAGAGCTTGCAATACTTCAGAAGCTTTCAATGTATGACGGCGGCGATGTAAGAGCCGTGGCGCCTGATGAAAAACTTCCGGTATGGAAGGTGAGTAAAGTGGATTTTGTTTCGCTTTACCATGAACGTATGAACAATATAAGGACCGTAGGATATGGAATTTTTGCGAAATACCGCATGTTCGTGATAGGAGAGGACCGTTCTCTGGTGCCGATAAAGAATCCCGATCCCATGAAGCTTTCCGACCTTGTCGGATATGAAAGGGAGAGGGGGCAGGTCGTGACGAACACGGAAGCTTTTCTCTCCGGCAGACCCTGCAACAATGTCCTGCTTTACGGAGACGCCGGTACCGGAAAAAGCTCTACCGTCAAAGCTTTGGTAAACAGTATGGCGGACAGGGGGCTGAGACTTATCGAGTTTAAAAAAGCTCAGCTTTCGCTTATTCCCGTGATAACCGAACAGCTTTATAACAACCCCCTTAAATTCATATTTTTTATTGACGACCTGACATTTACGTCTGACGACAAGGATTTTTGCGCGCTGAAGGCGACGCTTGAAGGAGGCGTTACCGGCAGGGGAAACAATACTCTGATATATGCCACGTCAAATCACCGTCATATGATAAAGGAATCCGCGTCGGCAAGACAGGATTCGGTAAATACGGCGGATATGATACAGGAAACCGTTTCGCTTTCGGCGAGATTCGGTCTGACCGTTACTTATCTCAAAACCGACCGCGAGGGGTTTGCCGGAATTGTGTGTGAATTGGCGCGCCGCGCGGGTATTGAAACTCCGGCAAACGAGCTTGCCAATATGGCGGAGGCGTTCGCGCTTCGGGGAGGCGGACGCAATCCGAGAACCGCGCGTCAGTTTGTCGATATGCTGATGTCAAAAGAAAACTGAACCCGAAGGCTGATGCGGATTGATTATTTGATCACACGCGAATATAACAAAATCCAAGGTCAATTTATTTTATGACCTTGGATTTTTTGCGTACCTATACAGGTTGAATAAACCTATGAAAAACAATCCGTTTTTGTTATGCTGATTTATGACCTTTTCAGCCCATGCTTTCATTTCTGAGAATCAGAACCGTTTCTTCGTCCGAGTAAAATTCGACGTAGCCTTTTGAAATGAAATATTCGGCTTGCTTAAGACTTGAGCTTCTGTAACCCGATCTCATGTCAAGTACCACGAATTCGGTATCTGTCTTGTATTGACCGTTTTCCGTGTGATATCCTACTTCGTATATCACGTCTCTGTCCGCGATATGCGCGAGCAGAAATGTGGAACAGGTCACCGACGCGTTTTCGGGAAGCACTTCTTCAAGCGCGTAGTCCATTTTCTCGTAAATTGCCTTGTTTGACGTGTACATGCCGGCATAATGCGTAAATTTCGGAATTACCACCACGGTAAACAGAAGCACCGAAGCCGCGGCGCCAACCTGTATCATGTATTTCTTTGAAAAATGCGGAAGTTCCGAGAGATTGAGCATCGAGACATAGAACAGAAAAGCCGTTATGCCGAAGCTGTACTGGAAGTTTATATTCGGCTGATACACATACATTGTAAGGATGTTCAGAAGCACCGGACATATGAGTATGAATCTTGAAACTTTCTTTGTGGCAAACGGAAGAAACGCGAGAGGCAGAAACAGCTGCAAAAGATAGAGCAATTTATCCGTATTTCCGCTTGAGGTGGTGAATATCTGCGTCAATACATATCCCGGATTGAGAAGCAGTGTTTTCAGCGCTCCTATGAGTCCGTCCTCACTGTCAAAGATAAGATTTCCGAATCGTCCGGACATGATGCCCGTGCCGTATTTTTGCATGAAGTAAGATACTGTTACAAAGTAGATAAGCGACAGGCAGAGCATAGGCAGACCGATTTTCCATTTTTTCCTTGAAAAGATAACATAAAGCGCAAAGAATACAAGGTAGATAAAAGCGTCTTCTTTTACTGTCAGCGTAAGCAGGGCAAAGACAGCCATGGGAATGTATTTTTCTTTTTCAAAGAAGTAAAAGGTCCACAAAAGCAACGGAACAAGAAAACAGTTTTCATGCAGGTCGTAAAAGCATCCGGCGCTAAGCGCGGGATATGCGGCATATACGGCTGAGACTGCCACGGCGAGCTTTTTTGACAGTCCGAGCTTTCTCGCGGTAAGCACGAGAGGTATAATGCCGGAATACAGTACGACCGCCTGCAAAACCTGCAAAGTTGACGGAGAGGGAAATATAAAATAAAAGGGGAGCATTAAGTAATATACCGGGGAGAAATGCACCGCGAAGTGAGAGAGCAGCATATCCCTCTCGCTTGTTGAATTCGGAAGCCCCGTTTCTTTCATGTTGTAAAACATGTTGCAGAAAATGCCGAAATCAAAATTGGGCGTGCTGTAGGACAGGTATCTGTAGACGCCTATCGCGGTGACAAAAAATCCGAACACCAACGCAAAGAAACCGACCGCCGTCCACATATAAGCGGAATGAAAGTCTGATTTTATAAAGGAAAAACATTCCTTGTCGGTTGAGTACAGAATGACCATGGCGCATATAAACAGTACGGCAAAGTACATGTAATACACCGAGCTTTCACAGCGTAACAGCAGAATAAACGACATAAGCAGGGCAAATATCACCATCAGGTGAGGCGTCGTTTTCCATTTCGGAAGAAAATATTCAAGCGCCGTAAGAAAGAGCATTATGCCGAGAATCAACAGACAGTGCAGGAGAAAATCCGCGACGGAGGCGTCTTTCTGCAGAAAATCAAGTTTATTGTAATCTGTTTCATCATTTGCGTGAATAAGCAGATTTACCGTACTCACTATAAAATAAGAGCATATGAACGTCCTTACGAACATGTCGGTCGAATATCTGAACGGCTTTGAAAAAATCTTTCTGATAAAACCTCCGGTGTTATTCCGGTCTTTATTGTTTGAATCGTTGTTGATGTTCAAAAGAAATCCTCCTTAAATTTCGTCGGTTACCGCGCACTCTTCTATTTTGTCTTCAAGCAGACGGAAAGTCTTTATCTCAAAGCCCGTAAAATATATCCGGTAAGTATTGTTTGCCCACTCAAGCGAGGTTGAGTCGGGTTTGTCGTTCGGATTGAAAAGTCTTGTTATGATCTCATTTTTCCCGTCAGGTCTGTAAAGCGCGGACATTATGATATTGCCGCCGCTGAGCGTCGGGGGTTCCGTCCTGTTTTGGACTGCTTTTCCGGAGGGGAAGAACGAGAGCACCATGGGTGTTTCGTTGAATGTCAGCGCGTCTTTGGCGGCGTTTGCGCAGTCCCCGAGTTTCAGCTGAATGTGGAATATTCTTTCGCCCTGGTCGATATGGGGAGTGTAGCGGTCATCGGGTACTGTTTTTCTGTCGCCCAGAGGGTGAGCGGTATAGCAGGGTGAGCGCAAAAGCGTGAGAGCGGCTGTATTGTTTTCGTATGAATAGCCGTATATGCCCCTGTTCAGTATTGCCATTTCACCGTCGCTTCCGCAGATCTTCAGATATTTTTGCTGCGGCTGCTCGCTCCCGTCCTCTTTCAGTATTTCCTCTCCGTACACGACCTCGGCGGACGCCTTGGGGTTTGAAATATTGTGAGGTAAAGACAGCTTTATCATTTTCGATTTTTCATTGTTGAAGATACGTATCTCAAGACCGATCTCGGGCAGGATTTTTGATATTTTATACCTGATTACGGCGGCGGACGTCCCGTAGCCCAATACCGATTCGACTACTGTTCTGACGTCCCCGTCCTCTACCGTCCTCACGGAAGGGATTGTATTCGGCAGGTCCGAAACGACGCTGCCAAGCTCTGCGGAAAGCAGGGTAAATTCTCCGATCTTTTCACGCCAAGCCTTTTGCGTCATTCCCCAAGGGTCGGTGTTGTCCTTCATGACGTCGAGCGTTATGCCGCCTTTCAGATATTCTTTGTTTTTATATACAATGCTTTCGCAAAGTCCGCTCTCTTTGCTTATTTTGACTTTCATCGATTTATTGTCTACGGTAATATATTTATCGTTTCCGTCGACAGCCGGCACGGGTTTTTTGTCAAGCAGTCTGAAGGTACATTCAAACCGATTCATCGACATGGGTTTGAGCTTCGCGTGAAATACAACTCTTTTTCTCCAGTCAATCGGAATATTTGAAGCTTCCTTTTCGGGCTGAGAGGGAATGATATTTCCGTTTTCGGAGATGACGGGCATGTTGAAGCTTTCGCTCCAGTTCTGGTCGGCAAGCATGAATTCGCATTCAAAATCTCCCTCAACGGGATACGGATGCGGATTGAATACCATTATCGGCAGCTCTCCCTCTTTGGCTTTGGGCTGAGAGGTAGCCATGGCGAAAAAAGCTTTCGCTTTGAGTCTTGACATTATCTCTATGCCGTGGTCAGCCATTCTTACCGCCATTTCCTCCACGCCCTGAATCGAGGAGCCGGGCAGAGCGTCGTGAAACTGTACCGTAAGCATATCGTATAGGGCGTCCTCAATCTCCTTTGAGGGATATGGGAGTCCGCAGTACAGGCCGGCGCAGACACACATTTTTTCACCGGCAAAATACATGTTTTCAAGTTCACGGTATTTTTGCTTTACCCGAGCCTGACTTGTAAGACAGCCGGGCATACAGTTATTGAGGTCTCCCTCATATACCGGCAGCTTTGTATTTTGACTTTTGAGCTCGTCAAAGTATGCCCTTGGTGTTGAGTGGATTATATTTACGCCCTTTTCCCGATATTCGTCAATAAGCTTGTTTATATCCGCAATGTCTTTTCTGGATGGACCTCCGCCATGGTCTCCGACGCCCCACAGACAACAGTCGACTGACTTGTTTTCATCGTTGAGCAGTTTATCCGCGCAGGCTCTGATTTTATCCTGCGCGTGACCGAGAGGGGTGTTGTAGGCGTCAAGCCTGCGCACGGTTACCTCAGAGCCGTCGTATCCTTTCCATATGAACGTGTCCGACGGAAGACTTATCCACCAGTCGCTCGGACGGCAGCACATATATGAGTCGTATCCGGTTTTTGTCACTATCTGAACAAGTCCTCTCGAATGTCCGAAAGAGTCGAAATTGATGGTTACCGACGGCGAGATTCCGTATTTTTCAGAAAAGTATTTTCTGCCTGACAATATCTGTCTGATAAGCGCCTCGCCGGATGGCATGTTGCAGTCGGGCTGCAGATGCCACCCTCCCATGATGTGCCATGATTTTTTTTCGACAAGATTTTTGATTTTGTCGGAAAGTTCAGGCTCGTACTCGTCTATCCATTTGTAAAGCAGGGCTTCATTATGGCAGAAGACAAATCCCTTGAATTCCTCGCACAGCTCCGCCGCGGTGCGAAAGGTCGATAAAGTCTCGGCGGCGCCTTCTTCCCACTCCCATTGCCAGACGGGGTCTATGTGCGCGTTACATATAAGGTGAAGACTTTTGGTTTTCATTTGACATATATCCTTTCGAGCGTTTAAGATATTTGGATATTTTCGATTCACAGTGCTATGCTTTTAAATAATGTACCGGGAAATGCGTGCGCGCGTCGCGTTGAAGAATCATTTGCCGAAATGTTCGGGAAGCACTGAACCGAAGCAGACATAATGCTCGGAGCAGGTGGGCTCTTTGGAGAAAATGAGGTTATATTTCGCGTCCGCGTTTACTCTTGTCAGCCTGAAAAGAATTCTGTTTATGCCTTTTTTCAGCTTTATATTCTGTATGTGCACATTTTCGGCGTTCCACGTGTCGCACCCGTCTCTCCGCGCGACAAGTTCACCGTTTATCATGAGCGAGAAAGGAGAGCTGTGTCCTATCTGAGCGCAGACCGTCATATCTTCGGGGGAAATCAGTTCTCTTGCCAGATATATCACCGAGGGACCGTAGAATGAGCAGATATCATCCATGCGGAAACTGTCTTCTCTTTGATAAAACACACTTTCTTCATATTTGGTGTTTGCGTTTTCGTCAAAGGGGGCAAAGCACTCGTCAAACGTCATGTATTCGGTGTCGGTGTCGGCGGCGAAGTTGAGGTGGAATCTGCGTACCACATCCGTCATGTCCCCGTCGTATTTAACCGACGATATTATGTTCCAGTATTTAAGGTCTGATTTTCGCAGAAGCTCTGTTGTGCATATCGGGTCTGTGCGCCAAATCGGACCTATCGCTTTCCACGGAGTCGCGCCGACGGCTCCGAAGGTAAATACCTGGGGTTTTCCGCATATATCGGCAGATACTGTAATCAGATTTTTGTCGTATATGTTCTTTTCTTTCGGATCGCATGAAACCGTAATCTCTTTATATTTACACTCATGAGGAGTAACGGAAAGAGAAAAACTGTCCGAGATTCCCGCTCCGCTTACCGAAACCTCCGCGTTTACCGTGGCTTGGGAAATATTCTCAAATTTTATTTTTACCTCACACGGTTTGCCGGGGTAGAATACGGGGTCGTCGTTTTCGTATTCCGCGCTTATGCGGAGAGGGTATTGCGATAATTCAAATACGCCCGCAGAGATATTCCGTTGAGCTTCCGCCTTATCATTGGCGCCCGAAATGACGTCCGGACACCATTGTGCTCCGAGCAGCGCGATATCCTCCGCAAGGTCCTTGACGCTGTCGCTTCTTCTGTCAGAGCGGACGCCGAGCACATATTTGACGTCTCCGAGGCTGTATTCGTCAATCAGACTTTGCGCGCCTCTTATGACTCCTATTACCGCTCCCGCGGTGGCGCAGGTGCAGTCGGTGTCAAACCCGCAGTTGAGCGCGTCCATGCCGGTCTTTATTATATCAAGATTGCCTTTTAACAGAGAGAGCAGGGTAATGCCTATGTTCTGGTACAGGTTTGTGCAGTCGGGGTGACCGTATTTTTTCAGAATTTTGCGCAGGATGAGCTTTATGTCGTCGTATTTTGCGCACAACTCCAGAGTATCCGTGACCAAACCGTAAAAGCGGCTGTCTTTCGGAACAAATTCGAGTCCGATGCTTATAAGCTTTGAGAGCCCGCTTTCAAAAAACGCTTCCGACTCAAGCGCTGCGAAAAATTTTTCGGCGCTCACGCTGTCTCCGCTGTGGTCGAGTACGCCGTCTCTTGAGGCGTATTCCGCGGCTTTTTCGGGGTCTCCCGGAGCGAGACAAGCCCAGATTTCGGAACGTATCGGACATCCCATACCGTTTATGTAAAAATCGTTGCAGAATTTTCCGGAAAGAGGCGGATATATGCCGCGCATGTAATTTTTTCTCATCACCGCATATTCGCCGGGACTGTAGTCGCAGTTTTCGACAAACCGACGCAGCAGGTCGTATGATGTGAAGTTCTTTCCGTATTTTTCGGCGACGTCAAGCCAGAGCACCTGCAAATCGAGGTCGTCGTTCGGAAGCATTGCGTCTATCATGGAACGCTCGAAGGGAAGTTCCATCGGCATTTTAATTCCTTCAAACGGAGCGCCGAGAGTGCCTACCACGGTCTTGCCCAGAAAGCAGCCGTATACTTTGTTCAGGTATTCGCTGTAAGACAAATTTTTCATGTTATTTACCCATCCTTAGAAAAATTTATTTTTTAAAACCTATTATCGGTTATTCATAAAAACTCATTGCTTTTTCAAGCTGATCTCTGAAAAAGGAGGGACGGTTTGCAATAAAACGTCTGATTTCCGAGTTGCAGCTGCCCCAGGTCTTGATTGTATATGAGGAGGCGTAAGTGCCTTGCCAGCGGTCAAGGTGTCTGCTTATTTCGGGCTTGACTTCCTCCACTGTCCGAGAAAGCAGATTTTTCAGCGCGTCCGTGTTTTCCGTGTTTGATATGACAAGACAGTAATCATAGAATTTTTCTCGGAATTCATCGTTTTTAAGCAGGAAGTCGAGCAGTCCCTGAAGTCCCAGCGCGTCAGCGTACAATTTGGTTTCTCCGCTGTCGGGATATTCGTAATCGAGATAATTGCCGAGTGTACGGTAAAATGTATCAACGCTGTATACCGTGTCAAGCTCGGACGTCACATACGGTGAGTTGTATCTTCCGAAAGTGAAATCCATGTCACGGTACATAAATCTCCATTTACCGTCGGTTATTTCTATGCCCTCTATCGGCTCGCCGGTGTATTTCCACAGCTTTACATTGTTGTGCGGCCAGTCCGTATTGCACAGGTAAAGGTTTATGGCATAATATTCGATCAGGTTGTCAAGGTCAATTTCAGCCTCTATCTCGGCATATATTTCGTCATAATTTTTATCTGTCGCGTCGGCGGCTTTTTCACAAAGTTCTTCCCATTCGTCAATATAATTTTCCTGACCTTCATCGGTTTCGTAATAGAACCATGAGCCGCAGTAACGGCACGCGCCACCTCCGGTTCCTCTGTGACGGCGGCATTCTCTGGTTGTGTCGAGCTCGCTTTTCAGTACAACCACATCGTTGTCATCCACTCCGTAAACATTTTTTACAAAGTCTTCGTTCATGTTTTCGCGCATGTCGAGAATTCCGTAATATTCACCGTTGACGTAAACCGCCGCAAACTGCGAGCAGGCGTAATCAAAGCTTTCCGAAACCTGCGCGGCGAACCTGTTTGACAGGCTGTCACGCAACAGATTTGGTTTGAGCGGGTCGCAGGCGGTTGCCTGAATTGAGTCGTTTCCGCCGTTTCTGAGTATGAAGCTGTCGTACTTTTGGAGCACCATCCCCGCGTCCTTGCCCGATTTGATTATTCTGTCTTCAAAAAGAGGATATGAAAAACTTCCTTTGCCCGTATAAATATCGCTGCCGAGCTTATCTTCGTTTCTCGCGTTTATCTTAAAGGACTTTTGCGAGAGAGCCCTTGAAGAACCGCCGAAAATTTTAAGACCCGTATCCTGCGAGATTACGGTCTGTCCGTCGGGTGTTATAATCTCGGTATGAGAGGGTATTTCAATGTCGGAATTGTAATTTGCTGTCAGTCTGTCAAGGTCCGAGGTGTGCGCGGTTATGGATACGGTCCACAGTGTTGACGCGACGCTGTCTTTAAGTATATATGAGTGGGTGATAACTTTACCGGCAGGATCGCTTTCCTTGCCGAAGCACGCGGCGCGGATGACGGTTGAATCCTCACGGGACAGCAGTGTTATAGGCTCGGAATATTTTTCGGACCTTTTTGTCGGAATCGAGCCGTCGGTTGTATAATATATATCGTAGCCCGTGACTCCGTTTGGCAGAGAAAGGGTCAGGGTCTGTCTTTCGGTGAAGATACCTCCGGTTACCGAAAAGACAGGGTTGATATAGCTTTCAAATGTATCAACAACCTCAGAGTTTTCCGTAGACTCCTCGCTTACGGATTCCGCGGAGGTCATACTTTCGGAGCTGGGAGCGTTGTCGTTATTTTCCCTGCAGGAAGCAAGCGCGGCAATTAATATGACCGGACAGAGCAGGGCGCAAACAATTTTTTTCATATAAAACACCTTTCAAAAAATTATTTTGGAAGTTTCAATAATGGGCAAATCCGCGTCATTCAAGGCTTTCGGCGGGAGATCGTATCTCTACGTCGAAAAAATAAAGCGGCAAGACATTTTAATTTAGTTATATATAACCTGAAAAATCCGAGAGTCACATTATGTCATCGGCATTATCGGTTTTTTCCGATGACGGCTGGGAAGCGGAGATCTCAAGCAGTGTGTCGGATTCACCGGGGCTGACCGATTCAACCGATTTGAGCTTTTTCTGTATCATGTCGTTGCGGTGCTGCGCTTCTTCAAGCGAGTGCTTGGCTTCGTCGATTTTCTTTCCGGCTTTTTGCAGCAGATTTCCGAATGTATCATACTGTGTCTTTACGGCTGAGAGCAGCTTGCGCACCTCGGTGGCTTTTTCGTTTATGGCGGCTATCCTGAAGCCCATAGCCAGCGAATTGAGAAGCGCGGTGACGGTAGTGGGTCCCGCTATCATAATGCCGAAGGAATTCTGAAGTTTTTCGGGCAGACCGCTTGGGGAAGAGGCGATTTCGGCGTAGAGACCTTCGGAGGCAAGATACATTATGGCAAAAGGAGTGGTTTTTGGGACCTGTATGTATTTTTTGATATCTTTCGCCTCTTTCAGAACTCTTTCCTCAAGGTCATGTCTGGCTTTGGCGACTCCTTCCGGATCGGCGCGATCGGCTGCGTCGCAGAGTCGTATGTAGTCCTCGACCGGGAACTTGGAATCCACGGGGAGATATGTTACCTGACCGTTTGAGTCTGCGGACGGTATTTTTATGGCGAATTCGACACGCTCTCTGCTTCTTTCTTCGGGCGCGAAGTTTTCAACATACATGCCCGGAATCGTCTGGTCGAGTATGTTTTTAAGCTGGACTTCCGCCCATGTCCCCCTCGCCTTTACATTGGACAGAACACGGTTGAGTACCGATACGTTGTCGGTTATACCGCTTGACATTTCTTTCATCTCTCCCAAGGCGCGATACAGGTTTTCCAATTGCTCGGATACGGTTTTGAAGGATGTGTCGAGTCTCTGGGTCAATGTGTTTGTGAGCTTTTCATCAACTACGCCGCGCATTTCATCAAGCTTTTTTTCGTTGCTCTGACGTATTCTTTCGAGAGCCGTTTCTATTTTTATGTTCTGCTTATCGGCAAGCGTTGCGGAACTGTCACGAATATCGGTCAGTTGTCTGTTGAGTTCCGATGATATACGGTGCAGATATTCCGCGTTGGACTCGGTGAGCTTTCCGACGCGCTCATATATGTCTTTGAGCTTTGAGGAAACCTCATCCCTTTGCAGCTTGCTTTGGGTTTGCAGTTCGCCCCGGTTTCTTGAAAATTCATTGTATAGGGATTCTTTGAGTTCTTTGAGCATTTCTTCGGTTCGCTCTGACTCTTTGCCGTCGGTTTGCATTCCGTGAAGTTTTATAAGATAAAAAAGACATCCCATGGAAATAAAAAGAGACAGGGCGCAAAGTATAATAATTATTATATCCATATTAATCTCCGTTGATAATATAATCCGTGTTTAAATTAAAATAAACCTGCCGAAAACATTATAACTTAATTAAGATTCCTTGCCGGGTGATTTTTTCGACAGTGAGATACAATATCCGACCGAAAAAACTGAATGACGGGACTTTGACCCTTATTGAAACTACGGATTTTACATTGTGGATTTTTCTGAGCTGTATACAATTATACCATATACAACTCTGTTTGTCAGCAACTTTTGAAAATAAAATTTTTTAATTTTCTGTGATGATTTTTTGTTTAAGAAAAATAAAAAAAGTACTTGACTTTGTTTCTGATTCTGATATAATGTATACAACGGTTCAACGCTTTGATTATCAAAGCCGTCGGGTTTCTTTGTATTATTATAAGGAACAACAAAAGCGTCAAGCTTATTTTGGCTTTCCTTTAAATAAAAAATATTCTTTTGTAAACACAGGGGGGACAACGCATATGAAAATTACAAAAATAGTTGCGTCGGAAGTATTGACTCTGTATACCGATTCCAATATCGGCGGAAAGGTATACATAAAATATTTTTCACCCGCGCTTGCGGAAAAAAACGTATTGTGCGAAAAAGAGTCTGAGGTGAAAGACGGTGTTATTGTCTGTGACAGATTTGAGGGCGGCAGAGATCTGATGTACTGCAGAATCGCCGTGACGGATGAAAACGGAAAACCTGTCGAAGGCAAGGAATATGTCGAGGAAATCCTTGACTCTGAAAGAAGCTTTGATTATCCTGTCGCGGATACCAAAAAGGGGCTTCAGGTAACTATGGTCAAGGATGCGGTGGAACTTGGCGTGAGACATGCCGCGCTCAATGTGAACCTCGGGGATTTTTTAATGCCCGCGCCTGACGGAGACAATACAATTGAGTTTATATTTGACGGCAAAATTTATTACATAAACAAAAAAATCGCGGAAAAAAACGACGCCAAGGTCAAAGAGCTTTCTGACAACGGAATTATCATAACCTTTATCCTGCTCAACAGCAAGCATTGGACGACAACCGTAAGCGATGAATTCTGGAATATAATAAAGCACCCCGGATATACGCCTGACGGGCTTATTTCACAGTTCAACGTTATGGAAGAACAGGGACTTGATTACTACAGGGCATTTGTCGCTTTTATCAGCGACAGATATACGCAGGAGGACGAGAGATACGGGCGCGCCGTAGGTTTGATTGTGGGAAACGAGATAAACAGCGGGTATGTGTGGTGTAATGCCGGTGAGATGAGCTGTGAACAATACTGTTATGAATATACCACCGCTCTGAGAATCGCGTATCAGACGTCAAGAGTCTTTTACGATAAAATGAGAATTTATATTTCGCTCGATCATTTCTGGACCGGAGCTAACGAAAACGCGGCTCCAAACAGATATTACGGGTCAAAATTCGTGCTTGATTATATCAACCGTTATTGCCTCGCGGAAGGTCAGATACCCTGGAATATCGCGCATCATCCGTATCCGGAAGACCTGAGATATCCCGATTTCTGGAACGATGTTTCCGCCCTTCCGAATCTCGACGCGCCAATCATAACCTTTAAGAATCTTGAGGTGCTCGCCGAATTTTTGTATCAGAAAGAATATCTTTACAACGGTGAGCGCAGACGTATAATTCTTTCCGAGCAGGGATTCAATTCGTTCTTCACACCCGAAAGCGAGATAGTTCAGGCTATGGCTTACGGCAGAGCCTACAAAAAGATCATGCAGATACCCGAGATAGACAGCTTTATTCTTCATGCTCATCAGGATAACAAAGAAGAGTTCGGTCTGAACCTCGGTCTTTGGAGAAGAAAGCCGGACTCCGGGGAGCTTGACGCGCCCAAGCCCGTTTATTATGTATTCAAAATGATAGACAGGAAAGATGAAAAGGGAGTATGGCATTGGGAAAGATATTGAGATGTCATTGACCTGTATAACGTAATCTTATGTGGATAATAGCCGGATAGGTTAAAAGTTTAAAACAGTCTTGCTTCATGTTCGGTCTGTGCCGGGCGTGGAGAAAGACTGTTTTTGACGGAAATAACGGGAATTAAATATATTTGGTAAACATAAAAGAGATAGACGGAAAGGTACGGAAAGGTGAAAAAGCGCTGTTTAAAAGCAGTGATCTGTCGGTTAAAAACTGCATATTTGAGGACGGGGAGTCTACGCTTAAGGAAAGCCGCAATATAAATATAAAGGACAGCGTTTTCAAGTGGAAGTATCCGCTCTGGTACTGCAAAAACGTCAGTGCGGAAGGCTGTGCTTTGCTTGAGACCGCGCGGGCGGGTATGTGGTATACGGACGGTATATATTTCACTGATACGGTGATTGAGGCGCCGAAAAGCTTTCGGAGATGAGTAATATCGGTCTTCGGAGTGAATGCGCCTTCTTATTTTTATTCAATACTTGTATCTATTGTATTGACAAAGCTGCCGGGTTCGTGTATAATATTATAAAATCGGGTTAAAAATTTATATTTGTTTGGCAATATTTATTAAACGGAGGATTTGAAAATGATAAGACACACAATTATGTGGAAATTTGCGGAGGAATATGGGGGAATGAATAAAGAGCAGATTATGGACAGCGTTATATCGCGCCTTACCGCTCTTGAAGGCATAATATCCCAGATTAAGGCGATGAGGCTTGAAAAAGATATTTTACATTCCGAAAGGTCTTACGATTTGATATATATTTCCGAGTTTGATTCGCTTGAGGCTCTTGAGGCGTACAGGGTACATCCGGAACATGTAAAGGTTGCGGAATTTATAAAAAATGTGAGAATCGCGCAGGCTGTCACCGATACTGAGATTTAAAAAGGCGCGGAGTGAAATATGGAGGAAAATTATATCAGACCGAAATGCAGCTGTTCAAAGGAGCCGGTGGATTATATCCCGACAGACAGAATAATCGGAAAGCTGGATTCTTTATTCGCAAGAAACGACATGTCCGGAGCCGGAAGGCTTCTTAAATATTGGGAAAACGAGGCGAGAGCTTTGGGAGACAACAAGGGGCTTATTGAAATCCTCAATGAGGAAATAGGATATTACAGACGCACAAAGGACAGGGACAGGGCGCTGAACTCGGTATATGAAGCCTTTGATTTGATAAAGGAAATGTATGAGGAGGAAAATATATCCGCGGGAACAGTCTTTCTCAATGGGGCAACTACGCTGAAAGCTTTCGGAAGGCTTGATGAATCTTTGCCATATTACGAAAAAGCGGGGAAAATATTTGAAGATCTGCTTTCGGAAGACGATTACAGGATGGCGGCTTATTACAATAACGCGGCAGCCGCGTATGAGGAAGCGGGGAAAACCGAAAAAGCCGCGGGGTATTATATTAAAGCAATAGGAATTTTGCAAAAGAAGGGCGACAGCCACGCCGACGCGGCGGTAAGCTTTGTAAATTTAGCGCACCTTTATTACAGGAGCGACCCGACCGACGGAAAGATATACGAATGTATGGACAAAGCATATGACGCTATCGTTTCGGAGGCCGCCGTGCGCGACGGAGAGCTTGCGTTTACGATTTCAAAATGTATAGACGCCTTTGAATTTTTCGGATATTTTGCACTTGAAAAGGAACTTCGGCTTATAATGGAGAATATATATGAGGGGACTTGAGCTTTCAAAAGCGTTTTTTGAGAGGTTCGGTCTGCCGATGCTCCGAAACGAGTTCGCGGAATACGCGGACAGAATCGCCGCTGGGCTTGTCGGTCACGGGTCAGAGTGCTTCGGATATGACGACGATATCTCTGCCGACCATGATTTTGAACCGGGTTTTTGCCTGTGGATAACCGAAGAGGACGACAGTATATTCGGGTTTCGTCTGATGAGGGCGTATTCAAGGCTTCCGAAAGAATTTGAGGGTATTTCTATAAAAAAACGCAGTCTGCTTGGGAGTGACGGAAAGGGTGTGCATACGATCCCGGATTTTTATAAATTTTATACCGGAAGATCCGGAGCGCCCCGGGACTGGAGAGAGTGGATGTCGATCCCCTCGCATTATCTGGCTGAGGCGGTAAACGGGGAAGTTTTTTATGACCCGATGGGGGTTTTTTCCGGAATAAGGGAAGAGATAAAAAACGGGATGCCCTTTGACGTCAGACTCAAGAAGATTGCCGCGAGAGCTGTCATGATGGCGCAGACCGGACAGTACAATTACTCAAGATGCATCTCTCACGGCGAAAAGTGCGCGGCGGAGATTGCCCTGCACGAATTCGCTAAAGAAACCGTGCAGATGGTGTTTTTGCTCAACTCGGAGCACTGTCCGTATTATAAATGGATGTTCAGGGCGATGAAATCGCTGAGTATGCTTTCGGACGTCGCGGACAATCTTGAAAGTCTTCTGCTGTGCAATTCGGGAAATGTCGCGGGCAGAAAGCAAATGATTGAAAATATATGCGAGAAGATTGCTTCTCAATTGAAAGCTATGGAGTTGTCGGATTCGGAGGACGGTTATCTTGAGAGTCATGCGTTTTCCGTCAATTCGAAAATAAAGAACCCGGAGATAAGAAACCTTCATATTATGGAGGGTTGATTATACAATTATAAAGCGGCGCTGTTTTTTATCGCCCTTACGCGAAGAAATTTTTTCGGGAAATTCCGGATTGCGGCGTCGCTGCTGAGGAAAGGACGGTGTTTTATTTGAAAATCAGGAAATTGGTTGTGGCGCTTCTTGCGTTTTCGTTTATGCTGTCGGTTTTTGCTCCCGCGCTGTTTGCCGTAAGCTTTATCGAGACCGAAGAACCCGACGACGCAAGCGTAAGCTTAGGAGGAGACGGGAATAACGCCATGCAGCTCAATCCGTCCGACGTTGTGGCTGTTCAGTTTTTCACCACGGCGGAGGTGCTTGCGTTGTCGTTCAGTATGCCGAGCTTTAACAATGACAGCGGCTCGGTAACGGTAGCTTTGTTTGAATTTAATGAGGACTATTTTAACACTGTTGAGGGAGTTGCGGTGGCGGAACATACCTTTGAAAACTTCAAGGACAATTCCGAGCTTACCATTCGTTTTGATGAGAACGACCCTTTGAGCGCCGGAGAATATTTGCTTGTGCTTTATGACGCGAAGGATGACAATCCAGGCAGCGGAGGAGGAACCGGCATCGGAATCTGGTACGGAGGAGGACATGAAAGCCAAAGATTTTACAATTCCATGCCTCTGAATATTCTGTATAAAAACCGACCCGAAAAGAATTATGAAATTCCGACGGTACCGGAGATAGGAACGGATATAGACATGTCTCCCAAAATGGATTCCGTAATTTATTTTTCCGACCCGGATGAAGCGTCCAAAGCAAGCGCGGGAAACCAGACTAAAGTGGAGTATACCGACGGATTTACACGGATTTCCACTTCAGGGGCGGCAAGCGACCCATATGCTTTTGTCGATCTGTCCTCCAAAGGCAGTGTGATCGATACCGGTACATACAAGGCGGCGGTCATAAAAATGAGAAAAAGCGAAGGAGCGCCGTCGGCGTTTCAGGTGTTTTTCACAACTTCGGTCACCGGCTTGTCCGAAGCGGCTTCAATCAAAGCCAATTATAAGGATACGTCGGAGTGGCAATATGTAATTCTTAATTTCGCAACAAACGGTCTGTATACCGGCGAGCTCAAGTCGCTTCGTTGGGATATATTCCAGAGCACGGAAACCACGGCTTATGTGGATATTGATTATGTGGCTTTGTTTACCTGCGTGGAGGCCGCCGAGTCTTTTGCGGGGAATGATAATTTTGAAGATTTTGAAGAAACCGGGCAGGGTGGAGATGAAGGTATGGATAATGTCAAAGGCGTCGAAATAAAAGACCCGGATACGACTCTTAAGCCGTATTTTGAGGAAAACGGTCAAAGATCTTTTTATGAGACGAGATATACTTATACTATGGATTTTACGGACAGTCTGCAGAATTATTCCGCGTCAAAGGGGTTCGGTTTTACCTCTATAGGAAATGCCTATATCAGTGAAGAAACGCTCAGATGCAGGGCGTTTACCGGTTTTTCACTGTATTCAAAGGAGATCTTAGGCGATAAATACGCTTTGACAGACGGAGTTCTTTCCTTTGATATGAATCTTGAGAGCGGCGATGTGACTGTCGGGACGAGGCTTTTGTACCAGAGCGATGATTTTGAAAAATCGGGTATTTATTTTAGGCTTACAAACGGCAGCGAGATAACCGTATCCGAGAAAAGCTCCGGTTGTGAGGTGACTGTAGACGTCGGAAAGGATTTGTCCGGACTTCACTCATATTCGTTTAAGGACTGCCACGACGAAATATTGATTTGCTGCGACGATGAAGTGTTGCTTACTATAAAATATGACAGAACGGCAAAAGAATTTGAAGTCTTTGATTCTTCGGGCAAGTCTCACGGAAAATTTACAAGCGAAATTCTGCCCGAGTGCGGGTATTTTTCGGTTTCGTTCAACAGAATGAAGGGATATGTCGATAACATATCGTATAACAACAGTGTTATTACACAGAAGAGATTTACACCGGAATATGAGACAGACTACTCGACCTGGGTAGCCACGGATGACCTTGACAGGACCACTCCGCTGAACCCGGATGCGGGAGACGCCAAGGAAAAGTATGTGGGGCTGTTTTACTTTATTTTTCACTCGGACGATACGACAGGGAAGGTTATCAACGATGTGACGGAGATGTATCTTAACGGAGGGGCGCAGAATGTCACGGATACCTTGTCGTCATTCGCCGGCAGAAACGGCGCGTATTGGGCGGAGCCGTACTTTGGCTATTATACGAGCAACGACGTTTGGGTTTACAGGAAGCACGCAAGTATGCTGAGCGCCGCCGGAGTGGACTTTATATTCCTCGATTTGTCTAATAACAAATTTTATACAGAGCAGGTGACCTTGCTGTTTGACACCTGGTTACAGATGAGAAAAGAAGGCATGGACACTCCGCAGATTTGTATGATGTTCGGAGATATGCCTTATACCACGCTCAACGGACTTTACACACTGCTCGACCCGATATACAACAATGAAGAATACAAGGAGCTTCTGTTCTGCTATGAAGGAAAGCCGCTGCTGCTCGGAAATACCGACACTCCCAAATCAAGAGAATGGACAAATTCGACGGGCACCACGCCGCAGAGTAAGGCGGAATATTTGAATCTGCTTGAGCAGAACCCCGAGGTCAAGGAATTTTATGAGAACGAGTATCAAAGCGTCCTTGAGCGATTCACAGTGCGCAAATGCTGGGCATGGCAGGCGGGTACGCATGACGGCTATTGGGATTGGCTGCAGGAGTCTCCGCAGGCATTGGGAACAGATTCTGAGGGAAATCCCGAACAGATTTCGGTAAGTCTCGGTGTTCACGCGCATACAAGCCGCGGCAGAAGCTATGTCAATTCTATGAACAATTACAATAAAGAGGGCGAATACGGTTTCAGGCTGACTTCAACCCCTTACGGGAAATTCTTGGAGGAACAGTTTGAGTATGCCTTGACTCAGGATGTAGACGTGCTTATGATTACCGGATGGAATGAATGGTATGCAGGAGTGCAGTCCACCTCAAATCAGAATCAGACGACAGGTCAGACCCTGACTCCCGGATTTTATATGGTCGATCAGTGCTCTCCGGAATACAGCCGTGACGGAGAACCGATGAAGATACGCGACGGCGTGGGATTCGGAGACAACTATTATTATCAGATGGTGTCCTATATCCGTAAGTTCAAGGGTATAGACGAGGCTCAGAAAACGGTTAACGGCGGTACCGTGAACATGGGCGCTTCGGATATTGACGCTCAGTGGGAGGGTATAGGTCCGGTATTTACCGACGGAGTAAACGATATTTCTTTCAGAAGCGAATATTCATGGGCAGGCAAATACCTTTATGTGAACAACACCGCGAGAAACGATATATCGTATGCCAAGATCTCTCAGGACAGCGAAAACATATATTTCTATGTAAGGACCGCGAACGACATGATAAACGTCGATTCCGAAGACTGGATGAATCTGTTTGTGGACATCGACTCCGACAACAGTACCGGTTGGGAAGGTTTTGACTTCCGTATCAACAGCCAAAGAGAAGGAAATAAGACATCGGTGGAAAAATTTGTCGACGGAAAATGGGAATTTGAGTCGGTCGGGGAAGCAGATATGATTTTGGGTGATCGCAGTATAACCATAAGGGTATCCAAATCGATTTTAGGTGTAGGAAACGGAACCGAGGTTTCGTTCAATTTCAAGTGGGCGGACAATTCCGTGACCGACGGGGATGTGATGAAGTTCATGGAGCTGGGAGACGCCGCTCCGGATGACAGGTTCGCGTTTGCGTATACCGCAAACGGACTTGAGGACAACAGAGGAAAAAACGAAGAGAGCACAGGCGCGGAAACCGAGGGCGAAACAGGTACTTCGGATACCGAACCGGTTGACGATATCGGCGGTCAGAACGGCTGCAACGGGTGCAAATCTTCACTCGGCGCGGGAGTCGCTGCCGTGGCTTCAATCACCGCGGTCGGATGTGTATCGGCAGCCGGAAAGAAAAGAAAGAAATAAACGATTTTGTTTATGGGATATTTTGAAAATATGTCCGATTAAGTTAATTTGAAAAGCCGGCCCGGTTTTCCGAGCCGGTTTTTTCATGCGGAGCTACAACATATTGTCAAATATAAAAGCTTTAAAGGGCAATGTAAAGCCTGACTGTGCTGACAACTTACAGTATATGATGAATCACAAGGTCAAAAAATGTAATTTTGATTAAAAAAGTTTTACCGGATTTTAGTTTTAAGTTTAAAAATGATATTGACAAAAAAAGAATTAAATGGTATAATTTATAGCGTTGAAAAGGGAGTAGCCGACGGTATACCGCATTCGTGAGCGTCATTACGGAACTTTTTTCAGTTCTCGCTCCGGATTTAAACGGCAAGACTTTTGCTTGCACGACCGTGCGGACAAGGGTCTGTTTTTTTGTATACTTTAAGTGAGCGACTCTGTGAAAAAGGAGTGATAATTTTTGGATTTTTTCAGCGACTTGTTTTCCAACGTCCCCAATCTTTTCGGTGAAGGCGGCTGGAAATATGTGGTCATGTGGATTATCGGAGGCGTTCTGATTTTTCTTGCCATCAAGAAAAAAATGGAGCCTACATTGCTTCTTCCAATGGGATTCGGAGCCATTCTGGTGAACATCCCCATGTCGGGAGCGGTGGAAGCCGACGGCGCGATAAGTATTCTTTACAACGCGGGTATCGCCAATGAGCTTTTTCCTCTGCTGCTGTTCGTGGGAATCGGCGCGATGATAGATTTCGGTCCCCTGCTCTCAAACCCGAAGCTTATGATATTCGGCGCGGCGGCTCAGTTCGGTATATTCTTTACGCTGAGTCTGGCGTCGCTGTTCGGATTTGATCTGAATGACGCCGCGTCTATTTCGATAATCGGCGCCGCGGACGGACCCACCTCAATTTTTGTCGCCAATCTGTTGAATTCAAACTATAAGGGCGCGATAATGGTAGCGGCGTATTCTTACATGGCGCTGGTTCCGATTATTCAGCCCCCGGTAATCAAGGCGATAACAAGCAAGAAAGAAAGACGTATTAAAATGCCGTACAAACCGGCAAACGTATCAAAGCTGACAAGAATCCTTTTCCCGATATTCATTACCGTTATTGTGGGAATCGTGTCTCCCAAGAGCGTTACTCTGGTCGGTTTTCTGATGTTCGGAAACCTCATTCGCGAATGCGGCGTGCTTGACAACCTCTCTGAAACCGCGCAGAATGTACTTGCTAATCTGATAACCATATTCCTCGGTATTTCCATATCCCTGAATCTTCAGGCTGAACAGTTTATCAAGGTAGAAACCTTTATAATTCTCGGCTTGGGACTTATCGCGTTTATTTTCGATACTTTCGGCGGCGTTATGGTTGCGAAATTCATAAATCTTTTCCTGAAGAACAAGATAAATCCCATGATAGGCGCGGCGGGAATATCCGCGTTCCCAATGTCGGCGCGTGTTGTTCATAAGATAGGACTTGAAGAGGACAACCAGAACTTTTTGCTTATGCATACCATAGGAGTAAATGTTTCCGGTCAGATAGCCTCGGTTATCGCGGGCGGACTTATACTCAATATGGTTATGTAAGTCCAAGGGGAGGTGTGTTGAAATATGAATAATGAATTTGTGTTTTTGTCGGAAACAGAAGCAAATACAAACTCCGAAACAGAGTCGGGATCACTTGAAAACGGCTCTCAGGAGTTGACAGAGGAAATTACCGATGCTACGATGAATTTCAGAATTGACGGTCAGGCTTTTGTCGACAGTCTTCCTATTATGGGAAAAGGAATGCTCGGAATTTTTCTCGTCACCGCGGTTATCGTAATAACTGTGGCTATACTCAATAAAGTGACCGGCAGAAAGAAAAAAAGCGAAAACAATGAGAGCTGACCCTTTCGTTATGAGCTTTGAATATATCAGTTTGTTTTCTGTCGGGAAAAAATTACATTAATAAAAAGAGCATATCCGGTGTTTCCGACAAATGGTCGGAATACCGGGTATGCCCGTTTTTGTATTTTTGAGGTGTTTTTATTTCTCTATGTGATTATTCCGCCGCCTATCACATATTCTCCGTCGTACATTACGGCGGATTGACCGGGGGCGGGAGCGCGCTGAGGGGAGTCGAACATGAGCGTTATTTCATCGTCTCCGGTCTGTTCGGCAAGCGCCGGTACAGCTCTCTGTCTGTACCTTACTTTTGCCGTAATTTTAATCGGAGAGGAGAGCTTGTCAAAGGGTATCAGATTTATATTTTTGATTACCACTCTGCTTTTAAACAGCCTGTCTTCGTCCCCGAGAGTAACTGTGTTGTTTTCAGGATTTTTGTCGCATACGAATATATGGCGACCCATGGATATTCCAAGCCCCTTTCTCTGACCGACGGTATAGTGAATAACGCCCTTGTGAGTGCCGAGTATGTTGCCCTTCTCGTCAATATAATTTCCGGGCTTCGGTATGTATCCTGAATAATTTGTTATAAATGAAGCGTAGTCGCCGTCCGGAACAAAGCATATGTCCTGACTGTCGCTTTTGCGGGCGTTTATAAATCCCTTTTCCGAGGCTATGCTGCGAATTTCGGATTTTGTGTAATTTCCCAAAGGGAAGAGACAGCGTGAAAGCTTATTCTGGTCGAGCGACCAGAGCACGTATGATTGGTCTTTTGAAGAATCGGCGGCTTTTCTCAGCAGAAATCTCCCGTTTACGTCGCGTTCCGCTCGCGCGTAATGTCCCGTCGCGATAAAGTCGGCGCCGTCATTCTTTACTGCGTCAAGCAATGCTCCGAATTTAAGATAACGGTTGCACTCTACACAGGGGTTGGGAGTTTTCCCGTTAATATACGAATTTACAAAGTTGTCTATTACGTTTTTCCTGAATTCGGTTTCAAAGTCATATAATTTGTGGGGAATATTGAGGAAGCGGCATATTTTGGCGGCGTCCTGTATTTCCCGGTTTGCGTTGCCGTCGTTCGTAGTCACGCTTGGGTCGCACAGCTTCATTGTCGCTCCGAAAGCGTCATATCCCGCGTCAAGCACAAGATATGCGCATACCGAGCTGTCCACGCCTCCGCTCATCGCGACGGCCACTCTGTTTTGAAATTTATTTTGTGTTTTTTCCATTTTTTGTTTACCATGTGTATTTCGTGAGGTTTCCGGTTTCCTTCATTCCGTAAAAATCCTTTTGACGAAGAACCTCGTAGACCGCGATTGCCACCGAGTTTGAAAGATTGAGAGAGCGAAGATTGTCTCTCATAGGTATTCTTACGCAGGTTTCCCGGTTTTTGTACAGCAGTTCCTCGGGAAGTCCTTTTGTTTCTTTGCCGAACATGAGCCATGTTTCGTCCGGGTATGACACATCGCAATAATTTTTGCGGGCTTTGGTGGAAAAGTAGTATATTGTTATGCCCGGATGCTTTTCGTTGAAATCTTCTGTTCCGTCGTAATATGTGATATCAAGTTTGTCCCAGTAATCAAGACCGGCGCGCTTCAGTTTGGCGTTGTCGATTTTAAAACCCAGAGGTTTTATCAGATGAAGACAGGCTCCGGTGGCGGCACAGGTACGCGCGATATTGCCGGTATTCTGAGGAATTTCTGGTTCATGCAGAATTATATTGATTTTATACATAAAAAAGTGCCTTTCGGTTTCACGAAATTATTTTATTATGAAAGTATGACCTACTCATTATATATCAATTTTAAAATATTTGCAAGTATTTTCCGAAAATTTACAAAAAAAATGCTGTTTGGTATTAAATTTATAGTATAATAATCATTAATTGTATTTATATATAATTGTTGTGATTTTTGTTTTCAATAAGGGGAAAAGCCCCCTCATCAATGTTTTCGGTGAGAGATGTGTATCTTCGCTGAAAATTCAAGCGGCGCCCGCCTTTTTTTGAGGCGGGGGACATGTTAATTTAGTTATAAAACCGGTTTATCAGGGAGGACAGAATAATATATGGGACTCGGAAGCAAAATTTTTGGAACATACAGTGACAGACAGATAAAAAAACTCGAAAAGACGGCAAGGCAGATTGAGGCGTTGGCGCCGAAGTATTCGGCGATGACCGACGCGGAACTGAAAGGAATGACGGAAAATTTCAAAAGACGTCTTTCGCTTGGGGAGTCGCTTGACGATATTCTCCCTGAGGCATTTGCGGCGGTAAGAGAAGCGGACGACAGAGTGCTGGGCAAAAGACCCTTCCATGTGCAGCTGCTCGGGGGAATCATACTTCACCAGGGAAGAATCGCGGAGATGAAGACCGGAGAGGGAAAGACGCTTGTCGCCACTCTTCCGGCTTATCTCAACGCGCTGAGCGGAAAGGGCGTTCATATCGTTACGGTAAACGATTATCTGGCGCGGCGTGACAGCGAGGAAATGGGAAGGGTTTACGGGTTCATGGGGCTCAGCACCGGGCTTATCGTGCACGGCGGAAACACCGCGGAAAAACAGGCGGCATATAACGCGGATATAACCTACGGGACAAACAATGAGTTCGGCTTCGACTATCTGAGGGACAACATGGTAATATATAAAGACCGCATGGTGCAGAGGGGGCACGTGTTTGCCATAGTGGACGAGGTTGACTCGATACTCATTGACGAGGCAAGAACGCCTTTGATAATATCGGGAGCGGGGGATGAGCCTACCGATATGTATGTAAAGGCGGATAAATTTGTGCGTACCCTGAAAAAATATGTTATAAAGGAAATGGATACAAAGTCTGAGGACGACGATATAGACGCGGACTATATTGTTGACGAAAAGGCAAGAAACGCGGTTCTTACTCCCAGAGGAGCCAAAAAAGCCGAGTCGTTTTTCGGCGTTGAGAATTTTACCGACCCGGAAAATTCATCGCTTATGCATTATGTCAATCAGGCGATTAAAGCTCACGGAACAATGCACAGAGACCAGCAGTACGTCGTTACCGATAAGGGCGTTATAATCGTAGACGAGTTTACCGGACGTATGATGCCGGGAAGAAGGTATTCGGACGGTCTGCACCAAGCCATTGAGGCAAAGGAAGGCGTGAATGTTGAAAAAGAGAACAAAACGCTTGCCACGATTACCTTTCAGAATTATTTCAGAATGTACGGGAAGCTGTCGGGTATGACGGGAACCGCGCTGACCGAAGAATCGGAATTCCGTGAGATTTATAAGCTCGACGTGGTGGAAGTTCCTACCAATAAGCCGATGATAAGAGTCGATCACCCCGACCGTGTGTATAAGACCGTGAACGGAAAGTACAGAGCGGTTATACAGCAGATAAAGGAATGTCACGAAAAGGGTCAGCCTGTCCTTGTGGGAACCGTTTCTATAGACAAGTCGGAGGAATTGTCAAAAAGACTCAAGAACGCGGGCATAGCGCATACCGTGCTCAACGCCAAATATCATGAAAAAGAGGCGGAAATTGTCGCGCAGGCGGGAAAGTTCGGCGCGGTGACCATCTCGACCAATATGGCGGGAAGAGGAACCGATATTATGCTCGGCGGCAATCCGGAATACATGGCGAAAGCCGAGATGCGCGCGCGGGGAACTGCGGAGGAACTCATTGTTCAGGCAAACGGAACCAATGAGACAGATGACGAAGAAGTACTTGCCGCCAGAGCGTTGTACGACGAGCTTTATAATAAATTCAAGGAGGAGATCGCTCCGGAGGCTGAAAAAGTAAAAGCGGCGGGAGGACTTTTTATTCTCGGAACAGAGAGACACGAGAGCCGTCGTATAGACAATCAGTTGAGAGGACGTTCGGGAAGACAGGGGGATCCCGGCGAATCAAGATTCTACCTTTCTCTTGAGGACGATCTGATGAGACTGTTCGGGTCTGAGCGGGTGATTGGTATTATTGATAAAATGGGACTTGACGAGGATACTCCGATAGACGCGAGAATACTGTCAAATACCATTGAAAGCGCGCAGAAAAAAATAGAGGATAAGAACTTCAAACGCAGAAAATATGTATTGGCTTATGACGATGTGATGAATCAGCAGAGAACCGTCATATATAAACAGCGCGCGGAAGTGCTTGACGGAGGAGACGGAATTGAGGAAACCATACGCAAGATGATACTTGCCAATGTGGACGAATGTATCGCGGCTCACACCTCGGAAGAAAATCCCGAAAACTGGGATTTTGAGGGGCTCCGCTCAAGTCTTATGTATCTCTGCACCGAGGATGATTTCCGGTATACCGATGATGAGCTTAAAAAGCTCAAGAGAACAGATATAGAAGATCTGCTTGAAAAACGCGCCCTTAAGCTTTACAGTGAGAAAGAAGAGCTGTTCGGTCTTCAGAATTTCCTTGAAATCGAAAGAGCGATACTTTTGCAGAATGTTGACCGCGCGTGGATGGAGCACATTGACGCCATGGATGACCTTAAGGATACCATTGGGCTTCAGGCTTATGCGCAGAGAGACCCGGTTACCGAATACAGGATAGTGGGCGGAGATATGTTCGACGCTATGGTTTCGGATATAAGAGGGAAGACTGTGCGAATGGTGCTTTCGGTAGTTCCGAGACCCAAACAGGAATTCAAGCGTGTACAGGTGGCAAAGCCGATGAACGAGGGCTTTGAAGGCGGAGAGAAAAAACCTAAAAAGGTTGTCATCCGTCGTGAATCCTCAAAAATAGGCAGGAATGAGCCTTGTCCCTGCGGTTCAGGAAAAAAATACAAAAATTGCTGCGGCGCGGCTGCGAACAATGTAAACAGGGATAGTTGAGATGGGCTTCGGATTATTGTTTATCGGCTATGTGATTACGTATATTCTTCGGCTGGGGCTCGGAGATTACGCTTTTGCATCAATGCTTATCGGTTGCTTTTTAATGTATCTGGGACTTTCGGAGCTGCGCAAATACGGACCGGCATTTATTTACGCGCTGATTGCGGATATTTTGCTGATTTTATGTTCTTTTTTTGAATGTCTTGAGGGGATTGACATGATATTATCCCTTGACATTGAGGTGTACGGCGCTTTTGTATCGGAAGTCTTTATGTGGATAGGCATAGCGCTTGATCTTGTTTTCAATATAGTTTTGCTGTACGGCATAGCTGACATGGCAAGAAGGGTGGATTTTCCCCAGATTAAAGGCAAAGCGTACCGAAATATGGTGTTTGTCGGAGCCTTTAATATATTTCAGATCGTCTTGCTTTTGCCTATTGAGTCTATGAGTGAGGATAAGTCCTTTCTTATGACTTTGCTTGTGGTTTTTTCACTGTTTTATACCTTGATGAACGCCGCGCTTGTTTTCAGGTGCTATGCGTTGATATGTCCGCAGGGCGATGAAGAAATGAAGCGTAAGCCGTCGAGATTTGAATTTATCAACCGGATGAATGAAAAGGCCGACGAGAGGGAACAAAGGGCTGCCGAATCCACCATAAAATATCTGGAGGAAAAGGCAAGAAAGAAGAAGGAAGAGCGGGAGAAGAGGTATAAATCCAATCATGTAAGATATCACTCAAAGAAGAAAAAATAAATTAATGTAAAGGGGGATTTTTATGAAAAATAAAATCAGAAAAAATATGGGTCTGTCTCTTTTGCCTTTGTCGTTTATTTTTCTTTTTAATCCCGATTTGGCAATATTTGATTTTTTGCCGGATTTTATCGGATATCTTATTTTATTTGTATCGCTTACGAATATATCGGATATGAACTATCATATAGCCGACGCCCGAAATGCCTTTAAGAAGGGAATACTTTTCAGCATCTTAAAAGTTCTGTCTATTGTGGTGACGTATGCGCTTTTCGGTCCTGAGGACCAGCCCATTATGCTTTTGCTGTTTACATTTGTATTTACCGTTCTTGACTTTATTTATATAATTTACGCGTTTAAAAAGCTTTTTGAAGGTTTGCTGTATGCGGGACAATTGTCGCAGTCTGACTGCGTGTATAAGAAAAGTCTCGGATTGAGCAGGGAAGAAAGGTATGAACGGCAAATACAAAAGCTTGACGGGGTAAACGGAAAAAAAGCGGATAAACTGAGACGAAAACTTGAACGGGAAAAGGTTAAGTCAAGTACGTCGGGCAAGAATATCACCGTAAAGGCGGCTTCTGTCAGCGTCAGGTTTATTCTCATAAAAGATCTTGCCGCGCTTCTGCCCGAATTTACCGTTCTGATCAACAATTCGGAATATGAGTTTGTCGGGCTTCTCAGGATGATCGGAGTGGGAATCTCCCTGTTGTCCGGGGCAGACTGGCTTATATATATGTTCCGTTATTTTTCCGTGCTGAGAAAGGACAGGCTGTTTATAAGCGAGCTTGAAAAGAAGTACCGGGACGAAGTGGCGCCGAATACGGATATGTTTATAAAAAGGAATTTTCATACCGCCATCGTTCTGATAACCGCAGGCTTTGTGCTTTCTGTGGATCTTTATTCGGAATATATAAATTATCTGCCGGATTTTCTTGCGTCTTTGATGATGATTGTCGGGATACTGTGTCTTAAAAACTATTCGTCAGGATGGAGAGCGGCGCTTGTATGGTCGGTATCGTCAACGGTCATGTCCGCCGCCGCGTACGGAGTGTCGCTGTATTTTTATACGGAATATTTTCCGAGCACGATAAATGTGAGTTATGACGCTTATGTGCTTTATTATATCATGTTGACTTTGTACGTATTAAGCGCCGCGGTTTTTGTAATTATGATATTTTTCATCCTGAGACTGTTGCTCGACATTGCAAAAAAACACACGGGACGTATACTGATATCAGAGGACGAAGACCGCACGGGTATAAACGGGGAAATATACCTGGGTATAAAGAAAAGAGCCGTTGCTTGTTTTGTATTGTCCGTAATAGCCGAGGCGGGAATGTTGTTTTACATTTGGTCACAGCCTTTTTCGGTTGACCTGTGGTTTATGGAGGCGGCATCCGTCATATCTGTGGTTTTAAGTATGGTATTCGCGGCGTTTTCGGTATTTTCTCTTATGGGAAGCTTGCAGAGTCGGATAAACGACAGATACAGTCTTTCGTAAGACACGTTATTTAAATTATATTTATTGAATAAAGTATAAACATTGTGAGCATAATTAATCATGTAATTTAAAATTACAAAAGGAGTTTTCAATTATGCAAAACAATCAGAACAATCAGAACAATCAGAATCGTAATCAGAACCAGAATCAGAACCAGAACAAAAATCAGAATCAAAATCAGAACAACCGCGCTCAGAATAATCAGAACAAAAATTCCCGTGGCAAAGACGAGCAGGATAACGAAACTGACAGAGAGCAGTACTGATTCGCATAAAACAAAACAAACCGGAAGCCTCCGATTTTTCGGGGGCTTCTCGGCGAGAAAGGACACGTGGCGTGAAAGTTTTACTTTTCGGCATTGACGTAAATATGATTTCACGTGTAAATTTTCTGAAAGGTCATTTTATTTTGCAAAGTAAAATTTTTCGTTGTGAAAAATTGGTTTACTCTGTAAAACCTAAATTTTTTATATTCTATTTGCGCCGCCTGAGGCGGCATAGGAGATTTATATGAATAATATCGGAGAACAATATCTCGGATTGAAAAGAAAACTTTTTGACAAATGCTATTCGTCGCTAAACGGCAAACAAAGAGAAGCGGTCTTTACGGTAAATAATCCGTTGCTGATACTTGCGGGTGCGGGCAGTGGAAAAACCACCGTTCTTGTTAAACGGATAGTTTACATAATAAAATACGGGGACGCTTATTACACCGATTACGTACCCGAATTTGTTGACGAAAATTACATCGCGGATATGCAAAAAGCTCTGGACTCCGACAACGCGGAGGAAGCGGAGCAAATGCTGCCGGATTTTGCGTACAATCCCTGTCCTCCCTACAGAATACTCGCGATTACGTTTACAAACAAAGCCGCTAACGAAATAAAGGAGAGACTTGTCTCGTCATTTGATGACGAAAGCATCGCCAAGGATATCTGGGCGGGGACGTTTCATTCGGTCTGCATGAGGATACTCAGGGTAAACTGTGAAAAAATAGGATATAAAAAAGAATTTACCATATATGATACCGACGACGTAAAAAAAGCGGTAAGCTCGGCTATGAAAAAAGCCGGAGTGGATGAGAAGCAGTTTCCGATAAAAAGCGTGATGAGCGCGATAAGCAGAGCCAAGGACAAGCTGCTTACACCTGAAAAGTATTCCGCAGAGGCGGCAAGCGATTTCAGAATGTCGAAAATCGCGCGGATATATGAAGAATATCAAAAGCAGATGGAAGCGTCAAACGTCATGGATTTTGACGATATAATAATGAAGACAGTGTTTCTTCTGAGAGAAAATCCCGATGTGCTTGAGTATTATCAGAAAAAATTCAGATATGTGTGCGTGGATGAGTACCAGGATACTAACGAGGCGCAGTTTGTACTCACCTCACTGCTTGCGGGGGGCTTCAGAAATCTGATGGTAGTGGGCGACGACGACCAGTCTATATACAGATTCAGAGGAGCTACCATAGGAAATATTCTGAGCTTTGATACTACATACAGCGACGCCAAAGTTATAAAGCTTGAACAGAACTACCGTTCCACCGCCACGATACTTGACGCCGCCAACGCCGTAATTTCCAACAATAAGGGAAGAAAGGGGAAAAATCTCTGGACGGACGGGGCAAAGGGAGAGCAGATCATATTGCGATGTCTTGAGGACCAGAACGCCGAGGCGAGGGCAATTGTCGATACCGTTTACAGGGCTGTCTCCAAAGGCGGGAAAAAATACAGGGATTTCGCGGTGCTGTACAGAACAAACGCGCAGTCGAGCGGAATCGAGAGGGCGTTTGCCAAGAGCGCGATACCTTACCGTATGCTTGGCGGCGTGAGATTCGCGGACAGAAAGGAAATCAGAGACGCCGTGGCATATCTTCAGCTTGTGGCGAATCACGCGGACAGGGAGAGAATGCTCAGAATAATAAATGAGCCGAGGCGCAAGATAGGCGAACGCACTATAGACGCAATAGAACAGATTGCCGCCGAAAACGACTGCACCATGTTTGAGGTTCTGGAGAATGCGGGCAGATACACGGCGCTTTCAAGAAACGCCTCTACTCTTGAGTCATTTGCCTGCCTTATCAATAAGCTTACAGAAATATCGCAGACCGAATCTTTGCCGGATTTGTTTGACAGTGTTCTGGAGCTCAGCGGTTACCGTCGTATGCTGCAAGAGGCGGGAGAAGAGGAAAAGGACAGGCTTGACAATCTTGACGAGTTCAAATCAAGTATAATCGAATATGTAAATAACACCGAAGAGCCTTCGCTTATGGGATTTCTTGAGGAAAACGCGCTTGTCGCCGACGTAGACAGATATGACGAGAGCGCCGACGCGGTAGTGCTTATGACTATACACAGCGCGAAGGGCCTTGAGTTTCCGATAGTATTTCTTCCCGGTATGGAAGACGGGATTTTTCCCGGTATACAGACGATAACCGGAACAGAGGAGGATATGGAGGAGGAAAGAAGACTTGCGTATGTGGCGCTGACACGCGCGAAAGAGCAGATATACATATTGCACGCGAAAACCAGACTTTTGTACGGTCAGACTCAGTATAACCCTCTTTCCAGATTTGTAAACGAGATTCCGGATGAATATGTTAACGAGGTCAGCGAATCCGCAATGTCGGGGGCGGGGAACGGAGGAACGCCCAAGGTGTATTTTAAGGATACGGGATATTCCTCCGAAGCGTCGGGCGGAGGCGCGACGGTCAAAAAAAGACAAAGCGTGAGATTTGAGGAGAAGGTCACTGTAGGAAAGCCTTTGTTTACGAAGGATAACCGGTCGGAAAAGCTTGCTCCCGGCGACAGAGTGATGCATATGACCTTCGGAGAGGGCGAGATTTTGTCGGTAAAGCCCATGGGCGCGGATATACTTTACGAAGTTATGTTTGACCGGGTAGGGACCAAAAAACTGATGGGAACCTACGCGAGACTGAAAAAAATATAATATTTATGTTTTGTCTGAATTTTCAAAGTATGATAAAATTTAGGCGGCGACTGTATGCGGTCGCCGCTTTTCGTGTTATCATAATAAAATATTTACGTTAATCTAAAACACGGTCTCAATCTTTTTCCCTGAATATTCCGGAGAATATTGCCATGAGTCGATGTGTGTGACGTTTTCACAGTCGATAAAATATTTCAGCTTTGACTGAGCGTGTTCGCCTTTATATGAATCTATAAGCACAAGCTTGATTTTCATTCGTTCGGGTATAATGCTTTTTATGTAAACCGCCGCGAAACGCCCGATAAGATTTTCGTCACAGAAAGCCGATTTTTTGCCCGATGAGGAGGTCAGGGGTGATTGATCGGAAAGTCTGAAGTCATCTCTCAGCTCCGCGAGTCCCGCAAGGTTGGGCATAAGCTCGACGAAAACCCCGTAGCTTTCGATACTGCGGATAATTCCCGCGACCGTTTGTCCGGGAGAATACAGGTTCGCGTTTTCTTCCCATGTGCCGAGCAGTTCTCTCATGCTTACAAAAATTCTGCCGTTGCTTTCGTCAATGTTTTTAACTACGGTATACAGCTGCATACCGCAGAACAGCCTGTCTTTGGGATGAGATATGCGGGAAACCGAAATGCAGTCAACCGTGAGAAGCGAAACTATTCCGCATCCGATGTCAACAAAAGCCCCGAAATTTTCAAGATGCGTTACCTTTGCCTGTATTATGTCGCCGGGAATCAGGTCGGAAATATAATTGCGCAGACACTCTATCTGGGCTTCACGTCTTGAAAGCAGAGCAACCGTTTTGCCGTCCTGTTCGGCAATTCCCATGACCTTGAAGCAAACAGGCTTGCCTACCCTTGTAATAATAGCTATGTCCTTTATGTCCTCGCCGTTTTTACTGTATACGACCTCGCTTCTCGGTATTATTCCCGTAATGCCGTGCAGATCGACATGCAGATTCATATCGCTGTCGCATAAAACAACCGTTCCCTCAAGTATCGCCCCCATTGCCATGGCTTTTTCCAATCCTGCTCTGTTTGACGTTAATTCTCGGTTTTGTATGTTTGACGAAAGCATTCCCTCGGGCTTGTAAACATTTATCACTGTATTCTACCTCCTTAGTTTTGGGTGAATTGATGTATCTGTAACAAGTCTATTCGGAGAGATTCAAAAAAATACCATAAAAAATTTTTTGTTTTCGGAAAATTATAAGATGAAGTATATACAAAAAGATGTTCGATTAATAAATATATTTATGATGAATTTGTATCTTGTTGGTATATGATGCCAAAAAATATAGCATTTTATACAAATATGAATTATTGCTATTGACATACTGATATGAACGTGATATAATGCGGTTAAATAAAATATTTAAAAAAATAATATCAAAAAAATAAAAATATAAAAAAGGGGGTGATTGAGTGCTGTACTTTGATTTTTTGTCGGATAAAATTTCAGAAACGCCTTTTAAGCTACCTTTAATCTTGCTTTTTTAGTTCCCTTGAAAAGATTTTACCTGATGTGTCGTGATATCGCCAATTTAAATTTTTTAAAATGAAAGGAACGCGAAAATGAATAACAAAAAATTTATTACAAAAATATTATTATGCGTAATTTCAATGGTTATGATATTATCAGCCACATTGATTCCGTCTTCGGCTGCTTCGTCAGGAGAATATGTAGGCGCGTATGGAAATCATAAAGTTTATCATACGGGTAGTTTTGTTGTTAGACATAACGGCGATGTACTGACTGATAAATATTATCATGTAAAGGGAGATACGACAAATATGTATTATAACAAAACCACAGTATATCCTGCTATGAATGTTGACGAACTGAACTGGCTTTTTGGAAATGCATTTCAGGATCATATTTATGAGGCTATCGATATGGTTTTCGGCGACGCGAGCCTTTACAGAGAGGGACATACTTGGAGTGGAACGGTTGCTAAGCCCCAATATTGTGACAGTATAGAAAACACAGATCCAACAGGATATTATTTCTGTATAGCGGTTGACTATACATATACGTTTGATGTTGAAACACCAACTTATACCAAAGTGGGTCCTATGACTTTCAGAAATAACAAGGATGTTGTTGCATATATCTGCTACAGTCAGAACACGACTGATTCAGGAAGTCTCTTTAAAGTTGCTGAACGTCAATAAATAAAAAACAAGAGGCTGCCGTTATCGGCAGCCTCGGAAAGAAGGCGGTATATATTTATGAAAAAAAAGCCTTTAATTATATTAATAATATCAATAGTAGTAATATTAGTGACTGCTGCCATAGTAAGCGTTATAATAATTACGAACAGGAGTAAAGAGCCCGGTGAAGAAACAAATACCGGGACACAGCAAGGTGAACCTCAACCGATAACCGGATGCGGAGTGGTATCAGATGACGGCAAATATGTTTTCTCTTTTCCAAAGTATTCTTATGACAAACAATGGGTTTTGACAAGATCTAATATGTATGTCGGATGTTTTAACTTTGTTTTTTCCAAGGAAGAGATAACGGATTATGAATTGATTGATGTGTACGGTCAGAATGTCGATATAATAGAGTTTGATTCGGGATTGTATACAGTAGATGGATACGAAAAACGTGGTGAATACGGGTATTTATATGATATGGCATTCTCTACATTTAATACTGAGGAGATGAATCCGTATAAAAGATACCCGGAACTTATCGGTAAGGATATAATAATTGAGGGAATCATAATCAGAATTAACGGCAAGGAGTACAATTTAAAACGAGAGGTAGACGCTGAGTTCAGAAATGTAATATTACAAGAAGGAGAACCTCAATCTCCAGTTATTGCTCATTTAAAATATGATCCTAGTGATATAAATAATGATGAAAAGAGATTTATTCTACACTCCAGTGTAGACCTTTTATTACATGATATTGGTGTATATGATTATTTTAATGTTAAAATGAAAGAGGTATATAAAACGGAATTAATTACATTTGAAGATGGAAAACAGGAAGAAATAACAATATTTCTCGGTATGGCTGAAGATTTATTTCCGATGTATATAAAAGACGAGGAAGTATATGAAATTAAATTTGAAGTAAGCTATAAGTACGATGATCCGGAAAAGCAGCCGATAAGAGCATGGGTTGATACTTACAGTGTATATGAATATGAGGGAAAGACTTTTAAAAGTTACGCCGGTACACTTTTTTATCATGATACATACGACCCCGAAATATTGGCGGACGATTTGCTCGGAGAAGATTACAGGTAATTAAGACGCAAAACAAACGGAATGAAAAAGAGGGGCAGTGGTGAAAATGAAAAGAAAATATATAATTATATTGGTAATATCAATAGCGGTTATATTGGTGACTGCTGTCATAGTAAGCGTTATAATAATTACGAACAGGAGTAAAGAGCCCGGCGAGGAGACAGATACGCAAAAAGGAGAAGCTCAACAAATTACAGGTTGTGGAGTAGTATCAGATGACGGTAAATTTGTATTCTCTTTTCCAAAATACTCATATGATAAACAATTAATTATAACAAATTCAAATATGTACATAGGATGTTTTAACTATGTTTTTTCAAAAGAAGAGATAACGGACTATGAATTGCTTGATGTATACGGTCAGAATGTCGATATGATAGAATTTGAATCGGGAGTATATCCGGTAGAGGGTTATGAAAAACGTGGGGAATATGGATATTTATATGATATGGCTTTTTCTACATTTAATACGGAGGAGATGAATCCGTATATACGATATCCGGAACTTGAGGGTAAGACCATAATAATAGAGGGTATAATTATACGAATCAACGGTAAGGAGTACAATATAGAACGACAAGTGGATGCTGAATATACACCATTGATATTAAAAGATGGAGAAATGCGTAGCCCATTTTCGGTATTAATTAATTATGATCCAGATGATAATAAATATAATAGGTCATATTTGCGTTTTAACGAGGAGATGGTTTTATACAATATCGGTATTTATGAATATTTTAATTTGGAAATAAAAGAAGTATATAAAACAGATTTAATTATGAATGATAATGGAATGCAAAGTGATGTTACAGTATACCTTGGAAAGGCTGAAGATGTATTACCATTGAAAGTTAAAGCGGGAGAAACATATGAAATAACATATGAAATAACATATAAGTATGATGACCCTGCAAAACAACCTATAAGAGCATGGGTCGATACATACAGTGTGTTTGAATATAACGGAAAAGTTTATAAGGGTTATGCGGGAGTAATGTGTTATCATGATACATACGACCCCGAAATATTAGCTGACGATATACTGGGAGAAGATTACAGGTAAATAAGACGCAACAAACGGAATGAAAAAGAGGGGCAGTGGTGAAAATGAAAAGAAAATATATAATTATATTGGTAATATCAATAGCGGTTATATTAGTGGCTGCTGCCATAGTAAGCGTTATATTAATTATGAACAGGAGTAAAGAGCCCGGTGAAGAAACAAATACGGGGACACAGCAAGGTGAACCGCCACCGATAACCGGATGCGGAGTGGTATCAGATGACGGCAAATATGTCTTTTCATTTCCTAAATATTGTTATGATAAACAATGGATTTTGACAAGATCTAATATGTATGTCGGATGCTACAACTTTGTTTTTTCCAAGGAAGAGATAACGGATTATGAATTGCTTGATGTGTACGGTCAGAATGTCGATATGATAGAGTTTGAGTCGGGATTATATTTAGTAGACGGTTATGAGAAGCGTGGTGAATACGGGTATTTATATGATATGGCATTCTCTACATTTAATACAGAGGAGATGAATCCGTATAAGAGATATCCGGAACTAATCGGTAAGGATATAATAATTGAGGGAATCATAATCAGAATTAACGGCAAGGAGTACAATATAAAACGGGAGGTAGACGCCGAATTCAGAAATGTAATATTGCAAGAAGGCGAAATACAATCTGCTATTATTGCTCATATTGATTATGATCCGAATGACCCGGAGAGAGGCAAACACGGCTTTATAATGCATTCCGGAGAGGATCTATTGCTGCATGAAATCGGAATATATGATTATTTTAACATAAAATTGAAAGAAGTATATAAGTTGGATCTGATAACACATGAAAACGGTATGCAAAGCGATGTTACATTATATCTCGGTATGGCGGAAGATATTTTCCCGTTGCAGGTCAAAGCGGGAGAGACTTACGAAGTAAAGTATGAAATAAGTTATAAGTACGATGATCCGGAGAAGCAGCCGATAAGAGCATGGGTTGATACTTACAGTGTTTATGAATATGACGGGAAAAAATATCAAAGTTCTGCCGGTATACTTTTTTATCATGATATATATGACCCCGAAATATTAGCTGACGATATACTGGGAGAAGATTACAGGTAAATAAGACGCAAAACAAACGGAATAAAAAAGAGGGGCAGCGGTGAATATGAAAAGAAAGTATATAATTATATTGGTAATATCAATAGCGGTTATATTGGTGGCTGCTGCCATAGTAAGCGTTATATTAATAACGAACAAGAGTAAAGAACCCAGCGAGGAGACAGATACACAAAAAGGAGAGCCTCAGCAAATTACCGGGTGTGGAGTGGTATCAGATGACGAAAAATTTGTTTTTTCTTTTCCGAAATATTGTTATGATAGACAAATGGTTATAAAAAATTCAAACATGTATATAGGATGTTTCAACTTTGTTTTTTCAAAGGAAGAGATAACGGATTATGAATTACTTAATGTATATGGTCAGAACGTCGATATGATTGAATTCAAATCGGAGGTTTATCCTATAGAGGGCTATGAAAAGCGCGGTGAATATGGGTATTTATATGACATGGCATTCTCTACATATAATACCGAGGAAATAAATCCGTATCTAAGATATCCCGAACTTGAGGGCAAGGATATAATAATTGAAGGTATCGTTATGCGGATTAACGGCAAGGAGTACAATATAGAACGGCAAGTGGATGCTATTAATGAACCGGTAAAATTAAAACAAGGAGAATTATTAACTCCGGTTTCTACCATAATTAATTATGACCCTACTCAAAAACCTGATAAACGTTTTATTTTTGATGCTCATGACGATGTAGTATTATATGGATTATGTGTATATGATTACTTTGAATTGAAGATAAAAGAAGTATATAAAACAGACATAATAACGCATGAAAACGGTATGCAAAGTGATGTAACGGTGTATCTCGGAAAAGCAGAAGATATATTTCCGCTGAAAGTAAAAGCCGGTGACACATACGAAGCGACATATGAAATAAGTTATAAGTATGATGATCCGGCGAAGCAACCAATAAGAGCATGGATAGATATGTACAGTGTTTATGAATATGAGGGAGAAAAATATGAAAGTTACGGGGGAACATTGTACTATCATGATACATACGACCCTGAAATATTGGCGGACGATATACTGGGAGAAGATTACAGGTAGATTGAGGAGGAATGTAATTTGAAAAGACGTGTGTTTATAGTATTTGTAATGCTTGCGGCTTTGGCGGTTCTGGCGCTCACAGGGTGCAAGAAACAAGAAAATCCCAATTCGCAGGAAACCGAGACCGAAAGCGGAATTATTGGCAAAACGGTTCTAACAAGACAAAACATTCCGAACACGGTTGTATATCAAGCGAGAATATCCGACGAGAATCCCGAAGTCTATGAAAAGAGAGAAATATACAAAGGTATAGATATAGATGAAGTGACGGCAGAGCCGTTGCAGCTGTTGAAACCTGACTCCGTATTGAACAGCTATTCCGCAAATAAAGTGTTGTTCGGGTACGACGGTATATTTGTGGGAGCAGAGGAGAGTACGGAAGGTGTGATTGTTACATATCTTGATGTAAATAAGCTGTATATTGACGTCCCGGTTGAATACGGCACTGTCGATATGTTGAGGTTTTGTTCCGGCATGACGGTTTTTTCATCAGTGCCGGGAAGGTCATCCGGGGGATATGATACCGAAATAATATCGATAGGTTATGTTATGTCCGAAGACGGAAAATTAAATGTGCGCTTCAAGGCGCCTTACGGTCTTCTGCCCGGCGAAAATGTCAGGGTTGAACTGAAAATCGGTATGAGAGAAAACATACTTGCAATAGAAAAAGACTATTTGTATGAATCCGCGGGCAAGAGCGGCGTTTATATCCTTGAGGGCGAAGAGTATAAGTTCTATCAGATAGCGGTATTGTCGGAATTTCAGGTTTACAATAACGGTGTTTATACGGATTATGTTGAGATTTCCGGTATTGATGAGGGAACCGAGATATACCGGCTTTCAGAGGACAAATTCAGAGACGATATAGAGAAAATATTTGAATGAATTGTCCATGTACTTGATTGAAGTTTAAGAGTCAGAATTGATTTTTTAGTCTGCATAATGCATAACATAATTTTTGATTGTGCTTTTGCTGACAGAACGGAACAGATATGAGTGAAAAGATAATATCTTTAAAAGATATCCGCAAAACTTACGACGGCAAAAAATATGTGCTTGACCGGCTTGACTTCAGTATCGAAAGAGGAGAACTCGCGGTCATTACCGGAAAATCCGGGTCGGGTAAGAGCACGCTAATGAACATAATAGGATTGCTTGATACTTTTGACGCGGGAATTTATATGTTTGAAGGAGAGTCAATTGACGTAAAGCGTAAAAGTTATTCGCGTCTGAGGGGCGGCAAAATAGGATTCATATTTCAGTCTTATTATCTTATAGAGAGCCTTTCGGTAAGCGACAATATATTGATGCCCTTATTGTATTCCGACAAGAAAAAAATTGAAAAAAGCACTATAGATAAAATGAATTCCTGTCTTGAGGAATATGGTCTGTACGATTACAGAAATAAAAAAACCGCCCTGCTTTCCGGGGGCGAGAAGCAGAGAGTCGCGGTGGCAAGAGCTTTAATAAAGGACCCTGACTTAATAATTGCCGATGAACCTACGGGGAACCTTGACCGTGAGAACGGGTCATTGATAAAAAAGTCTCTTGTCAGACAGACCGAGCTCGGCAAATCGGTAATAATAGTCACGCACAATAAAGATTTGTTTTCCGACGCCCCAAGTATGTATATGTTGTCTGACGGAAGGCTGGAGGCAATAAATGAATAAGCGTTTTTTATATTTAAAGCAGCTTTTGACGCTGATGACGGCATCAAAAATACGTCTTGTTTTGATCTTCGCGGGAGTTTTTGCCGGAATTTTTTTGCTTTCATTGGGAAATCTCCTGATAAGCTCGTATTATGATTCCAAGATGGCGGACATAATGCAGGTTCCCTCAAATGTCGTAGAGGTGTATGTCAGCGAGGAACTTAATGATATTGATAAAGAAAATATGCTGTTTGTCGAGCCTTTTGAAAAAAGCTGTCAAGTAGTCAGAGCCGGATACTCCGTATCTGAAAACCGGGGAATATTTGTCGACCGTCTGGCTGTGAACCCGTCGAAAAGTGTAAACGTAAGTCTTGATGTGTGTTTCACCGATGATGAGAATATTGTTTTTGTACAGAATGATAATTTTGAAAATATAGTGATAGAGGCGGAAATAATAAAGGGAAGGGGGTTCAGTGAGGATGAGATAAAATCAGGCGCCCCGGTCATTATTATAGATGAGGCTTCGGCGTTTATGCTTTTCGGAGAGGATGACCCTATAGGGCAGACTGTTGATTTGGGAAATCATGAGGTTTTGGGACTTGAAACCCCGGACCCCGATACCGGAAAGTATTTTACGGATAAAAATCCTTTTACGGTAATCGGCGTATATAAAAACAATTTAAAGACCGAGCAGAATATAATGGATTTCAAATCCGATTATTACGGCGAGGGCAAATATGTAGGGGATATCGTGATAAATTCATTTACCTCGTTTGCCTCGGTGCCTTATAATGCAGGCGAAGCCGCTTATCGCTTGGGCAGTTCAAGAGCCATGGACTATTCATATGTTTATGTTTTTGAAAATGAAAAAGACGCGGATAATTTCGCCGACATATTCAGAAACGAGTATTCAGAATATTTGATGAATACTTATGCGGTAAACACAGAGGTAAGCACACGGCGTATTTTGACCGAGCAGTTGGACGGCGAGCTTGCTCCGCTTAAGCTCTTTCTCAATGCCGCTGTAATCTCACTGATAGCTATTTCCGGTATTTGCAATGTCGCGGTAGTTATATTCAATACAAAAGAGCGGTTTACCGAAATAGGAATAAGGAAGACATACGGGGCGGGCAGCTCGCAGATCATATGTCAGATAATACTTGAAAATCTTATGGTTTCGGTTGTTGCCTCGGTTTTCGCCGTTATTGTCAGCATTTTAGCGGGATATCTGATTTCGGGATATATACAGGATGTATTTAGTGTATTGTTTGATATTAATGTCAAACCGGGCACGGTTTTGCTCCCGTTGTTTGCCGGGGCTGCCGAGGGAATAGTATTCGGACTTATACCGGCAGTCTGGGCGTCAAAGGCAAAGATTGCGGATATACTTAAGTTTGAATAATCGTTTTGCGAGGTACAGCAAAAGAGGTCAAAAAGCTTAAAAAAGAGAGAAAACAGGAGTTATTGGGCATGTAAATTAAAAAATCCGAAAAAACTTGAAAAAAGGTATTGACAAAATTTTCTGTATGTGGTATAATACACGGGTATGAAAAATAAAAGTATGCCTAATAAAGTTGGAGGATAACTAAAATGTCTACATTTATGCAGAAAAAGGAAGCAGTTGTCCGCAAATGGTATGTTATCGACGCGGCGGGAAAGCCCATGGGTAAAACTGCTGTCGCGGCTGCAAACCTTCTTCGCGGAAAAAACGCTCCCGAATTCACGCCGCATGTCGACTGCGGAAATTTTGTAATAATAATCAATGCGGATAAAGCAGTCCTTACGGGAAAGAAGCTTGAGCAGAAATATTACCAGAGACACTCCGGATATATCGGCGGACTTAAGAGTGTTCAGTATAAGACACTTATGAGTACCAAGCCGGAATTTGCCATGGAGACAGCAGTAAAGGGAATGCTCCCCAAAAATTCACTCGGCCGTGCCGCTGCAACCAGACTTAAGGTTTACGCCGGCGACTCTCATAAGCATCAGGCGCAGAAGCCCGAAGCTTACGAGTTTTAATTTGATGAAAGGACGGATGTAAACTGATGTATACAAGTGCTAAACCCTATTTTTACGGAACGGGAAGAAGAAAAAAGTCTGTTGCCCGTGTAAGAGTTTATCCCGGAACAGGTTCAATTACCGTAAACGGAAAGGATATTGACGAGTACTTCGGCCTTGAAACACTGAAGCTTATAATTAATCAGCCTTTCGGTGTTACAGGCACGACCGGAAAGTTTGATATAGTTGTTAATGTAAACGGCGGAGGCATTTCCGGTCAGGCAGGCGCTATCCGCCACGGAATAGCGCGCGCTCTTGTTCTGGCGGATGAGACTTATCGTCCGGCGCTCAAGCAGGCAGGATTTTTGACCAGAGACCCTCGTATGAAAGAAAGAAAGAAATACGGACTCAAGGCTGCCCGCCGTGCTCCCCAGTTCTCAAAGAGATAATTATTTTATCAATAAATTGGCTTGTTTACAAGGTTTTACCTTGTTGCAAGCCTTTTTTGTTTATATAAAAATTTGCCTTATCTTTGTATGCGTTGTTTAAGTAAACCGACTCAATCCCTTTTTTGGATATCAACTTTAAAATATTCAGAGATTTGGTTAAATAATAAATACAAATTCCAAAATAAAGAGGACGTTAATATGGAAAGAAAAATCAGTATAAATAAAATCAAAAGCTTTGAGAAATTTTTAAAAAATGAGGAGAAAAGCAAAGCGACAATTGAAAAATATATTCGCGATGTGCGATATTTTGTGAGTTTTATCGGTGACGGCGCGATTGACAAACAATTAGTATTGAATTATAAAAGTGAGCTTGGAAATTCTTACGCCGTAACGAGCGCAAATTCCATGATTGCCGCGCTTAATTCTTTTTTACGTTTCTGCGGCTGGCATAGTTTATGCGTAAGGCAATTCAGAGTGCAGAGACAGGCATATTGCTCTGAGGATAAGGAACTGACAAAAGCCGAATATATTCGTTTGATTGAATCTGCAAAAGAAAAAAACAATCAAAGACTGGGTCTTATTATTCAGACTATTTGCGGTACAGGTATCCGGGTGAGCGAATTAGAGCATATAACCGTGGAGGCATTGTATAAAGGAGAGACGGTAGTCAATTGCAAATGCAAAAGCCGCCGTATTTTTATAGTACCCGAGCTAAAGAAAAAACTGCTCCGGTACGCGAAGGAGCACAATATCAAATCGGGCGCGGTGTTTATTACGAGAAGCGGTAAACCCGTCAGCAGAATTAATATATGGCGGCAGATGAAAGACCTGTGCGAGACGGCAAAGGTTTGTCCGAGTAAGGTGTTTCCGCATAATCTGCGGCACTTGTTCGCGAGAACATTTTACAGCATTGAAAAAGACATAGCCAAACTTGCGGATATTCTCGGTCATTCAAGCATCAACACCACACGTATTTATATAGTTACAACCGGAGCCGAACATAAGCGCAAAATGGAAAATATGAAACTTATAATATAAAAAAATTCCCCGGTACGGAAATGTCGGGAATAACATAACGAGAATTATGTTGCATTTAAACTATAGATGTGTATAGTATACTACATAAATGTAAAAAAGTCAACATATTTGGAAAAAATTTTAAAATTTTTTTTGTATAATGAAAAGACCTTTCGATTGATTTTTCAAAAAAAACATGAAAGGTTTTTTCGTCACGCTTATTTTATATGAGCATCATTTAAATTATATTACCGATTTGACGGATTGTTTACATATTTTATAACATAATTCTCGTTATGTTGTTATCGTCTCGGTGTACTTGCATCGGGCATTTATTTATATTGAAAATCAATTTCACAACATAATTCTCGTTATGTAATATCCGATAAATCAAAATTATACTTAATTCGACAATAATTCCGTTTGATAGGATTTCGGTAGTCATACCGATTCTATATAAAAATTTTTAAAGAAAGAAAGGAAAAAACATGAAAAACAGAAGAATTATTCTCATTTCGTTCCTGTTGGTCACTACGCTCTGTATGGGAATTGGTTATGCGGAACTTCAGGACACTCTTAGTGTTAAAGGTAATGGATCGGTTGAAGCTGAATCTGCTGAGGTTGCTCTTGATGCGGATGTATATTTTTCTAATGCGCAAGCAACAAATGCGACCGATACAGCATCAATATCTGACGACAATGACAATGACAATGACACGGCAACATTTACAGTTAATTCACTTCAAGGCAAAGATGATAGTGCCACATTTACTTTTACAATAATAAATGATGGCGACCTTCCTGTCTCTATACCCAAACCTACAATAACAGACCCTGAGGATTATTTTGATATTACAACAGATTGGGGTGAAGAGGCAAAAGAGTTAGAAGGTGGTGGCGCTACATTGACATTTACAGTAACCGTTACACTTAATGCAACTCCTACAGAGACTGTTACAATGAGTGCGTCTACGATTTCATTTACCGCAACCGCAGGTGGAACACAATAATAAATGCCATTTTGCACTGCAATAAGTAATTAGCCACAAGGAGGATAAAATGAGTATCGACAAGATAATTACATACGCCGTAACTGTAGCTTTTCCGTGTTTTATCCTCCTTGTTTACCTGATTCCGGATGATACCTCAAAGAACATCATTCTGGCGGCGTTGTGCGTGCTTTTCGCGGCGCTTACCCTGTTGTTTATTAAAAAACGCGGTATTCTAAGGCTTGAAAAACGTCAGATACTGCTTGTGATGTCCGTGCTGTCGGTGTTTGTCGTCATGCTCGGATATATGACGGGGATTAAATTCGGGTTTGTCAAAAACCCCATTGTTACCCTGTACCTTTGGAAATACATTTTGCCCTACGCGGTAATAATAGCTTCTTCGGAGATTGTCAGAAAAACACTGCTTGCTCAGCAAAGCAGATTTGTATTCATATTTACATATTTCTCGTTCGTTATCCTCGACTGCGCTATGCTGTCGGGAGGCATAATATTTGACAGGTACGACGATTTCGCGGATTTTTTCGGAATGATACTTTTCCCCGCGCTTACGTCCAACATCCTGTATCACTATCTGTCGGGGCGGTACGGCGCGCTTCCGAATATCGTTTACAAGACCGTGATTTCGCTCTACAGATATGTAATTCCCATATTGCCCAAAATGCCGGACATGATGCTTTCCTTCGCGAAGATTATTTTGCCGCTGATAATCTGTCTGTGCATTTATGAGCTTTACAGAAAAAAGAAATCCGTCGTGTCAAGAGTAAGAAACCGCATAGGCATTGCCGCGGTATGCGTGTCGTTTGTGTTGACGTTTGCCTGCGTCATGCTTATATCCCGTCAGTTTCAATACGGACTTATTGTGGTAGGTTCCGAGAGTATGTCGGGGGAGATAGAGAAGGGCGACGGAATTGTTTTCGAGCAATACGACGGTCAGGTTCTTGAAGAAGGACGGATAATTGTCTTCAACCGGGACGGAACCGAAATAATCCACCGTATTATTGATGTGGAGAACATAAACGGTGAAATACGTTATTATACAAAGGGCGACGCCAACGACAGCGCCGACCCCGGATATATCACGTCCGACGACATAGTCGGCACATTAACCCTGAATATAAAGTATATCGGACTTCCGACAATTTGGATCCGATCGTTGTTTACATAGAATTTTTAAATGTACAAGGAGGGGGCGTTATGTCAGAAAAAGAAAAACTACAGCGCGACGAATATCAGAAAAGCCGTAAAAAACTGATTTTTTTGTTCTCGGTAATTGCTCTGGCGCTGGCATTTTTAACGGTGGTTACTTCCGTTGTCTTTGGGATACTCGACAGAAAGACATATGTTTCTTTCAAAGAACAGGGAAGCGTCGTATATAAGGCTTACCTTGCCGACAATGAGTTTTACAGCGAGGAGTATCTCAACGGTAACCACGCCTATGTGGCGGAGCTGATTGAGAGCATGACCGCGGATTTCAGATACGACCTGAATATGGACGCGAAAGACGTTACATATAAGTATTCGTATAATGTTGAAGCGGTGCTTGAGATTAAAGATCGCAATTCGGGCATGGTTATCTATAACCCGGTATATGAGCTTGTTCCCGAAACCTCTGCGACTTCAGGCGACAGAGACCTTTCAATCGAGGATAATGTGTACATAGATTACAACATGTACAATGATATCGCCAAAAACTTTCTTGAGGTATACGAGCTTAACAACACAACAAACACTTTGCGTGTAAGTATGTATGTGGATGTTGTGGGAGAGAGCGAGACATTCGCGAACGATAAAGAGGGACAGTATGTCATAGAGCTTTCGATACCATTGGCTCAGACCACAGTTACTCCGCAGGTATCGGCGTCGGTTCCGGCTTCTTCTCAAGTGCTCGCGCTTGATGGAATCGCTAAAATAGTACTGAAAGTTCTCGCAATCGTGTTCGGCGTTCTGTGCGGACTGATGATTGTCTTTACGGTTTTGTTTATCGTACTTACCAGAGACGAGCATCTGGATTATTCCAGAAAAGTTCAGAAGCTTGTCGCGAGCTATAAATCTTATATACAGAAAATCAATAATCCCTTTGATATGGAAGGGTATCAGATACTTTACGTGGATACGTTCCCGGAAATGCTTGAGATAAGGGATACCATTCAGACCCCGGTGCTCATGTATGAAAATGAAGACAGAACCTGCACGCAGTTTTTTATTGCTTCGTGCGCGAAAATACTTTATCTCTTTGAGATTAAGGTTGATTTTCCGCCGGCTCCTCCGGAAGACCCTATAGATTCCGAGCCTGTTTTGGAAGTTGTTACTCCCGAGCCTGAGCCTGAACCTATACCTGAGCCTGAACCCGAACCGGAACCCGAGCCTATACCTGAACCGGAACCCGAACCGATAATTGAACCTGAACCGATTCCCGAACCCGAGCCGACAAAAGAAGAGGCGCAGGAAGCCGAGAATATGGTTGACGCTATTGACATCTCGTGGCCTGAGGGTGACGGCAGGACATACAGATACGACCCTAATGGGGAAAAACTTGATAAAGGCGACGAGGTGCTGGCGCCGTCGTTTGATAAGTTCAGAAAAAGAGAAATAGTGCGCAAGGCGACAGTCGCGCAGGGAAATTATAAGGTAGACCCCGACAGCTTGGAACATCCGCTTAAGAAAATAGCCGGAGTTGTCAAGAGAAATCTGTTGAGTATGTTCTGCTGAAATCTCGTTGATAACTTAATTCAGGTTGTTTTCTTTGAGTGAAAGGAGGTGTGAAGATAAAATGAAAAGATTTGTGATTGTTGTAACCTGTATATTGCTCTGCTTTATTTTTGTCTTCACATGTATAGGTTACGCCGCGATTTCCGATACCTTGCAGATTTCGGGAAACGCGACCGTGACGCCTCCGGAAGCAGTGTTTATTTCCGGCGCGGAGGTTGTTGGGGGAAACGCTACGGTGACATATTCGGGAACAAGCCTGTTTGTTACCGGAAGCGGTCAAGTGACAGTCAATATTACATTTTTCAATAATACTGCCGAGGTACATAGGTATAACGGGATAAGCGTGATTGATTCCTCAATTTTCAGCACTTACCCTATGAGTATTTCAAGGGGAGCTGAAATCGCCATAAGTGGCACATTGGAAGCGACGATTACGTTAAATATTACCGGCAGCGCGAACGGAGAGGGCATAGTATTTGACTTTGTAACGGGAGATAGCTATATTGATAATCCGGCGGATCAGTTTGAGGATATACTGAATAATGAGGATAGCTTTAAGGAGCTTGAAGATATTTTAAACGATGAGACGACAGTAGGCGGTGAAGGTCAGCGTGGAGACACGTCATATATTCAGAATACCGGAAACAATGCCGATGAAGTGAATAAAATAGTAAATGAATTGTTTGATGTCAATGGCGAGAGCCTTCTTACCGATGATACTACTGTCCTTATCAAGAGAGAAAACAAGGATGATATGCCACAGGGTGTAGATGTTATGACATTGTATTTTGCAGCCACCTCAGAGATAACGTCTAAGGAACCCTCTATTATGGGGGTGACTGAAAATGTCAATGTCAGAGCTGCCATCTTTATTAATAATGGTGAAGGTTGGGAACAAATAGTAAATCAGGAAGACGCTGGGAACGGCGGAATGTTTACGGGGGAGGCATTGGCGACATATTATGACTACAAGTATGAAGAGTGGTGGGGTCAACATCCGAGAGAGAATTATGACTCATTTGACACCGGTACATGGAGTACATACGACAATGGCATCATAACCAACATTGAAGGAGGGTCAACGGATATCGTGGCAAACGATGATGTCAGAACTATTGTAAACAAATACCTCGGGTATTATTAACTGCGGTTGGTATTCGTATAAAAGTAAATATAAAATTACAGCCCCAAGGCGTCCGAAAACGGTCCTTGGGGCGATTTTGTTTACAAATCTGTTTTAAATTCGGTTTTATTTCAGCTCAATAATGGATTCGTCCCACTTTTCGGGTTTTTCGTATCCCATGAGGTTGACCATAGTCGCCGCGACGTCCGAAAGCCCGAACTGTCCCTTGTCCTCTTTCACGGTATAATGCTCACGCGCGGAGGTGTTGTCGTATATAATACAGGGCACGGGGTTCAGGGTATGGCTTGTCTTGGCTTTCATTTTGCCGTCCTTACCTACCTTGGGAGCGCCGGTTTTTTTGTCGGTCTCAAACATTTCGTCGGCGTTTCCGTGGTCAGCCGTAATCACCGCCACTCCGCCGCACTTGTCGATTACCGGAAGAATTCTTCCAAGCTGAAGGTCAAGCGCTTCCACGGAGCAGCGTGTAGCCGCCAGATTTCCGGTGTGACCTACCATGTCCCCGTTCGGGAAATTGACGCGCAGGTAAGTGTATTTGCCCGACTCAAGTGCTTCGATGAGCTTGTCGGTTATCTCGGCGCACTTCATCCACGGGCGCTGTTCAAAGGGCACGACGTCGGACGGAACCTCCACATATGTCTCAAGCTCCTCTGAGAATTTTCCCGACTTGTTTCCGTTCCAGAAATATGTCACATGACCGTATTTCTGCGTTTCGGAGATGGCGTACTGCGTTACCCCGGTGTTCGCGAGGTATTCGCCCATAGTTTCGGTTATTTCGGGCGGGGATACGAGATATTTGTGAGGAATATGCAAATCTCCGTCGTATTCGAGCATTCCCGCGTATACGACCTTGGGATAGCGCACTCTGTCGAACTTGTCGAACTCGCCCTCCGGAGTGTCAAAAGCTCTCGAAATTTCAATCGAGCGGTCGCCTCTGAAGTTGTAAAAGATAACGCTGTCGCCGTCTTCAATGGTTCCTACCGGCTTTCCGTCTTCGGCAATGACAAAAGGCGGGAGGTCCTGGTCGATGACGTGATATTCGTCTCTGTAAGCCTTTACGGCGTCCGCCGCACAGGAAAACTGTCTGCCGATGCCGAGCACGTGTGTCTGCCAGCCAAGCTCAACCATAGCCCAGTTTGCCTCGTATCTGTCCATGGTTATCTTCATTCTTCCGCCGCCGCTCGCGATTTTTATATCGCAGTTATCGTCGCGCAGGGAAGCGATAAACTCCTCAAAAGGATTTATATATTCAAGCGCCGAGGTCTCTCCCACGTCCCGTCCGTCGATGAGAATGTGTATTCTTATGCGACCTACGCCTTCACTTTTCGCGTGTACTATCATGGCTCTCAGGTGTTCAATATTTGAATGAACATTGCCGTCGGAAAAAAGTCCTATAAAGTGCAGGGTGGATTTATTGTCTTTCACATTGGCGATAATTTCTTTCCAGGTGTTGTTGGCGAACATTTTACCGCTTTCGATAGACTGCGAGACCAGCTTCGCTCCCTGAGCGAAAACCTGACCTGCGCCGAGAGCGTTGTGTCCGACCTCGCTGTTTCCCATATCGTCGTCCGAGGGAAGACCTACCGCGGTTCCGTGCGCTTTCAGCTTTACCATCGGGTAATTTGCCATAAGCATGTCAAGGTTAGGAGTGTATGCCGAGGATACGGCGTTGGAGATCGAGTCGGGAGCCAGTCCTATTCCGTCCATAACAACCGTCAGAACGGGACCTTTAACGCCTTCAAATACGGAAGATTTTTTTAAAATATGTTTTTCCATTCAGTATTTCCTTTCTTGATTTTTTCATTTTTCACTGATAACAGTATAACCCATTTTGTTTGTATTTTCAAGTATAAGCCTGAAAATTTTTGAAAAAAAACAGTATGAATTTTTAATTCAACATTACGTATTCTTTTGTAAAATAAGTACAAAATAATTTCGTAAGCGGTTTTTTATTCTGAAAATACTCCGAAACACAAGCCGAAGTTGTAAAATTAAAAAAGATTTAATCTTTTTTTCTTGGGATATTAAATTATAAAGTGAGAAAATATGTTGCATTTTCGGGGAAAGTAGTGTATAATATTAAAAGCAAAATCCGGAAAAATCAAAAAAGCATAAGCTAAGTGTAATAACTGCTTTGGGAAAGGAAGTAAAAAATGTCGGAAGAATGTAATCATGATTGTTCAAGCTGTTCTGCCGATTGCTCGTCAAGACAGGGCGGAGTGACATATGACGCGCCCAATCCGAAGAGCTCGGTGGGGCATATAATTGCCGTGGTCAGCGGAAAAGGCGGTGTGGGAAAATCGCTTGTGACCTCGATGCTGGCGGTGCAATTGTCAAGAAAGGGATACCGTGTAGGTATACTTGACGCGGATATAACCGGTCCGTCGATACCGAAAGCGTTCGGTTTGCGTGAACCGGTTGAGGGCGACGGCGAAGGGTCTATGATACCTCCCGTGACGGCTACCGGTATTGGCGTGATGTCCGTAAACCTGATGCTTGACGACGAGAGCAGTCCGGTAATCTGGAGAGGGTCTATTATTTCCAATACTGTACGTCAGTTCTGGAAAGATACTGTTTGGGACGGTGTGGATTATCTGTTTGTCGATTGCCCTCCCGGAACCGGCGATGTGCCTCTGACGGTATTTCAGAGCATTCCGCTTGACGGGGTTATTATAGTTTCAAGTCCGCAGGAGCTTGTCGCGATGATAGTTAAAAAGGCGGCGAATATGGCGGATATGATGAAGGTTCCGGTGCTTGGCATAATAGAAAACATGAGTTATGTAAAATGTCCCGACTGCGGAAAGGAAATAAAGATATTCGGCGAGAGCCATATCGACGAGATAGCAAAATCCTTCGGATACGACCTGTTGGCAAGACTTCCCATTGACACGGAGGTTGCCTCTTATGTTGACAAGGGCTGGATAGAGACTGTAAAGACCGATTATCTTGAAGACGCGGCGGACGCCATCATTAAAAAATGTCAGAATAAAAGCGAATAATGTTGCTTTTGAAAGTGAGGCGGAATGATTAAGAACAGAGCTGAACACAATAAATCCATACTCGGTTGGGCGGTTGTTATGATTTCTGCCTTGCTGTTGTTCGGACTTTCCGTAATTATTGTCAGCGCGGCAATTGAAGACTCGATGGGAGAATTGATTTTTACGCCTGACGATATAGATATAAGCAGCGGTCAGTATGACTGTATTCTGGTCTTGGGCGCGGGAATATCCGAGGACGGAACGCCGAGTCCGATGCTCCGGGACAGGATAGCGCGGGGATGTGAGCTTTACTTTGAGGGTAAAGCTCCTATGATTATTATGTCCGGGGACAGAAAAGACGATAGCTACGATGAACCGCAGTCTATGAAAAATTATGCGGAGTCTTTGGGAGTTGATTCTAAGAGCATTGTAACCGATCCTGAGGGGTATTCGACATATGAAAGCGTAAGTCGCGCCAAAGAGATATTCGGCGCCGACAAAATCATAATAGTTTCGCAGGAATACCATCTTTACCGAGCTTTATATATTGCTAAAAGTTTAGGTATAGACGCGGTAGGGGTCAGTTCTGACCTTGATGAATACAGCGGTCAGTTTTTCAGAGATGTAAGGGAAATGCTTGCAAGGTATAAAGATTTCTGGCTTTCCGACTGATAAAAGAAACAAATGAAAGCATTTTTGAAGAAGTTGCCTTTCTATTATGCAGATTATGAATATGCGCCTTACCTTATTTTTGTTATTGGGGGGTAAAAAATGAAATATATTGTCTGTCTGATATTAGTTTTTATCGGTGGTATGCTTTTTTTACCGCTACCGGGTAGTACACAAATCAGAAATATTCCATTGCTATTCGTAATTTTATTCTTTGTATTTGGAATATTTATGATTGGAATTTTTAAATATATGTTTCTTATGGTCAAGGCGAAAAGAATTCTGAATCAAAAAGGTTTTAAATGTGTTAAATTTTTTTTCTTTCCCTTCGGGGCTATGCTGCATGGTCGATATAATATAATTTTTCAAAGTGAAAAGAAAGAACTGAATATTGTTTTCCTCGTTAAAAAGAAAAAATATCAGCATTATTTTTTTAAAGATATCAATAATATAGAATTTTATAGATCTAATCGCGTCGTATTCAATAATATAAAAGCGCACGGAGCTACTATATCCAAAGCGGTGGAAACAAAATCAGTGGGAAAACAAAAAATAAAATGGAGACAATACGATATGGGGCACAATGGAACAAACATTTTACTTTTTGATAAGCTTCCGTTCAAAATATCCGATTCCGTAAAGAAAGAGGAACTCGGTAACGGTGACCGAATCTGCTCTTCAAATGTATACTTGTTTGATTTGAACGGTTTGCAAAATACAGAACACATATTCGATCAATGAGTACATCAATTGCTTTACTTATATACATTGAAATCCGATAGTTCATCGGATTTTCTGCATATCAGTATATTGGTATGTTGTCAATAGCTTTCCGTCAGACAAACCAATTTTGCATTAATTTCAGGGTACAGTGACGGTGGAAATATTGACAAGTGAATTTGTACGGAATGTCGTTTAAAAAGTTGCGAGATAAATGTATTGGGGCTTTCATACGGAAAGCCCCATAAATTGTGCTTTTGCATTAAATTTTTGCCGCCTTGCCGTATTTTTAATCCGCAAGAGGCAGCCAGGTTCTGTAGATACACCCGGTTTGGCCGAGGTGATAAAAATCCCTCAGGGTGAGATTTTCGTCTATCGGAACGGTAAGCATATCGCCGGATTTTTTGACGGGTGTTTCGCTTATGCGCTTTTTGGAAACAGGGGAGAGTTCATTGATGTTTTGATTTTCAATGCCCGTCACATCTACTCCGTAAAGTACGGGACCTCGGTAAATGCTGAAAAGTCCTTCCTGTTCTCCGTGTCCTGTAAGGTATCTGACCGAAAAATCAAAATTGACGGTAAAGTCTGTATCATCATCGATTTCTGTCAGAAAATACTTTCCGGAGTCGGGATTACATACGGCTCCGTTGACTGAAATTTCAGTGTTTTTCGACCACGCGGGAATTCTCAGCGCAAGCTTGCCTTTATAATTTTTTACGGAGATACGGATTTCACCGGGGGCAGGGTAGCTTCCGGATATATCTATCTTTACGCCTTTGTCGTCGGTGTAGCTGCCTTGTTCAAATGCGTTTATATAAAGTGTGTCGTTATCATATGTAAACATCCATTCGCTGATGTTGCCGACGCTTCTTGCGGCGTTGACCGAACAGCAGTTGAGCTCCGGTGAACCGGGGCGGCTTTGAAAAACTATGTGATGATAGTTGGCTCTGCGGTCTCCGTTCATCGGGGTGTCGTATGTAGACCATCTTCCGGAGGGCGACCACATTCCCATGCAGGCGTTGTAGTGGGAGATTTCAAGAAAATCGATTACCGAGGGGTCATGCGTCAGTTTGAAAATTTCCACGGCAAGCGCGTTATACGCGATTACGCAGCAGCTTTCGATGCTTCCCGAACCGAACGGATTTCCTATCGCCGCCTCGTTTGTGGAAAAAGCCCCCGTGTTGTGCACGTCGGTTTTCTGAATCGAGGAATAAATCTGCACTGCGACGTCTCTGTAATATTCCTTTTGAGTGGCGCGGTACAACTCGGCAATACCCATGATTATATGCATACTTTCCCATCTGGGCTTTGGACACTGGTAATATTCAAGACCGTTTTGCGAGTGATTTATATAATTTCCCGCGCGCTCGTCGGATATATCTTCTTCTATTTTGAGCGCGAAGTCAAGATATTTTTTCTTTCCCGTAAGGTTGTAAAGCATGGCGAATGAATGAATAGGCGCGAGATTCATTTCCGAGTAGCCTATATCCACAATTCTTTTTTGATTGTCGCCGTAGAAAGTGGCGATAAAAAGCTCAGCGATTTTTTCCGCCGTGTCAAGATAGGACTGATTTTTTTCAACGCCGTACCACATCAGTAAACCGTACATTATGTGATAGTGAGACCATGAGTCCCAAGTGTCGCCCGTTCTCTCCGGAGAGGAGGAATACGCTCCGGTAAGACGGCAGTTTTTGCTGAAGCATCCCAGATATCCGTCGCTGTCCTGAAGCGAAATAAGCTCGTCGATAAAAGTTTCAATGTATCGGCGCAAGTCTTCATTTTTGGTGAGTCTGTAGATGTAGTATGCTCCGGTTATGTATTTGCCTGCAAATTCGCCGGACCAGGGCAGCATGTCGCGGTAGGGGAGTTTGTCCCGGTCCGCGAACATGTCAAGTATGGCGGGATTTGTCTGTCTGAGACCGATAAGCCAGTTTTTTGTGATATTGTCCGCGAGGTGCCTTGTTACGCCGTCGCTTTGAGAATAAATCAGGTTAAGAGGTTTCATTTTTCTTCCTTTCGAGTTTGTTTGTGGATTTTAAATGGCGCGAATTGTTGTTACAGATATTATATAATGTCAGAAGCAAAAATGCAAGAGTTTTCCGATATATTATTTGTTTTTTTGTATAATGATATTTGTATTGACAAAATGCCTGTGCCGGGTTATAATAAAAAAGTAAAAATTTTTTGAGCGCGCAGACGTGGGGAGAGCATATGGATTGCGTATTGAGAGAGTGGAGGCTTGAAGATAAGTATGATTTGTCCGGGCTTCTGAACAATAAAAAAATTCTGAATAATTTACGCGACGGGATACCGTATCCGTATACCGTGAGTGACGCCGAAGCTTTCATATCTTCTATGCTGTCGGCTGATAAGACCCAAACCTTTGCCTTTGCCATCGCGGTTGAAGATAAAATTATAGGCAGCATCGGAGTATTCCGGCAGGAAAATATACATTTTCGCACGGCGGAATTGGGTTATTATTTGGGTGAAGACTTTTGGGGACACGGCCTTGCCACAAGCGCGGTTAAGCAGATATGTAAATATGTTTTTGGTAAAACCGATATAATACGGATTTTTGCCGAACCGTTTTCATATAATACGGCGTCTTGCCGCGTCTTGGAGAAAGCGGGCTTTATATTTGAAGGTACTTTGCGCAACAACGCCGTCAAAAACGGCAGGATTCTGGATATGAATATGTATGCTTTGGTGAAAAGCGAGACAGAAGGGCTGATGAAATGATAAACCGGAATAATATCGGGCAAAATTGTGTTAAAATCAGAACCGCGAGCACCGATGACGCAGGTGAAATTTTGAATATATATGCTCCTTACGTGGAAAAAACCGCGATTTCTTTTGAAACTCAAGTTCCGAGTGTTACGGAATTCGGGGATCGGATAAAAAATACGATTCTGAAATATCCGTATATTGTGGCTGAGGATAATCGTGAGATTGTGGGTTACGCTTATGCCGGCGCGTTTGCCGAACGGGCTGCCTATAATTGGTGTGCGGAGACTACGATTTATATAAAAGAGGACAGACGAAAAATGGGATACGGACGAAAACTGTATACAGCGTTGGAGAATCTCTGCAGGGCGCAAAATATCATTAATCTGAATGCCTGTATAGGATATCCGGATACGGAGGACGAGTTTTTGAATAAAAACAGTATGCGGTTTCATGAGCATATGGGATACCGTCTGGTCGGAGAGTTTTACAAATGCGGCTATAAATTCGGGCGGTGGTACAATATGATATGGATGGAAAAAATCATCGGAGAGCATGACGTTCCACCGGCGTCCGTGATAAAATTTCCGGAATTGGATGATGAAGTGTTTGAAAAATTGAATATATACAAAGGATGAGAGCATAGAAATATGATTATAACCGAAGTAAAAGACAGAACGCCGTCGCTGACCGACAGGCTGATTGAGGTATGGGAAGACTCGGTAAGAGCGACGCATCTTTTTTTGAAAAACGAGGAAGTAGAAAATATAAAAAAATATGTCCCTCAAGCTGTAGAGGGCGTGTCTCATCTGATAATTGCGAAAAATGAAGAAGGTCCTGTGGCGTTTATGGGAGTTGAGGAAAAGAGAATTGAAATGCTGTTTGTATTGTCCGGTCAGAGAGGCAACGGCCTCGGCAAGAGTCTAATCAGGTACGGTATTGAAAATTTTGGCGCGGATGAGGTAACGGTAAATGAACAGAATACATCCGCGGTAGGCTTTTACGAACATATGGGTTTTAAAACGTATAAGAGAAGCGACACGGACGAACAGGGCAACCCGTACCCGCTTTTGTATATGAAGCTTTAATGTTATATAAGTAATCTTTATTCCGGTAAATAAATATTTGGTAAATCCCCGCAGGGAATTGCGGATTTTTGATAAATTCGACAGATTGTGCTTATACTAATTAAGATGTCCCCCGCCTAATTGGACGGGGGACGCTTGCTTTTCGGTTGGGGATACAATCTCCACTGAAAATATTAAATTACGGGACTTACGGAATTCAGCATTTATTGAACAGAGAATACGACGTTATTTAAAAATTCAGGTATTTCTGTCAACGGTTTTCATTTGCTTGAGGTTGCCGATTTTTTTGGAGCGTTCGTCAAGCTCAAGCAGTACGTCATTTACGTCAAGTCCTTTCTCGGCGCACATGACAAGCAAGTGATAAATAAGGTCGCATATTTCTCCGCAGAGCAGCTCGTTGTCGTTGTTTTTCGCGGCGATTATGGTTTCCGCGGATTCCTCTCCCACCTTTTTAAGTATTTTATCCAAACCTTTGTCAAAAAGATAGCAGGTGTAGGAGCCTTCCTGAGGGTTTTCCTTGCGGTCAAGTATTACCGAGTACAGTTTTTCAATTGAGTTCATATTTTTTCCTTTCGATAATTTTTAGGTATTTTACATTATATTTTTGTCATTCTGTCCGTCGGGAGTATATTCCCGGAAAAAACAGCTCCGATTGCCGGTATGGCAGGCGGGACCCGCAGGGAACACCTTGATGAGTATGGTATCGCAGTCACAGTCATAAAATATATGACGCACAAGCATAAAATGACCCGACGTTTCGCCTTTGAGCCATAGTTTTTGACGTGAGCGGCTGTAAAAGGTACATTTGCCGGTATTAAGGGTTTCGGCGAAGGATTCCTCATTCATATACGCGAGCATCAAAACCTCGCCGTTGTTTTCATCCTGAATTATAGTCGGGACGAGCTCTGATTTTTTGAAAAGAAAAGAAAATTCGTTATTCACAGTCTCACCTCTATACCGCGTGATTTCAGATATTTTTTTAGGTCTTTTATTTCAAGCTGCCTGAAATGGAAAAGCGTGGCGGCAAGCGCCGCGTCCGCCCCCGCTTTGAACGTATCGTAAAAGTGTTCGGGTTTGCCCGCTCCGCCCGAGGCGATTACGGGAATTGTAAGTTCGTTTGCCACCTGAGATGTCAGGTCATTGTCAAACCCGTCCTTTGTACCGTCCGCGTCCATAGAGGTAAGCAGAATTTCTCCCGCGCCTCTTTTCTGAGCTTCTTTTGCCCATTTTACCGCGTCTGTTCCGGTGTCTATTCTTCCGCCGTGCACAAATACGTGAAAAATGCCTTTTCCGTTTGGATCTACACCTACTTTTTTCGCGTCGATAGCTACAACGACGCACTGCGAACCGAATTTTTCCGCCGCGTCGGAAATAAGCCGCGGATTCTTTACAGCCGCGGAATTTATCGATACCTTGTCGGCTCCCGCGAGCAGCATGGTGCGAAAATCTTCCACAGAAGAGATTCCGCCTCCTACGGTAAGAGGGACAAAAAGCTCCCGCGCCGCCTTTTCGACCTGAAGCGCGAATGTCTTTCTGCCCTCATGCGTTGCCGTGATGTCGAGAAAACAGACTTCGTCCGCGCCGCAGTCATTGTAATATTTCGCGTTCTCGACAATATCTCCCGCGTCTCTGAGACCAACAAAATTTACCCCTTTTACGACTCTTCCGTCTTTTACGTCAAGGCAGGGAATTATTCTTTTCGCAAGCATGTTTATTCCTTTCTTTTGCTTTGGTTCCGGTTGAAACCGTTTTTACTGTTTAGTCCTGACAGATTTGTATCGCCTCTGCGAGGTCAAGAGTCCCGGCATATACGGATTTGCCGCAAATTGCCCCGTAAAGCTTCATGTCCGATAGGGTTTTGATGTGATCGATATTTTTAATGCCGCCCGAAGCTATTATATTGCAGTCTGCCGCGTCTTTAAGCTTTGCAAGCATCTCGGTATTCGGACCCTCAAGGGTGCCGTCGCGGCTGATATCGGTAAATATAATTGTCTTTACGCCCATGTCAACGACCTTCTTTGCGAAATCAAGATAATAAATATCAGTTTTGTTTATCCAGCCGGCGGTGGCTACATATCCGTCCCTGGCGTCAATTCCCACGGCTATGCGGTCGTTGTATTTTTCGAGCGCGGACTCAAGGAATTTGAGGTCTGTCGCGGCTGAGCCGAGAATCATGCGCGAGACTCCGCAGGCGTATGCGCGGTCAAGGTCTTCAAGATTTCTGAGTCCTCCGCCAAGCTCCGCGAACAAACCGGTTTCTTTGATTATACGGGACGCCGCGTTTCTGTTAAGCGCGGAGGCTACTCCGTTTTTTGCTCCGTCAAGGTCTACTATGTGTATATGACGCGCGCCGGCTTTCTTGAAATTAATTGCCGTCGCGACGGGGTCGTTTGCGACTTTGTCGGCTGTCCCATAGTCTCCGCGGTAAAGTCTGACGCAGTTGCCGCCCAAAAGGTCTATTGCGGGAAATATGATCATTTTTTCTCCGTTCCGCCGTATTTTTACTTGAGGTTTGCAGGCAATACGGCTTTTTTATGTGTTTATTTTAATTCACGGTTAATTCTGTGCGTTTTTAATTATTGTTCCGCGAATCTTTTCAGTATCGCAAGCCCTGTATCGTGACTTTTCTCTGGATGAAACTGAGCGCCCCAGACATTGAGAGATGGCGATTTTACAAGCGCGGGTATTTCCTCTCCGTAAAATGTCGAGCAAACTGTGTTCTGTTTATCTGTGTCGGCACGGTACGAGTGTACAAAGTATACGTATTCGCCGTCTCTCATCCCTTTGACAAGCGTGTCGCAGGGATTGAGCAAGGAGAGCGAGTTCCATCCGATGTGGGGAATTTTAAGACCGTGACCGTCTATGGGAATCACCTCGCCCGGAATAAGTCCGAGACCGTCCGTACATCCGAACTCGTAGCTTTTTTCAAACAAAAGCTGCATTCCCAGACAAATACCGAGCAGCGGTTTTCCGTTTTTACACTCAGTCTCAATTTCGGAGGCAAGACCGGATTCGCCGAGCAGCGCCATGGCGTCGGGAAACGCTCCCACTCCGGGAAGGATGAGCTTGTCGGCGCTTTTTATATCGGCGGCGTCCGAAGAGATTATACTTTCATATCCAAGCTTATCGAGAGCGTTTTTTACGGAGTGCAGATTGCCCATTTTATAATCTATTATATCTATCATCAGTCAATTTTTCCTTTTGTAGAAAGAATTTCTCCGTCCCTCTGCGCGGACGCCTCGCAAAGCGCGCGTGCAAATGCCTTGAACAGCGATTCGGCTTTGTGATGGTCGTTTTCGCCGTAAAGATTTTCAAGGTGCAGGGTTATTCCCGATTTTACGGCGAAGGCATAGAAAAATTCTCTGATCATCGCGCATTCAAGACCGCCTATGAACTGGTATTTAAAATCCGCCTTGAATACCAGGTAAGGACGCCCCGAAATATCGACGACGCATCTGGAAAGCGATTCGTCCATCGGAACATACGCGCATCCGTAACGGTTTATCGCGCCTTTATCCCCCAACGCCTCGGAAAACGCGGTCCCCAGGACAATGCCGAGGTCCTCAATGCTGTGGTGGTCGTCCACGTTAAGATCTCCCTTCATCTGAAGGTCTATATCCATATGTCCGTGAACACATAACGCGCTCAGCATGTGATCCATAAATCCGACTCCGCAGCTTCCGGAAAGTTTTCCGCTGTCACGGCTGTCAAGTACGGAGAGGGAGAGTGTTATTTGTGTTTCCTTGGTATTTCTCGTTATTTTGGATTTTCTCATGTGAATCTTCCTTTACATATTTTTTTGCAAACCTGTTTTTGCAAACCTGTTTTTGGAAACCTGTCCTGACTGAAATTCGGGATGCTTCAATTAATGTAGAATTTCCGAAATTGCCGTGCACAGTTCTTCAATCTCGCTGTCATAGGAGGCGGTTATTCTGAGACGGTCGGTGGGGAAGTATCTTATGGCAATGCCTTTTTTCAGGAGCCCTCTGAATATTTTTTCCGCGTCTTCATGACTGAGAAACACAAAATTTGTACACGTGGGATATACATTCGCGTCGGGCAAAAGCTCTTTTAATTTGTTCTCAAGTTTTTTGGCCTGTGACGCCAGAAATCCGGCGTTTTCGATACTTTTGTCAAGTATGATTTTTCCCAAGGTCTGGGAAAGTGTGTTTACATTGTAGGGAGAGCGCGCGATGTTGAGAGCGTTTATTAGGGTTTTGTGACCGACGGCAAATCCCAGCCTCAGACCCGCCGCGCCAAAAGCTTTTGACAGGGTTTTAAGTACTACCAGATTTTCATGCCGGTCCGCTTCATCTATCACCGATTGGTCCCAGAAATCCATATATGCCTCGTCGATAATGCAAAGGGCAGGGCATTCTGACACAAACTCAAGCACGCTTGCTCTGTCAAACCCGACGCCGGTAGGATTGCAGGGATTTGAAAACACCACCGCGCGGGCATTGTTCCGCTTTACAAACTCAAGCAGGTCGGAAAGGGAATACCGAGGCGTCTTGTCATATATCAGAACCTTATTTTCCGAAAGCTGAGCGTAAAAGGCATACATTGAAAAATCGGGATACGCTACAGCGAGAGTATCGCCCTTGTCGAGCAGAGAGGTCATTATTACGCTTATCAGCTCATCCGAGCCGTTTCCAGCCACTACGGAATCGCACGACACTCCGTATCTTTTGGCGAAGCTTTGTCTGAGCGAAAGAGCGCTCGGATCGGGATACCGGTTGAGATTCAGACTGTAAAGCGAAGCACAGAATTCATCAATTATGTTTTTATCCACATTATAAGGACTTTCGTTTGCGTCAAGACGTATCCTGTAGTCTCCGCTTATCGGCTCGTAAGGGATTTTATCTCTCATTTTTTTGGAAACGTAATTCATGTGTATTACCGTGCCTTTCTGTGATATAAGCTGTTTATGATTGTTTTTCCGACAGCCTGATTCTGACTGAATTCGCGTGCGCGTCAAGCCCTTCGGTCTCGGCAAATCTTATCACGGAATCGGCGTCTCTCATGAACGCTTTTTCGGAATACGAAAGATAGCTCATTTTTTTGACGAAATCATCCACCGAAAGCGGAGAAGAAAAGCGCGCGGTTCCCGAAGTCGGCAGCACGTGATTTGTTCCGGCGAAGTAGTCGCCCATGGGTTCCGGGGAGTATTCGCCCAAAAAGATACTGCCGGCGTTTTTAACTTTGGATAACATGTCGCGCGGATTTTCGGTAAGGATTTCGAGATGTTCGGGAGCGACGCGGTTTGCCACTTCAAACGCTTCGTCCATACTTTCCGTAATTACAATGGCGGAGAACTTTTCAAGAGATTCCGAGGCTATTTCCTTGCGTGGTAGCCTTTCCAGCTGCTCGTATATGTTTGTGTTTACATTTTCCGCCAAGTTTTTGTCTGTGGTTATAAGCACCGCGCTCGCGGCACGGTCGTGTTCAAGCTGCGAGAGCATATCCGCGGCGACAAAATCCGCCTTGGCGCCTGAGTCCGCGACTATGCAGACCTCGGAAGGACCTGCTATCATGTCGATGTCTGCCGTGCCGTAAACCTGCCGCTTTGCCTCGGCGACGAACATGTTGCCCGGTCCCACTATCTTGTCCGCTTTCGGTACGGATTCGGTTCCGTAAGCCAAAGCGGCTATCGCCTGCGCGCCTCCCGCGTTTATTACCTTTTTTATTCCGGCAATTTTGGCTGCCGCCGCAATGGCGGGATTGAGCCCTTCTTTTTTGGGTGGGGTTACGATTATTATCTCTTCCACTCCGGCGACAGACGCGGGAATACAGTTCATAAGCACGGTTGACGGGTAAGCGGCGGTTCCCCCCGGAACATAAACCCCCACACGTGAGAGCGGACGCACAATCCTTCCGAGCGTCTTGCCTTTAGATTCGATTTCATATCCGGACGCGAGCTGCTTTTCGTGATATATTCTTATATTGTCGGCAGCCTCTTTCATAATTGCATATATAGCGGGGTCAAGCTTGCTTGCCGCGGCTTCAATATCGTCAGAGGTGAGCACAAGCTTTTCCGGACGCACTTTATCAAACATCTCGCAGTAGTCAAGCAACGCGCGATCGCCGTTTTCGAGTACGTTTGTTATTACGTCTCTTACCTTTGAGGTGATATCGGCGGAGGACGATTTCGACCTTTGTTCCAGCAAAGCATATAAATCCTTTACATTTCCCGCTTTGGTATCGTATATTTTCATAATTATCCCCCTTTTTTACTGAATAAGTCAGTCGTCTTTTCTGCTTGCGTTTAATTCAAGATTATCAAAAAACGAGTTCATTTCCTTGTCCTTGAGCTTGATTGATACGCTGTTGGCGATACATCTGGCTGAGATAGGAGATATATCCTCGTAAACCTCAAGCCCGTTTTCACGCAGAGTCGCTCCCGTCTCTACTATATCCACTATACCGTCCGCAAGTCCGAGAATCGGCGCAAGTTCCACGGAACCTTCTATTTTTATAATTTCACAGTCAATATTTTTTGACGCGAAAAATTTCTTTGTGACGTTCGGATATTTAGTGGCTATTATCTTATGCCCGTGTCCCGCGTAAAAATCTCTGCCCTTGACGCCGGCAAGCGCAAAGCGGCAGATTCCGAACCTTAAGTCCAATACCTCGTAAAAATCTCCGCCCATTTCCATAATGGTGTCTCGTCCCACAAATCCCGCGTCACAGGTGCCGTGTTCTACATAGGTTATGACGTCGGCGGCTTTGGCGAGAACTATCTGAAGGGAATCGCCGATACCGCTTGACGGACAGTTGAAAAGCAGTTTTCTGCCCTTGTCGTCGAGGTCTCTCATGTCATAACCGCATTGTCGCAGAATTTCAATTGCTTTTTTTTCTATACGTCCTTTTGTAAGTGCGAGTTTAATCATGTTATGTCCTCCTTTTCGATGTCCGGGTGCAGATATTTTGCGGCTTTTCTGATATCCTCGGCGCCTGCCGAGAACGAAAGCGGGGAATATCCCGGGAGAGTTGCGGAGTGAAGCTCGGACACGGCTGAAATGTTAAGACCGAAACCGCAGGCGGAGAGATCTGAGCCGAATGCCAACAACAGATTGTCGTATCTTCCGCCCGAGAGGACGGCTTCTCCTATCCCGTCAACATACCCACGGAAAACCAGACCGGTGTAATATTCAATCTTCTGTACAATGCCCAAATCAATAATGAGCATGTCTCCGTAACCGGCTTTTGTAAATTCGTCAACCGTTTTCCCGATATAATCCAGTATTTCTAAGGCTTTCTGATTTCCCGACGCCAGCTTTTGCGCTCGCTCAAGCACCTCGGTGGTTCCGAAAAGACGCTGAAGGGAAGAGGCAAGCTCAACCGCTTTCTGATTTTTCAGAGCCGTGGTAAAAGGATACTCTCCCGAATTTTTCGCGGCGATGTAGGAGCGAAGGTTGTTCTTATCTTCTTCGTCAATTTCATACTCCGCGATAAGAGCGTCGAAAAACGAAGCGTGCCCTATTTCAAGCTTTGCTTTTTTGCCGCATATTTTAAGCGCTTCGAGCGCCGTGAAGATACAGCGCATATCTTCTTCATGTTTGTCTCCGCCGATTATTTCCACTCCGCTTTGAAGCATCTGACTTCTTTTGGCGTGGAATGCCTTGATATTTCTGAAAACATTCTGTGAATAGCAGAGCAGCAGAGGAAGCTTCTCGTCCTTGAGCTTGGACATTGCGACACGCACTACGGGAGAGGTATTGTCGGGACGCAGCGCGAGGGTCTTGCCGTCCATGTCGGAAAATCTGAATATGCTTTCCTCGTTTATATCGTTTTTATCGTGGTCAAATGTTTTGTAATATTCAAGCTCGGGGGTGCTTACCGGTTTGTATCCGAGTCGAAAATATATGTCAAGCAGTGTATCCTCAATCTTTCCGGGTATCAAAGCTTCTTCGTATATGAGGTCTCTTGTGCCGGACGGTATGTTTTTGATTACGTTTTTCATGTGTTCGAGGTCCTTTCCAATAAGTCATAATAAAGGGCTGCTGTCCATGCGCTTTATCGCTTTAGCACGCTAAATTATTTGTACTTAAATTTTAGCATAAATTTTTCAAAATGTCAATATACAAAATTGAATTTATGGCATTTCGTCACATTTAACATACTTTATGTCTTCATATGAAAATAATTATCTTTTTTTACATGCAAGCGTCGTAAGCTGAATTTAAAATTGTAAAAGATATCCTTTAATATTAACACATATGTAATATTTTCATGATATAATTATATAACCGAATATTAATCACGACAGTATTATTTTTCCGGCTGCAGTGACTGTCATGGGTGAAAGAACCGAAGAGAGGGCATGTCGTTTGGGTTTACGGGGTCAGAGAAATATACCGTATTTTTGATATGCTTTTAGAAAAGCCGGCTTATTGTAAAAACGTACAGAAAGTAAGAAATCATAATGACAAAACAGGAATTTCATTTAGGGCGCGGAATAAGACTTCATACGGTGCAGACCCGAAAATTCAAGGTTTCAAGGCTGTCAGTTTCATTTATCTGTAAGGCGGACAGTCTGTATTCACCTTTGACTAAACTTATGTTTTCCGTGCTTTTAAGGGGAAGCGAAAAATATCCGACCGTTACACAGATCAATAAAAGATTGGACGAGCTCTACGGAAGTACTGTTTCATTCAGATGTTTACAGGCGGGAAAGAGGCATATATTTAAAATAATCTGCGAGTTTCTCGACGAAAGCTACATACCGCAAAAAGACATAGTGAATACGTTTTCGGGCACGCTTGAAGTAATAAAGGACATTTTGTTTCATCCCAAAAGAAATAAAGACGGAAAACTTGATAACGCATACATAGATAGTGAAAAAAAGATAGCAATTGACGGCATTCGGGCAAAAATAAACGACCAGAGAGCGTATTCCGCGGAAAGATGCAGGCAGATATTGTTTGGCAGCGACCCTCGCGGAATTCTGATTGACGGCACCGAGGACATGATAAACGAATTTAACGCGGACGATGTGGAGAGATGTTTAAGTGTCATACTTGACAAGGCTTTGATAGAATGTTTTTACGTGGGTCCGGAAGACGGCGAAAATATCGCAGATAGTATTTCATCTCTTTTTGAAGAAATAAAATTCCGCGGCGCTGTAAGCGAAATTTATTCATACAAAGCGTTCTCGAAAAAAAACAATCTTTCGGAGGTTACCGAGCGTCTACCCGTCTCGCAGGGGAGACTTAATATAGGCTTTATATGCGACACGGTGCCGGGAGACGACAGATATTTTTCAATGTGTCTGTTCAACGAAATCTTTGGAGGCTCATCGGTTTCAAAGCTGTTTATGAATGTCAGGGAAAAAAAGAGCCTGTGCTATTATTGCTCTTCCGATTATATGAAATCATCCGGGGTCATACTTGTAAGCTGTGGAATAAAGTCCGGGAACCGCGACATCGTGTATAAGGAAATAATGAGTCAGCTTGAGAGTATTAAAATGGGCAATATTTCGGATGAAGAGCTGAACAGCGCAAAAAAGATATTAACGAATGCGTTAAAACAGGTTGACGACAGTACCGCCGCGATTGAGTCATATAATTATGAACAGCTTTTGGCGGGTACTGAAATGGATACAGAGTACTGTTTGCGGAAAATAAACGAAGTTACAAAAGCCGAAATTGCGGGTTGCGCGGAACTTGTATATCCGAACGCGGTATTTTTCCTTTGCGGAGAGGATACAATATAGTAGATACATGACTGATTTTAATATGAATAATATAAAAAAATATGAACATGAGCTTTTCTGTGAGAGATATTATAAAATAAATCATCACAGCGGTCTTGAAGTGTACGTGTTTCCTAAGGAGATGTCGGGCTATTATGCTATAATATCGGCTTCCTTCGGAGGAGCGGTTTCCGAATATTTATGCGACGGTGAAAAAGTTGCGTTGCCGCAGGGATGCGCGCACTTTTTGGAGCACAAGCTTTTTGACAATGAAGACGGGCGCGGAGCGGATGATGTTTTTTCATCATGCGGCGCGTATGACAACGCTTACACTTCAAGTGAAAAAACGGCTTTTCTTTTCAGCTGTACAGACAATTTCGACGAGTGTCTGAGCGAGCTTCTGACTTTTGTCACTCATCCCTATTTTACGGATGCGTCGGTGAAAAAAGAGATCGGAATAATCGCGGAAGAAATACGCGGATGTGAGGATGACCCCTACGACAGATGTTATATGAACATGCTTGACGGCATGTATTTTAACAATAATGTAAAAAATGAAATCTGCGGGACAGAGGAATCGATTTCCCAAATAACTCCGGATATACTTTACAGGTGCTGCGAGGATTTTTACCGTCCCGAAAACATGATTCTCGCTGTTTGCGGCAATGTTACGCCGCAAAGGGTGTTGGAAATCACGGACAGGTGTATTTTCAAATCCGATATAATGAAAAGGATCAGTGTTCCGGTATTTTTTGAGCCGGCTGGGGTCAGAAGAGGTCTTGTAGAGAGAAAAATGCCTGTGGGGAAACCGATTTTCTGCCTTGGCATTAAAGATATAAATATTCCGTCCGACCCGGTTTTGAGACTGAAGAAAAATGAGGCGGCGAATATACTTTGCGGAATGTTGTTTTCCGCTTCGGAGCAATTTTATCTTGATATGATTGACAGAGGGCTTTTGTCTCCGGGATTTGACTGCGGATATTCCATAAATAAAAATACCGCTTACGTGATGATGTCGGGAGAAAGCGACGAACCGAAGGCATTACGCAAGGAAATAACCGATTATATTGAAAGATGTCGCCGCTCCGAGCTTGACAAAAAGGCGTTTGAACGCGAGAAGCGTGTGGCATACGCCGCGTATGTCTCGGATTTTGACTCGGTTGAGGATATAGCTTTTTCATTGCTTTCCTTTGCGGAAAACCGTGTGGATATGTTTGAGTACGCGAAAATCCTTGAAAGCATTGAATTTGAAGATGTAAAAAGAGTTTTTGATGAAATTTTTGATACAGACAATATTACCCTGTCGGTAGTTATGCCGATTGACGATGATGCAAATAAAGATTGAATAAGGAGAATGTGCCCATGAACAGCAATATAACCGAGATTTCGTTTCCGGGTTTGGGGATTGAGTCTCTTGAAGTCAACAGAGTAGCGTTTACTCTGAGCTTCGGGGAAAAAAGTTTTTCAGTTTACTGGTACGGAATAATAATTGTTTGCGGTATACTTTTCGCGTTTTGGTACGCCTATTTCCGTTCGAAAAACGAAAGCGTTCTGCTCGACGATCTGCTTGACGTCGGTATTTGGACGGTAATACTCGGAGTTATAGGGGCAAGGCTCTATTATGTGTTTACCTCGCTTGACCAGTTTGTACCCGATCCGTTTGATTTTTGGGAATTTTTGAAAAACGTGGTAAATCTGCGCTCCGGAGGGCTTGCGATATACGGCGGAGTCATCGGCGGAGTTATCGGTATTTTGATTGTAACCAAGATAAAAAAAATCAACACGCTTAAGCTTACGGACATGATTGCTCCCGGAGTTATGGTCGCGCAGGCAATCGGACGCTGGGGTAACTTTTTTAACGCGGAAGCTCACGGCGGAATAGTGGAAGAGGGAAGTCCGCTCTATTTTCTGAGAATGGGACTTCGTCCCGCGGGCTCTTCGGCGGATTTTCAGTATTATCACCCGACTTTTCTTTATGAGTCTGTCTGGAACCTTGTCGGATTTATTATAATCAACGCATTATATAAAAAGAAAAAGTTTAACGGTCAGATATCCTGTATGTACCTTGCGTGGTACGGTTTCGGAAGAATGTTCATAGAGGGACTGAGAACCGACAGCCTTTATGTGGGCGATGTAAGGATTTCACAGGCTGTAGGGCTTATCTGCTTTGTGGTCTTTGGGGCGCTGCTTGTTTGGGGATTGATTTATTCAAAAAGATTTGCTTTTGAGGGATATGAACCTGTGGGAATCGATCGAATTTTAATACCTGCCCTTACGGACGGCAGAGTGAAAGCAGATAATGAGCCTTTGAACACTTCCGGAAACGAAGTAAATGAAGAAGACACAACAATTGCTGCGAGTGATGACAATGCTGATGCGGAAGAGGAAAATGCGGAAAGTACACCGGAAGATGATGATACATCCGACTCGGTAGAATCTGACGCGAACGACGAAAAACAGGATATGACTGACGACAACGCGGGTATTGAAGCTGAAAATCCTGACCTTGATGGTAATGAGAACGCGGATATTTGTCGTGAGGAACAGAACGGCGCCGATGACAGTAATATAAACAACAATGAAAAAAATTCAGATGATGAAAGTTCGGATAAGAAAACAGAGTGACAGGATATCGGAATAAAAAATTTTCGGATGATTGAAAGGATTTATTTATATGGCTGAAATAATAGACGGGAAGGCAATATCGGCGCAGATCAGAAATGAAATCGCGGCTCAGACAGGTGAATTTAAAGAAAAATACGGGTTTGTTCCGGGACTTGCGGTAATAATCGTGGGAAATGACCCCGCGTCATGCGTATATGTGAGAAACAAAAAAAGAGCCTGCGATGAGGTAGGGTTTTATTCGGAATCGTATGAACTGCCAGAAGAGACGACCCAGGAAGAACTCAACAGTCTGATTGACAGGTTGAACGCAGATGAAAAAATTCACGGTATACTCGTGCAGCTGCCGCTTCCGAAGGCTTTGAACGAATCGGAAATTTTATTGAGGATTAATCCCAACAAGGATGTTGACGCTTTCCATCCTTATAATGTCGGTAAGATAATGATAGGGAACTACAGTTTTCTTCCGTGCACGCCCGCCGGAGTCATGGCTTTGCTCGAACGGTCGGGTATTGATGTGGCGGGCAAAAGGTGCGTTGTGATTGGAAGGTCAAATATTGTCGGAAAGCCCATGGCGATGCTGTTGCTGCATTCAAACGGGACCGTAACTGTCTGCCACAGTAAAACCGAGAACATAAAGGAAATTTGCAGAGAAGCCGATATTCTGGTCGCTTCCGTTGGGAAAGCAGGTTTTGTTACAGCCGATATGGTAAAACCCGGAGCCGTGGTAATCGATGTGGGGATTAACAGAAATGCTGACGGCAAGCTCTGCGGAGACGTGGACTTTAATCAGGTTGAGCCTATAGCGTCATACATCACTCCGGTTCCGGGGGGAGTAGGTCCTATGACCATAACAATGCTGATGAAAAATACGCTTACTTCCGCTATGCTTAAAGCTACGGATAATCAATCTTGAAATGGCTTGATTTGTAATAAATAAAGCGATAAAAGAAAGAACATATCTGAAAAATCCGATAAATGTTAGTAAGAAAAACATTATCGGAGGTATCGGATGTGCTCTTTCTTTTTTTACATCTTTTTGCTATATATGTTCGCATTTATTTATAACGTAACCCTAATTATATAAAAAACAAAGCCTTTTCATATATTGAAACCGGCTTTGTAAATTGACAGTATGGCGTTCCCGAGGTGATTCGAACACCCGACCTACCGCTTAGGAGGCGGTCGCTCTATCCTGCTGAGCTACGGAAACGTATAATTTATAATTAATGTTTGATGAGACCAATTACATTTTAATATTTTTACAACTAAGTGCGTTATTAACACATAGAATAAAATGCAAAGAACTTTCCTTGCAAGACTTCAGATAAGTTTTGGAACCGTTGAAATAATTATTAAATCAATTTCATTATAACGTATTTATTATATCACAAAAAATGTAAAAATTCAAGTGCAAAACGCAAAATAAATTAAATTTTATATATTTTAATAAATTCATCAAAGCGGCCTAATAAAGATATTGCGATGAATGGGTCGTTGCCCCGGGGCTTTTTCAAGATCAGCCCCTCGGAGTAGATTAAGGAATGCTCCGTTCTGTTTGTAAACAGGGATGTGACGTCGAGCGTCAGATACCTTCCGGAGCAGGTGGTGTTCAGCGCCTTTGCGGACGCGCTGACTTTACTGTTCCATGTCGAGCCGAAGCTGCAAAAGCGGCTTGTGGGGACGAACACATCCGGGCTTTCCGTGCTTTGATTCAGAGCCGGAATGTGCAGGAACACATGCTCCACACGTTCCGCCGTCAGGTCGGAGATCTTGGAGACGTCCAGTCTGGAATACAGCCGCTGCTCGCCGAACCGTTCGGTTTTCCCGATCCATCCGACCGCGTCATACTTCCGTATTATGTTTATCGGTTATGATAAATGATAAAAAATAAGTATTTGACATAATATATACAGGATGATATAATCATTATAAATGAAATATAAGAAGTATTGTCGGATGAAGATCGTGATTTTTGAAGGAAGTTTGAATCAGAGCGACAAACGGAGGACGACTGCCTTCTCACGTTTATTGACGTACTAAATTAAACAGGAGGTCAAAATATGGACAGAGTAAAAAATTGCGAAGAAAAAGTAGGTGAACTGTTCGGGGGAAAGCCGGTCGGCGACGAGGGCAGCGACGCTGGGTTTATGCACGTTTTGCAGCGTTTTATCTTCGGAGAGGTGTGCTATACCGGTTCGCTTGACAACCGTATGCGTGAGCTTATCACGCTCACTGTGCTGACAGTCAACCAGACGTTGCCGCAGCTTAAATCGCATACGAGCGCTTGCCTTCACATCGGAATTTCGCCCGTGGAGATCCGTGAAACCGTTTATCAGTGCGCGCCTTTTATAGGTTTTCCGAAAACGCTCAACGCCATCGCCGCGATGAACGAGGTTTTTTCGACAAACGGCATTGAACTTCCTTTGGACGATACCGAAACGGTGACGGAAGCCGACCGTTACGAAAAAGGACTTGCGCTGCAAGCGCTTATCTATGGGAATGAAATCAAAGAACGCTATACATGGCTCCCCGGCGAATTTGCCGAGGCTGTGCCGAAGTTCCTGACGGGGCTCTGTTTTTCTGATTTCATGACGAGAAAAGGCTTGAACGGAAAGGACAGAGAACTTCTGACGGTTGTCTGCCTTGCCGCGATCGGTGGCGCGGAAGTACAGGTGCGCTCGCATGTGGAGGGCGCGCTCAAAGCGGGCAACACCAAAGAAGAAATTGTATGTGCGCTGGTACACGCAATGTGCTATATGGGTATTCCTCGTCTTTTCAACGCTTTGAACTGCTCCGAAGAGCTGTTATCCGAATAAATTATGGAGGGTATAAATATGGATAAGGATTTTGAAAAAAGCAATATTTTCGGTTTGGGAAATGAAAACTCAGCTTATGCGCGTTTTTTTATCGGTAAGTCCTATCTCAATCCGCTGACAACACCCGAACCCGGCAAACCTTTTTTTGCAAACGTGACCTTTGAGCCGGGCTGCCGCAACAATTGGCACATTCACCATGCCGACAAGGGCGGCGGACAGATCCTTTTATGCGTGGCGGGAAGCGGCTGGTATCAGGAATGGGGCAAGCCCGCACGTTCGCTCAAGCCCGGCGATGTGGTGGTGATTCCTGCAGGAGTCAAGCACTGGCATGGGGCTAAAAAGGACAGTTGGTTCTCGCATATCGCCGTCGAGGTTCCCGGCGAGAACACAAAAAACGAGTGGCTGGAGGCTGTTTCGGACGAGCGGTACGAGAGCCTTTGAACAATGCCTAACCGCGGCGGAAGGGTTGTGATTTCTTGTTTTTTTGGATGTTTGGTTATGACTAAATTAAGATGTCCCCGCTTGTTTTTCAGTGGAGAGATACGATCATCCGCTGAATTGAATGACGTAGCTTTTATATAATTGAATAAGTGCATAAAGACAAAAAAACTTGTCGCGTCCGCTTGAGTGGCGGCAAGGGAGCATGAAGACGAAAATTTTTATATTATGTTTGCGCCGCCCGTGGCGGCATGGAGGATTTAGATGAAAAAGGATTTAGGTTCAGTTTTGGCATTATATCCCACTCCTCTCGTTGTAGTGGGCGCGTATGTGAACGGAAAGCCCAATTGGGTGCTTGTAGGACACATAGGCATTATCGGACATGACAGAATTATGGTCAGCCTTGCAAAACCGCATTATACCAACAAGGGCATCAGGGAAAATAAGCTCCTTTCAGTCAATATCGTGGACGAAGCCCTGCTTGCAAATGCGGATTATGTCGGGTGTGTCAGCGGAAATAACACGGATAAATCGGAAGTATTTGAGTTGCAGGTCGGAAAGTCCGGCGCGCCGCTTATCGCAAATTCACCACTTGTAATGGAGTGCAAAGTGGTCGATGTATACGAAACGTCGGGATTTGAGAGTTTTATTTGCTCAATCGAACATACATATGCGGAAGAAGGGATTTTGAACGGGCAGGGCAAGATAGATTATCATAAGTTAAAGCCGGTTCTTTTCGAGATGCCCACTTACGAATATCTCGTCACCGGCGAAATGCTGGGTAAGTGTATGAGTTTCGGAAAAAAATAATTTAACGGAGACTGTAAAAGTTAATACAGATCTACATGTTTGATATGGGTGAAATAGATCTACATGTTTGATATGGGTGAAATTATTGAAAAGGGTACGCATGATGAACTGATGAAACTAAACGGAAAGTATGCGGCAATGTTCAATATGAACAACCACGCTGTAACTGTCCGTCTTTCTCGCACGAGAGAAAAGCTCAGGCAGTATCTAATTGCAAAAGGAGTCACAATATGAAAAGAGAAAAAATATCTGAAGCTATGGGAAATATCAGTTCCCGACACATCAAAGAAGCGGCAGAGTTTAAGGCAGAAGAAAAGCCTCACCGAAACGAGAACGCTTGGATGAAGTGGGGGGCGATTGCAGCTTGCTTTGCTTTGGTTTGCGTTGTATCTTTTGTCGGTGGAAAGATGATTTCTTCCGGAGATGTTATAAACTCAAGTTTGACATATGATAAGGCAGTAATTGATTACGGTCAATATATTGTTATCCCCGTATTAGTTGCAAACATAATTGCTTTATGGCTTACTTTTACAAAGCATTCCACTAAAATTATACTTCTTGCAAACATTATTTCTTTTGTTTCTATAAATATTTTGAATGTGTTTGTAGTTTTTATGTGTTCGCAATTCGGTGGAATGAATATTTTGGGAAACCTGCCGATTATTCTGATCAGTTCAAACGTAGCGGCAATTATATCCATTGTATCAATTACTTTGCTTGGTAGGAAAATCAAAACTTGGTGGTTGAAACTGCTTTTATGGCTGACAGTATCGATCATTGCAATCATTTTAGCTTGCATAGTACACAATATCGTTATTGGGGTGTTTCAAGGTGATATGGTAACTATCGCGTAAAACGGAGGTAAATATGAAACGAATACTACTGTTATGCTTCACTCTGATATTACTTGTTTCTGTTACAACATCGTGTAATAAAAATAACAGCAACGAATCAAGCCAGTGGGATTTTTCTTACACGATTGAAAAGAGATCGTTCATGCAAGGCGAAACAATCTGCATTACCGTTGATGTAACTAACATCGGCAAGGGTTATGAATTCGTTGGCTCTAACGTTGATCTTTTCGGCCCTGCTGAGCTGTATCTTAATTCCAATGAAGAGCAAACATTAGAGACCTTGCCATTTGCAAATACAAGTGATGCAACCAAGCGCGTTTTCAAGAACGGCGAAAAGGCGCAATACACCTACTATTTCTATACCAACGAAAACTCTCCCGAGGGATTATATACATTCAAAGTGCCTTTTGGCGGGGAATATAAAGTCTTTGAATCAATTCTTGTCGTAAATGCACCGCCTACGGAAGAAGAACTTGCCGTAGAAGATCTTGCGGACGCATTTATCACGAAGGAATACCCCGCGCTTTCACTCGAAAATTGCCGTGTCGATATAAATCAAAATACCAAGGGCGAATATTCGGTAGAGTATACTCTCACGATTGGCGGTTATAGAACCTACGAATCCTATCACGTCAAGTTTAACGCAGATAAGACAGTGAGAAATTCCTATGCCAACTACGAAGGCAAGTACTCCGCATATCTCCCCTATGTAACCGCAGATAAGATCAGCGAGGCTGAGGAGAAGTTGACGAAACAGTTAGAAAAATACGAAACTCATAGTGGGTTCTATTTGTCGATAGATGATCAAGGTTATCTTTGTCTGAATGCTGAAGTAATCGTCGATTCGTTGTTCAATGATCACGAACACAAATTTTTCTCGGAACGAATCTGTGGATTACAGTAAATATCGAAATTTTATAAGCGTTATTATTTTCAATAATAGAAATGCCGCTTAAAGGGTATGCCCTCGTTCCGAAAAAAGAGCGAGGGCAAAGTTTTCAAAATATTGTGTTAGAATATCTTTCTTTTGTTGTCTATGTAAGTGAAGGCGCCTAACACAGAAAGGAGAGACAAATGGATGACCGTCAAATAATCGAACTGTATAATCAACGCGATGAGAATGCGATCAAAGAAACAAGCGACAAGTACGGAAACTACTGCTTCAGCATCGCAAATAATATCCTTGCTTGTAAACAGGATTCAGAAGAATGTGTCAACGATACTTGGCTTCAAACTTGGAATTGTATTCCACCGCAAAAGCCAAATTGTCTGAAAGCGTTTCTTGCCAAGATCACACGTAATCTTTCGCTCAACCGTTACAAAGAAAAGACGAGAGACAAACGTGGCAATGGTGAAGTAGTGTTGGCTTTGGACGAAATGGATGAATTTCTCGCCGGAACCTCTGATGTTGTTTCGGAGTATGAGCAGAAAGAGTTTTTGACGATGCTCAACCGTTTCCTCTATTCGCTCCCCGAAAGAGAGCGTAATATCTTTATATTGCGATACTTTTATATGGACAGCACACAAAGCATAGCGCAGGCTTGTTCAATTAAAGAAAGCAATGTTTTAATGATCCTTTCTCGTACAAGGAAGAAACTCAAGGAAACATTAGAAAGAGAGGGCTACACAATATGAAAAAAGAACAGTTTTCGGATATGATGAATAACATTGACGACGAGCTGATCGTCAATGCAAAAGAAACTCGCAAGAAAGCAAGGAAAATATCTTGGAAACAAATCAGTGCGATAGCTGCTTGCATTTGTCTTGTTCTTACGGCTATTATCTGTATTCCAATGATGAATAACGATGGAAAGATTATTGCCAATTACAAAACGGGAGAGATGGTGGATGCACAGTATCCGATTCCAACAGCGGGTGAATGTATCTTTTTCTACGAAGTGGAGCAAGCACGCAAAGAATACGCCGGTAAAGAAGTTCAGTTTTTGGTTGCGTTCAAGGTTTATATCGGTAATGATGTGCTTGAAGGTGAGGAGTTAGAAGCTGAGTATCAAAGACTTGCAGATTTGGGATATAAGCTCTATCACGTTGAAGATCATTGGACATATCGTGCCGGTGGTGTGAAAGAATATATTCCCATTGTTGTCGGTCTGTTCACTGAAGATCAATTAGCCAACTTTGAAGCAAATGAAATGTATGGATATACCTTCTGCTTTGAATCAAACGGAGATGGCTCTGAAATAACCGTAGACGAAGAAAACGCAATAGCCAACTTTAATACCAACGTTGCATAAAACAATATGCCCTCGTTCCACTTTGAAGCGAGGGCTGTTCTATGTCAAAGTAACAGCGTAACCCCCTAAAGTAACACTCTAAAGGGTAGAAAAACTGCCCGAAATGTGATATAATAAGAGTGCATAGAACGGAGGTGGCAATATGGAGTTTTCCGAAAAATTAAAAGAACTGCGTAGCGGAAAAGGTATCTCGCAAGCAAAACTCGCAGCCGATATACATATCTCAAGATCTGCCGTTGCAAAATGGGAGAACGGCTTGGGGTTGCCGAATGATGAGTCACTCAAACTGTTAGCCGAGTATTTCGGTATTACAATCGACGAGCTGATACCAAACAAGAGCAACGAAGAAATCCTTGTGTCAAAGAACAAAACCATCGACCAACAAAAAAAGGTCATCATCGGTTTTGCGGCAGGATGCGCTATCGGTCTGTTTATATTGGGATTTATCTTTATTGAACCGTTGCGAGAGAGCTTGGTTCAGTTAGGCTTAGGTGTTATTTTTGTACTGCTCGGTATCTTCAATATGTGCGGAAACATTGGCACGATCCATTGGTACAATCGCCGTAAGGTGACGAAGGAGAACCAAAAGGCGTATTGTATGTTCGTCGGTCTTGGAACGCTCACTGTCGGCGCTACTATAATTGTCGGCGCGGTTATACAAGCGTTAGGAAACATAGCGGCAAGCGGATTAGTGATAGGTGTAGGCGTTCTGATTGGATTAGCTCTTATACTGTACGCACAATTCAAATATAATAAAGGTTTGTTCTAAAAGTTAAGGGGCTGAGTCATTAACTTAGCTGAAAAAAGAAAAAAAGCGGATGCTTTTTACCGAAAGGTATTGAGTATCCGCT
>CALWJX010000002.1 GCA_944381085.1 uncultured Clostridia bacterium
TTGTAAAATAGTCGAAAAGAGCAGACAAAGGTAATGCCGAGAGTCATCATAATTTCAAAAAAGAAATTGTTCGATTCCGATTACCAGCTCCAAAACAATCCCGATTACGGGATTGTTTTTTATATTGTTCGGAAAGAGCAGACAAAGGTAATGCCGAGAGTCATCATAATTTCAAAAAAGAAATTGTTCGATTCTGATTACCAGCTCCAAAGCAATCCCGAAATTAGGGATTGCTTTTTTGTAAAATAGTCGAAAAGAGCAGACAAAGGTAATGCCGAGAGTCATCATAATTTCAAAAAAGAAATTGTTCGATTCTGATTACCAGCTCCAAAGCAATCCCGAAATTAGGGATTGCTTTTTTGTAAAATAGTCGAAAAGAGCAGACAAAGGTAATGCCGAGAGTCATCATAATTTCAAAAAAGAAATTGTTCGATTCTGATTCCCGGTTCCAAGGCAATCCCGATTACGGGATTGTTTTTTTATATAGACAATTGGGGAATAACAGACAAATAAATTTTTTGTATGAAAATGATTGAAAAAAGAACGGTACTGCTGTAATATAAGCGGATTCCAGATGAAATGAAACCGGATAATCGGAATTTTTGATTTAAATTTTTCTTTTTTTGTTTACGCCGGTTTTATTCCTGAAAACGATTGCAAAGAGTAAAATTAAAACAATCAAAGCAGACACTACGGCGATTTTTGTAATTATCGGCGACGGTATATTTTGTCCTTGCAGGGTCAAAAACACATCATCCGCAAAATCCGGTTCCTTTGTATAGATAAATTTGAGTGAAAGAATCATAAGGCCCGCGCACAGTATTCCTTGACAAAGCTTTGCAAGAAAATAATTTCTGAAAGAAATTCCTTTATCCGCGCAAATGCTCATTATCTGAAAATGCACGGACAGTCCCGACCATCCGGCAAAAAAGGCGCAGAGAACGGCGGCGGTTTTGAAATTTCCAATCACGGCGGCAGAGCAAACTCCGCTTGTAAGCTCAAAAAAACCGAACATGACCGTTCCGAAAAATTCGGGAACTCCCATTTCACGTATTGTCGCGCCAAGACATCCGACAAATGCTGAAAAGAAAATTACATATGCGCATACCGTAATTATTCCTCTCGCGGCGGACTGAACCGCTGATGTAAATTGAAGAATACTGCTCTTGGGTGCAAACGACGGCACGAGGACTATATCTGTTTTGTTTTTATTTCTAAATATAAATCTGCCGGCTATACCTATAATGCCTGCGGAAAGGACGGTACAACCGTAAAGCAACAAACCGAAGTTCTTATCCGAAAATAAAGATATGCCCACGGCGCTTATCAGAAAAGCGGAGCTTGGATTGTTGGAAAAAGTAAGTAAATGTTCAAATTCCTCTCTTGAAATCATACCTTTTTCATACATAGAAGCGGCGGTCTTCGCGCCGATCGGAAATCCGCAGATAAGACCTAAAAAAAACGCGCAGCTACCCGCTCCGGATACGCCGAACAGAAATTTTGACGGAGCGGAGATCAATCTCCCCAGCAGTTCTCCGATTCCGCTCGATATCAAAAGCTCGGATATGACCATAAACGGGAAAAGCGACGGAATAATCGTCTTCGCGCATACCGACAGACCCGCGCCCATATATTCTATGGCAACGTCGCTTTTGCCGAGAATCAGAAAAAAAGACAGGACGGCAATAGCCCCAAAACAAAGGCTTCCGGGTGAGAATTTTCTTTTTTTTGCTGTGTTTTTTATTTTCATATTTACCCTGTATGTTCTCCGTTTTTGTATTTTGAATTGACGTAATCATTTAACGCGGATTAAATTCATATATTATTACAGAGAATCGGGTAATTCCGAATCTGAGGTGAGCCGCGTCTTATAATTGTATTTTTACATTACTAATGTATATTTTTGATCGGAGGATTTTATGAATACAGGAGAAGAGAAGAAGAAAAACAGGGGAGGGCTGCGGGAATTTCTCTCTGTAAAAACCGAACTGCCGTCAGACCTTTTATGCGGTGGCTTCAGACTTGAGGTGCGGGGCAGAAATCAGATTTTTCTGACCGGATGCCGCAGAATACTGAAATACTCGTCCGAGGAAATGATAATGTCCGTGAAAGGATTTTCCGTATCCGTAAAGGGTGAGCGCCTTGTTTGTTCGACGTACCATGCGGGAAATATCAGTATAGACGGTTTTGTAAAGAGCGTGAGCTTTATTGACGCGTCCGACGCCGAAGAATATTAAAAGGTCAAACATATGTGAAAGAGGGTTTGTTTATGAACATATCTTATAAATTGTTGGGCGCTGTTGAAATCAGCGCTTATGACGACAATATAATCGCTCTGTTGAATCTCTGTATGTATTGCGGTATCCCGTATACCGACTTTAAAAATATGCCGGACGGAAGTATAAGACTGATATTCAAATTGTCCGACAGCAAGAAAGTATTTTCGGAGTGTCGGAAAAGAGGCATAGAAATAAATGCGGTAAAAAAGATCGGCTTACCTCCGTTTCTCTACAAGTACAGGCGCAGGTACGGTCTTGTTTTGGGTATGCTTATCGCGGTGGCGATAACCGTCTTGTCCCAGCAGTATATATGGGACATTCGTATAACCGGCAATGAGACGATGACGTCGTCGGAGGTCGGTTCACTGCTTGAACAGTACGGGTTGAAAGTAGGTACATATATACCGAAGCTAAATACCGATAAGCTTGAAAATAAGCTGCTTATCAATTCGGAGAAGATATCATGGATATCAGTAAACATAACCGGAAACGTCGCTCAGGTTCAGATACGTGAGAACAAAAGCGCTGATAAGAACGAGGAATTAAATAATAAATTCGCGAATCTGGTCGCGGAAAAAAGCGGAATTATACAGCAGGTGCAGATATTCAGGGGAAATATCAGAGTTAAAGCGGGAGACTATGTAAATGAGGGCGATCTTCTTGTCAGCGGATTATACGACAGCGACAGGGTAGGTTTCCGTTATACCAGAGCCTCAGGCATCGTCATGGCTAAAACCGTAAACGAGTATGTTATTGAAATACCGCTCGAATATGAGGAGAAAGAGTATACGGGTAATGTAAATTTTGAAAAATATTTAAATTTTTTCGGATATTCGTTTAATATTTCAAAAAACTGTAGAAATGATATGATGTTTTATGATACAATAAGTACAGTGGAGAATTGTAGTTTCCCGGACGGAACACAGACGCCTATTGAGATACAGACTATACAGCAGCATGAATACAGATACGTGACCAAGCAAAGAACATACGAAGAAGCGGAAAGGCTCGCGTATTATGAACTTTCTCAGCTTATAGCGGATGAGGGAGACGTAATGGTAATAAGGAAAATAATAACGCCTGAGGCCGGCGACGATTTCTTCAGACTTCACTGCATTGTCGTGTGTATCGAAAATATAGCAAAAGTGTCGGAGTTTGAGGTGGATTTGTCGCAGCGTCCGGAGGACAGTCTGCCGGAAAAAGTATCGTAAGGGTCTGTATAATTCGAATATGTAGTATGAGCAGCCGGACCATATTAGTTCTTCAATTTGTGAATGTTTATTTTACGGCTGTCTTTTTCCCGCGGGTAAGTTTTTATAATGGGAAACAGGCGATCGCGGAGCCATGAAGAAAGGTATATTGTAAATTAATGAGCAATAAAATAATCAAAGCGGAAACCGCCGACATAACCGCGGCGGTTTTCGGAAGCTGTGATTCAAATATAAAAATAATCGAAAAGGAATTTAACGTAAATGTTCATAACAGAGCCTGCGATACCGGCGAGGACGCCATTATTATTTCGGGCGAACACGATGAAGATGTAAGCAATGCCGCTCAGGCGGTGTCGTATCTGGTAAAAATGGCAAAATACAATGAGAACATAAACGATCAAAGCGTCATTTATGTTGCCGATATGATAAAGTCGGGGAATGAGTCTCAGCTTGACGAGCTTGGCGACGACTGTATATGCGTTACGATGAAAGGCAAGCCGATAAAGGCAAAAACGGTAGGGCAAAAGCAGTATGTAAGGGCAATAAACAAAAATACGATTGTGATAGGTACGGGACCCGCCGGAACCGGAAAGACATTTTTAGCGGTGGCTATGGCGGTAAAGGCGTTGCGTGAAAAGCAGGTATCAAGGATTATTCTTACCCGTCCCGCGATTGAAGCAGGTGAAAAGCTCGGTTTTTTGCCCGGAGATCTTCAGAGTAAAATAGACCCGTATCTGCGTCCGCTTTATGATTCGCTGTACGAGCTTATGGGCATGGAAAATTATCAAAGACAGGTTGAAAAGGGAGCCATTGAGGTTGCGCCGCTTGCGTATATGAGAGGCAGAACGCTTGACGATTCGTTTATTATTCTCGACGAGGCCCAGAACTGCACTCCGGAGCAGATGAAAATGTTTCTTACCCGTCTCGGTTTCAATTCAAAGGCGGTGGTTACGGGAGACCTTACACAGACTGATTTGCCGTCGGGACAAAAGAGCGGGCTTGCCGCGGCCGTCAAAATACTCGCGGGAATTGATGATATCGCAATCCACGCCTTTACCGAGAGGGACGTCGTCCGGCATAAACTTGTTCAGAAAATAATACTTGCGTATGAAAAATACGAGAGAGAGCAGAAAGAAAAGAAGTCCGGCGAACAAAAAAGGGACAGAAATCAGAAATTTTATACAAGGAAGTAGCGTACAGAAACTTATAAAGGAAGTGTTTTATATGCACAGAAAAATGCGGCTTAAAATATATTTTGAGAATCTCCAGGATAAGGTTGAAATAACCTACAAGCTTAAAATGCTTATACGTCTCGCTGTGGAAACGACGCTTGACTATGAAGGGTATGATAATCCGTTTGAAGTATCCGTTACGTTTACGGACAACGAGGGAATAAGGCAGTATAATAAAAAATACAGAAACATAGACAGACCTACCGATGTGCTGTCTTTTCCGCTTTTAGACCTTGACGACCGTGAAAGATGTTTATCCGACGAGCATATGAACGCGCTCGGAGATATTGTGATATCGCTTGAAAAAGCCGAAGAACAGGCATGTGAATATAATCACAGCTTTCAAAGAGAGACGGCGTTTCTTTGTGTACATTCCATGCTTCACCTGCTCGGATACGACCATGAGCTCGGAGAAGAGGATGACATGCGGATGCGTGAAAAACAAAGCGATATAATGAATATAATGGGGCTTGGCGTAAAAAGCAGGGAGGCAGATTAATGAAACCGAGTGAAAGACGCGCGATGAAAGAACAAAAAAATAATTTGTCCGAGGGGCCGAAAACAGAGACCGAAAGCGGTGCGTCCGAGTTTCGGACTTCATTTGAGGACGATTATATCGTTGAGAAGGACAGTTACGGCGAGACGGTTTCCGACAGCCGGGAGGAAAGCCCGCGCAGAGAAGGTTTTGTTCAAAGCCATATAAGGCTTATAACATTTATTGTGTGTATAGGCGTGTTTTTGGCTTTATTCGGTCCGTGGAGTTACTTTAAGATTAAAGACATTATAGAAAGCTCGAACAGCATAGAAAATGGACTGACGGACATAACCATGATGAATGTTTACGGTATATCCGAAAAGGGAGAAGGTATCACATGGGCTGATTTTTCAAATTACAATTATGAAGACCAGAGCTATGACCACGAAAACGGAAGATATATAAGGCGCCAGTACAATATAAAAGACAGTAAATTTTTTATCTGGGTAGGCGGTTCTACCTCCCAGGGGATTCCTGACTATGTATATCTGATAAACGGTGATACGGGATCCAGGATAGATATGCGGGAGGAAAGCGCGAAGGATTTTGTAGAGGGCGGAATCGAAGAAACCGACCGGAACTAAATTTGATGTGATTGTGAAAAATGCTAATACGGCGGCGGTATTTTTCCATAATTTAAGCTCTTGCTTAAGCTGTTGCCGCGCAGCATAGTGAAGTAATCGTATGAGAAAAACCGGATATATGGCTATTGTCGGTCGCCCGAATGTGGGAAAGTCGACATTGCTGAACGCGATATTGGGTGAAAAGGTGGCAATCGTGTCGTCAAAGCCCCAGACGACAAGAAACCGGATTATAGGTATACACACGGAAGGGGAAAATCAGTTCGTGTTTCTCGACACGCCGGGTATTTTCAGACCGAGAAATTCCCTTGGGTCATATATGGTGAAGACCGCGAATTCGACAATGCAGGATGCGGATGCCGTCATACTTGTCGCGGACGCGGGAAAACCCGTCTCTGAAGTCGAAGAAAATGTTATAAAGTATGTCGAAAAGGCGTCGCTGCCCTGTGTTCTTGTATTGAACAAGACTGATCTGTACAACCGTGAGATAATCGCGCAGACCATTTCCATGTATGCGTCAAAGCATAATTTTGACGCGGTAGTTCCGATTTGCGCCAAAAACGGCAAAGGGGTCGGCGAGGTGCTTGACGAATGCGGCAGATTTTTATCGGAGTCGGATTTCTTTTTTCCGACCGATATTGTTACCGATCAGTCCGAAAGACAGGTCGCCGCGGAGATTATACGTGAAAAGCTGCTTCGCACGCTCAACAAGGAGGTACCTCATGGTATAGCGGTGGTAATCGAGGAATTCAAAGATGAAGGCTCTCTCATAAGCATAAGGGCGGAAATATACTGCGAAAAAGCTTCTCACAAGGGAATCATAGTCGGAAAGCACGGAGAGGAGCTAAAACGTGTCGGATCGTATGCAAGGGCTGACCTCGAAGCGATATTCGGAACAAAGGTGTACCTCAATCTCTGGGTAAAAGTCAAGGAAAATTGGAGAGACAGCCAACGTGTCATAACCGATTTCGGATATAAAGGAGACTGATTTTCCGGACAAGCCCAAATACGGAAAGAAAGGGTGATAAAGACGCTTTTTTCTACCGACGGCATTATTACAAGAATTTCCGATACGGCAGTCGGAGACCGTATGGCTGATATTATAACTCCCGAAAGAGGGAGAATCAGCGTTTGCGTTAAGGGAGGAAAGAGCCCGGTCAGTAAATTGGGAGGGATTTCTCAGCTTTTCACATACGGAAATTATGAAATATATGAAAAAAACTCTATGTATTGGATGAGAGGCGGAAGTATTATCTGCCCTTTCTATGAAATATCCAACGAGATTGAAAGACTTGCGCTCGGAACTTATTTGTGCGAGGTGGCTAACGACCTTACGGGAGAAAATGAGGAAAGCCGAGAAATTCTGCGTTTGCTGTTGAATACGCTTTACCTTGTAGGAAAGGGAGAGAAAAGCCGGATACAGTTGAAAGCGGTATTTGAAATCAGGGCTATGTGCATCTCCGGGTACTGTCCCGAGCTTTCCGGTTGTATATATTGTAAAAAGAACCGTTGTGAATTTATGTACCTTGATATTTTAAGAGGCAGGCTTATTTGTTCGGACTGCCTGTCAAAAAGGGAAAATAAAACCATAAGTATATCCGACGAATTTGAGTATACAGAGCAGAAAAATCTGCTTTTCGGAATGACGCCCGCGGTTTTTGCGGCGTTTTGTCATGTCGTGTATTCACAGCAGGGAAAAATTTTTGCCTTTGAAATTAAAGATAAGACAGAACTTGAGGACTTTGGAAAAATTGCCGAGACATACTTGCTCGAACATCTGGGACATGGATTTAAATCTCTTGATTTCTACCGTTCGGTTAAATAAAACTTTTAAAAAAGAGGTGCGATTTGGTGATTAAAGGCGATACTCCTTTGTCTTCAGGACTTTCGGAGCTAAAGAACAGCGGCAGATATCCCATGCATATGCCGGGACATAAAAGAAATACACAGCTTGTCGGGAGCATTTCGGATTTTTATTTGCCGTATGATATAGATATAACCGAAATTGAGGGCTTTGACAATCTTCACTGTCGCACGGGAGTGCTTGCGCAATTGTCGGAAAGATGCGCGCGCCTTTATGGCGCGAAGTATGCCTTTCCTCTTGTGGGCGGTAGCACATGCGGAATTCTTTCATGTATCAGAGCTGTCACAAAGCCAAATGATAAAATCATAATGGCGAGAAACTGTCACATGTCCGTATACCACGCGGTGTCGCTGTGTTCGCTCGAAGCCGAATATATTTATACCGAATATTGTTGCGGCAGCGGTATAATAGGCTCCGTAACCCCACGTCAGGTAAGAGAGGCGTTTGAAAGTGATCCGGACGCCAAAGCTTTGGTCATTACAAGTCCTACATATGAGGGAGTAATAAGCGATATCGAGGAGATTGCGAAAATCGTCCACAAATTCGGAGCGTTGCTTGTTGTTGACGCCGCGCACGGGGCGCATCTTTCGCTCAGCAAAAACAATTTTCTGCCTGAAAATAAAATATGCTGTGCGGACGCGGCGGTTGTAAGCCTGCATAAGACTCTCCCGGCACTGACGCAGACGGCGCTGGCGCTTGTTTTCGGTGATAACGCGGATAAAATCGAGTCGTCTTTGTCCCGTCAGATTGATATTTTTGAAACCAGCAGCCCTTCTTATATTTTACTTTCGTCTATAGAACAATGCGTGAATATTCTTGAAAATTACGGCGACAGTCTGTTTAAAGCATGGAAAAGCAGAATTGATTTGTTTGAAGAAAATATACTAAAGCTTGAAAATTTGAGGATTTTCGGATATGGGGAAAAAGCTCCGGATTTATTCGGGGATATATACGGGTTTGACAAAAGTAAAATCAATGTTATCTGTGATTTATGCGTTTGCCTTTCGGATGGCAGACCTGTAAGAGGAAACGATATAGCTTCGTTTTTGCGTGGAAAAAATATTGAACCGGAGATGATTTCGCGGGACTATGCGCTGCTTATGACGAGCTTCTGCGACACTGAAGAGGCATACATAAGGCTTTTTGAAGCTTTGAGTGAATTTGACGCCGACCTTGCTGTAGACGAAAACGCGAAAAACGCCGAAATCGAAAGATTTGAAGAATTTTCAAGCGCGAATAAAGTGGCGATGAAGATTTCCGACGCGGAATTTGCCGAGGGAGAAATTGTTTTTCTGAATGACGCGGTAGGAAAGATATCGCTTGATTACATTACGCCATATCCGCCCGGAATACCGTTGGTGGTCCCGGGCGAGGTGATAAGCGGGTATGTGGTCGATAAAGTAAAAAAATTTATATCTGACGGAATTTCCGTGAAAAACGGGAGTAAAGTCAGAGTTAAATAAAAAATGTCAAAATGAGGGTTTAAAATTATGCTGAAGATAAAAGAAGGGGAGAGTATACATCTGACTGGCCTTGAAAAAAACTTAATGGAGAGAATAACTCCTCCAATGCCGAAAATATGCCCGGTTTCACTGAGGTATGAGTTCGCAAAGTATGACGCGGACGAGGTCAGACGGGCTTACAATAAGGTATATAAATTGTTTGCTACCGGAAAGTTGGAAGAGGTGTAATCGCAAAATAAAAAGAACAGTCGGATTTGCTTTTCATACTGTTCTTTTTGTTATATAATATATTATAGACATAACTATGACAGTTTTGCGAGTCAAAACTGCGGCATACAACCGGTAAATGTTTATTTCTTGACGTTCTTTACGTTGTATGCAATATTCCATAGATACAACCCGGACAGTTTTGCAACGCAAAACTGCGGCATACAACCGGTAAATGTTTATTTTTTGATGTTCTTTACGTTGTACGCAATACCCATTTTTGTAGGTCTCTTTTTTATGTTGCCCGCGAACGCGCCGACAATTCCGGATGCTACTGCGGGGAGATGCATAAGCAGTGATTGGAAAAATGAATCTGAACCTGACAGAGAGTTTTTAAAGAAAAGTGACAACAAAAGTGAAGAGACCGTCATCATTACCGTGAAAATAAGTCCGCAGATCAACGGCGATGTGCCGGCTTTTTTCGAGGTAAAGAAGCCTCCGGCGAATGAAGCGAGTGCCGCGCACAGCATTGAAAGTGAGAAAACCATAGAATCAGGATCGGCATTGGCATATGCTACCGCCGTAGCTACCGCGGTGGCTATCAGACCAACCGCAAGATAAATAAGGAGACCCGGCACGGCTGACTTAATTACTTTGAGCAATATCGGAGAGTCCTCGGATTCCGAGTGTCTGGAAACCGGCAATGTCGCGCGTTTTAGAACCGGCAGGTTACTTTTTTTAGTGGTTTGATTCATAAAAGCTCCGTTCCGCCGCCGTTTTGTCAGACGGCTATATAAAATTAAAATATAGAGACCGATTACATTCCGCAGAGCAGATGTTTAAATGCATGATGTTGAGTTGAATAAATAAAAAGCGCCTGTGTACTCAATTTACTTACGGTAAAATATATGAGTACAAAAACGCTTTTATACCAAAATTTTATGATATTGACAACATCAGTCTACAGAATCTTCAGCCTTAACGTCCACACGGCTTACGGCACTTTTAAGTATTCTGATTTTTGTTCTGTCATGACCGGTTTCGATTACACAGGTTTCTTCTTTTATACTGATTATTTTGCCTATTATTCCTCCGATTGTTGTTATCTCGTCCCCGACCTGCAGGTTATTTCTCATCTGATTGGTTTCTTTTTCCTGTTTTTTCTGCGGACGAATGCCGACAAAGTAAAAAACCGCAAATAAAACCACTATCATTCCAAGGCTTATCCAGGTTTCCATTTTTTCCTCCGTTATCTGTATAAATACAATCACCTTATATTTTACCCTGTATGGAAATTTTTTTCAATTGCTTTTCGGTTTCTTAATTGTAAATTTTTAATAAAGTACTTAATTATTTATTCTTATTGAACAAGGCGGATATTTTTATAATTTCACATTTGCGATACTGCGGTCAGTAAATGTTTTTGCCGTTACAATCAACCGAAAAATGAGACCGCGATAATTTAGAATTGTTTGGTCTTCATAAAGAAAACTGTGAGGTAAAAAATGAAAATAGAAAGTATCAAGGTCGTAAACAATGGATATATAAATTGTAAATCGTCATATTACACCACTTGCGATGTGTTAGATGAAAATGTTGCATACAATTTTACCAATGGTTTAAATACACTTGTAGGTGATATTGATTCGGGAATATGGGCTATAAGTTATTTGTTGTCTATGTACAAATATGATAATATGAGGCAATATTTATTTTCACCATTAGTTGTGACTGTAAACAATAATACAGTCGATTTAGAGCAATTTTGGACATATTCATGCTATATGGATAAAATATATCCTTTGTTTGCTTCAAAAAGGATGACGGTATATCATCAGGTTTTAAAAGGAATAAAAAAGAACAATTTAACTGAAACGTCTGACGAAATACGAGAATTGTTTCATATTGACAAAGAAAGATTTATGCGTCCGTTACCCGATGTTGGGAATGAAGTATTTCGGTGTATGGCAGCAATAGGATATGTCAATAAGAAAGAGGTTTTTTGTTTTCCATGGTTCAGTAGAGAAAGATTTAATAGCTTTCACAAGCATATGGATGATCTTTTTGATATTTTATGTTGTTTAGAAAAAACAATTATTGTTCCTTTAGGTAAAGAATAATATGTTAATAAAATAGAGGAGGGAGCGTATTGTGAGAAAGGCAATAAAATATATTTTTGATGCCAATCCGTTTTATGTACATTGTAAAAAACATTTTTGTCCCAAATGCGGCAAAAAATTAGAATTACGCTTTGCTAGTAAAAATGTTAATTCAAAATCCTCTGAAGCAAAAGATTATGATCTTTCCTTAAGCGATACCTTCTTACAGGGAGAGATAGATCTTAGAATAAGGAATTTCTACTGTGTAAATTGCCGAATTTTTATTTCCTTTCAAGAAATGAAAAAGTACGAGAGAAACAAGTAGAGAATATAGCTACTAACATCATCAATATGTGGCGAATAACACTTATCAGGAATACTCAATAGAAAGGAGAAAAAATATATCGGAAAAGCCTGAGGAAAAGGTCATTCCCGTATACTAAGAAACGTATGAAATATAGGCTTTCTTTTCACCAAAGATATCCATTTTATTTAGGTATAATAGGTATTCCATTTCTTTATATTATAGCAATATTAAACTTTATATATGGAGTATGGTATCTTTCTATTATACTTATAATAATGTCAATTCTGTTTAGTATCCCTATGCGGCGTTTGTCCATGGCGCTATGCTCCGTAATATTTACCGAAGAAGGTGTATCTGTAGAGAGCAAAAAAGGAAAGAAAAGAATATTTCTGAAATGGGAAGATATAAAGGTATACACTGTTACAGCCGATGTGCAGTATGGCGGTCAGTATATATGTCTGTCATCAAACGCTAATATAAAAGAACTGAGAACATATTTTTTCGGAGTGGTTTGGGCAATATATGAAGAAAAAAATACTATTAGTTTGCCGACAGACTCTGCCATGATATCGTTTTGCAGTAAAAAACTTGAGCCATTTGGTGTACAGGTTAAGTATACACGAAATCCCAATACCCGACCGTATATATAAGATTGATATAAATAAATCATTTATTTGGTAAGATTTGGTAAGATATACACCACTCTATACAGCTCGTGCTTATATCCGTGTTGAGTTCTTAAAATAACAATAATCCCGTAATCGATGAAAATCGGCTACGGGATTTTGTTTAGGACTCTCACTTTGGTTAAGCTTTTCTCAACAAATACGCTGCTGACAAATTTACCCGACAAAGTTACTTATTCAAAATAATTCCGCTTCCTATTATTGCGGTTTATTTTGAGATTAATATTCAAACTTACCGCGAGTCTCTGTACGGTTCATTCATTGTTTTTAAGCTGTGTGACCAAACTCACAAACCAATCTTTAATTTTATATTCGTCAAAGCACTGCCACATCAACTCAGCTTTTAAGTTTCGTACAAGCTGTTTGTTATCAGAAGGCTCGTCCGTGACTTTCCAACCGTACACCAGCGGATGTGTGAGTGTATGCGCTTTTACGGTCGTTGACTTAACAGCACATTCAACCGCACGCGAAAGATGCTTTCTGACAACCACTTCATCCTTTCCAAGGGACGCTTCATCTTCAGCAATACAACGGTGCAATGTACAAAGCTGTCCCAATGATTCATAACTCATATCGTCATTTGGATATGCCACCTCGAACATATTTACAACAGCCTCATTGACTCTTTGAACATAATCCTCTCCAAAGCATTTTACATTACACATATTCAGCCGCACTGCCATATAGAACAGTACCTCCAGATACCAATGATTTGCAAAGCCAAAAGTGTCGGTAAGCCAATCTTCTTCATCGTGTATCTGCATAAAAAGCATTTCTTGGCAGTGGTTGATTTGGTGCGCACGGTTTGCCCACTCGTTTGCCTTTTGAGTGTTTCCGTTTGCATAATAAGTACATGCTATCTGTCTGATTGCCTGCCCCTGATAATAACTGTTTCCACCGTCAGCTGTATTGGCATTGTAAATTTCCGTGCCAAGTTCAATAATCTCATTTTGATATTTCTCTTTATCTGTATCAAAATATATTGACATCAGCATTTCCTTGACTCGAATATCGTTAGGGAGCTTTTTGTATGCTTCACGCCAAATGGGGATAATTTCGGCTCGTTTTCCGTCACGGAAGAGTTTTTCCGCTTTCGAACCGCATTCTTCAAAATATCTGTTGGCATCGATTTGCTCTACTTGCAAAAGCTCATCAACTGTAATGCCAAAGTACCGAGCTATATCCGGCAGTAGAAGAATATCGGGAGAGGTTACACCGTTTTCCCATTTGCTCACTGCTTGATATGACACTCCAAGATATTCCGCAAATTTCTCTTGGGAAATGTTTTTGGACTTTCTCAATTCTTTTAGTTTATCTGCAAGACTAACATTCATATATATTATTCCTTCCTGTGTTATTGTAGCTACAATTCTATTATATCAAACTCAAACCGAAAAACAATAACCGAGATTTATAATTATCATAGAGGAACTCCACCAAATTGAGAAACAGAACCGCGCCGGGCTATCATAAGTCTTTGCGCTCTCCGAGGGTATTCGACAATACCGCCTCATACTATATCCTAAAAATCCATTTGAAAATTTAACGAACGACAAAACCTCCCCATTCCTTTCGGAACAGGGAGGTCATTTTGTTCTTATTCACATCAGCTTATCCGCATCAACGGATAAATCATCCCACTGATTAGCACGGAGGGCGTTGCCGCCGGATATACGGAAAGCTTTCGCGATTTCAAAGTCAATTCTGAATTCCCGGGAAAGCACAATTTCCGGCAAATCTTCGGATTTTTCAAGAATTCTTTGTTTATCTGAGAGCTGCCTGTGCGGCCGCGAGGCGCGCGATCGGAACACGGAAAGGCGAGCAGGAGACATATGTCAGTCCGAGCTTGTGGCAGAATTCAACAGATGAGGGATCTCCGCCATGTTCTCCGCATATTCCGACGTGGAGGTCGGGACGGGTTGCTTTTCCGAGTTTTACAGCCATTTCCATAAGTTTGCCTACGCCGACCTGATCCAGCTTAGCAAAGGGATCGTTTTCAAATATCTTTGTATCATAGTAAGCGTTGAGGAACTTGCCGGCGTCGTCACGTGAAAATCCGTATGTCATCTGTGTAAGGTCGTTTGTTCCGAAGCAGAAGAATTCGGCTTCCTTGGCTATTTCGTCGGCGGTGAGACAAGCTCTCGGAATTTCAATCATTGTTCCTACTTCATACTTAAGCTCAACGCCCGCGTTCTTGATTTCCTCATCGGCAGCCGCAACCACTACGTTTTTGACAAACTTCAGTTCTTTTACGTCGCCTACGAGAGGAATCATAATTTCGGGAACAAGCTTCCAGTCGGGATGGGCTTTCTTCACATTTATAGCCGCGCGGATGACAGCTCTTGTCTGCATTTTCGCAATTTCGGGGTAGGTTACCGCGAGACGGCATCCACGGTGTCCCATCATGGGGTTAAATTCATGCAGGGAAGTGATGATAGCCTTTATTGCCTCTACAGATTTGCCCTGTGCCTTTGCGAGAGCGGCAATGTCTTCCTCATCCGTGGGTACGAATTCATGAAGCGGGGGATCGAGGAATCTGATGGTAACGGGGTTGCCCTCAAGAGCCTCGTACAGCTTTTCAAAATCGCTCTGCTGCATGGGAAGTATCTTATTGAGCGCGACCTCTCTTTCTTCGACGGTGTCGGAGCAGATCATTTCTCTGAACGCGGCGATTCTGTCAGCCTCGAAGAACATGTGCTCCGTGCGGCACAGACCGATTCCTTCGGCGCCAAGCTCACGCGCCTTCTTTGCGTCGGCGGGAGTGTCGGCATTGGTTCTTACCTTGAGCACTCTGTACTTGTCAGCCCAGCTCATGATTCTGCCGAATTCGCCCGCTATCGTAGCGTCAACGGTCGGTATAATTCCGTCGTAAATGTTACCGGTGGAGCCGTCAATGGAGATATAATCACCCTCGTGGAATGTCTTTGAGCCGAGAGTAAACTTCTTGTTTGCCTCGTCCATAATTATTTCGGAGCATCCGGATACACAGCAGGTTCCCATGCCGCGCGCGACAACTGCCGCGTGTGAGGTCATACCTCCGCGAACCGTAAGAATACCCTGAGACGCTTTCATTCCCGTGATATCCTCGGGGGATGTCTCAAGTCTTACCAGAACCACCTTTTTGCCGGCAGCTTTCCAAGCTTCGGCGTCAGCGGCTGTAAACACAACCTGTCCGCAAGCGGCGCCGGGAGAAGCTCCCAAGCCCTTTCCGAGAGGAGTAGCGGCTTTAAGCGCCTTTGCGTCAAACTGGGGGTGGAGAAGTGTATCGAGATTTCTGGGGTCTATCATAAGAACGGCTTCTTTTTCGGTTATCATTCCCTCGTCAACAAGGTCGCACGCGATCTTGAGAGCCGCTTTTGCCGTTCTCTTGCCGTTACGTGTCTGGAGCATGAAGAGCTTTCTGTCCTGAATGGTAAATTCCATATCCTGCATGTCACGGTAGTGATTTTCAAGTGTAGCGCATACGGTCTTGAACTGTTCAAATACTTCGGGCATGATCTCAGCCATTTTGGAAATCGGCATAGGTGTGCGGACTCCGGCAACGACGTCCTCGCCCTGAGCGTTCATAAGAAATTCACCCATGAGCTTCTTTTCTCCGGTCGCGGGGTCGCGTGTGAAGGCAACACCGGTTCCGGATTCATTGGACCAGTTTCCGAACGCCATTTCCTGTACGTTTACAGCGGTACCCCAAGAATAGGGAATATCATTGTCTCTGCGGTATACGTTGGCGCGGGGGTTGTCCCATGAACGGAATACGGCTTTTACGGCGCCCATAAGCTGTTCCTTGGGGTCTGACGGGAAGTCCTCTCCGATTTTCGCCTTATATTCCGCTTTGAACTGATTTGCAAGCTCTTTAAGGTCGTTCGCGTCAAGGTCGATATCCTGAGTTACACCTTTTTCGGCTTTCATTTTATCAATGAGCTCTTCAAAGTATTTCTTTCCGACCTCCATAACAACGTCGGAGTACATCTGGATAAATCTGCGGTAGCAGTCTCTCGCCCATCTTTCGTTGCCGGTCTTCTTCGCGACGACTTCAACTACATCTTCGTTAAGACCGAGGTTGAGAATAGTGTCCATCATGCCGGGCATGGAAGCTCTTGCGCCCGAACGAACCGAAACCAGGAGAGGGTTGTCCAGATCGCCGAATTTCTTTCCGGTGATCTTTTCCATCTTTTCAATATACTCGTTGATCTCTGCCTGAATTTCCGGGTTGATCTGACGACCGTCTTCATAGTACTGTGTACAAGCTTCGGTTGAAATGGTGAATCCCTGCGGAACCGGTAAACCGAGGTTGGTCATCTCAGCAAGGTTCGCGCCCTTTCCGCCGAGCAGCTCGCGCATTTTCGCATTACCTTCGGTAAAAAGGTAACAATACTTTTTTGCCATACTTGGATAATCCTCCATATAAAAAATATTTGATAAACTGTGTGGGGGCATGATAGACAGACGCGCAAACAAAAGCGCAAGAGACAACTCTGTGCGGGAAAGCCGCCTGCATATGCCGCCTGCGTATTTTTGCGAAATTTTTATCAGCGTTTTATTTCTTATCCGAACAGGTTGAATATAACCGGGAAAATTTTTCAAACGCAAAACTTTGTCTGTTTACTTCACGCTGTATACATTATATCATATATTTAGGTTTGATGGAATACTTTAGCAAAAAAAAGAGTACGAATATTTGTAAATTTATTGTGAATGAAGCATATTTTGCTAAAATTTATTTGACAAAACCGCAAGTTTATAGTATAATATTACATATTGACGATTTTTATAAAGTATAGCCGGTCTGACTTTGCAATCCGGTAACGGTATTGCGGTATAGGGCGGCTTTTGTGTATTTGGATTTTTAAGGGGATATGCAATGTCGAATATTTTTGATGTTTTCAAAAAAATAGAAAACAAGCGGGACGAAAACACCGCGTCCCCGGTGTCGTTTCTGATAGTCGGGCTGGGAAACCCGGGACGTGAATATGAAAATACCAGGCATAATGCCGGTTTCGGTGCAATAGACTATATTGCGTCAAGAGCGGGGGCGACAATAAACCGGGTCAAATTCAACGCGCTCACATCGGAGACTGTAATAGCGGGTAAAAAGGTTTTGCTTATGAAGCCGCAGACTCTCATGAATCTGTCGGGCAACGCCGTGGCGCCCGCCGCAAAATTTTACAGGATTCCGCTGTCCTCGGTAATCGTGATATCCGACGACATAAATCTCGACCCCGGAAGAATGAGATTCCGTACAAAGGGAAGCGACGGAGGGCAAAAGGGTCTGCGGTCAATCATTTCCTGTATTGGTTCTGAAGATTTTCCGAGAATCAGGATAGGCGTCGGGAAAAAACCTCATCCCGATTATGATCTTGCCTCCTGGGTGCTCGGGGTTCCGTGTCAGGCGGACCGCGAGCTTATACAAAAGCTTTATCCCGCGCTTTTTTCCGGCGTCGAGAAGATCATCTCCGGCGATATCGAAGGAGCAATGCAGCTGTGCAATTCTTTCAGGTCTTAAAGCGCCGACCGACAACAGACAGGTCGGAATATCCGGAGAATGAATAATTATTATATGTAAAATACTGATATGTAAGGTTGGTTTTTAATGAATATATTGACTGACAGTATACGGTTTGACAGCGAATACGGTCAGCTGTTTGAGACCGTAAAAAAGAATTTCAAAGACAAACCGCTTCCGGTTCTTGCCGGAGGACTGTGCGACGGCGCGGCGGACGCTCTGTGTATCTCTATGACCGAGGATACTGGGCCGCTGCGCAAAAAAGCACCGGTTCTCATTGTTTGCCCGGAAGAAAAAGAATGTCTGAGAATAAAACAGACGTTTGAGCGTTTCGGAAAAAGGTGCGCTTTTTATATAGCGAGGGATCTGACTTTCCATAATATTACCGCCTCCCATGAGTATGAGCATGAGAGGCTGAAGGTTTTGTCGGGAATTCTTGACGAGGCTTTTGACGCGGTAGTTACCACTCCGGACACATCTCTGGGATTTACGATGCCGCCCGAAACGCTTATCGAGAACAGCATTGTAATTGACTTGGATACCGTATGTGAACCGTCCGAGCTGGCGAAAAGACTTGTCGACGCGGGATATTCGAGAGTAGATATGGTCGAGGGCGCGGGGCAGTTTGCGCAAAGAGGCGGAATAGTTGACATATATCCGCCGTTCTGCGGGCTTGACGGGGAACAAAATACGGTATTGCAGGAAGGCTATGCGGTAAGAATTGAATTTTTTGACGACGAGATAGACCGCATGGGAGTGTTTGACGTCGATACGCAGAGGCTTGTAAGCAATGTAAATTCAATGAAAATTGCCCCGGCAAGAGAGCTGCTTGTCAATAAAGACACAAGAAAAATGCTTTCCGACGCGGTAAACTCTCAGTATAAGGTATGCAGAGACGAGAATATAAAAAAACAGCTTTTGTCTGAGCTTGCCTCAATTAACAGCGAGACCTCGGAAATAAATTTTATTGACAAGTACATCTCGTTGATATATGAAAAACATGCGACATTGCTTGATTATTTTGACCGCCGTACTCTTGTGGTTATCCGTTCAAGCGCCGCGGTGAGGGACAGGCTTAAAGCCGGAAAATGGTATGACGACAGGAATATCCAGGAGCTTGTCGAAAGCGGTACAATCTCTCCAAAATACGCGGTTTTCAGCGAACGCCCCGCGTATTTTCAGCTTTTCTGTTCAAAAAACGTCACGGTGCATGTCGATTCGCTGGGGTATGGCGTGACGGATATGCGCCTTTCCGGGCTTTTCGGCTTCCGCACCAGACAGCCGATAAGCTATGCGGACAATTTTTCTCTGTTGTGTGAGGATATAACAAATTATTTTCACGGCGGGTATAAGGTAGTGGTCATGGCGGAAAACGAAACCGCCGCGAAAAATCTGCATGACCTTTTGACCGACGCGAATATAGTTTCGGTCGCGGAAAGCAGAGACGGCAGTTTTTCCGTTTCATCTCTTTCCTTGAATACGGTTTATATCAAATGGAAGGAATATATAAACGGTTATGAGCTGATTTCCGCGAAAACGGCAATCCTTTCCACAAATACCGACGCGAAGGTGGGTTCGCTGAATTTCTCTTCAAAGGCGAAAAAGACCAAAAAGAAGAAGAAAAATACCGAGTCTGTTCTTTCGTACGCGGAGCTTGAGGTCGGAGACATCGTCGTGCATGAAACTTACGGTATAGGACGATATCTCGGAATCGAAAAACTGACTATAGACGGGGTCAGCCGAGACTATATCAGTATTCAGTACGCGGGAAACGACAAGCTGTGTATGCCTGTCGAAAAGCTTGACCTTGTCTCAAAGTATATCGGAGCTCATTCGGACGACGGTCTTGTGAAGCTGTCAAAAATGGGCGGGGATGGCTGGAATAAAACCAAAACACGTGTTAAAGGCGCGGTAAAGGAAATGGCAAAGGAGCTTATTCAGCTTTATGCGGAAAGACTCAAAAAGCCGGGGTTTGCGTTTGAGCCGGACAATGACATGCAGAGAAATTTTGAGGAGGCTTTTGATTATGAAGAAACTCAGTGCCAGCTTGACGCGGTTGAAGATATAAAACAGGACATGATGAGCGCCGTGCCGATGGACAGATTGCTTTGCGGAGACGTCGGATACGGAAAAACCGAAGTCGCGTTCCGCGCCGCGTATAAAGCCATACTCAGCGGCAAGCAGGTGGCGATACTTGTGCCTACGACAATTCTTGCTTTGCAACATTACCAGACGGCGGTCAGCCGCATGAGGAGCTTCGCGGTCAATGTGGATATGATTTCCCGCTTCCGCACGGCGAAACAGCAGACACAGACAATTCACCGCCTCGCGCGGGGTGATATAGATCTGATAATCGGGACTCACAGGCTTCTGGGTAAAGACATAAAATTTCACGATCTGGGGCTTTTGATTGTGGATGAGGAACAGCGTTTCGGAGTCGCGCAGAAAGAAAAGCTCAAACAACTGTACGGAAATATAGATATTCTTACCCTTACGGCAACGCCTATTCCGAGGACGCTCAACATGGCAATGGGGGGAATACGCGATATTTCCTTGCTTGACGAGGCGCCCGGAGACAGAATGCCTGTCCAGACATATGTGCTTGAGCATGACGAGCTTATAATATACGAGGCGATACGCAAAGAGCTCAGACGGGGCGGGCAGGTGTTTTATCTTCATAATTTCGTTGAGAATATAAACACCGTCGCCGCGAAGCTTTCCTCGGCGATACCGGACGCGAGAATAACCGTGGCGCACGGGAAAATGGAAAAAGAGGAATTGGAGGACATCTGGGCAAAAATGCTGACCGGAGAGATCGATGTGCTGGTCTGCACGACAATAATAGAGACCGGTGTGGATATACCGAACGCGAATACTCTGATCGTAGAGCGTGCGGACAGACTCGGACTTTCCCAGCTGCACCAGCTCAGAGGACGCGTGGGCAGATCCTCACGACGGGCATATGCGTATTTTACTTATCCAAAGGACAAATCTCTCTCGGAAATCGCCCAGAAGAGGATTGAGGCCATAAGGGAATACGCCGAATTCGGCGCGGGATTCAGGATAGCGCTTCGCGATATGGAGATAAGAGGCGCCGGTAACCTTCTTGGAACCGAGCAGCACGGTCATCTTGAGGCTATCGGATATGACATGTATATCAGGCTTTTAAACGAGGCGGTGCTTGAAGAAAAGGGCGTCGCGCCTAAGGAAAAGAAGGACTGTGTGGTGAGTCTGTCTTATGACGCTTACATCCCCGACACATATGTGCGTTATCCCGCCCAGAGAATGGCTCTTTACAAGCGTATAGCCATGATAGTTACGCAGTATGACATGGACGATATCGCCGACGAACTTATCGACCGTTTCGGCGAGATGCCCGCCTCGGTGGAAAATCTGCTGCGAATCGCGCTTATCCGCGCTCTGGCTATTGAGTGCGGTATCAGGCAGGTGACGCAGTCGGGCAGGGAGGTGCGAATGTATCCCGAAAATTTTGACATCGATATGTGGACATATATGTCGGAGATTACCGACGGCAGACTGCGCGTGGTTATGGGGGCGTCAGGAGACACCTATGTCGTACTGCGTCTCAAGGCGGGGGAAAACGCTTTATCTTCAATTAATAAAATGTTTGAAAAATATATTGAAACAGTACAAAGAAAAGCGTTGAATAAAGATAAATAATGTTGTATAATAATTATATTCTTTATTTTTGCCGTAGTGCCGGCAGACCCGTTCGGCGTTGACCGCTTGGGAAATTTGCCCGCGTTCCGCAGGGAAGCCGCGGTGAAAGGAATTTAAAATTATGAATGGAAAAAGCAAAAAAATCAAAATACTTTGCCTTGTTTTTGCGTTCATCCTCACGGCAATGCTTTGCGTATCGTGCTCCGGGAGAAGCAATAAAACTCTGCTGAATATAGAGGACAAACAGCTTTCGCTGAGCACATATGAGTTTTTGCTGACGCGCATGAAGGGTACGCTTGAGCTTTACGGGTACGATGTGTTTAAAGAGTCGTTCTGGAATACGATTATTTCCTCCGACGGCATGACATATGATGAATATTTCAAGACCGCGGTGCTTGAACAGGCTTATAATTATGTTGTGGCGGAGTATCTTTTTGAGCTTGAAGGTCTGTCGCTGACAGACGAGGAAACAGAAGTCGTTGAAAAGCTTATGCAGGCGCTTGAGGACAAGGCGGGGTCAAAAAACAATCTGAATTCCGAGCTTTCTCAGTGCGGCATAAACCGCGATATGCTTGAGGATATATATATACTGGAGGCAAAGGTTGCGCATCTTAAGGCGTATTATTACGGCGAGGACGGAGAAAAAATTGATAAGAGTGTAAAAGACGAGTATTACTCTGATAATTATGTGTGCTTCAAGCAGGTTTTCCTCGCGTCATATTATTACGTGACCGAAACCGACAAAGAGGGCAATACGATATATTTCACGGATGAAAAAGCCGAAAAGATCGCGTACGACACCGAAAAGGGAAGTATCGAAAAAGATGAGTTCGGAAATGTCATAACCGATGAGTTCGGCGACCCGGTATATTATGACGAGGACGGAAATATCGCGTATGATACCGAAAACGGGGTGGTTTCATATCTTGAAGATTCGGACGGCGAAAAAATCAGCGAGTTTTACGACAATGATAAAAAAGCGGAAATTAAAGAAAAAGCGGACTCTCTTTTAAAACAGGCGACGAATACCGAAGAATTTGAAAAGCTGATAACCGAAAACAGTGAGAGCGAAGTCGGGCAGAGCAGACTTTATCTTTTCAACAGCCCCGGATATTACGGGTCTCAGAGCAGTTCCGCGTCTTATCTTGACGATATCGCGAGCGCGCTTTCCGATATGGAAAACGGGGAGTGCAGAGTGGTTGAGTCGGATTACGGATACCATATTATCTGCAAGTATGAAAATGAGGAGAATGCCTATGAGAACGAGGAGTACGAGGACATATTCGGAACCTTTACCGATGACCTTATAACTAAACTGTTTTCGGAAAAATGCGCCGAATATAAAGACAGTGTGATAATCGACAGTGAAGTATGGAACGACAGCTACAGTATGTTTGACGTGGCGTCAAATACGCTTTACTGACGGCATTTCACTTTATTGAATGGCAGAGGTGAGAAATGAATATTGAACAAAACAAAAATACACCTGTAAAAAACAGCAAAAAAAGACTTCTGATTGTTATAACCGCGGTAGTTTTGGCTGTTGCTTTGTGCGCCGGCGCGGTAATCGGAGTGATATATTATATCAACAACCATGTTGCAGACCCTGTTATAGAGTATGACGGTCAGAAGATTCCGCTGTCCTTTTACGAGCTGATGCTTTCCCGTATGAAGGGAGAGCTTGCCAGAAATCAGTATGAAGTAGATGACGAAAGCTTCTGGAACTCTGATTCCGGTGTGAACGGGCAGAATTATGAAGAATATTATAACGACGCCGTACTTGAAAACTGTAAGACATACCTTGCCGCTCTGGCGGTTTTTGAAGAGCTTGACCTTAAGCTTCCGCAGTCATATTATGACTCCATAGATGAGGAAATCGAATTTTATATCAGCTATGACGGAAATGATTCAAAAGATAAATTCAACGAGATTCTGGGGTCGTACGGTGTGGATATAAAGTCTTTAAGACAGGCATATGTGATTGAGGCAAAAGTAGATTACCTGCGGAGTTATCTCTACGGAGCCGACGCTCAGCTTGTCGGAGATACCGTCAAAGAAGAGTATTACAATGATAACTATTATCGCTTCAAACAGATTCTTATTGCGAATTACTATTATGAATATGAAAAAGACGAGAACGGCAATCTGATTTATTTCAGTACGGAAACCGGCAACCCTGTTTATGACGAGGAGAACGGAAAGCCCAAATATGACGAGGCGGGCAATATGATCCGTGACGAGGCGGGCAATCCGATTTATTACGACGAAGAGGGAAATATACTTTATGATACCGAAAACGGTGTGACGTCTGTAGTTAAGGATGAGGACGGAGAGGGCATAATGCATTATTATCCGGAGGAAGAGCTGGAGAAAAGAAAGCAGCAGGCGCAGGATATTGCGTCTAAGATAAGCTTAGGCAATTATGCGGCGTTTGAATCCGCGATGGAAGAAAACAACGACGCGTCTTCGGGTTCCGAAAATTTCCCGGACGGATATTACCTGAGTGATATTGAAAGCTCGCTTTATGAGGAATATATGATTGATATTCTGGACAAACTAAAGGAGCTGGAGACGGGCGAGACCGCGGTAGTCGAGACCGAGTACGGATATCACGTGATAATGCGCTATGAACTTGACGAGGGCGCGTACAGCAAGAGCGAAAACGAAAGCTGGTTTACAAATTTCAATTCTTCTTTGATAACAGAGTTGTTTCTCGACAGGTGCGGAAAGTATCTGCCGCAGATTACCGAAATTCCGGAAAATCTGTCCAAATCTAAATCAATTAAAGAATTGGGTATAAATTATTATTTTTGATTTTATAATAGGTAATATAAAAATTCATCCGCGCTTTTTTGTCGGATGAATTTTTATATATCGGGGGGCGTGTATGAATTCTTTTAAAACAAAACGCATAACAGTTTCCGGGATGATGCTCGCGATATCGGCGGTTCTGGCTTTGGTCTGCGCTTATATTCCGTTTTTGCAGCTGCCGTTTGGCGGCGGATTTACAGTGGCGAGTATGCTTCCGATTGTTGTGGTCGCGTATATGTACGGCGTGAAATGGGGAATATTTACTTCTTTTTGTTATGCCGTGATTCAAATTGCAATTTCTCTGACGCAAGGAGCGTCGGGAAGCATTATGCCGCTTTTTATGCCATCCTCGGATGATTTTATGGGATATACGGCGGCGGTCTGGATTATTTTCATTGACTATTTTGTCGCTTATACCGTTCTTGGTTTTGGCGGTATTTTCAGAAACAGCATAAAAAACAGGACTCTGTCCCTGATGCTTGGCGTTATTTTTGCGCTTTCTTTGAGATATATAGCCCATATAATTTCCGGAATGATATTTTACGGGGCGTGGGCGAAATGGTTTTTCTCTCAAGAAGGCTTTTATAAAATCGGCAGTGTTATTCTGGACTCTTTCAGCGGCAAGTCACTTATAGCTGTTTATTCTGTTTTCTATAACGGGCTTTATATGATTCCTGAAATAATAATAACCTCTTTAGTCACAATACCCGTATCTAAAATACGTTTTATCAGAAAGATGGTTTGACAAAAAAGGTAGGTTCGTTTTTGGACATGAACCTACCCCGTTTTTGTCTGATAAAAATATGTTTACTTACTCAAAATATCAGTTTATTTTTCTTCCGCAGAAAACACAGTATGTGTAATCCTCTTCGATTGCGTTTCCGCAGTAGGGGCAAAACTTTTTTTCACTCTGCGCATCGTTTTTCTCATTGTTTTCGTTCTCTTTGTCTTTTATATTTTTGTCAAGCGGGTCCTGTTCTTCCGTGCTGTCAGTGATATCAAAGCTGGAAAAACGCTTTTTTCCCAACGCGTTTTTGAAATTGAAAACGGCTACGGTTATCGCGACAAAGACAAATATAAGTCCAAACAGCGAAAACGCTCCCGCGCCCATGTTAAATGCCATGATTATCCAGAAAATTCCGAATAAAGCCATAAAAACAGCCATGATCCCTCCCATAAGGGACGGACCTCTTCCGGGTTTTACACTTTTCATACAATACTCCTTTCACTTCCGACGTAAAATGCGGACTTTTTGATTTTCCGTTTTTACGCCGGATATAACTGAATTAAGATGTTATTCCTCTTGATTTTTTCAGTGGGGAGACACAATCTCCCACTGAAAAAATTGAATGACAGGGACTCAGCTCCTAATTTTCTTTTATTTGTTAAACATAACTTTTTCGCTGTTGAACATTTTCGTAAGAACCAAAACACCCAACGCCGTAAGCACTATGTTTGCGGCTACCGTTACTATAATGTTTATGAGGTTAATGTCGAATGAGAAAATTCCTATCATGCACTGAACACTGTTGTAAAGCGGTATTGCATAAAGCATATGATTTGAAGATGCCCCGTTTCCGAACATACCCGAAACGCCTACAAGCATTGCTATAATCATAATGGGTGTAACGTAACCGTTAGCCTCTTTTACGGATTTGGCGAAAGCCGAAACTATAGAGGTGAGCGTTATAAGCACCAATACAGTGGAAAGTATGACTATCGCCAACAGCAGATAATCGGTAACCGAATATACCGCTCCGTTCAGCTCTACCGCTCCTCCCATGAGTTTGGGGAAAGAGAGAATTATGCCGAGTGTGCTTGAAGCTCCGCTGATCAGTGCCAGCAGAGAAAGCGCGAGGATTTTTCCTATCGCTATGTCGCTTCGTTTTGCCGGAGTTATAAGCATGGAAGCAATTGTCCCGCGCTCTTTTTCACCCGCGATCGATTCGGGAGCCACGGCAAGACATCCGGAGAAGAGAAGTACAATCAGCAGCATGGGCATAAGCATTGAGAAAATAGCGCTGGTAAGGTCTCTTTCAGAGGCAAGGTCGAATTTGATGTCGGCAGAGTGGTTCACATCAAATTTGTTTGTCATAGACGATTCATAGGAATCGAGCAGGGATGTAATCATTGTATATGCCGTGGTGGAGTTTGTAGACGCCGAATTATAAAAAATTTCAATTCCCGGAGCCTCGGTTCCGCTTGTCGGGTCGTATTCAGCGACTTTTTTGTCAAAATCTTCAGGGAAAATTATAAGCAGATCGCAATTTTCGTCCGTAATCTGAGTTTTGATCTCTTCCTGTTGTCCCGAGTCCGCGTCTTTAAGCTCAATTTCAGCCGAGGCTGTCAAGGCTTTTATCGATTCGGGAGTATTTACCGAATAAATGTTGGGCTTGAACTCATTGTCAACGCCGAACTGATCCGAAAAGGCGCCGCCCATAACCGAGTATATAACATATATAAGTAAACCGGGGAGAAGTATTGCCACGACCGTTCTTCGGTCTTTGAAAAATCTGTAAAGTTCTTTTTTGAAAATAGTAATAATCGCGCTGCTTCTTTTCATATTTCCTTGTCCTCTCTTTTGCAGTAATCCGAATAAATGTCGAAAAATCTGTCCTCAAGCGGCTTTCCCTGGCAAACGTTTTCGAGCGTGTCGCACACGAACATCCCTCCGTCGATTATAATACCCACACGGTCGCAAAGCTTTTCTATAAGACTGAAAATATGAGTGGAAACAATTATTGTTTTTCCCTCATTTTTCAGTGATACCAGAAAATCGGTTACCACTTTGGCGGTCAGAACGTCAAGACCGTTTGTGGGCTCGTCGAAAATGATTACGTCGGGATTGTGGACGAGTGATATGCACAGAGAGGTTTTCTGTTTCATACCGGTAGAGAGATCCGCTACCTTAACCTCGGCAAATTTGTCTATTCCGAAGCGCGAGAACATTTCTTTTTTTCTCTTCTCGGCTGTCTCTGAATCGATTCCGTGAAGGGCAGAGAAGAAGTCGAAAAGATAATTCGGCGTAAAGAATTCCTCAAGTTTCAACTCGCTTGTCAGAAATCCTATTTTTGAGCGCACCTCTCCGCTCTGATTTACAATGCTGTACCCGTCGATAAGCGCGTCTCCGGAATCAGGTTTTATAAGAGTGGCAAGCATTCTCAGGGTCGTGGTTTTTCCGGCGCCGTTCGGACCCAGCAGCCCGAAGATCTCTCCTTTGTAAGCCGAAAAAGAAAGGTTATTTACCGCTGTTCTCACCTTTACGTTGGTTTTTTCGATTTTTTGCTGTTTGGCTGACAAAATGAAGGTTTTGGTCAACCCTTTGACGATAATAATCTCTTCCATGCAGTGTTTTTAACTCCTTTGTTTCTGACCTGAAATCAGGTTGTTTCTTCCGTGTTTACGGAAATATGACCGAGATAAAATTTGTTTATAAAATTATTTTGTCATTATTTTATGACGTTATGATTATATCATAAAATCATCCGATTGTCAATATTATTTAGTAAAAATAATGCACAATTCAGATATGACTGAATTGTATAAATTTTACAAAATGCAATACATGGCTGTATAAAAAAAGCTTTTTGCGGTTTAAATGACGAATTTTACTTGTAGCGGTAAGAAAAATTCAAAATTTAAACGCAAAAAGCCTATTATTAAATTAAGATGTTCCTCACTTCAAAAGAATACGGACGCCGCTTGATTTTTTTCGGTGGGAAATGCATCTCGTCCTGAAAATGAATGACCGGGCTTAGACCCGAAAGCTTGTCCGGTTCAGCAGGCAGACACTTTGCTGTAGTTATTTATATAGGGGTTTGACGCGGAAAAATAAATTTTCAGAGCGGGTATTTTCAGATTTCCGTAGTCCACATTTATCATAGGTATGCAGACAGTCTTTATTCCTATCTTCGAGTATGTCTCGCAATCATAGTTGTTATCTATATAGTTTTTCAGTGTTTCATCCAGCTTTTCCGCGATTTTTCCGCAGACAATGTTTCTGAAAGCCACAGCCTGATAGATGTGTGTAAAAGGTTTTATGTCATATTCCGAAAAATATATCCTGCAGAATTTATTGCAGACGGTTATATATTTCCCGTAAAAATCAATTATGATTTTTTCTTTTGTGATTATTCTGCCGCTGTCTCCTTTAATTGATTCGACGCACGCGTGACTGTCGTCGTCATATGACGGGATGACGGCAAAATCTATGAATTTTTTGAATGATTCAAGATACATCCCGAAAAGACGGCTTTCGCTGTCGTCTATCATGTCATTAATCGCGTCTACAAAATTATCTATAGACGCAGCGTATTCTCTCGACAATTTTTTTTCAAACCCGAACGTAAGCATAAGAAAGACCCCCAAATATGGAAATAAATGTTATTTAATAATATTATAATATAAAAAATATAATTTGTCAAGAGAAATAAATGTAAATAAATGGAATAAATTGTATTTATGCTAAATTTTTTTATGAAAATTTAGCAATATTCGGCACTTTACAAAAAACTATAGGTATGATATAATGTAAAATAACGTGATGCGATCGGACATTTCATTCGTGACGAAAAAGAAATAATTAAGAGGAAATATAAAACCATGTTATTCAATATTGCGATATGCGATGACAACAGTGTCGATTTGAAATTTATTTCGGATATTCTGAGTCGCTGGGCAAAAAAACGTGAACATACGGTGCGGGTTGACTGTTTTGCGTCCGCGGAAGCCTTTCTTTTCAGATACGCGGAAGACAAGACATTTGATATTCTTTTGCTTGACATTGAAATGGGAAAGCTGAGCGGCTTGGATCTGGCAAGACGGATACGGGTGGAAAACAGTTCCGTTCAGATTATTTTTATAACCGGATATTCCGAGTACATAGCGGACGGATACGACGTGGAGGCGCTTAATTATCTTATGAAGCCGGTCAGCGAGGAAAAGCTGTTTTCCGTACTTGACCGTGCCGTACAGAAAACTCTGCTCAACGAAAAGTGTCTGAATGTTATGCTGTCCGGAGAAATGGAGCGCGTACCGCTTCACAGGATACGTTATTTTGACGTACACCAAAATTATGTCACCATTCACAGTGACAAAATACTCACTGTCAAACATACTCTGGGCGGGTTTGAAAAGTATCTTGACGATCGTTTTTTCAGAGTCGGTCGGGGAATGATTGTCAATATCGGATATATTACGAGAGTAACAAAAACCGATATATATCTGTCGGACGGAACGGTTCTGCCGCTGCCGAGGGGAGCGTATGAAGAACTGAACCGGGCGATAATTGACCGTACATAGGGAGGGTTTATGTCATTTTTCTCAAAACAGGTGGACAAGCGTCTTGCGGCGTATCAGCGTGAACTTATCGAGACCCATTATGAAGAGGTTGAGACTATGTACAAACAGATGCGTTCCTGGCGTCACGATTACCGCAATCATATACAGACCATGAAGGCGCTTGCCTCCGACGGCGATATGGACGCCGTAAAAGCCTACCTTGATATGCTTGATAACGACCTCAACACCGTGGATACCGTTGTAAAAACCGGAAACGCCATGGCGGACGCTATTCTGAACAGCAAGATTTCACTGGCGAAATCGAAAAATATAACGGTCAAGGCGGACGCGCATATTCCGGTAAAGCTTAAAATGTCCGAGCTTGATCTTTGCGTGATAATCGGAAATCTGCTTGACAACGCCATAGAAGCGAGTCTGTCTCTGCCGCAGGATAAAAGAATTATCAGAATTTACATGGATATGAAGAATACTCAGCTGTATATATCCGTTACCAATTTTACCTCGTCGGGAAAAATGCGGAAGATAAAAAACAGATTCCGGACTACAAAAGGCGAGGGACACGGATTCGGACTTATACGTATCGACAATATAATCGAACGGCTTGACGGATATCTCAGCCGCAACAGCGAAGACGGCGCGTTTACTACCGAGATACTTATTCCGCAACTCTGAACCTGCGATTCGTCCCCCGATTTAAACTGTTCGTCCCCAAATTTACACGGGGACGAATTTTTGTGTTATGATATTGCGTGAAGGGAAGGTGATATTCTTGGAAAAGGCAAAGAAAGCAAGCTCCGGTAAAGAAAAAAACGCGAAGCCCAAATACAACATGCTTCAGAATGTGGGTTTTATGATAAGTATATCATGGAAGTCAAAGGAAAAAAAGATAATTCTGATTTGTCTGCTTGTCATTTGTTTTTCCGTATTGGGCAACATTTTAAATCTGTATGTGACTCCCGCGATAATTTCGGCGGTGGAAGAGCGTTTGCCTCTGGACGAGCTTATACTTACCATTGTCATATTCGCGGGGGCGTTGATGCTTGTCGGAATGGCAACGTCGTATTTAAACTCAAACAAATTGTTCGGCAGGGTAACCGTGAGATGTGAGATTTTGGGCATGATCAATAAAAAAAGCGCGTGCACGTCATACCCCAATCTTTATGATGAAAAATTCAACGCTTTATATTCCAAAACGGCTGACGCCGTCAAAAATAACGCTTCGGCTTCCGAAGCTGTCTGGGATACTTTGACATCGTTGCTTACGGATATCTGCTGCTTTGCAATTTATGTAAGTCTGCTTTCGGCAATACATCCGCTGATGCTGCTTGTCGTGCTTGCGACCACCGTGGCGGCATACTTTGTAAACAATTATGTCGGCTCTTACGGATACCGTCACCGTGAGGAGGAAGCCGTATATACCACCAAATTGTGGTATATGAGAAATAAATCGACCGACTGGAGCGCCGCGAAAGATATCAGGATATTCGGTCTTCGTGAGTGGTTTATGGAATTGTATACAAAGGCACTTGATGGATATACGGCGTTTCAGAATAAAGTTCAGGGTGTTTTACTGTGGGCGCATTTTACAAATATCCTTACCGCGTTTCTGAGAAACGGCATAGCGTATGCGTACCTTATAGGTCTTGTGTTGGCGAATGACATAACGGTTTCTCAGTTTTTGCTTCTGTTTTCGGCGGTAGGGGGTTTTACGTCTTACGTTGCGGGTATTTTCGGGGGGTTGAATACATTGCACAGACAGAGCCTCGACATTTCGACCGTAAGAGAATTCATAGAGTATCCCGAACCGTTTGAACTTGAAAACGGAGAGGCTTTGGAGCCTGATGAACACGGGAAATACGAAATAAAGCTTGAAAACGTGTCGTTCAGATACCCCGGCGCTTCCGAGGATACGCTGAAAGATATCAATCTGACGATTCATCCGGGAGAAAAACTCGCGGTGGTCGGTCTCAACGGAGCGGGAAAAACCACGCTTGTCAAACTGATATGCGGTTTGTACGACCCCACATCGGGCAGAGTCCTGCTGAACGGCAAGGATATCAGACAGTATAACAGAAGAAATTATTACGGGATGTTCTCCGCGGTGTTTCAGAACTTTAAGGTGCTTGCCGGCACTGTCGCCGAGAACATCGCTCAGACTGTTGACGGAATTGATATGGAGCTTGTGAAGGAATGCGCGGAGAAAGCGGACCTCGGAGATAAAATCGAGTCTTTAAAAGACGGATATGAAGCCAAACTTGAAAGGACTGTATTTCAGGACGCGACCTCGCTCTCTGGCGGGGAGATACAGCGGCGTATGCTTGCCCGCGCGCTGTATAAAAAGTCGCCCGTGATCATACTCGACGAGCCGACCGCCGCGCTTGACCCCATCGCGGAATCCCGGATGTATATGCAGTATGACGAGATGACAAAGGGAAAATCTTCGGTGTATATTTCTCACCGTCTTGCCTCGACCCGTTTCTGCGACCGCATAATATTTATTGACGGCTCACGGATCGCGGAGGAGGGAACACACGAGCAGCTTCTCCGGAAAAAGGGCAGGTACGCGGAGCTTTTTGAAGTCCAGAGTCAATATTACAGAGAGGGGGAAGCCGCAAATGAGGAAGGATAAAAATAATAAAAATACACTGACACGTAAAGAAGCTGTAAGACTCAATCTCAGGGCGTTGAAACTTTTATATAAGTACCGTCCTTCAATGATAATATCTCGGATTATATGCGTAATATGGAACGCGCTTACCCCGTATCCGGAGATATATCTGTCGGCGCTGATTATAAATGAGCTGTCGGGTAACCGGGATCCAAAGAAGCTTACGGAGCTTGTACTTACGGCGCTTATCGCGGCCGCGGTGATAGCGACGGTAAGAGTTTTGCTTTCAAAATGGAGAGACGTAAAGAATGCCGGCTCGTATTTTATAATGGAGCATATTCTTTTCAAAAAGCTTTTGGATATGGATTTTGCCGATATAGACAGTACAAGGACCCATGACCTACTCTCAAATATACGTCAGAGTAACCACAGCGGGGGATGGGGGTTCGGAAAAGTATTGGGAAATTTTGATTCTCTGATTTTCTCCGTGATGACGATTCTCGGCGGAGTAGCTTTGACCGTATCCCTTTTTGTAAGCAAAGTACCCAAAAGCGCGGGAGCATATACTGTGCTTAACAGTCCTTTATTCGTACTGCCTGTCGTTGCGGCAATGCTTTTGGCTACATACGCGGTCCCGATGCTTTCCACCAAAGCGGACAGCTATTGGGCAAAATACTCGGGCTTACATGCCCTGTCAAACAATCTTTTCTCTTTTTATACCGAAATAGGAGTTGATAGGTCTGTTGCTCCGGATGTACGCATTTACAGACAGGATATTATATTTGATAAATTTTTTCATGATAAGGAAGGAACTTTTTTCTCAAAAGGATTTTTCGCGAAATTGGCAAAGGGTCCTATGGGCTTGTGCCACGCGGCGTCCGCCGCGATATCGGCGTTTTTTACAGGGACAGTGTATGTTTTTGTTTGCCTTAAGGCATGGGCGGGGGCGTTCGGCATAGGTTCGGTTACTCAGTACATCGCGTCTGTCACAAAGGTATACGGCGGTTTGTCATCCTTGCTGTCCACCGTCGGAGACATGAGAAACAACGCGGCTTTTCTGAGGACCACATTTGAGTTTCTTGACATTCCGAATAAAATGTATCAGGGAAGCCTTACCGTGGAAAAGCGCCGTGACAGAGATTACGAAATCGAGTTTAAAAATGTCTCGTTCAGATATCCGGGAGCTGACGGCTATGCCCTGAAGAATGTGAATATTAAATTCAAGGTCGGCAGCCGCCTCGCGGTAGTAGGTATGAACGGGAGCGGAAAGACGACGTTTATCAAGCTTTTGTGCCGTCTTTATGATCCTACTGAGGGAGAGATCTGCCTGAACGGAATAGATATCCGCAAGTATAATTATCTTGATTATATGATGGTTTTTTCGGTCGTTTTTCAGGATTTCAGGCTTTTCTCACTGAAAATAGGGCAGAATATCGCCTCAAAAACCGATTATGACAAAAAGCTTGCCGCCGACTGTCTGAGAAAAGCGGGTTTCAACAGGACTGATTTGAGACAAGCCGATTTAAATCAGGACAATTTAAATCAGGATGATTTGAATCATGATGATTCACGGAGAAAAAACGCGACACGGACTGATAAGCAGAAGGATATTTCACAAGAAGATTTGCCACGGGCGGGTACTCCGCAAACATCGGCGCAGTCGAAGGAGTTTGTTTCCGATACGGAAATCTCTGATGACCGGGAGATATATAAGCTGCTTGAGACCTATATAAATAAGGATTATGACCAAAGCGGCATAGAGATCTCCGGAGGAGAGGCGCAAAAGATAGCTATTGCCCGCGCGCTTTACAAAGACGCTCCGTTTATTGTTCTTGACGAGCCCACAGCCGCGCTTGACCCGTTGGCGGAGGCGGAGATTTACGGCAGGTTCAACGATATAGCAGGGGATAAGACAGCCATTTATATCAGTCACCGGCTGTCCTCATGCAAATTTTGCGACGATATTGCGGTATTTCACGAGGGCAGGGTAATTCAACAGGGGACACATGCTTCGCTTTTGGCTGACGAAAGCGGAAAATATTATGAACTGTGGAACGCTCAGGCGCAGTATTATAACTGAATTGAGATGTTTTGCAACTTGATTTTTTCGGCGTGGAGAGATTGTATCTCCCGCCGAAAAAGTTGAATGACGGGGATTTGTCGATTGTTGAACGATTGATTTTTTAGGCAGTGTATAAAACAACAATACACATGATCGCGCAGTAATTCATAACAGCCTGCGCGCGGATATAAAATTAACCCGTCAAAGGCAATTCTTTGACGGGTATACGGCTATAAATATTTGAGAAAACGGCGTTTTTCCGTGCAATTATAGTACGCATTTATACGCAAACCGAACAGCGTACACTAAACTGTGCGGAAATCATACTTCATTTGATTTATATTTTATGACTTCTTTCGTATCTGACGAAGAGATAAGCCAAAATTGCCCCCGCTATAAACAGAACGGCGCCTATCGCCAGATCAAGCCACATATCAAAGTCAAAGTTCCAGCCTTTGTATACTTCGGTTATTTCGGGATTGAAAAACATGGTTATGACGGACCCGAGCGATAATCCCGAAATTGTAAAAAAGGCGGGAGCTCTTTTCCTTTCGAGCAGGTGCGAGAGAAACTTTGAAACTGTAAGCAGACCCGCGGCAAATCCCAATACAAGGCAAATGTAAACAATGAAAATCCGAGGATTGCTTTTCCAATAAGTAAGACTTATTGAATTTATAAGTGGAGTGAAGTATCCGACGGTCATCAGTATGGCTGTGGCGCTGAGTCCCGGAACAAGCTGAGTGATTGAAACGACATATCCGAGAAATACAAAAACAATATAGTGCCATATCTGTAAATTTTCCAAAGATTCCGAACCCGACGTCACGAATACCGAGAAAGCCGAGATGGCGATGGGCAAAGCAAGCCCGGCTATGAAAAGACATATACGCGGGGCGGTTATTTTCTCTCCCTTGAGCTGGTCTTTAACCGACGGAAAAGCTCCGAGCATCAATCCCGCAAACAAAGCGACAATGGCGAACGGCAAGAGGTTGAGAAGTGTTTTCACACCGAAAAAGCCGAGAACCAATCCTATTATTGCTCCAATCAGAATGGGTAGAAGAAAGCATACGCATCTTTTGAATTTTTTGAAAAGATTTCCGAGCGCGTATAAAAGTTTTTCGTAAAGCCTGAATATTATCGCCACCGTGCTGCCGCTTACACCGGGAACTATAATCGCAAGTCCGATAAACGCGCCGAGCACTCCGCTTTTCACAAGCTCGCGTTTGTTTTCATACTGCAGGGAAATATCCTCCGCCGTCTCGGTTTCGGATATGTTTTTTGAGTCAATATTGATATTGTCTTCGCCAAGTTGGTTTTTATGGTTTTTGTTTTTCTCTTTCATACGGCTCCTCTTGATTTATATATTGTTTAATCACGATCGGGATGATTTTTATTATCTACAATTCAATAATATTGTCACCGACAAGTTCCGCCTCATTGGAATTGTGCGTTACATATAAAACGGTTTTGTTTTTCGCGGAATTTTTCAGTATTTCAATCATTGCCGCGGTCATATTTTCGTCGATTGAAGAAAAGGGTTCGTCAAGCAAAAGCAGGTTGGCGTCCGTAGCCTCGGTATACGCCAAAAATCTCGCGAACGATACCCGTTGCTTCATTCCACCCGACAGCTCCCGTGGATATTTGCCGCTGTCTTCTTCCATACCGATAAACGACAGATATTTTCGAGAAAGATGTTTTTTGTCCGACGGCAAAACGGCTTCAATATTGCGTGATACGGTAAACCATGAAAACAGCCTCGGCTCCTGAAACATGTATGAAATATTTCCGGAATGTACGAATTTGCCTCTGTCGGGATTTACAATTCCCGCGGCGATTGAAAGCAATGTGGTCTTTCCTTTTCCGGATTCGCCCATTATCACGCTGATTTTCTCTTCCGGGACGGAAAGGCTGAAATTGTCAAACACGACCTTGTCGCCGTACTTCTTTGAAATATTAACAAATTCGGTCATTTATATCCATCGTTCCTTTTTCTCTGTATTTACCGGTTATGCCGTCTGACAGCTTATCGGTAGCAAAAACAAGCAGTTTTTCAATGGCGGCGCTTATGACAATCGTTGCGACCGTCCAGGCAAAAAGCTCTGTCGTCTGAAGATACATCTTCGATTCAAAGATATATTTTCCGATGGAGACCACGGGAAGCGCGAGAACCTCCGCGGCAATGCCCGCTTTCCACGCTATACCCGTGGAGGATTTAAGAGCCGATACAAAGTACGGCATGACCGACGGAAGATAAATGTACCTTACCTTTGCGCTTGTTTTCATCTTATAAGCCGCCGCAAGCTCCAGAAGATTTCTGTCAGTCTGTTTTATTCCGGTCTCCATGTTTGTCCAGACAACGGGAAGCAGTATTACCGCGGCAATTACTGCGGGCATAACGTCTCTGCCTATCCAGAGAAGCAAAAGAAAAATAAATGACGCCACGGGAGTGGATTTTACGACAGACATAAAAGGCGAGAGCAGGTCGTGAACAAAGGGGACGGCGGATGATAAAACAGCCAATAAAACGCCCGCGGTTAAGGCAGATACCACTCCCGCCGCGATTCTCAGTAACGACGTCAAAACGGTGATGTAAAAATTGATTTCGCGCAACAGCTCAAAAAGTCTTTCGAATACTCTGAGCGGAGAGGGAAATAACAGGTCGTTTGATATTATAATTGAAATAATTTGCCAGATAAACAGCCAGAAAAGTAAAACCGCTGCCGATTTGATGATTTTTTTTACCTTTCTCATTCCCCGGTGTAGTAAATTCCCGAATCGGGAACTTTATTTCCTATTGACGCCGGCGCCACAGAATAGAGCGCGGTGAAAAATTTATCAAGCGAGGATTTCATTTCGTTCCCGTCAACATAACAGATGTTGCATTTGGGAATAGCCTTTTCGGCAACGGCGGCGTTTGTGAATATATTTTCGCTCTGTATGGCTTCGGACGCCTCTTTGGGATTTTCCACGGTAAATTCTACCGACGCTTTATATTCCTCAAGGAATTTGTCAAGCTCGGTTTTGTGTTCCTCTATGAATTCCGTTCTTGCGACTATACACCCTTGGGCAAGAGAACCGGGTTCAGCCACTTTATCCCATTCGGCGGTGAGGTCAAGGGAAACCTTCAGCTTGTCGTTTGCGCTCTGCGCTATGGTAACCATCGGTTCGGGAAGCACCGCGATGTCCACCTGACCGGACGCAAGGGCGGTTCTCAGGTCTGCCGGCTGAGCGAACGAATTGTCAATTATAACGTCTTCTCCTACTTTAAGACCGTTTTTTTCACACAGATATTCAAAAATAAATGCAGGGTTCTGCGCAGGACAGTAAACGGTTTTACCTTTAAGCTCCGAAAAATCCGAAACGGTGATTTTCTCACTGTTTGTCATGAGATAGAGCACTCCGAGCGTGTTTATTGCCACGATTTTGACTCCTCCGTTTGTGGTGTTGTAAAGGTTCGCGGCGGCGTTAGTCGGCAGGGCGGCGATATCGACCGTTTTGTTTACAAGTGCCGCCGTAATGTTGGAAGCGTCGCTTTCGACGGTGAATTTGTAGTTGAGTGAGGCTTTATCGTTCTTGCTGTCGTTTATAAGTTTTGCCATGCCGAATCCGGTAGTGCCGTTTAGAACAGATATTCTGATTTCGGTTTCGGTATCGGGCTTCGACTGACAAGCGGTGATAAACATCGCGGTGATTATAATCGAGATCATAAAAGTCAGAATTTTGAGAGTTTTGGTTTTCATATGGTGTGCCTTTCTTTTTTGTGCCGCGTGTAGGGTAAAACACGTAGGCTTTTAATTTGATATATGTAAATATATTTTTTCAGTCATCAATGTGTATTTTAATCGGAAAGCGTTTTCCGCCGTTGCGTTTGCTTTCGGATACACTGAGCGAGGTGAGGCGACCTGTCATGCGTAAACATCAATAATCGAAAATTTCCGCCCGCAGACACGGAAATGCTTATCGCGTCGCGGGTGATTACGGTATATTACGTTTAACGCTCCTTATCTGTAGTGTTCAAGCATACCCTGTCTGTCAAGCAGGGTTATCTGCTTACCGTATTTTTTTATGAATCCGTCGGTTTCCAGTCTGACATAAGCCCGGTAAAGCGAAGCGCGTCCGATATTGAGCATATCCGCAGTGGCGCTTGCCGAAAACGGTATTACGACAGTTTCATTATCGGCTATCGAGTCAATCAGATAAGAAAGCCGTCTTTCGGCGCTTCCCGCGGTCAGAAGGGTAATTTTTCTGTTCAGATAGCAGATCCTTTCGGACAAAAATCTGATATACCCATACATTATATTTTTGTCGGTTTCAAGAAGTTCTTTCATTGTGTCTTCGGAAATCGGGAAAATAACGGTCGGGGACATGGCGATTATTCTGCTTACATATTTTTCACGGGTGAAAAGATTTGCCACTCCGGTCACATCTCCCGCGCACAAGGTTCTGAGTAATATATTCCGGGTTTCGTCCGGAGAATATACGGCGGCGTTTCCGGAAAGAAATACTATTACTTTACGGTCGGTTTCGGAAGGTGAACAAATGATTTCTCCCCTTACAAATTTTTGAGCCGGCAGGCGTTTTTCGGTTATTTTACGAAAGGAATTTTCGGACGCGTCGGCAAAAACGCTTGCCTTCTTTAGCTTTTGGATAATTATTTTACCGCCTACATTTATTTCGTTCATAGTTTACCCCACTGTCTCAAATGATACAGTACATTACAGTATTATACATTATTTAAAAGAATTTGTCAATAGTATTTTGACGCAAAAAAGATGTGAATAAAATGTAAAATAATATTTTTCTATATATACTTTGTGTGAATTTTATAGTATAATAAATTTCGTATGAGATGTTTTGATTATCTCAGTCAATGTTTCGGAAAGTTATTTTAGCGAGGTGTGGAATAATGACATTGGTAATACTTGCCGCAGGAATGGGGTCTCGGTACGGAGGTCTGAAACAGCTTGAGCCGTTCACCGAAAACGGAGAGTTTATAATTGATTTTTCCGTCTTTGACGCGATACGCGCGGGATTTGACAAGGTTGTTTTTATTATTAAACGTGAAAACTATGATTTATTCAGAGAAACTGTCGGAAAACGGGTGGAGAATCATATTAATGCCGAATATGTTTTTCAGGAGACAGACAGACTTCCGCAAGGTTACGAAGCTTTGACAAACAGAGTCAAGCCATGGGGAACCGCACACGCGCTGCTTTGCGCGGAAAAATCGGTAACTGATAATTTCGCCGTGATTAACGCGGACGATTTTTACGGACGGGAAGCGTTCGTCAAGCTTGCCGGTCACCTGAAAACGCTTGACGGCATATGCAGCAGGCATTTCTGCATGATAGGATATACTTTGAGAAAAACATTGACCGAAAACGGAACCGTTTCAAGAGGACAGTGCGTTGCCGACGAAAAAGACATGCTTTTATCTATAACCGAAAGAACAAGTATAATGAAAGACGGCAAAGACGCGAAATATCTGTCGGAAAACGGCGAATGGATATATATGGACGGAGATACCGTAGTGTCGATGAACTGCTGGGGACTGACTCCCGCAATTTTCGGTTTCATAGAAAAGGGATTTGCGGAATTTCTCACGGACGGAAAAGGAGATATCCTTAAAAAAGAGTATTATCTTCCCGCCGCCGTTGACGATATGATGAAAAAGGGACTGTGCGATGTGAAAGTTTACCCGACCTCCGAGGAATGGTACGGAGTCACATACCCCGAAGATAAACAAATGGTGACAAGCGCAATACAAAATATGGTAAAGTTGGGAAAATATCCTCAGGGGCTCTGGAATTGAATTTTAAAGATAACTGAACAGGGCGCGGCGCATATACTGAAACAAAGCTTGCTGAACGCTTGCAAAAATGCATGTAGAAACAACAGTTTCTGCGGTTTCCGCGCTGAATTAAGTGACAGGGTATAACCCCTTTTGAATTGTTATAATTATTAAAAAATGTACAGGAGATAAAGATGTCGGTTTTAATTACGGGCGGAGCGGGTTTTATAGGCTCCCATACGGCGGTTGAATTTCTGAATGCGGGATATGATATTGTGATTGTGGACAATTTCTGCAACAGCAAGCCGGTAGTGCTTGACCGCATAAAGGCAATTACGGGAAAAAATTTTAAATTTTATCAATTGGATTTGCTTGACGCACGGGCGCTTGAAAATGTGTTTGAGGAAAATAAGGACATTGACAGCTGCATACATTTTGCGGGACTGAAAGCGGTCGGCGAGTCTGTTTTTAAACCGATTGAGTATTACCACAATAATCTGACCGGAACTCTTACGCTTTGTCAGACGATGAAAAAGTACGGAGTAAAAACAATGGTTTTCAGTTCTTCCGCAACTGTATATGGAGTGCCCGAAAGTGTTCCGATAAAAGAGGACGCGAAAATCGGTGAGGCGACAAATCCTTACGGAGAGACCAAAGTAATGATTGAAAGGATACTTCGCGACATTTATAAATCGGACAATGAGTGGAATATATCTGTTCTGCGTTACTTTAACCCGATAGGCGCGCACAAGAGCGGACTTATCGGCGAGGATCCGAAGGGAATACCGAACAATCTTCTTCCGTATGTTACACAGGTCGCGTCGGGAAAGCTTCCCTATCTGCATGTGTACGGAGACGATTACGACACTCACGACGGTACGGGAGTGCGCGACTATATACACGTTGTAGACCTTGCGCAGGCACATCTGAAGGCGCTTGAATCGATTAAGCAAAGAGGCGGCATAGATGTCTTCAACATCGGCACCGGAACCGGATATTCGGTTTTGGACATTGTAAAAGCTTATGAAAAAGCTACGGGCAAAAAAATAAATTATAAAATAGAGGGGAGAAGACCGGGGGACATAGGCGCTTGTTTTGCTGACCCCAGCAAAGCTGCGGAAATTCTCGGATGGTCGGCAAAATACGGTATTCTTGAAATGTGCCGCGACGCTGACAATTGGCAGAAAAAAAATCCCGACGGATACGGAGAATGAAAATTTACAAAAGATTTTTCGGAAAGACAAAAGACGGTGAGGATGTTTATCTGTTTACTCTTGAAAACAGCGGCGGGATGAGAGTGAGTATCAGCACTTTCGGAGGAGCCGTGGTCAGTATTTTCGCGCCGGACAGAGAGGGAAGATATTCCGATGTGGTATGCGGATACGATTCGTTGAGCGATTACGAGAGCGCGGACGGATATCAGGGCGCTTTGGTCGGCAGATTCGGAAACCGTATAGGGAAGGGAAGATTTAAGCTTGACGGAAAAGAATACCGGTTATACTGCAATGACGGAAACAATCATCTGCACGGCGGAAAAGTAGGTTTTTCTCACAAGGTGTGGGAGACAGGCGAGCCGGAGGAGAGAGATGACGCGGCTGTTTTGCCGTTATCATATATTTCGCGCGACGGAGAAGAGGGATATCCGGGTACACTGAAGGTTGAAGTGGAATATTCGCTTGACGAGAAAAACGCGTTCGGGATAAAATACAAAGCGGTTTGTGACAAAAAGACCGTATTGAACCTGACAAATCATACGTATTTTAACCTTGGCGGCTATGCTTCGGGTTCTGTTTTAAATCATATTATTGAGATAAATGCGGACACATATATTGAAACAGACGGGGAGTTGATTCCGACGGGCAATATATTGAGCGTGGAGAAAACTCCGTTTGATTTCAGAAAACCCAAGGCGATAGGACAGGATTTTTACGCCGATTTTGAAGCTCTGAAAATTGCGGGGGGATATGATCACTGCCTGAATTTTACTCCGGACGGAAGAGATATTTTTGAACCTGTCGTGTCCGTTTATGAGCCTGCCTGCGGCAGAATCATGAAAGTTTATACCGACCGACCGTCCGTTCAGTTTTACACGGGCAATTTTCTGAATGACGTAAATCATCCTTTCAAAGGCGGATATCCCCAGAATAAGCAAAACGCTTTCTGTCTTGAAACACAGGCTATGCCTGACAGTATGAACCATGAGGGCTTTACAGACTGCACCCTGTCGCCGGGAGAAGTTTTTGAAAGCTTCACAACATACGAATTTTCCGCAAAATGACTGATTTTATTTAATAATGCAGACAGCGTGAAGCTGTAAACGTATGGAAATTTAAAAGAATAACATTTACCGGTTGGATGCCGCGTATGCAAAACGCCGGAGTTTATAAAAACAACAGCAATTGCCACTGTCGTTAAAGGTGGCTGTTGCTGCTGTTTTTTGATTTAAATAAAATATCAAGATATTTTGCCGAATTAAGCTTTTATTTTTTCCCCGTCTTGTTTTTCGGCTTCTTCTCCGTTTAAAAATTCCACTTTGTCGTTGCCGCATACCGCGACTATTTTATCTCCCGGATGTATTTTTCCGGAAAGCAGCTGTTCGGTATACGGGTCTTCAATCAGCTTTGTGACAGAACGCTTGAGCGGACGCGCGCCGAACTTCGGATCATATCCGTTTTTAACGATAAGCTTCGCGACTTCATCCGAAAATTCAATTTCAACCCCGCCTTCGCGTATTCTTTTCTTTGTTTTATCGAGCATGAGATTGGCGATATCCTTAAGATTGTCGTCGGACAGTCTGTTAAAGACAATAATTTCGTCAATTCTGTTGAGAAATTCGGGACGGAAGGTCTTGAATATTTTTTCGTTAATCTCCTGTCTCTCTCTTTCGCTCTCGTCATTAATAAGCGTCGATGTGGAAAAGCCGAGCGGAGCGGTATCGCCCCCGGTTTTCACGCCTATATTAGAGGTCATTATTATAATCGAATTTTTAAAGTCAACGCGCCTGCCCTGAGAATCGGTGAGCATACCGTCGTCAAGCACCTGAAGCAACAGATTGAATATATCGGGGTGAGCTTTCTCTATTTCATCAAAAAGTACAATGGAATACGGTTTTCTGCGTATTCTGTCCGTGAGCTGACCGCCCTCCTCATAACCGACATACCCCGGAGGAGAACCTATTAGCTTTGAAACACTGTGTTTTTCCATATATTCGGACATGTCTATTCTTATAAGACAATCCGGGCTTCCGAACAACGCGTAAGCGAGCGCCTTGGCAAGCTCGGTTTTACCTACTCCGGTCGGACCGGCGAAAATGAACGATCCTATCGGTCGGTTGGGGTCTTTCAGCCCCGTGCGGTTTCTGCGTATTGCTTTGGCGAGCAGATGAGCTGCCTTGTCCTGTCCGATAACTCTTGATTTCAGCGACTGTTCGAGATTTAACAGCCTTTCTCCGTCGCCCTCCATCAGTCTGTTGACCGGTATTCCGGTCCACTGAGTGACGATATTGGCGATGTCGCCGGCTCCGAGGGTCAGCGATTCGTCGTCTTTCTGGCGCTCCCACGCGCTTTTCTCATCCTCATATTTTTTTCTCAATTCTTTTTCGTTATCTCTCAGCTTTGCGGCAAGCTCAAAATTCTGTTCGGTTATAGCTTCGGATTTTTCAAGCTCGGTTTTTTCAAGTTCTTCTTCCATTTTTTTAAGCTCGGGGGGAGAAGTGAATACCTTTATTCTCAGCATTGACGCCGCCTCGTCTATCAGGTCTATTGCCTTATCGGGCAAGAATCTGTCGTTGATATAACGTACCGACATATCTACCGCGGCTGTTATTGCTTCGTCCGATATAGACAGCTTATGATGCGCCTCGTATTTTGAGCGCAGTCCCTTAAGAATGGCGATTGCTTCCTGCCGTGTCGGTTCTCCCACTATTACGGGCTGAAAGCGCCGCTCAAGCGCGGCGTCTTTTTCTATATGCTTCTTGTATTCGGAAAGCGTTGTGGCGCCTATGACCTGAAGCTCGCCTCTTGCCAAAGCCGGCTTTATAATGTTTGCGGCGTCAACCGCCCCTTCTGCTGCGCCCGCTCCGATTATTGTGTGTATTTCGTCAATGAAAATTATAATATCAGGATTTTTCTCTACCTCAGCCAAAACATTTTTCAGACGTTCCTCAAATTCGCCCCTGTACTTGGCGCCTGCTATCATACTTGCGATGTCGAGTATTATGACCGATTTGTCCTTTAACAGTTCCGGTACGTTTCCGTCCGCGATTCTCTGCGCAAGCCCCTCCACGACCGCGGTTTTTCCCACTCCCGGTTCTCCGATGAGGCAGGGATTGTTCTTGGTCCTTCTTGAAAGTATCTGTATAACTCTTTCGCTTTCCTTATCTCTGCCGGTTATGGGGTCGAGTCTGCCTTTTTTCGCAAGCATGGTAAGGTCTTTTCCGAAACTCAGGACAGCGGCGCCGCTTTTTTTCTCCGAAGTCTTTGTATATCCTTCGTCATCCTGCTTTTTCGCGTTTGTATACGAATGATTGGGACTGCCCGTTATATAAGTTTCGATGTCGTTCCTCAACTCTGCCGGGGAAACCGACATGCTCTCAAGTATCCTGACGGCAACACAGTCTTTTTCATTGAGAAGCGAGAGCAGAATATGCTCGGTTCCGATATAGGAATGTCCGTTTCTTGAGGATTCGTATGCCGAGCCCTCTATTATTTTTTTTGTTCTCGGCGTCATGTCAGACGGTGTGATAAGACCCGGGGAACCCAGACCGGCGATTTCCGCTACGGTATTTTTGACTTTTTCCTTATCAATACCGCGTGCCGTAAGAATTTTTGAAGCCGCGCACTCATGCGTGGCGAGCAGTCCGAGCAGGATATGCTCCGAGCCTATATATGAGTGTCCCATATCCGATGCGAATGTGAGAGCCATATTCAGAGCATACTGAGCTTTTGGGGTGAATTTATTTGGCATTTTTATGACCATTCCTTTCATACGCCAAATCAGCGTTTTATACGTTTTGCCATTGACTTCACAAAAGGCAATTCTTAAATTTAATTTTCCTTTCCGTGAAGGGTTACGTATCGTCTGACGCCGCTTTCTGTTAAACGGATTCTTTTAATGAAACGGCAAAATCCTTTAAAATATTTGCCCTTAAAGAATTACATTCTCCGATGTTCAGCGGCTTTACTCCGGCGTTAGCGATAAGTGAAGCGGAAAGAGACTGCGCGAGTATACCGTTTAAGTCCCGTACAGACATTTTTCCGAGAATCTTGTCATCTTTGTTGGCTCCGGTTGCAAGGCAGAGTCTTAAATCGGAAAAAAGGCACAGAAATTCAAATTCATCAATTTTCCCCGCATATTCCATTGTTCCGAAGGCGCGCCGCGCAGGATCAGACAGTTCGGTTATATTATCCCCGTAAACTGAGTGTTCATATTCTTTTTCATATGAAATAATATATTCTGCAATATTATGAAAATATGTTACAGAGGTCTCCTCGCCCATACCGCTTTTCGGTATGTAATTCAATATGTACAGATCTCCGGGATTTGACTCGTATGTAACCATCGGATACAATTCAATGGACGAGCGGCAGAGTATATTTTTCAGGCTTTCAATCTTATTCTTTTTTGCCAGCGCCGGCAGAAAGAGCGCCGCGGATATCTCAATGCCTTGACCGGTATGAGCGGGTATGGGAGAGAGATAACCGAATTTTTCCGAATATGCCAAATCAAATTCGGAGTCAAGTAAGAGTTCTGCCTCTGAGGCAATATTGTAACATTCGTCCGCGCAAAGGCCGCACAGCACGGACTGTATGCAGAAAAAATCTCTTCCTCCCACGGATATCGAGAGACTGCACGGCTCGTTGAAATAAAGAGCGTGGGGAAGAACGGAATCTATAAAGCTTTCTTCCGTATACTGTTTTTCGGAGTACGAAAGCATTGAAATTCTGTCGGCGGAGGTGTTTTTGTGAAATCCGTTTTTTTCAAGTGTTTTATCCGCGTCGGACATGAATGACGATAGAATCTTGGAGTCGGCTCTGTCGTAAAAGCTCATGCCAGAAATATTTCTGTAAAATCTGAATCTGGACCAAAGAGTATGTATATCCTCGTGTCCCGATGTGTTGAACCATGACATATTATTGCTCCGTTCCGCCGTTTATTTTTTGTGATTTTTAAACGGCTTTATCTTTTTGAATTTTGTGACTTTTTTTAAAAATTTGATTTTCTCAGGCTTCTTTTTCAAGCGACCTGATTTTATCTCTCAGCTCGGCGGCGGTTTCAAAATCCTCCGACATGACCGCGGATTTGATTTTTGTCCTCAGCTCCGAAATCAGTTTTCTGCGTTCAAGTCTGATTTTCTGCTTCATCGGCATTCTCATTCCGTCCGAATGTATATATTTGACGATTATTCCGGAAAATTGCTTGTCCGATTCAAAGGAAGCATAACAGTCAGGGCAGCCGAAATACCCGTTTTCTTTTATCTCACTTGCGCTTGTCTTGCATGTCTGGCAAAATTTTGAGGAATATTTACCGGCGTTGACGTCTCCCGTGATAATTGAGGAATCAAACTCATTTTCCGTAAGGCAGGAGGGAGGTATAAAAATTATTTCATCTTCCGCGGGTGAACTTTCCACAACTTCTCCGTTCTTTTTTACGGTCGCGGCACATTGGGCGCAGAGTGAATGTCTTGTCCTGTCATTATCAGTGTAAAATACGGTTGCTTTTTTTAACTTACATTTTTCGCATATCATTTTTTTGCCTTTCCGGTCATTTCTTTAATTTCTGAATGACCATATTGTTAATTACCATTATTTTACAATAATTCCATTAAAAACAATGTCACATTATGGACAGAATAAAATTATTTTTAAAAATAGTTTTTTCTTTTAAAAAATTACTGATAATACGAGTTTGTTTACATGACACGGACGTAAAAATTCAGTTCATTAATTGTTTACAAATGCGGCTTTGGCATATAATTGACAAGGTGCTTGAATTGAGGTATAATCTATGTAAAGTGGGGAGAATGGTTTATCGCACAATACGGTATTTTAACCATCAATTTCAAACACACGGAGGCTATTAAATGAATAAAAATTTGACAATCGGTAACCAAAAGATTGCCTCGCTGTTTGATTCCGGGACATTTGTGGAAATCGGCGCATATATCAAAAGATGCGGTTCGCAGGATACATATGACGGGATCATTTGCGGATACGGTTCAATTTCCGGTAAATTGGCATATGCGTTTGTACAGGACAGCGACAGACTTAAGGGAGCGTTTGATTCGACCGGGGCAAAAAAGATCGGGATGCTTTATGACATGGCGATAAAAAACGGAGCGCCGGTGATCGGCGTGTTTGACAGCGCGGGAGCGGTCGTGTTTGACGGCAGCGCCGCCTTGAGCGCATACGGCTCATTTTTATCAAATGTAGCCAGGGCGTCCGGAATCGTACCACAGATTGCCGTTATAAACGGTGTCTGCACAGGGTTGTCTCTTACCGCGTCGGCAATGTTTGATTTTACCGTGACGGTTGAAGGAAAATCCCAAATGTACCTTACCCCTTCAGCGAATAAGGACGGTAAAAAAGTGCCCGAGCCGGCAATAAAGGCTCAGGATGAAGCTTCGGCGTTTTCTTACGCGCGCAAACTGGCGGAGATACTTCCGTTAAACAACAATGATTCGGCGTCTATAGAAATAACGGACTCAATGAACCGGGTGTCCGCGCCCGAAGGTCTTACGGGCAGAGCGTTGGTGGAATCTCTCTGCGACAACGGGGACTTTACGGTATTGTACGGTGAGTCGGGTAAAGAATTGGTCTGCGGATTTGCGTTTTTCGGAGGAGAACTTGCCGGTGTGGTCGCGTCGGATTATGCGGAAAACAAAGGCAAACTCACCTGCAAGGGAGCTAAAAAGGCAGCTTCTTTCATATCTTTTTGTGACAGATTCGGCATAAGCGTGCTTACATTTGTCGATACCGAGGGATTTTCTGAAAACATATGCGCCTCATCCGCCGCTGAACTCACGACCGCGTACGCAAATTCGGACTGCGCGAAAGTTACGGTCGTTACAGGCAAGGCTTACGGAGCGGGCTTTACGCTGCTTGGCTCGAAATCAATAGGCGCGGATCTTGAGATCGCGCTTCCGGGGGCGGTTATCAGCGTAATGCCGCCCGAGTCTGCCGTGGCGTTTATTATGAATGATGAGATAAGACCGGAGAAGAGCCGTGCCGACGTCGAAAGGGAATGGAATGAAAAATACGCTTCCGCGGTTTTGGCGGCGGAGAAGGGCGACATTGACGATATAGTTGCTCCGGAGGAACTTCGCGCGAGAATATGCGCCGCGCTCTGTATGCTTGCTTCCAAGGCGGATACATATCCGGAAAGAAAGCATTTCAGAATGCCTCTGTAAAGGCGGAGGATATGAAAATGAATAAATTGAAAAAACTTCGTGTTTTTCTTGCCTCGTCCGCCGCGGTATCGGCGTTCACGGCAATCTCGGTATTTGCCGAGGACAGCAGCCCTTCCGGAGAGTCGCTTACTCTCGGGGAAAGGTTTGAATACGCGCTTCAGGGAACGGTCACGGGACTTTTGATGGTTTTCGCGGTCTTGGCATTGCTGTGGGGTATCGTTTCGTTATCTAAGGTTATTTTCTACGATATACCCAGAAAAAGAAAGGCAAATGAAGAAAAAACAGCGGATGCGGTTTCGGAGGTTCTGAATGATACCGCCGCGCCCGTGCAGCCCTCTCAGCCCGAAACGGATGACGCTCAGCTCACGGCGGTTATTACGGCTGCGGTTGCGGCTATGATCGAATCCGGCGAATATAAAGAAGAGTTTGCCGGAGGCTTCAGAGTCGTTTCGTTTAAGAGAGCATCGTGTAAGAAATGGAATAAGAATTAATACAATTGAAAGGTTTGGTACATAACAATGAAAAGATTCAATATTACTGTAAACGGCGTTTCATATGATGTTACGGTGGAAGAGGTCGCTTCCGCGGCAACGGCGGCGCAGCCTGCCGTGGCTCCCGCGCCGGTTCAGAAAGCGGCTCCCGCGGCTGCTGCCGCGCCCGCGTCCACGGTCGCAAATGCTCCTGCCGCAGAACCCGCAAAACCCGCCGCGACTCCCGCGGGAAAAGAGGGATCGGTTGTCATCAAGTGTCCGATGCCGGGTACCATAATGAAAGTAAATGTGTCTGTCGGCGATACGGTTAAAAAGGGAGACGTATTGTGTGTGCTTGAGGCTATGAAAATGGAAAACGATATATCGGCTCCCGGCGACGGAACCGTTGCCTCTGTAAACGTGCAAAAGGGCGCTTCGGTACAGACTGACGATGTGCTTGTTACGCTTAACTGACATTTCCCATAAGACGAAAGGATGAAACAGAAATGCTTGACAGCATACTGACAACAATAAAAAATTTCATTCAGAATATGGGAATTGCGGAGATTATTAATGACGATAACTGGTGGCAGTATCTCGTTATGTACCTGATATCAGGCATACTCATTTATCTTGCGATCGCAAAGAAATTTGAGCCTCTGCTGCTGCTTCCCATAGCTATAGGAATGCTGCTTACAAATCTGCCGGGAGCGGATTTGTTCCATCTGGACATGTGGATGACGGCGGATAACGTGAACTACGGAGAAATTCTTCAAAATGGCGGATTTCTCGACATGCTTTATCTTGGAGTAAAGCTCGGAATATATCCGTGCATTATTTTCATGGGAATCGGGGCCATGACCGATTTTACGCCGCTTATCGCGAATCCGAAGTATTTCCTCATCGGAGCCGGAGCTCAGCTCGGCGTGTTTGTGGCTTTTTCGGCGGCGTTCATGTCGGGATTGTATACGTTGGGGCAGGCGGCTTCCATCGGAATAATAGGCGGAGCGGACGGTCCTACCGCGATACTTGTGACCAAAATTCTCGGTCCTACGCTGCTCGGAGCGATAGCCATCGCGGCATACAGCTATATGGCGCTTATACCTATGATACAGCCTCCGTTTATGAAGCTGCTCACAACCAAAAAAGAGAGACTTATCAAGATGGGAAAACTCCGCGAGGTCTCAAGGATAGAAAAGCTGGTTTTCCCGGTGCTTGTTACTTTTGTAACCGGTCTTATAGTTCCGGACGCGCTCGCGCTTATAGGGTCGCTTATGTTCGGGAACATACTTAATGTGTGCGGAGTTACGGAGAGACTTTCCAAGACCGTGCAGAATGAGTTTATGAATATAATAACTATTTTGCTCGGAATATCGGTCGGCGCTACCGCGAGCGCGGAAAACTTCCTGAGTTTGCAGACGGTTGTAATTATTCTTTGCGGCCTGGTGGCTTTCTGCGTATCCACAATGGGCGGACTTCTTACCGCAAAGGTGATGAACTGGCTTTCGGGAGGAAAGATCAATCCGCTTATCGGCTCGGCGGGAGTTTCCGCGGTGCCTATGGCTGCCCGTGTTTCGCAGATAGTCGGACAGAAAGAGGACCCGTCAAACTTTTTGCTTATGCACGCCATGGGACCGAATGTCGCGGGCGTTATCGGCTCCGCGGTCGCGGCGGGAGTATTCCTGTCATGGCTTGCCTAATCTTTAATGATTGGAGAATTAAATAAATGTCAAAAGTAAAAATTACAGAAACAGTGCTCAGAGACTCGCACCAGTCTCTTATAGCGACAAGAATGACAACAGAGGAAATGCTTCCCATTCTTGAGCAGATGGATAAGGTCGGATATTATTCGCTTGAGGCATGGGGCGGAGCGACATTTGACTCCTGCATGAGATTTCTGAATGAAGACCCGTGGGAAAGACTGCGCAAGATCAGAGCTCTTGTAAAAAATACAAAGCTGCAGATGCTTTTCAGAGGACAGAATATTCTCGGATACCGCCATTATTCCGACGATGTCGTTGAATATTTTGTGCAGAAGTCAATAGCGAACGGGATCGATATACTGCGTATATTTGACGCTTTGAACGACGCGCGCAATCTCAAGACAGCAATAAACGCTACAATAAAAGAGGGAGGTCACGTTCAGGCGGCAATCAGCTATACCACAGGACCTGTCTATACCATTGAATATTATACTGAATACGCCAAGCAGCTTGAAGAGATGGGCGCGCATTCGATCTGTGTAAAGGATATGGCGGGGCTGCTTAAGCCGTTTGACGCTTACGACCTTGTCAAAGCGCTGAAAGAAACGGTAAAAATACCGATTCAGCTGCATACTCATTATACGTCCGGATTGGCTTCCATGACGCTTCTTAAGGCAATCGAAGCCGGGGTGGATGTGGTCGATACCGCTATATCTCCTATGGCGATGGGAACCTCGCAGCCTCCAACAGAGTCTATTGTGGCTACGCTTGAGGGAACGCAGTATGACACCGGTATAAAGCTTTCCGACCTTGACCCGATTACAAAATACTTTACTCCTCTCCGTGAAAAATATCTCGCCAGCGGTCTGATGAATACTAAGGCGCTTAAAGTGGACGTTAACGCGCTAATATATCAGGTTCCCGGAGGAATGCTTTCAAACCTTATGTCTCAGCTTAAACAGGCAGGGAAGGAAGATAAGCTTTCGGAAGTGCTCCAAGAGGTCCCGAAGGTACGCGCGGATGTCGGATATCCTCCCTTGGTCACTCCGTCTTCACAGATAGTCGGTACTCAGGCGGTGCTTAACGTGCTCAGTGGCGAGAGATATAAAATGGTAACCAAAGAATTCAAGGGAATTGTAAAGGGCGAGTACGGAAAGACCCCGGTAGCCATTGACCCGGAATTCGTCAAGAAGATAATAGGCGACGAAAAGGTAATAACCTACCGTCCCGCCGATGACCTCAAGCCCGAACTTGAGGAACTCAGAAAGAAAATTCCCGCGGGATATGTTGAACAGGACGAGGATATACTTTCATATGCTTTGTTTGAGCAGGTCGCTCTGAAATTCTTCGAGTACAGAAAAAATCAGAAATACGGGGTTGACGGTGAAAACTCCGACAAGGAGACCGGAGTACATACGGTTTAAGATCCCTGTCGATAATACAGTGGGGCATGACGCTTTTCGCGTCATGCCCCCAAAGTTTTTTAGTGCAGGGAACGGCTTTTAATTTGGAGTGAACTAAAATAAAAATTTTTTTGTTTGTATTGTCCGATGTCAATTATATAAGATGCTGGGATTGTATTATATCCGACGGACCGGATTATTGAAGTATCAGATACATTCCGAGCCTTGATTTTGACGGATCTGCCGGAAGCTTTAAGGATCCGTTTTCCACAAGGTCGTGTACGGACATCATGCGCATGTATGTCATTTCCATATGCGTATTGAAGGGTATATGTCCGCGCAATACCTTATGATTATATTTTTCGAGTATTTTTTTGATCCCGTCTTTGGCATCCTGAAAGTTCTCTAAGATCAAGTCATAATTTCTGTGCTTTTTAAGCATTTCCCATATTTTATGACGGCTTTCGTTATCAAACACAAGAATGTCGGGAATGATTTTTCCGTCGTCATCAGAATGGGCATATTTCCCATCAATATTTTTCCAGATTTCTTTTTCTCTGTCCGAAAACGAAGATGTTTTCCGACCGTTTATGATGCATTCACCGAGAAACAATGACTCGTAGTAATTCGGTTCACCGCACTGGTCCCAGAGATTGTAGTCTTTAATTTTATATGTCCAGAGCATAATTTTTTCGTTTCCGCGTCCGTTATGACCTATTATTGTGGATTCGGGAAGACTGACGTCCTCATACCCGACAAATCCCCATGTTTCTCCGTTGGCGCGTTTGGGAGGAGCGTAATTTTCACCGCCGAATGCTTCATGAGTGAAATAATCCACCGTGCTGAGCGTCAGATACCATTTAACGGTATTGTCGTCTATATGTTCTCCGGCAATGTTAAGAGAGCGAATATTATGCAGTTCATCCCCGATGAACTCATTTATCATACGGCTTCTTTCCTTTGAACCGGCGCGCAGAAGATTATAGATGTCAAGCTGGCACTCTTTGTCCAATATGAAGAAGTTGGTTATATATCTGTTGCCGTCCTTTTCAAGCAGGGTAGCGTTGTACAACAGTTCCACTTCTTCCTCCATATACGGAAGCGCTATTCCAAGTTCCATCGAAAGCTCTTCTGCCGTTGAAGGGTTGTTGCTTGCCTGAAGCAAAATGTTTTTCGGTATTTTCCTCTCTACCGCCGAAAACGGAAGTCCGCTTGGCTGCGGTCCGGTGGAAATAAAACTGATGTTTTCGGGATTATAACTCTTTTTTCCGAATTCTCTTGCCATATTCATACCTTCTTTCATTTTTTTTCTCGCACGGTGAAGTCTTTGCTTTACCGTGTCTTCGGGAATTGAAAGAGACCGGGCAATGTCACGCACGCTTCTGTTTTCTATATAGTAAGCAACCATGATACTGCGGAAGTCGCTCTTGATGAACGCGAGTTCACGACGGAGCAGTGACAGTTTTTCGCCGTTTATCATATCGTCAAGAACATTTTCACTTTCGTCCGCGATTTCATAGTCACCGACGTCGTAACCGGTTACATACTCGTTGTGCCTGTGTTTGTATGCTGCCCATACGGAATATCTGTTGCGCGCTATTTTCCAGACCCATGCCGAAAAGCTTGAGGGGATTATGCCTTTGTTCAGGGCGGCTATGATATTCAGTGAGATATTTTGGGTAAGGTCTTCCGCCTCGTGGCTGTTTCCCGTCTTTTTCAGACAGAAATAGAAAATTTTTTCCATGTAGTTTTCGGCAAAATCTTCCGCGAGCTTTTCAGACATGTTTTTTGAAACTGACATTTTCTTTCCCTCTCTTTCGCCCATATAGTGCGGCGTTTTGAATTTAGGTGACAGAAAATTTTTGCTTTCCCGACAATTTAATTATACCTCAAAGTTGTAAATTATTCAATTAAAAAATTCAAATCATATAAAAGAATAAATCTGTTATTGATTATTTTTAATATTAATTCAAGTAAACCGACATTATATTTTGTTAACGTAAAAAATTTTGTGCAACAATTATATTTTCAAAAAACAGGCATTTAGAGCAAATGTCATTAACATGCCCCGAAAATAATAATAAATTGTAAATAATGCGATTTTAACCGTGTTTTTTTACAAAAAAGCAGTTGACAAATTGGTTATATTGTATTATAATAATTGCATAATCAAAAATAAAACATCCGTTATAATTAACAAACAAGTTGATTTGCCGCATTGGGAGGAAATTTTATGCCGCGTTTTTTTGTGGAATCTGCTCAGATAAACGACGGATTTGTTTATATCCGCGGAGACGACGCCAGACATATTTCCCGTTCCTTGCGCATGGCAAAAGGAGATTATGTAATCGTATGTGATATGCAAAGCGTAGAGTACGGTTGTATTTTAAAGGATTTTTTTGACGACTGTGTGACGGCGCAGATAGTTTCTTCCCGAAAATCGGACAAAGAGCCTCCTTTTTATGTTCATTTGTATCAGGCGATGATTAAAGGTGAAAAACTCGATTTTGTCATCCAGAAGGCTGTGGAGTGCGGCGTATTTTCCGTAACTCCGTTCAACAGTGAAAGATGCGTGGCAAGAGAAGCGGTTACCGATGAAACAAAGCTCAAAAGACGCAACAGAATATCGTTGGAAGCGGCAAAACAATCGGGAAGAGGGATTGTTCCTGCGGTAAATCGAACCGTTTCTTTCGATAAAATGACGGGATTGGCAGTCAATTCTGATATTGCGCTCTTTTGTTATGAGGGAGAAGGCACCGAGCCTCTCAAAAAGGTTCTCCGGGAAATTGTTAAAAATAAAATTGTGAATAAAATTCCTGTGATCTCGGTAATTACCGGGTGCGAGGGAGGATTTACACAGTCGGAAGTAAAAAAAGCCGAAGATTCCGGAATGATTTTAACCGGACTCGGAAAAAGAATTCTCAGAGCTGAGACCGCTTCATGCTTTGTACTTGGATGTCTGGTTTACGAATTTGAATTGTGACGTTGGGCATGTAAATGTCCGGAATATTGAAAGTGAAAGTTATAATATCTAAAACTATTAATAAAAAAGGGGTTTAAATTTATGTCAAACAGATTATTCCAAAATGTGATTCATCAGATGAAAGCCGCTGTTGACAGAGTGATAGGCGTTATTGATGAAAACGGGGTTATCATCGCGTGCTCCGAACTTGTAAAGATCGGAGAGATCAAACAGGGTGTGCGTGACGAGCTCACATATTCGACGGATATGGTTGTATCGGGAGGATATACATATCGTCCGATATCGTCCGGCGCAAAGAATGAATATATAGTGTTCATGGAAGGCGAAGATAAAATGGCGGAGAAGATGTCAAAGCTTTTGGCTGTGTCGCTTCTCAACATCAAGAACCTCTACGATGAGAAGTATGATAAAGGCTCTTTTATAAAAAATATTATTTTGGATAATATACTGCCCAGCGACATATATATTAAATCGAAGGAGCTTCACTTCAATACCGAGGAGCTCAGAATAGTTTTCCTTATTAAATTTTTCGGCAAGACGGATATGATGCCGTTTGAAATGCTCCAGAACATGTTCCCCGATAAATCAAAAGATTATGTTATCAGCGTGGGCGAACATGATATCGTGCTTGTCAAGGATGTAAAACCCGGTACCGAGATGAAGGATATCGAAAAAATAGCGACGAATATCTCGGATACTCTTTCTTCGGAATTCTATACCAAAGTAAATATAGGTATTTCCACAATTGTCGAGAATCTCAAAGACCTCGCAAGAGCATACAAGGAATCGCAGATAGCCCTTGAGGTCGGAAAAGTATTTGAGACCGAAAAGAATATAATAAGCTATGAAAATCTCGGTATCGGCAGGCTTATATATCAGCTTCCCACAACTCTTTGCGAAATGTTTTTGCAGGAGGTGTTCAAAAGAGGTAGCCTTGAGTCGCTTGACCGTGAAACTTTGATGACTATTCAGTGCTTCTTTGAAAACAACCTCAATGTCTCCGAGACGTCGAGAAAGCTTTTTGTGCACAGAAACACTCTGGTTTACAGACTTGAGAAGATACGCAAGATAACCGGACTTGATCTGCGTGAGTTTGAGCACGCCATTACCTTTAAGGTTGCGCTGATGGTCAAAAAATATCTCAGTTCAAAACCGTCTAAATTTTAATATGTCTGTCTACAATGTATATAAGTTTAAGCGGAACGCCGCTCTGCGGCGTTTCGCTTACGCTTATTATAAAATCGAAAGCCCGACGAAGTATTTTTAATTTGTCTTGTCTGATTGAGCGTGCCGAACGGCTTTTGAGTTTTCTTTTGGGATAAAAACCGACTTCGCGCTGTATCTGGAAAATTTCGGATTAAAGTTACTGACACAAATTAAGTTGTGCTCGTGTGAAGCACAGAACCGATAATCAGGAAAGGCTTGGTTTAATTAATGAAAACTTATATTTATACGGTCAGGGGAATGGTCGGAAAAGCGGACGAGGATAAAGTCGCGGAAATTGTAAAAAGCTTGCTTGATGTAGCCGAATGTGCGGTTTCCGCCACGTCTTCTACGGTTATGTTGACTGTGGACGATAAAATATATTCACAGGATAAGATTGAAGAACTTTTGGCACCGGAGCTTGAAAAGAACGGCTATGAGCTGATATCTCCGCCAAATATAAACAATTACGCTTATGTAGGCGACAAAAAGCGAAAGCCGGCAAAAAAGGTATCGCTTTCTTCAATGATTGCCGCGATAGCGGTTACAGCCGTGTTTTGCATACTGTTTACCTATGTAGTCGCTTTTAACGCGCTGTCTCCGGGTTATTCGGGTGTCTCTGACGGCGAATACCCCGAATACCTTGACGAGTTAAATATTCTTGATGATGTATTTAAAAATTTCTACTATTATGATATTGACGACGAAGAAATAGGAGAACAGCTGCTTAAGGCATATGTTTACGCCACAAAAGACAAATATGCCGAATATTACAATGCCGAGGAATATGCGCAGCTTATGCAGGAAGACGCCGGCAATATGGTGGGCATAGGAGTGAGCATTGTAAATTCTACAATTGAAATAAACGGTTATAGCTACAAAGTATTGCAGATAATTTCCGTATATGAAGGTACGCCCGCTTATGAAAACGGCGTGATGGTAGGCGACTGCATCATGTTTACCGGAAGCGGGGACGACAAAGAGTCGGTCGATTCTCTCGGTTATACAATGGCTCTTGACAAACTCAGCGGAGAGGTTGGGAGCTATGCCGAGTTTACGGTATACCGTCCGGACAGCAGTCAGGCGTCCGGATATAAAGAAGTTGATTTTTCAATTCAGCGTGCCGAGTTTGTCACACAGTCGGTATCGTATGAAGTATGCACTACCGACAATAAGGTCGGAATCGTGAAAATATCTCAGTTTGATCTTACCACTCCGGTACAGTTTTCCGAGGCGGTGGATTCATTGATTGAAAATGGTTGCGAATATTTCATATTCGATGTCAGGAACAATCCCGGAGGAGATCTCAAATCCATCGAAGCGGTGCTTTCGTATTTTCTTGAAGAGGGGGACCTTATTGTTTCAACCGAGGACAAGGGCGGTGTTACTGCGAAAGATTATGTAAAAGCCGTCAGATATACAGGCAACTATGAAGGGTGCAGTGTCGCGGAAAGTGATATCGGAAAATATCGGGGGCTGAAGCTTGCTGTTCTGACGAACGGAAATACCGCGAGTGCGGCGGAACTGTTTACCGCTACCATACGCGACTATAATCTTGGTCCTATTGTCGGTACGAAAACCTACGGTAAGGGATGTATGCAGTATATTATTCCGCTTGAGCGTTACGGTCTTGAAGGAGCTTTGCGCGTCACCACTGCGATGTATTTTTCGGCAAGTCATACGGTATATCACGATATAGGGATAACCCCGGACTATACCGAGGAACTCAGCGATGAAGCAAAGGACTATAATCTTTACTTGCTTCCGCATGACAAAGACAATCAGCTGCAGCGCGCGATCGGTGAAATAAAAAAATAACAATGATATAAAAGGAGAATTTGTGATGTCAGTTAAAAAGCAAATGCTGTATACCCCCGAAGGTTTCAAGGAACTTACGGACGAACTTACTTATCTGAAAACGGTAAAGCGTGAGGAGATAAAGGAGCAGATTGCGGTAGCAAGATCGTTCGGAGACCTGTCCGAGAACGCGGAGTATGACGAGGCAAGAACGGAGCAGGCAAAGACCGAGGCCAGAATCAAAGAACTTGAAGAACTTGTGGAAAACGCTCTTATTGTGGATGAGACAAAAATCGACACAAGCGTGGTTTCACTCGGATCTGTCGTTACGGTTTACGACGTCGAATACGACGAAGAGGTAAAATACAGTATAGTAGGTTCAAACGAGGTCAACCCTCAGGAGAATAAGATATCGGATCAGTCGCCAATCGGAAAAGCGCTTATGGGTACCAAGGAAGGGGATACCGTTGTGGTTGAGATTCCCTCCGGGAGCGTTCATATGAAGGTCGTCGGAGTAGCGAGGTCTTCTAAAGGAGCAGAACAGGAATAAAAACGCAGAATAAAAAAAGAGGGGTTTGCGTATGGATAATCAGCATAATCAACCTGAAGACAAAATCGAAGCGGGCGATATCAATATTGCCGAAAAGAGCAAATTTTTCAAGTGGCTGGATAATTTTTGGTACCACTATAAGTGGACGTTGTTGATAGCGGTGTTTTTTATCGTTGTTCTGGTGGTAGGACTGGTTCAGCTTTTCAGCAAAACGGAGAGCGACGCCACCGTAATGTATGCGGGACCTTATCAGCTGTCCAATGACGAAATAAACGCAATCAGAAATGATCTGACCTCTCTTTTGCCGTATGATTTTAACGGTGATGAAAAAAAATATATTACATTTATTGAATACGCGGTTTTTTCCGAAGACGAGATTGAATCGTCAAATGAAATATATACAGACGAAAACGGCGAATATGTCGATATGGTGAGTCCGATGTATAATTCTTCTAAATACAGGGAATATCTGAGTTACACATCAACCGGCGAGTGTTCGATATATTTTGTAAGTGAGTACCTGTATGAAAATCTGAAAAATGAGGAAAGACTTGTGCCCATATCCGAGGTTCTTGGAGATACAGGAGAATATACGGTTGCCGACGGAGGCTATGGTATACGGCTGGGTGACACCGATCTTTACAAATATTTTACGTCGCTTCAGATTTTGCCCGCCGACACGGTTGTATGCCTGATGAGACCGTATGTGTGGGGAGAAAGTTCAAACGAGGAAAAATATGAGTTTGCAAGCAGCTTTTTCAAAGAGCTTGCGGAATTTAAAATCAATGAGTAAGCATTGGCTTTAAGCCGCGATTAAATACGCCGTTATATGAACGGGGATAACCTGATTTTATGGTTATCCCCGTTTTGAACGGTTTTTATAATAAACGCCGCGGAGAGAGAACAGTATTCGGCAATATTTTTGGAGGAGTAAAAACCGTTTAAATTCAAAAAAACATAAAAAAAATAATAAATTTAATATGCAGTTAATTATTTAATGTTATCATTATATATATCATGTAGATTTTGTATTCGAGTTCGGGAGGAGCCGATGGATTTTATAGATAATCTTAATATAGATTTTGACGGGCAGACTGTAATTGGAATTGACATCGGGTCTACTACCGCGAAAATTGTCGCCGTAAAAGACAACAGAGTTGTTTACTCCTGTTATGAGAGACATTTTTCACAGGTAAGACCCAAAACGCTTGAACTTATCAAAAGAGTCAAAGACATTGTAAAAGATGACGGAATAAAAGTCGCGATATCCGGTTCGGCGGGGCTTGGAATGGCAAGGACTGCCGGAATCTCTTTTGTTCAGGAGGTTTTCGCTACGGGTGAGACCGTAAAAAAATTTGAGCCTGACACGAGTGTCGTTATAGAGCTGGGCGGCGAGGACGCCAAAGTTATCTTTATAAAAGGCGGCATGGATGAAAGAATGAACGGTACCTGTGCCGGAGGCACAGGTGCATTTATTGACCAGATGGCAACGCTGCTTGCGGTTTCCGTAAGCGAGATGGATGAGTTGAGTCTGAAAGCTACGCGCGTTTATCCGATTGCCTCACGCTGCGGCGTTTTTGCCAAGACGGATATACAGCCCTTGCTCAATCAGGGAGCCGCGAAGGAAAATATCGCCGCGAGCATATATGCCGCCGTGGCTAATCAAACCATAGCGGGACTTGCTCAGGGAAGACGTATTGAAGGGAAGGTAATGTTTCTGGGAGGACCGTTGTATTACTGCAAGGGACTGAGAAACGCCTTTAAAAAAGCTCTGAAGCTTGATGATGAAAACGCGGTATTTCCGGAATACGGTCTGTTTTCTGTTGCCCTTGGCGCCGCCATTTACGCCTCCGGACAAAAGGAAGTTTTTACATATGACGAGATAGAGTCAAAAATTGAGAAAAGTACACATGAGAGAACGGTCGCGCTTCACGGAGAGCCTCTGTTTAAAAATCAGGAAGAATATGAGGAATTTAAGGCGCGTCACGCGAAAGCCTCGGTTGAATCTGTTTATCCTCCGGATTACAGAGACGGGGAAGCGTATCTGGGAATAGACTGCGGTTCTACAACGACCAAACTTGTGCTGATAGGTAAAAACGGTGAGATTCTTTACTCGTATTATGATTCCAATAAGGGCAATCCGGTTGAGATAGTCAGGGCGCAGCTTGAAGAGATCTATAAAATTTGCAAAGACAATATACAGATAAAGGCTTCCGCTGTTACCGGATACGGAGAGGATCTTATTAAAAACGCGTTTCATGTTGATTTCGGAATTGTGGAAACGATGGCGCACTTTACCGCCGCTCATCATTTCAACCCAAAGGTTGACTTCATTCTGGACATAGGCGGTCAGGATATTAAATGCTTCAAGGTTAAAAATAACGCGATTGACAGTATAATGCTCAACGAGGCATGTTCTTCGGGATGCGGCTCGTTTATCGAGACATTTGCCCGTTCTATGGGCTACGGAATCGAGGAATTTTCAAAGCTCGGTCTTTTTTCCACGGGACCGGTGGATTTGGGCTCGAGATGTACGGTTTTTATGAACTCGTCGGTAAAACAGGCTCAGAAAGACGGAGCCGACGTGGGGGATATCTCCGCCGGTCTTTCAAAGAGCGTTGTTAAAAACGCGATCTATAAGGTTATCCGGGCTACAAGCGTGGAAGAGCTTGGCACTCAGATCGTGGTTCAGGGAGGTACTTTTTATAATGACGCCGTATTGCGCGCGTTTGAAAAGGAAATAGGCAGGGACGTAATCAGACCTTCTATAGCGGGGCTTATGGGCGCGTACGGCGCGGCGCTGTTCGCAAAGATGCAGAAGACAGAAAAGTCTTCCCTTATAGACAGAGAAAAGCTTGAAAAATTCACTCATACCTCGAAAGCCGCAAGCTGCCACGGATGTACCAACAACTGTCAGATAACCATCAATATTTTCAACGGCAACGAAAGATATGTTTCGGGCAACAAATGCGAAAAGGGAGCCGGACTCAAGGAAAGCTCTAAAGAAATTGAGCTTATACCCAATCTTCACAGATATAAAAGAGATAAATTCCAAAAGCTTATGGACGACCCCGGAGACGGGACAAGAGGAACCGTAGGGCTTCCGCTGGCTTTGGGGATGTATGAGCTCGGTCCGCTGTGGTATACGTTTTTTAAAACGCTTGGGTATAAGGTGATTTTTTCGGGATTTTCAAACCGTTCGGTATACACAAAAGGACAGTATTCAATTCCGTCAGATACCGCGTGCTATCCGGCTAAGATTATGCACGGACATATAGAAACTCTCGTTGACAAAAACGCCGATATGATTTTCTATCCCTGTCTGACTTACAATATCGATGAAAATATCAGCGATAACTGCTATAACTGCCCGGTAGTCGCCTATTATTCCGAATTGTTGTCCGGGAATATGGAGTCTTTGCGCAGTACCGAGTTTATATACCCTTATCTGAACATCAACAATAAAAAAGAGCTTGCTCAGGAGCTTTATTCCGTGTTTAAGGACAGGTCCGGAGGCTTTTCAAAGAAAGAAATCAGAAACGCCGTGGATAAGGCGTTTGACGCTTACCGTGAATGGATGAAAGATATACGTGACGAAGGCGTTCGCGCGATAAAGTGGGCGGAGGAAAACGGCAAGCGGGTAATGATACTTGCCGGGCGTCCTTATCATATAGACCCGGAAATCGGTCACGGAATAGACAACCTTGCGGTGAGTCTCGGATTTTGCGTGGTAAGCGAGGACAGTATATCAGACCTCACGTCTCCTCCGAATGTCAATGTGCTCAATCAGTGGACATATCACGCGAGACTTTACGCAGCCGCGAAATACGCGACCGAACACAGTAATACAGAGCTTGTTCAGTTGGTTTCTTTCGGATGCGGAATAGACGCTATAACCACGGACGAGGTTCGGGCTATACTTGAGGGCAAAAACAAGCTGTATACGCAGATTAAAATAGATGAAATAACAAATTTGGGCGCTGTCAGGATACGCCTGAGAAGTCTTTTGGGCGCGCTTGACTTCGCCCGATATTCCGATATTTGAACTGTAAAGGATTTAGTATAAGATGAACGATAACAAAAACACCTGCGCTTTTGCCGATGCTGAACAGGACGGACGGGTCGTATTCACTGAGGAGATGAAAAAAGATTACACCATTCTGCTGCCGAATATGCTTCCGAGACATTTCAGGATCCTTTCAAAGGTTTTTCAGTTTTACGGTTATCATACTGTTCTGCTTGAGGAAAACAGCGAGGAGGAGGCGAGAAAGGTAATAGACGCCGGACTGAGAAGTGTACATAACGACGCCTGTTATCCGGCATTGCTTGTCATAGGTCAGTTTATCAGCGCGCTTGAAAGCGGGAAATATGACCCTCATAAAACCGCGCTGATGATGACACAGACCGGCGGAGGATGCCGCGCGTCCAACTATATATCCCTGATAAGAAAGGCGCTTAAAAAAGCGGGTTTCGGTTATGTCCCGGTAATATCTCTTAATTTTTCGGGGCTTGAGGACAATCCCGGATTTAAGATAACAATACCGATGATTCACAGAGCGCTTTACGCGGTGCTTTACGGAGATCTACTGATGTCTCTGATTAATCAGACCCGCCCATATGAGACGGTAAAGGGAAGCGCGGAGGCGCTTGCGGACAAATGGGTAGACCGCCTGGTTGATGAGATGACCCACCATACCATTCGTTACTCCGCGGTAAAAAAGAATTATGACCGAATAGTCTCCGATTTCGCCAAAATCGAGAAAACCAAAGAAAAAAAGGTCAAGGTGGGAATTGTCGGGGAAATATTTGTTAAATTTTCTCCGCTTGGCAATAATAATCTTGAGGATTTTCTGGTTTCCGAAAACGCGGAACCGGTTATGGCGGGTCTTGTCGATTTTCTTTTGTACTGCATGTATAACCCTGTTGTGGACGCAAGACTGTACGGAAAAGGGAAAAAGACCGTATTTATATATAAAGCGGTATGCGCTTTTATTCAAAAAAAGCAAAATGATCTGATTAAGGCTATAAAAAAAGAGGGCAGCTTTACTCCGCCTTCCCGCTTTAAAAACACCCTGACGGCAAATGAAGGATATATCAGCAGCGGTGTAAAGATGGGAGAGGGATGGCTGCTTACCGCCGAAATGCTTGAGCTTATACATGATGGCGTAAACAATATTGTCTGCGCCCAGCCTTTCGGATGTTTGCCCAATCACATCGTGGGTAAAGGAATGATGAAGCCCATCAAAGAAAAACATCCCGATGTGAATATTGTCGCAATTGATTATGACCCGGGAGCAACCAGGATAAACCAGGAAAACAGGATTAAACTTATGCTCGCCAACGCAAACGAAGCTATGACCGTAAATGCCTGAATTATGAATAATATCATAGCTCGTTCATGCTGACTGTCCGCGTGCCCTTCGGCATATTTTCAATCGAAGTCTATATACGGAAAGCATGAGTCCCCTTCATGCTTGTTGTGTGAAAAATATTCTCAAAATCCGTACATTACGGATAGTGTGAACACGCTTAAGCATAATATTAAATGAGGGGCAGAGCCCCATAATTCAATGTTTTCATTGGGAGATCGTATCTCCCCGCTTAAAATATCAAGCGGCGTCTGACTCTTAAAGGGAACATATTAATTTAGATATATGAGAGGATTTTAACATGGGAAAATTCAAGGAAAAAATGTACCGGTTTATGTATGGCAGATACGGTATCGACGACTTGTATAAGTTTTGCTTTTGGGTCATTATTGTGCTTCTTGCGGTCAATTTAATACTGTCTTTTGTTATTACAAATCAGACTGCCGAAATAGTAGTTACAACATCGCTTTTCGTGTTGATACTGTTTCTGATGATATGGAATATAGCCAGAAGCTATTCCAGAAAAATCGAATCCCGCAGAAAGGAGAACGCGGCTTTTATGAAACTGAAAAAAAAGATAAAAATGTTTTTCACCGGCAATACCTCGTCAAAAAGCAAAAGCGGAAATATTGATTCGGCGGAATATATTTTCCGTGATTGTCCGAATTGCTCGTCCGTATTGAGACTTCCGAGAAAAGACGGGAAAAATAAGGTAAAATGCCCCCGTTGCTCTCACAGCTTTTATGTAAAGTCAAAGCCTTACAAATCCAAATGACTTGTAAATACCCGGATAATCGCCTGTCTGTAATTTATATTTAACATTTATTGCTTAAGATTTAATATTGCCTGTATTGACATATTTGTACATATATGTTAAAATTATAATGTGAATAATTTGTGTCAGATAAAGAGGAAGTAATGTAATGATTACATTAAGAAAAACAAAAATAATATGTACAATGGGACCGAAAAGCCTTGACGAAAAAGTGATAGAGGATATGCTTAAGTCGGGCATGAATATCGCGAGATTTAACTTTTCTCACGGGGATCATGAATATCATAAAAAGGGAATTGAAATGTTCCGTAAGGTAAGAGACAAGCTCAAACTTCCCGCGGCAGTGTTATTGGATACAAAGGGACCCGAAATACGAATCGGAAAATTTGAGAGCGAATCCGGTATATTTCTTGAAAAGGGACAATTATTTACCCTTACGGTAAATGATACGGCGGGCAACGATGAGAGGGTATCCGTGTCATATAAAAATCTTCCGAAAAATCTATCGGTAGGCGACCGGGTGCTTATAGATGACGGGCGGATAGATATGACGGTCGAAAAGCTGACGGATACCGATATAATATGCCGTGTTATGTCAGGAGGAGCACTTACGGAAAAAAAAGGTGTGAATATACCTCATGTTCATATAGATATGCCGTATATAAGCGAAAAGGACGAGGCTGATCTTCGATTCGGCGTGGAGATGAATGTGGATTTTATAGCGGCGTCATTTGTAAGAAGCCGCGATGATGTGATAGCTTTGCGTAAATTTATTGATTACTACGGCGGTCATGATATTAAAATAATAGCAAAAATAGAAAATTACGACGGAGTTAAAAATTTTGATGAAATTCTCGCCAACTGCGACGGCATTATGGTCGCGCGCGGTGATATGGGTGTGGAGATTGAATTTGAAAAACTTCCGGGAATACAGAAGAAATTTATAAGAAAATGTTATCAGGCGGGTAAAATGGTAATTACCGCCACCCAGATGCTTGAAACCATGATTCATTCCATGACGCCTACAAGAGCTGAGATTACAGATGTGGCAAACGCGGTTTTTGACGGCACCTCGGCGGTTATGCTTTCGGGAGAGACCGCGATGGGCGACCATCCGGCGCATGTTGTAAGAGTAATGTCCAAAATCGCTCTGCAGGCGGAAAAAGACGCCATGGATATGCATATATATGAGGGCGTGCACTATGACTTCGATTATTCGGATACTACAAACGCGATATGCGACGCGGCGTGTACAACGGCGCGGGATATAAACGCGAAGGCAATCATAGCGGTCACAAAATCCGGCACCACGGCGCGAAGAGTATCGAAATTCAGACCGCACGAGCCTATTGTGGCGGCAACGCCCGATGAAAAGACATTTCACCAATTGTCTCTGTCGTGGGGTGTATTTCCGGTACTCGCGATAAATCAGGACAATACCGACAGTCTGTTTAAGCACGCGATAGACTGCGCGAGACGTCTTGATATCGTTAGCGCGGGAGATAAAGTCGTAATAACAGCCGGAGTCCCGTTAAAGCTTTCGGGAACCACAAATTTACTCAAGGTACAGATTGTCTGACAGAAAGAAGAGCATAGCGTGAAAATATATTGCATCTCATAAAGGCAGGATGATTTCACGCATAAATTTTTTCTGAAAAACTAATTGTTTTGTAAGGTAAATTGTTTTGCATAGGCAAATTATTTTGCAGTGAAAAAGAAATGAGCCGCATTTGACGGCATGGGGGGATTAATATGGCGACAAAGAAAAGACGCAGAAAAATAACGCCGGTAGTTATTATATTTGTTCTTATAGCGGCTGTCGCGGCGGTAATATACGGCGCGGTGACCGGAAAGTTTTCCGGAGATGAAAACCAGACTTTGGCTACGCCGCCTGTAGTTCCTGACGAGGGAACTATAAATGTGCATTTTATTGACGTCGGGCAGGCGGACTGTATACTGTTTATGACTGAGGACGGCAATATGATAATAGACGCCGGTACAAACAGTTCCGAGGATGAGCTGAAGCTTTATCTTGATAATCTGGGCATTACCTCGTTTAAATACGCGGTGTTTACTCACTTTCATGAGGACCATATAGGCGGGGCAGACCTTATCATGAATAATTATGATGTGGAAAACGTAATTTTGCCCGACGCCGTTGCCACTACCGTTACATACGAAAAACTTATGGACGCGATTGAAAAGAGCGACGCTAAGGTAACGGTTGCGGTTCCGGGTGAAACTTTCTATATCGGGGCATTGCAGAACACTATACTCGCGCCCAACAGCGCACATGAGGACAACGCAAACAATACAAGCGTCGTGCTTAAGACCGAGTACGGCAATACCTCATTTATGCTTACCGGCGACGCGGAGGTTGAGTCGGAAGAAGAAATACTTGAAAAATTCGGGGCGGACGCTCTCAAATGCGATCTTTTGAAAATGGGTCATCACGGCTCCAGTACATCTACTTCAGACGAGTTTTTGAAGGCGGTTTCCCCGTCGATAGCGGTGATCTCATGCGGAGTTGACAATTCCTACGGGCATCCCCACGCGGAAACGCTTGAAAAGCTCAACAATGCCGGAATTAAATATTACAGGACGGATTTGCTTGGGTCTGTTGTATTCAAAAGTGACGGCGAGAGCATTACATTTGTGGAAAACAATAAAAAATAGAGATTTATTTGAGTTTAGGAAAAGGGCTTTTTCAGCCCTTTTTTAAATTTTGGTCAACTGTCCGGAAAATTTATTAAATGTATTGAACTTTCGGGGATGCTATGATATAATTTATGTGACGCGGAAATGATATGAAGAACAGATTGCCGTGCGCTAAGGTTTATCGGAACAGAGGAAGATATGGAAATAGGGAAAAAAATCAGAGAGCTGAGAAACGCTAAATTAATGACACAATCCGAACTTGCGGGTGATGAAATAACACGGAACATGCTTTCAAAAATCGAAAACGACGCGGCGTTGCCATCGCTCGGAACGGTTATATATCTTGCCGATAAGCTCGGCGTGCCCGCAGGGTATTTGATTGCGGATAGTGATGACGAGTTTACTTATCGTAAAATGAACGAAATGAAAAATATCAGAAGAGCGTATACCGACAAAAACTTTGAGCTGTGCAGAGATATATGTATTAGTTCGTTGGGAGGCAGTGACGATGAAACCGAACTGATACTTGCGGAATGCTGTCTGAATATGGGAGAGGAATATATCAACTCAGGACAATTGCATAAGGCATGTGCAATCCTTGACGAAGCCGCCGTTCATGCCGGGAAAACGATATACAACACTGATGTGATTGTCTGTGCGGTTGCTTCAATGTTTTACTTTATGAGAAAAATATCGCCGTCGTTTGTTTCCGAGGAGATAGATAATGACAAAAATAACGACTTTTCACTTGTCTTGTCATGTACAAACAAACTGTGCAGGTATATTTACGCTCTTGAACTGCTTGAGTGTAACAATTTTTCAATTGCGGAAAAATATGTTGAATATGAAACGGATATTAAGGATATTTACTCTCAGCTATATCTTTTACACATTAAAGCCCGTCTGAAAATGAAAGACCGGGACTACGGCAGGGCGCTCGACTGTCTTTATGAGATAATAAAATCGGACGAAGTTCCTCCGAAAATATTGGTTTATCTGGCATGTTGCGATATTGAGATATGCTGCAGAGAAACCGGGGATTATAAGGGCGCGTACGAGTATTCAGCCACACGTATGTCTATAGCCGAGTCGATGCTTTCGGATGTATGACTTTTAAGGAGGTTATAAGATGAGGCGAACAGGGTCATGGATAACAATTATGTCAATTTTATTGTCGATTGTTTTATCGGCGATATCCTGCTCAAGCTATTCTGATTTTTCGCATGAATATTATGGCGGAGATACAATGAACGGAGAAATGCTGTCGGAAATTCTGGAGTCGCTTTTTGCGGACACAAAGGAGGATGAGACGGGTATTTCGGAAAGCGGATTGATTGCCGGAGAAACAAGAGAAGAATTTACCGAAGAAAATAAAACCGAAAATACATCAGCCGAATCAAACTCGCAGACAGAGAGCGGGCATTCGGAGCAGGATTTATTTTATTGGACAGAGAACGGGGAAGTGTGGCATAAATCAAAGGACTGTAGATATTTAAGCAACTCAAAGGAAATCATCTGCGGCACTTATTCGGATGCAATAAATGCCGGTAAGGTCAGACCGTGCTCGGCTTGCTGCAAAAATTAAATATATTGAATGTATGAAAAAATCCGTGCGTATCAGAATTTTGTCTGATACACACGGAAATATTATATCGCTGTTCCCGTAAATGATATTATCCGAAAATGTTTATCCGGTGAACACCTTTAAAAAACGCCGCTTTCGTTATCTGTAAAGAGGGAAAGCCTCACATATTTTTGCGACTTCACTTCTTATATAGTCGGCGCTGTTCTCAAAATCGGAAGCGGTAAGCTTAAATAATTTTGCGATCTTTTTCATTTCTTCAACACCCATTCCTCTTGTGGTGACCGCCGCGGTGCCGACTCTGACGCCTGAGGTTACAAAGGGCTTTTCGGGATCGTTGGGGATCGCGTTTTTGTTTACCGTAATATGAACCTCGTCGAGTCTGTGCTCAAAGTCCTTTCCGGTAATATGCATAGGTCTGAGGTCTACAAGCATGAGGTGATTGTCCGTGCCTCCCGTGACAAGGTTGAAGCCTTCATTCAGAAGCGCTTCCGACAACGCCTTCGCGTTTTCCACAATGTGATGCTGATAAACCTTGAATTCGGGCTTCAGCGCTTCTCCGAAACATACCGCCTTCGCGGCGATTATATGCATCAGCGGACCTCCCTGTATGCCGGGGAATATCGCCTTGTTTATTTTTTTTGCAAGCTCTTCGTCGTTGCACATTATCATACCGCCTCTGGGACCGCGGAGAGTTTTATGCGTGGTAGTTGTGACCACATCGGCAAAGGGTACAGGCGACGGATGCTCGCCGGCGGCGACAAGTCCGGCAATGTGAGCCATATCCACCATAAGCAAAGCGCCGTTCTCGTGAGCGATTTTTGCCATTTTTTCAAAGTCAATTACACGGGGGTACGCCGAGGCGCCGGCAACAATCATTTTCGGTTTTACTTCTTTTACCTGCTCCTCAAGCTTGTCATAGTTTATAACATGTGTCGTCTCGTCAATGCCGTAGGGTACAAAGTTGTAGTAAAGACCTGAAAAATTGACGGGGCTGCCGTGTGTAAGGTGACCTCCGTGTGCAAGACTCATTCCCATGACCGTGTCGCCGGGCTTGAGACATGCTACGTAAACCGCGGTATTTGCCTGAGAACCGCTGTGAGGCTGGACATTTACGTACTCCGCTCCGAAAAGCTTCTTTGCGCGATCGATGGCGATATTTTCGGCGACGTCCACAAACTGACATCCGCCGTAATAGCGCTTTCCGGGATATCCTTCCGCGTATTTGTTCGTCATTATGCTGCCGGCGGCGAGCATTACGGCTTCGGATACAAAGTTTTCGGAAGCTATCAGTTCAATACCCTCGGTTTGTCTTTTATATTCGGCTTTTATTGCCTCATATATTTCCGGGTCGTATTCCCCGAGCTTTTTCATCATTTCCGTTATCATCGCTTGTTTTACCGTTCCTTTCGCGGTCAGGAATACTCCGGCCGAAATAATAGTTCTTTGTTTCATCCGGCAGTTCCGAATTCCGACCCTTTTTTGTTTTATTTTCTGATTTCAAGTATTAACCGTATTTATATTATACAACAAAAACAATAAAATTGAAATACGTGAATTAAACAAAAATAAAAAACCAAACAAAAATATTGTAGATATATTGACAAAAGAATGTATTTGTGTTATAATCTAAACAATAATGATGTAATGTGAAGTGAGGAAATAATTGCCATATTTTTTAAAAACTGATATATAATTGAATGACCGGGAATCGAATAAGGTAATAATGTACATAAGCGTTATTTTTAACGCAGGCATATTAAAATCAATTTTTACATAAAATAAGTATGGAGGTATTCAAATGGAAATTGCTATAATAGCTCATGATATGAAAAAAGAGTTGATCACACAGTTTTGTATTGCTTATTGCGGCATACTTAGCAAGCATAATATTTGCGCTACGAGTATTACCGCGAAATATATATCGGAAGCTACGGGACTGAAGATCGAAAAGCTCTTAAGCGGCGGACAGGGCGGTGAAGAGCAGATAGCGTCAAGAATTGCCTATAATGAAATTGATATACTTATTTATTTTCGTGATACGCGCCCGGTTTCAAGCTATTCGGAAAACAGCGGTCACGACAAGATAGAAAGAGAGTTGCTTTTGATGTGCGACCGTTATAACATTCCGGTCGCTACCAATATAGCTACCGCCGAGGTCATTATTATGGCTCTCGAAAGAGGAGATCTTGACTGGAGAGAGGTAGTTAAGGAACGCTCAAATTCGAGTATGAGGCATTACAGAAAGATTTAAGAACAAGTTCGGGTAAACCTGAATAATACGCAAGTGTGAGAGACATGCTTATATGCAAAAGGCGTAATACAGAGAAAAAACATTCGGTGAGAGTTTTTTATGTCGGCATATAAGTACCACTTTCATGTTCAAATAAATATAAGAATCAAGAGTAAAAAAATCGGGTGGAACCGTGCATATAACTGCACCCCGGATACGTTGAGTATCCGGGGTTTTTGCCTGTACTTACATATGGAGGTGCGTATGATATTAAACAGTGATTACAGGATAGTAATTTCCGAAAAATGCGCAGAGTCCGATAAATACGCGGCGAATATGCTGTCGGAATATCTGCGTAAAATGACTTCCGGCGCGTCGGATATCAAAATTATTTCCGACGCCGAAACGGAAAGAGACTTTGAAATTATAATTGGCAAAACAAATCGCAAATCGGATGATCTCCCGCTCGTATCTCAAAAGGACGACAGCATACTGGTTGTCGCGCGCAAAGAAAAGCTTTATCTCGACGGTCAGAGCAAAAGGGCGGTGATTTACGCGGTAGTGGAACTGCTTGAGTATCTCGGATGCAGATTTTTTGCGGAGGATACGGAAAAAATTCCGTGCCTTGAAAAAGCGGAAATACCCGACGACCTTTATATCGCCAAAACACCTGCATTTTCATACAGAGACGTATATTGGACCTGCGCGTATCCCCCCGAGCTCAGCGTAAAGCTGCGTCTCAACGGAGCGCTGCGCAACGAGGCGGGATTCGGAAGAACGCTTCCCGAATATCTGGGAGGCGGAATACAGTATGCCGGACCTCATTTTGTGCATACGTTTTGTATGATGGTGCCTCCCGATGAATATTTTGAAGCTCATCCCGAGTATTTTGCCATGATAAACGGAGAGAGGAGCTGTAAGCATCTGTACACTCAGATATGCCTTTCAAACCCGGATGTGCTTTCCATAGTCATAGAGAAAACCAAACAGTGGTGCAGAGAAAATCCGGACGCTAAAATTGTTTCGGTCTCACAGAACGACAGCTTTGTGACAGAATCCTATTGCACGTGTGAAAAATGCGCCGCTATAGACGCCGAGGAGGGCGCGCCGTCAGGGTCTCTTATACGCTTTGTAAACAAAGTGGCGCAGGAAGTTGAGAAAGAGTTTCCGGATGTGTTTGTGGATACTCTCGCGTATCAGTATTCGGTACAGCCTCCGAAAATCACAAAGCCGAGAAAAAATGTACTGATAAGGCTCTGCACCGGAGGCTGCTATACCCACTCTATCGAAGAATGCAAAAAGAACGCGGGTACCAGAGAAGCGTTTGAAAAATGGAGCAAAATATGCGATAATCTGTATGTATGGGATTATACCACAAACTTTCTTCAGTATCTTACACCCTTTGCAAATATGGCGGCTATGAGAAAAAACATTAAATTTTTCGCGGAACATAACGTGCGCGGCGTATTTATGCAGGGCAATTATCAGCCCGGTAAAAACGGAGAGTTCGGAGAACTCAGGTCATACCTTATGGCAAAGGCGCTGTGGGACGCCGACTGCGATATGGATAAAGACGCGGAGGAATTTATCGATACCTATTACGGCGCGGGCGCAAAGTATATTAAGGAGTATCTGAAATATATTTACGAAAAGGGAAGGCTTGTGCATTTCACATGGGCAATGCCCTCAAAGGACATGTGGGCGGCGGTTATTCCCGACAGTGACCTTGAATATCTTGACAACCTTTGGAAAGACGCGAAGAGCGCGGCAAAGACAGGCAACAGTCCTGAGCGTTCTTTTGAGCATGTGGAAAGAAGCGAGCTTTCGCACAGGTGGTTTAAGCTTGAAGCCGGTAAAGGCGAATTTTCCGATTCGGATAAGGTTGAAAAACTTACGGAAGAGTTTTACGCGGATTGCCGAAGACTCGGGATTGAACGCTTAAGCGAGGGAGCGAACATCCCGGGAATACAGGCGGGATGAGAACATCCTGACCGAATCCTGATGACGGATATAAATAATCACAGAAAGGAAATATAAAGATGAAAATTAATTTTGGTTCAAAAGTTTATGAGTCTCAGTCCCCCGTTACGGTATATGACGCCGCCAAGGAGGCGGGACTTGCGGACAGAAGCGTTATCGCCGCGACGGTAGGCGGCAAGGTCGTCGCTTTGACTTATACAATTGAAAGTGATACGGACGTAAAATTGCTGACTTTTTCGGACAAGGAAGGCGCTCACGTATTCAGACATACCGCCTCGCATATACTTGCCCAGGCGGTGAAGAGACTTTACCCCGAGGTTAAGCTTACAATAGGACCCGCGCTTGATGACGGTTTTTACTACGACTTTGACAGTGATATCACCTTTACTCCCGAGGTTCTCAAAAAGTTAGAGGATGAGATGAAAAAGATAGTAAAGGAAAATCTTAAAATAGAAAGGTTTGAGCTTGACAGAAGCGAAGCGCTGAAGCTGATGCGGGAAAAAGACGAGCCTTATAAGGTACAGCTTATAAATGAACTGCCCGAAGAGGCGACAATCAGCTTTTATCGTCAGGGCGAGTTTACGGACCTTTGCGCGGGACCCCATCTTTTCTCGACAGGCATAGTCAAGGCAGTCAAGCTTACACAATGTACGGGAGCGTATTGGAAGGGAGACCAGAAAAACAAACAGCTCCAAAGAATTTACGGTACGGCGTTTCCTTCAAAAGATGAGCTTAACGCTTATCTTACCATGCTTGAAGAGGCGAGGAAGCGCGACCACAATAAAATAGGACGGGAGCTTGAGTATTTTACCACGGTGGATGTAATAGGACAGGGGCTTCCGATAATTATGCCGAAAGGCGCGCGCGTTATACAGACTTTACAGCGCTTCGTGGAGGATGAGGAGCAACGCAGAGGATATCTGCTTACCAAAACCCCGTTTATGGCAAAACGTGAGCTTTACAAAATTTCAGGACACTGGGACCACTACCTTGACGGTATGTTTGTTCTCGGAGACCCTAATGACTATACGAAAGAATGCTTTGCGCTCAGACCCATGACCTGCCCGTTTCAATATCAGGTATTTCTGAACAAAAAGCGTTCCTACAGGGATCTGCCGATGAGACTCGGAGAGACCTCCACACTGTTCAGAAATGAGGACTCGGGTGAAATGCACGGGCTTATCAGAGTCCGTCAGTTTACAATATCCGAGGGGCATCTTATAATCCGCCCGGACCAGTTGGCTGAGGAATTCAAGGGATGTCTTGATCTTGCGCTGTATATGCTCGATACCGTAGGTCTTAAGGAAGACTGCTCTTTCCGATTCTCGCAGTGGGACCCTGACCGTAAGGACAAATATGAAGGCACACCCGAGCAGTGGGATGAGGCTCAGAGAGTTATGGGAGAGCTGCTTGACGAGTATCTCGGAAGAGAGAATTATACAATCGGAATAGACGAGGCGGCTTTTTACGGTCCCAAGCTTGACATCCAGTGCAAGAATGTTTTCGGCAAGGAGGATACTATAGTTACATTGCAGATAGACATGCTGCTCGCGAAAAAATTCGGCATGGAATATGTGGATTCCGACAATACGATGAAAACGCCTTATATTATTCACCGTACCTCGCTGGGATGCTATGAAAGAACGCTTGCCCTGCTGCTTGAGAAATACGCGGGAGCGCTTCCGACCTGGCTTGCTCCGGTACAGGTAAAGCTTTTGCCCATAGGAGACGAGCAGGTTGAATACTGCGAAGAGATATCAAATAGACTTATGTCGTTGGGCATACGCAACGAGGTAGACAGAAGAAACGAGACAATAGGCTACAAAATCAGAAACGCTCAGCAGGAAAAAGTTCCTTATATGCTTATAGTAGGCGCTAAAGAAGTTGAGGGAAGCTGTGTTTCGGTGCGTTCAAGAAAAGACGGTGAAAAGGGCAATATGACCGTGGAAGAGTTTATTAAACTCATTCTTGACGAGATTGAGAAAAAAACAAAATAAAAGTTAAAATATTCGTTTGAGTTTTTCGGCGCTGTTTTCAATTTGCGATTTTTACCCCGTAAGGACAAAAACAGCGCCGTTGTTTAAGACTGAATAACAAAAAATCTATCTATTGAGAAAATATTTACAAAATACTGTTTACAAAAAGCCTCCTTTGTAGTAAAATATATGACGGAAAACATTATTGCCGAATCAGCATCGGTCGTGTTGCGCGGCGTGAAAGGATGACAATGAATAAACCTGTTTATAAAAGAATTCTTCTGAAAATATCCGGAGAGGCTTTGGCCCATGACGACAATACTGAAATATTGGATTTTGATTTCATGGATGAGGTTGCGAAGGTCTTGAAAAAATGCCTTGACGCGGGGGTTGAGATCGCTGTTATCGTAGGAGCGGGAAACATCTGGCGAGGCAGACAGGGCAGGGATATGGACCGCTGCCGCGCCGACCATATGGGAATGCTTGCGACCGTAATAAATTCGCTCGCGTTGCAGGACACATTCATAAAACACGGAATAGACGCGAAGGTGCTTACATCGGTTGAGATGAACGCGTTCGCGGAGACATATACGCAAAGAGCGGCGGTCGATTATCTTTCGTCAGGCAAGGTCGTGATATTCGGAGGCGGTCTCGGTGTTCCTTATTTTTCGACCGATACGCCGGCGGTGGTACGAGCCGCGGAAATAAACGCCGACGCGGTTCTGATGGCGAAGAATGTGGACGGAGTGTACAGCGCGGATCCCAAAAAGGACCCCGACGCCGTAAGATACGACGATATAAAGTATTCCGATATTATAGAGAAGGGGCTTCATGCCTTCGATATGACGGCGGTGAGCTTTTGCAATGAAAATAATATCGAATCCTACGCGTTTGCGCTTTCCGACCCGGAAAATATATATAATGTGGTGATGGGAAACGCGACAGGCACAAGAATGCACAGATAAAAGTTTTATCATACCGGGCGTTTGCAAGGCACGTCTGTAAAATATACATAAGAAAGGAAATTGTTATGAAGTATAACACCAAAGAACTTGAAGAAAAAATGAAAAAATCCATCGTGTCATATGAAGAGAATCTGGCGTCGATACGTGCCGGTCAGGCAAATCCCGCAGTCCTTTCCCGTATAACATTTGATTATTGGGGCGCCGCCACCGAGCTTACCTCAATGTCGGATATTCGTGTCGCTGATTCGAGAACGCTTGTAATAACTCCGTATGACGCAAGCACTCTGAAAGCCATCGAAAAGGCGCTTCTTGCGTCTGATCTGGGAATTACTCCCGCCAATGACGGCAAGGTAATCAGACTTGTCTTTCCTCAGCTTACGGAGGAAAGGCGTAAAGAACTTGCCAAGCAAGTCAAGAAAATGGGAGAGAACGCCAAAGTGGCGATAAGAAATCTGAGACGTGCGGCAAATGAAGATGCCAAAAAGCAAAAAAATGACGGAAATATGACTGAAGATGAATTAAAGGACTCTGAAAAATTAATTCAGGATCTTACGGACAAGTATGTTAAAAATGTCGATACTCTCGGCGCGGCAAAGGAAAAAGAGATAATGACCGTTTGAGGAGAGTCATTGCCGTTGTTTTGATAACTTTACAGCGGGAGAATTATTAATCTCCCGCTGCGATTATACTGCGGTTTATATGTTCGGGCTATATTTATTTAACTGATTATACATATAGTCTTTTTTAAGGGAATATGGTATAATGACGGCATACAACGTAAAGAACTCAAAAGCATAACATTTACCGGTTGTATGCAATGCAAAACTGTCCGGGATTATTTGTGGTATACGTTTTTGCTTGATTGAGCGGACGTGAGGGGCGTATAGAGATGGAATTTGAAAAAAACGACATTACATTAAAAAACGGTATACAGATAGATGAGCGCTTAAAACACATTGCTTTCATAATGGACGGAAACGGACGCTGGGCGAAAAGAAAAGGCTTGCCGAGAGAATTGGGGCATAGACAGGGAGCTGCTGCTTTCAGCAATATCGCGAAATACTGTGAAAAAATCGGGATAAAATATGTTACCGTATATGCTTTTTCAACCGAAAACTGGAAAAGACCGAAAAAGGAAATAGACGCGATATTGAAATTGCTTGACAATTATCTTGACCAGCGGTACAACGACCGTGTGAGCGTGCGTTTTATAGGAGATGTCAGTGTGTTTGACGACAGACTGAAAAATAAGATATCGGCAGTCGAAAAAGAGACCTCGGGACGTGAGCTTGTGCTGAATATCGCGCTCAATTACGGTTCGAGAGCAGAGCTTGTCAATGTATGCAACAGGCTTTTAAAGGAGGGTAAAAACGAGATTTGCGAATCCGATATATCCTCGCGCCTGTATACCGGAGATTGCCCGGACCCCGATCTGATCGTAAGGACGGGAGGGGATATACGTCTGTCCAATTTTATGCTTTGGCAGGCGGCTTATTCCGAGCTGTATTTTACCGACACGCTGTGGCCGGATATGACAAGTGAGGAAGTTGATAAGGCGATAGCCGACTTTTATTCGAGAAAAAGACGCTTCGGAGGACTTGATAAACAAGTCTCCGAAAATCCATGAAAGACAAACCGCTTTGTAAGCTGAACGGAGCTGAGATATGTTAAAGAGAATTATTACGGCTATTATCGCACTGTGTATATTTGTACCCGTACTGGTATTCAGCGATACATTGGCGCTTCCGATAGTCATGTCGGCGTGCGCGATAATCGGATGCTATGAAATGCTTTGCTGTACCGGACAGAAAAAAAATATTTTCATTTCGGTTCCGATTTATATTTCCGCGGCGGCATTTCCTGTGTTTATGAGATTTTCATATCTCAACTTTACTGTCGGTGATTTCAATAAAATCGCGCTTGGAGTGATTTTTGTTTTAATCGTATACACGCTCGGAGTGGCGGTTTTTTATCATAAAAGGCTGTCGGTTACCGACGCGGCAATGATTTTTACCGCGTGTATTTACATTATAGCGGCGTTTACTTCGGTAGTATATATACATGATTTTATCAGACACGGAAAATATATATATCTGCTTGTTTTTCTGTGCGCTTGGATGACGGACAGCTTCGCGTATTTTACAGGCCGATTTCTCGGAAAACATAAGCTTATTCCCGATGTGAGCCCCAAAAAGACCGTGGAGGGCGCGGTCGGAGGAGTGGTTTTCTGCGTTATAACTACGGTTGTGTTTGGATTTGTCATTGAAAAATTTTTCAATGCCGACGGACAGATCACCGCGAATTATATGGTGCTCGCGTTGAGCGGAGTGCTTATTTCGGTGGTCACGCAGGTCGGAGACCTGATAATGTCGGTTATTAAGAGACACTACGGTATAAAAGATTACGGAAAGATTTTCCCGGGGCACGGCGGCATTCTTGACAGATTTGATTCGGTATTGGCGGCGTCGGTTATTCTCGCGTTCATTTGTACTTATTTTGATCTTTTGGCTTCCGTGTAATTTTTGAAAATCATTTTATCTGAGCAATATTCCGTTTTTGACAGAATACTGTTGTTTGGGTAAATTCAATTGTGTCAAAAGTTTTTGAAAGGAAAGTGTTGATGGGTAAAACACATTATCCGGAAATTATTATACTTGGTTCTACGGGTTCTGTCGGGACACAGGCGACTGAGGTGGCTGCCGCAAACAATATCAGAGTAAGGGCGATTTCCGCCGGCAAAAATGTATCAAAAGCAGAAGAACAGGCAAGAAGATTTAAAGCGGAAGCCTGTGCGATGAGCGATGAGGCGGCAGCCCGGGAACTTTGTGTTAGGCTCAGGGACACGTCTGTTAAGATATATTCGGGCAATGACGGCATTTGTGATATGATACATGAGGTTGAGTGTGAGAGCGAAAACGGTCAGACGGTAATCAATTCAATCGTGGGGGAGGCAGGGCTGAAACCCACGCTGTCAGTCATCGAAAGCGGCAAAAAGCTTGCGCTTGCGAACAAAGAGTCCCTTGTGGTCGGAGGAGAAGCGGTCATGAAGGCCGCGAAATCGGCACGTACAGAAATAATTCCGGTAGACAGCGAACATTCGGCAATTTTTCAGTGTCTTCGGGCGGGGAAAAAAAGCGAGGTCAAAAGGCTTCTGCTCACGGCGTCCGGGGGACCTTTTTTCGGATATACAAAAAGTCAGCTTGAAAATGTGACGCTTGACGACGCGCTGTCACATCCTACATGGAAAATGGGGTCAAAAATAACTGTTGACAGCGCGACTCTTATGAATAAGGGATTTGAGGTTATTGAGGCGGTTCATCTGTTCGGGATTTTACCCGATAAAATAGACGTGCTTATTCACCGGGAAAGTATAATTCATTCTGCCGTTGAATATATTGACAACAGTGTCATAGCGCAGATGTCGCTACCCGATATGAGACACTGTATCCAGTATGCGCTTACCCATCCGGACAGATGTGAGGCGTGTACTGAGGAACTCGACCTGTTTAAAGTGGGCAGACTTACCTTCAACAAACCCGATTACGAGGCGTTTCCGTTGCTTGAGACCGCGGTCAAAGCAATAGGCGAGGGAGGAGCTTTGCCCGGAGTGCTGAACGCGGCAAATGAGGAGGCTGTTTCGGCGTTTTTAAACCGGAAGATAAGGTTTTGTGATATATCCGATATAGTTTGCCGTACTATGGAACATTATTCTCACGTGAGCAACGTCAATGAGTTGAGTGATATTTTTGAGGTGTGCGACGAGGCGCGCGAATATGCAGATAATTTGACCGCGGAAAGGAATTTATATTGATTTGAAGAAAATACAACAGTTATATACATCCGGGATATGACATAAAATAGATATGGTTTTGCTATACATATACCTAAAACGGATGGGGGATTATTAATGATTATATTATATGTCCTTTTGACATTGATACTGTTGAGCATTATGGTGGTTATTCATGAGCTCGGACATTTCATATTTGCCAAGCTGTTCAAAGTAACGGTTCTGGAATTTTCCATAGGAATGGGTCCGGCAATTTTTACAACCAAAAAAAGAATAAAGAAAAACAAAGTTGACAGCGGATTTGAACTGTCCTCGGAGTATAGATCCGATGAAGTCAATCCGGATAATAATGCCGAGGTGAAATCAGATCGGGAAACTTCTTCTTCGTCGGACGACGCTCCGCAGATTCCGGAAAAAACGGTTTTCAGCATAAGGGCGTTTCCGATAGGCGGGTATGTGAGTATGGCGGGTGAAGACGGTTCTTCCGACGATGTAAACGCTTTTTCAAATAAAAAGGCGTGGCAGAAGCTTGTTATAACTCTTGCCGGTCCCGTAATGAATATTTTACTTGGGATTATTTGCATGTTCACGCTTGTCGGAATCGAGGCTGTTAAAGACGGACGTCTGGCGTCCACGGTAGTCGCCGAGTTCAAGACCGAAAACGCGGACGGAAGTCCGTATGAGTCGATATCGGACAAGGGAGCGGAACCTTTAATGCCGAATGACAAAATAATCAAGGTCAATAACGTATACGTGTTTACGGGACAGGAGCTCGTATATGAGATCACAAATCAGGGCTATGAACCGGTTGACCTTGTGGTTGAAAGAAACGGCGAGAGAATCACATTGCATGACGTGTCTTTTCCGACCATAGAGACTCAGGGAGTGACTTTGGGGGAAGAGGATTTTAAGATATACGCCGAAAGACCAAGCTTTAAGAATATTATGAAACATGCTTTTTTCCGATCTTTTTCAACGGTGAAGATGTTTTTCGACAGTATTGTTGATATGATAGGCGGAAGATACGGTCTGGACGCCGTTTCCGGACCTGTGGGCGTTGCCGGTGTAGTAGGTCAGGCAACTCAGGCGGGATTTTCCACCCTTTTGTATCTTTTTACCATAATTACAATGAATCTTGCGGTATTTAACCTTTTGCCGTTTCCGGCGCTTGACGGCGGAAATATTATATTTCACCTGTATCAGTTAATAACCGGAAAATGCGTGAAAAAGGAAGTTGAACAGGCGATAAATACTGTGGGTATCATGCTTCTTATGGCTTTGGCTTTGTTTATTACCGTGAGAGATATATTGAACCTGTTTTAAAAACAGGTTGAAAAAATTGATGCTGAAAATGATTTTTCCGAGTTCTTTTTCGGTATACCTATGTCTTGTCTGTAAAATTTTCGTAAGTGCAAATTTTTTCATGGCATACATTACAGACATAAGTACGGTAAAATGAAAGGAATTATATTTCTAAATGAATTATAACAGTATAAGAAGAAAATGCAGGGAAGTAAAGATAGGCAGAGTCGGTATAGGAGGAGAAAACAAAATCGCCGTTCAGTCCATGACGAATACCGACACAAGGGATATGCGGTCAACGCTTATGCAGGTAAAGGAGCTCGCGAGCGCGGGATGCGACATAGTAAGAATTACGGTACCCGACGAGGAGTCCGCCAAAACCATTGAATTCATCAAGGAAAACGGAATAAAAACGCCTATTGTCGCGGACATTCATTTTGATTATAAGGCGGCAATAAGGGCGGCCGAGTGCGGCGCGGACAAAATACGCATCAATCCCGGAAACATCGGAGACGACAACAGAGTGCGTATGGTCGCCGAAACCTGTAAAAAGTACAATATACCGATAAGAATAGGCGTAAACAGCGGCTCGCTTGAAAAACATATACTTGAAAAATTCGGCGGACCTACCCCGCGGGCTTTGTGCGAAAGCGCGCTGTATCACGCCTCACTGCTTGAAAAATATGAATTTTACGACATTGTAATATCCATCAAGTCTTCCGACGTGGCGCAGATGACAGAAGCGAACAGGATGATTGCGCAACAATGTGATTATCCCATACACCTCGGAGTTACCGAGGCGGGAAGTGAACATATGGGGATAATAAAGAGTTCCGCCGGTATCGGAGCTTTGCTGTGTCAGGGAATCGGAGACACATTTCGTGTATCGCTCACGGCAGACCCTATAAAAGAAGTAGCGGCCGCCAAGGATATTCTGAACGCGCTGTCGGTAGAGGGTCAGTGCGGAATGGACATAGTAAGCTGTCCTACGTGCGGCAGAACCAAAATAGACCTTATAAGACTTTCCGCCGAATTTGAGAACGCCGCAAAAGCGCAAGGACTTCTGTCGTTTCCGGTAAAGGTGGCGCTTATGGGCTGCGCGGTGAACGGACCGGGAGAGGCGCGAGAAGCCGACATAGGCATAGCGGGCGGCAGCGGGGAGGCGCTTTTGTTCTCTCACGGCAAAGTATTGGGAAAAATAAGCGAAGACAATATTATAAACGTGTTGATTGAGGAAATAAAAAAGTTGAAAGCGGAAAGAAACGATAAAAATGGCTAAAACATTTTTGCAGATATTCGGCAAATACGCTCCGAACGAAAGAGACGCGGAAATACTGCTGTCAGCCGATAATATCAAGCTTCAGGCGGATAAGGGAAACCGCATAATACAGATTTACGCGAGTTTTCCGAACATTATTGAAAAAGACACTCTTTACCGGATAGAAAATGAAATCTCAAAAACGTACGGTCTTTCGTGGGTTAAAATATTGCCGCGTTATCCGAGTGAGCTTTTCCGTGAGAACTATGTGCCCGAAATACTGAAAGAAACCGAAAACGTCGGTATTGTTGCGAAAGGCTTTTTCAATAAATACAGATATAATCTTGAGAATAATACTCTTACGGTTGAAATTCCTTTTGCCGAGGGAGGGGTTAAGCTTTTGTATGACGCGCGCACTCCCGAGGTTATGCAGGGGATAATTTTTTCCGAGTTCGGCATTAAGCTCAATGTAAATATAGTACATACCGAAGATGAAATATTTCTTTCGAGCAATAATTCGCTTCAGAAAGCAATTGAAGAATACGACAGGAGATTGGCGGCTGAGGCCGCAAACTATAACGCGAGAATCAATACGGCGCAGCCGACAGAGGAAAAAGTTGAGCTTCCGAGAGTTCAGACACTGTTTGACGAGGACAGCACTCCTGTGATTATTGACGGAGTATGTCGGATAGGGCACACCTTTTTTGATATTTCCGCCTGTGAATATGTATACGGCGATACGTTTGAAATAAAGCCTGTGGCAATCGCTTCAATTACGAGTCCTGTCAGAAATATTGTCATTCTGGGAAGTGTTTTCGGATTCAACAAGGAACTCAATCGCGCGGGTGATAAATATAACATAACTTTTTGTCTGAGCGACGGAAATTCCTCTATTGAAGTAAAGTGCTTTTCTCTTTCACCCGAGGACGCGGATGAAATTTCTGGAGCGGCAAAGGACGGGAACGTATTGGCGCTCAAAGGATACGCGAAGAAAGAGGTGAGAAGGGACAAAACGGAAGGACCCGATTTTCAGTTTCATCTTAACGGCATCGCTAAAATCAAAAAGCTTCCGCGCACCGACAACGCTCCGGTGAAAAGAGTGGAGCTGCATCTGCACACAAATATGTCCAACATGGACGCGCTGATACCGCCGGATGTCGCGGTTAAACAGGCAAAAGCGTGGGGACATCCGGCTATAGCGATTACCGACCACGGAAATGTTCAGGGTTATCAGGAAGCTATGCTGGCAAGCGAAAAAACCGGACAAAAAGTAATATACGGAATAGAGGCTTATTTTGTAAACGACACCGCGGGAGCCATTTACGGAAGCTATAACGGCGGATTGTATGATGAAGCGATTGTTTTTGATATTGAAACCACGGGCCTGTCGGTTCAGAACTGCAAGATAACCGAAATAGGAGCTGTCAGAATAAAGGACGGACGGGTTGTTGAGGAATTCAATACCTTTGTGAATCCGGAAGTCCCGATTCCCGAGGAAATTACCAAGCTAACTTCAATTACCGACGACATGGTAGCCGACGCGCCCAAGACGCCCGAAGCGCTTGACATGTTTTTCGGATTTATCGGAGACGGTGACGGTCAGAATAAAAAACTGCTGATTGCTCATAACGCGGCGTTCGATACGGGGTTTATCAGATATGCCGCCAAAATGTACGGCAAAGAATTTGACAATCCGTACCTTGACACCGTGGCGCTGTCAAGATATATAAATCCGGGACTCAAAAATCATAAGCTCGATACCTTGGCGGAGCATTATAAACTCGGAGATTTCAATCACCACAGGGCCTCGGATGACGCGAAAATGCTCGCGCACATCTACTTCAAGCTGCTTGCGGATATGAAGGACAGGGATATTTCAAGCTTTAACGTGCTGAGGCGCGATATGAGTACAAATTCAAATCCGCTTAAGCTTAAGACATATCATCAGATAATTCTTGTGAAAAACAAAATCGGTCTGAAAAATTTGTATAAGCTTATATCATACAGTTATCTTAAATATTTCAGGAAGAATCCGCGTATTCCCAAGACTGAGCTTGAAAAACACAGGGAAGGTCTGATTATCGGTTCGGCGTGCGAGGCGGGAGAGCTTTTTTCGGCTATACTTGAAAACAAGCCCGAGTCTGAAATAGAGGAAATAGTCAATTTTTACGATTATCTGGAGATTCAGCCGATTTCAAATAACCGGTTTCTTATCGCCGAGGAAAAGGCAAAGGACGACGAAGACCTGAGAAATTTCAACCGCCGTATCGTAGAGCTGGGCGAGAAGTACAACAAGCCGGTTGTAGCGACCTGTGACGCGCATTTTCTGAATAAGGAAGACGAAATTTACAGAAAAATACTGCTCGCGGGGCAGAAATACTCGGATTATGACAGGGATATCAATCTTTATTACAGAACTACTGAGGAGATGCTTGAAGAATTTTCATATCTCGGAGAAGAAAAAGCTTACGAGGTGGTCGTCACAAACACAAACCTAATAAATGATATGATAGATTCGGATATCAGACCGTTTCCGAAGGGTACGTTTACTCCGAGCATGGAGGGCGCGGAAGAAGACCTGAATCGGATATGCTACGAAAGAGCAAGATCGATGTATGGCGATCCGCTTCCGGAGATAGTGGAACAGCGTTTGAATAAGGAGCTTACCTCAATAATAAACAACGGTTTTGCGGTGCTCTACATGATAGCTCAGAAGCTGGTCTGGTACAGTGAGAGTCAAGGGTATCTTGTAGGCTCAAGAGGTTCAGTGGGCTCGTCCTTTGTAGCTTCAATGGCGGGTATTTCGGAAGTAAACCCGCTGCCGCCGCATTATTGGTGCCCGCAGTGCCGTTACAGCGATTTTTCAAACCCGGACAAGGTGGGTTCGGGATTTGATCTGCCGGACAGGCTGTGTCCCAAGTGCGGTCATAAGCTCAACGCGGACGGGCACAATATACCTTTTGAGACGTTTCTCGGATTTTACGGGGACAAGTCCCCTGATATAGACCTTAATTTTTCCGGAGAAGTCCAGGGAAAGGTACATAAATATACCGAAGAACTGTTCGGCGCGGAAAACGTGTTCCGTGCGGGGACTATAGGTACGCTTGCCGATAAAACGGCTTTCGGATATATACAGAAATACCTTGAGGAAAAGGGAGTAAGTCTGCCCCGCGCGGAGGTAAACCGCATAATTTCCTGCTGTGTCGGAGTAAAGCGGTCTACGGGTCAGCACCCCGGCGGAATAGTCGTTGTTCCGAAAGAGTATGAGATATACGATTTCTGCCCGGTTCAGCATCCGGCGGATGACCCGAATTCGGATATAGTTACCACCCATTTTACTTTTGAATATCTTCATGATACCCTGCTTAAGCTTGACGAACTCGGACACGATATTCCGACCAAGTACAAATATCTTGAGAGATATTCAAATACCAGCGTAATGGACGTGGCGATGAATGACAAATCTGTCTATGAGCTGTTTTTGTCCACAAAGCCTCTCGGTGTGACGCCGGAGGATATCGACTGTAATATCGGTACATTCGGACTTCCGGAATTCGGCACCCGGTTTGTAATCAAAATGGTGGAGGAGGCAAAGCCCAAATCCTTTGCCGACCTTTTGCAGATTTCGGGACTGTCTCACGGAACCGACGTGTGGACCGGAAACGCCCAGGACCTTATAAATGAGGGTATATGCGACATTTCACATGTTATAGGATGCCGTGACAACATAATGAACGACCTTATCGGATACGGGGTTGAAAAATCGCACTCATTCAAAATCATGGAGGCGGTCAGAAAGGGAAAAGGTCTTACTCCGGAATTTGAAAGTGAGATGAGAGCGGCAAATGTACCCGATTGGTACATAAGCTCATGCAAAAAGATAAAGTATATGTTTCCGAAAGCGCACGCCGCCGCTTATGTCATGTCCGCCATACGTCTCGGGTGGTATAAGGTACATATTCCGATTGCGTTTTACTGCACGATGTTCACGGTTTCTCCCGGCGGGTTTGACGCTGAAATCGTCATGGGCGGAAAGAGAAAGGTCGTTGAAACGATAAGGAATATCGAAAAAAGAGGCAAGGAAGCTTCTCCGAAAGAGCAGGCGAGCATTCCGACTCTGCAGCTTGTGAATGAAGCTTTTGCGCGCGGATTCAAATTTCTTCCGGTAAATATAATCAAATCCGACGCTTCGGCGTTCGTGCCGGAGGACGGCAAGATAAGAATGCCTTTTTCGGCTTTGGGCGGACTCGGCGAAAACGCCGCCGCCAATATTGTTGCCGCGAGGGCTGAGGAGCCTTTCTTTTCGGTCGAGGATTTGCAGATACGCGCGAAGCTTTCAAAATCCGTGATAGATATACTGCGAAAATGCGGAGCGCTTGAGGGGCTTGACGAGACAGACCAGCTTACATTTTTCTGAAACAGAGGGGAAGTCCGGTATAATATGATGATTGACAGAACTGTTTACACTACCGCTCCGACCGATTTGAGGGAGGAAAGGGAGATGCGCTGCTACAGATTGCTTGACAGCCTAAATATAAAATATGAAAGAACAGATCACGAAGAAACAAAAACGGTTGATTCATGCAATGAAACAGAACAATTGCTGAATATAAAAATATGTAAAAACCTGTTTCTTTGCAATTCGCAGAAAAGCAAATTTTATTTGCTTGTAATGCGCGGTGACAAGCCGTTTAAAACGAAGGATATTTCAAAACAGATAAATTCTTCGAGACTCTCATTCGCTCCCGAGGAATACATGGTGAAATATCTCGATACTTATCCGGGTTCGGTCAGTATTCTGGGACTGATGAACGATACCGGTAATAACGTAACCCTTCTCGTTGACCGCGATGTCTCCTCGGAGGAGTATTTCGGTTGTCATCCGTGTAAAAACACATCAAGTATGAAGATCAGATGGAAGGATATTGAGGAAATATTCCTGCCATATGTATCACATAAAATAACATTTGTCGATATTGAACGACCTATGTAAAAACTCAGGAGGTTAGATTATTATGTCAGCCAAAGAAATTTCACTGAAAAACGCATACTGGTTGGTATGCCAGAAGCCGGACGGTTTATTTCCCGATACCGTAAATTCATGGGAAACCGCTCTTACCCCGGAACATCAATTCGCTCCTATCAAGGATACGCACGGCACCCCAATGTTCAGAAAAAGCTTTGACGCCAAGTCCGGCGAAAAGGCGCTGATTACGTCTACCGCGCTCGGCATTTACGAGCTTTGGTGCAACGGCAAAAGAATCGGCGTAAAGGAATATGACGGAAATGTTGTGTATGACGAGCTTAAACCGGGTTGGACAGAATACAGAAAACGGGTTATGTCATTCACATATGATATCAGCGATTATCTGAAAGACGGAAACAATGTGGTTTTGGCGGTCGCGGCTCCCGGATGGTGGAACGGCAGAATATCCTTTAATCAGTATGAAAACAATGACATCGCGTTTTGTGCCGCTATACAGGTGGGCGATAGAGTGATATACACCGACGAAACCTGGGATACCATGTGGGGAGGCAGAGTACGTGCCGCAGATATATGGGACGGCGAGATCTGTGACGGAAATATTCCTTCCTACGAGGAAATATCGTGCGTCAGCTACAATACTGACGGATGGAAAAAGCCGACTGTCGCCGATCACGGTAATATTGAGATAACGCCGAATATAGGACCCGCAATCCGTATCCGCAAGGGACTTGATAAGGAGCCGGTATCGGTTACAATATATGACGGTGTAAAAGATAACGGCAGTGATTACGGGGAAATAAACGTAGTTTCACGGTATGACAACGAGGATGCGTTTGTGTTAAAGAAAGGACAAAAGGCTGTCGTTGATTTCGGACAGGAAATGGTGGGTTGGCCGCAAATAAGGGTACATACCGAGAAGAACGCCACAATTTGTCTGAGAGCATCCGAAATGCTCAATGACAGCGGATTAAAATCAAGAGGAAACGACGGCGCAAAGGGTTCCGTTTATACAATAAACTATCGCTCGGCAAAGGCAAAGGCATATTATAAGGCAAACGGAAATGACGCCGGAGAAAAATATTGTCCGATGTTTACTTTCTTCGGTTTCAGGTATTTTGAGATAAGCTCCGACAAAGATATTGAGGTCATGTCGCTTAAAGCGCTGACAGTCGGTTCGGACATTGAGGAAACGGGTCATATTGAAACTTCGCACAAAGATGTAAACAAGCTTATATCAAATATTATCTGGGGACAAAGAAGTAACTATCTCACCGTGCCTACCGATTGTCCTCAGAGAGACGAAAGGCTCGGATGGACGGGAGACACTCAGATATTCTGCAATACCGCCGCGTATAACGGAGATGTTGACAGCTTTTTCAGACAGTGGCTTACCGACGCCCGCGACTCGCAGAACAGCGACGGCATTTTCCCCGACGTTATCCCCGCTGTGCGTGTGGTAGGATACGGCGGAGCCGCATGGGCTGACGCTCCCATTATAGTCTGCCACGTTATGTGGAAAATGTACGGCGATACAGATATAATCAGAGAAAACTACGATTCGCTTGAAAAATACATGTCGTGGCTTGCGAGCAGAGGCATGGAGGGACCGGGCGAATGGTATGCGGACTGGCTGGCATATGAGCCTACGAGCGGAAAATATATCGCCAAGGCTTATTATGCTTACGACGCTATGCTGATGTCCGAGCTTTCAGGCGTTATAGGGCTTAGCGATAAGCAAAAGCTTTACGGTGAACTTTATAACGCTATAAAGGATGACTTCAATTCAAACTACTGTGACGGTACGGGAATGCTCAAGGAAGAATACAGGACGCAGACCGGGTATCTGCTTGCGCTTAAGACCGGTATGCTTGACGGTGAAAATGTTGACATTGCGGTAAGAAATCTTGCCGAAAAGATAAAGAACAACGGATATAAGCTTTCAACCGGATTTGTGGGCACCGGAACTCTCAACCAGACGCTTTCCGAGTTCGGACTTCACAATCTTGCGTATTCCTTATTGCTCCAGACCGACAATCCTTCATGGCTTTACAGTGTGCATCAGGGCGCTACGACTATCTGGGAAAGATGGAACTCGTATACTTTGGCGGACGGCTTCGGCGATGTGGGAATGAATTCGTTCAACCACTATGCGTACGGTGTAGTTGAGGAATGGATGTACAGATACATGGCGGGTATTGAAGCGGATAAGGCTCATCCCGGATTTGAACATGTAATACTTCAGCCTAATCCCGATACCAGAGGGGCGGATGAGCTTCCTGCGGGACAGGAAAACATAACTTGGGTAAAAGCTTCTTTCAATTCAAGAAGAGGCAGAATCGTATCTGAATGGAGTCTTGACGGTAAATTTACATACAATACAGAGATTCCTATGGGTGCGACACTGTATTTGCCTGTTATCGGGGAGAAGCATACATTTACAATGAACGGAGAAGAGAAGTCAATATCCGATTGTAAGGTCGAAAACGGCAAACTTGTAATAGAGCTTGCACCCGGAAAATATTCTTTTGAAATGTAATCATAAATAAAATTAAATAGAAAGGATACGCCATGGCTCATTTTGAGCCATGGCGTATCCGGATTTTGGGGTTTGCGAAAAAAAGGAGATTTTATTTATTCCATAAGTGTGAATGTAATAATACAGTATGTTGAATTAACCGGACTTACCAATCATCGGCGCGTCAGAGTCGGCGGTAAATTATTTTCCGAAGTAAATTTATACCGAGACATAACGATGTACAGATTATTAAGAGGCAATATACCTTTTTCTTAAATCTCCGCATTCATGAAAGGCGGATTCATTTATGACCGCTGAAGCGGGGATATCCGGCAGCACCAGAGAAGTGCAGTAAGCAAAAGCGTATTCGTCAATATAATCAACATATTCGGGCAATATTACGTCACGAAGCGATACACAGGCATAAAACATCCCGTTCGCAAGTATTTTCAAACCTTTGGGAAGTCTGGCAGATTCAAGCTTTCTGCATCCTTCAAATACCATTTCGCCGAGATGGATTATATTGTCCGGCAGATTGACCGACACAAGAGAAGAACAGTATGAGAACGCCTTTTCCTCTATTCTTTTCAGTGAGGAGGGAAGAGTTATATTTTTGAGCTTTCCGCATCCCATAAACGCCCTTGAAGCGATAATTTTCGCGCCTGATATTTTTACACTTTCAAGTTTTGCGCACCATGAAAACGCGTATTCGCCGATATTTTTCACGGTTGACGGCAGAATAATGTCACAAATATTTTCGTTTCGGTAAAAAGCTCTGTCCGATATTTCAACTACGGGAATATTGTTTCCGATGTATTGGGGAACGGTCAATTCTTTGCCGGTAAAATTCGATGCGGAAGAGAGAGAGGCGGTATTGTTGTCGTTTATTGTATATTCAATTTCGTTTTCCGTAAATTTTAACATAATACATTTCCTCCGTTTTCTTCTTTCTGACAAGTATATTTTACAACAAATAAGCCGTTTTGTCAACAGAATCTGTGATAATTAATATTTTATAGGAGTTTTTTAAATATTCAAACTTTGATTCTTAATGAAATATTAATCTTTAATGACATAAAACATACTTATAAGATTATACTCATCGAATGCTTTGGTTATTCATCTGATAAAAACTTTTTATTTTGAAATGAGATTAACCTCTGTAATCCTCTCTGATAAACGGATATTCTGTTTTGGAATCGCAGAGAAGCCTGTATTTTTCGGGACGGCGATATGCGTTGCCGTGTACCTCGCTTTCTCGGTATTGGCGAAGCTTATCCAAATCAAGCTCGGCTGTAAAAATTCCTTCTTTTTCATCCGCCTGTAAAATACACGTATCCCGCGAATCCTGTTCGTCGGGCAGATACGCCATGCCGTCAAATACGCTTGAGAAGCCGTTGCAGTCCGGGACGTCCTTGGGATAATTGCAGGTAGCTATTGCCAGCATATTCTCATATGCTCTTCCGCGAAGCTGAGAGAGCCTGTTTATTTCCATGGGACAAGCGTTCGGTACAAGAATCAGCTCCGCTCCCTTGAGCATCAGAATCCTTGCGCTTTCCGGAAACTCACGGTCATAGCATATCATAGCTCCGACATTGACTTCACCGCAGGCGGTATTTATTGTCGCCACATAAAAATCCTCGCCCGGAGTAAGATTGCGCTCCACATCAAAATCACAAGTGTGTACCTTGGAATATGTAAATTGCTTTTTACCGAATCTGTCAAACAGCACCATTGAATTGCGCGGATTGTCCTCATGCTTTTCAAGCAGTGTAATTCCAATTGCCATTGATAAATCCCTTGCCGCGTTTCCGAATTCTCTGACAAATTCGCTGTCCTGTGAAACAGCTTCGGACTTCCAGACTTCAACGGGACGGTTATATATCCGATATCCGTTGCTCCACATTTCGGGAAACAGAGCAATGTCACATCCCAATTTCTTTGCCTTTTTGCAAAAGTCAAGTCCCTTTTTCAGATTTCCGTCAAGACTGTCACAGGGAGATATCTGCAACAGACCTATTTTCAGTTTTTTCAATTTTTAAGACCTCCTGTTATTTATATCGGTTCGGTTTGCTCATCCGTATCTTTATAAGTCTTTGGTTATCCCGCAAGGTTTTTCAAATTGTCTGTTCCGACGAAAGGTAAAGCGTCAAATGTCGGAAACAGGACATGCACAACATAATTTTTAAATTTTTGTAGAAATAAATTCGGATTTCCCGATGATTAACACATCGGAAAATCCGTTTTTTATCCGGTGATGTACAATTATTTTGTATTAAACCGTAAGTTCGGTATCCTTTTGCAAAGGATATTCTTTGCCCTTCCACCGGAGAGTACCGCCGTCGGAGTCTGTCTTTACCGTCAGTTTTCCGTTTTTGAGCTTTACCGAAACTTCGCCGCAGGGAAGAGGTACTACTCCGCTGAATTCTTTGTATTTACCGGGCTTGGGCTCTACAGTAAAGGTTTTATAGCCTATACTTGTAGGATATACTCCCAGACAGTAACGTCCGAGCAGGTATATAGGTCCGCTGCCCCATGCGTGGCAGAGTGAACAACCGTATTTCATTCCGTACATTTCATAGTGTTCCGCGCCTTGTCTCTGCGGAATATACTGTTCCCAGATAGAGGTGCCGCCAAGGTCTACAATGCCTCCCCAGTATGACTCGATTTTATCCTGTATGTGTGTAAGGTCGCCGGTTTTTCCGTAAGCCATCAGTTCGAAAAATTCAAAGTACGGGGTGGTTATATGAGTTATGCTTTCATTGTCAAGCACGTTTTTAACAATGCCTTTAGCGTTTTTCTTTGATACAAAATCGTAAATTATCGCGAAGATATTCGCGTGTCTTGTCACTTTTTCAAGTCCGGAGGAATAACAGTCTATGAAAGCTCCCTTGTCTTTTCTCCAATAGTCCTTCATTATTCTGCGTTTAAGAGACGCTGCGCTTGTTTCATAAGGTTTGCCGTCTTCTCCGAGCGCGTAAGCCAACTGTGACATAGAAAGCTTTGTTTTCCAGTACAGAATCTGCTCGGCGCACAAGTTTCCCGATTTATCCATGTCCGACCAGTCTATGAATATCCAATCGCCCTCACGCTGACATATGTAGTCGTTCTCGTCGGCTCTCGATGAAATGAAGTCGTAAAGCGCGCGTATTCTTTTCCAGACAAATCTTATAAAATCAATATCTCCGGTGCTTGCGTAGTATTCATACGTTCCTATTATAAGGTACATTGAGTAATCGTTTATCGTGTTGATGTGCTGCTCATACGGCGGTTTTCCCAATAGCGCAATTATAGTACGCTTCGTTATCTCAGGGTCAAAGTACAGATAATTGTTTGCCATATAGGATTGATAGGCGTCCCCCGACCAGACCCATCTGTCCCTTTTTATTCCGTCAAGGAAAAATTCTCTTGAATTCAGATGAAACGTATAAGCGCAGATTTGCCAGATGTTGTGTATTTTTTCATTGTCGCAAAAGAAAGACGCGCGGTCGGTAAGGGGAAGATATTCATAATCCGCGCTCACCTTGAGCGAATCTGTATTTTCGCCCTTGATGTATACATACCTGAACGCTCTGCCTCTCATACGGTATTTGGAATTTCCGCTTATCTTTTTGCGAACCAAAGTGTACTGAGTGTCGGTGGCTTCCTCTTCGGATTCTCCGAAAAACACTTCGTATTCGCGGGTTTTGTCGGCTCCGCTTATACATAACAGGGCAAATGTTTCTTTGCCGAAATCAAATACCCTGCCGCCGCTTATTTCACGGTCGCTTACGGGCATTATTTTCTTGTATGAGAACTTGAATTCCCTCGGGTCGTCATCCTCATTCGGATATTCGGGATATGCGCCTACAGGGAACTGTTCGGTGGTGTTGTGATTGCATATCCAGGTTTCGTCCGTACACAGAAATTCACTGTTTATGTAGATGCAGGGAAAGGAATACGCGTCGCATATAACCCGTATATTGGCGGTATGTGTACCGGCGCCGAACTCCACTTTGTCGTTTATGCTGAGTCTTTTTCCGTCAATTTCAATGTATCCGGTTCCATATGACTTTATATTGAAAAATCCTTCTTTGTCAGAGCTGAAAGTTTTTGAAAAGGTGACGACAGGGTAGGGAACCGACAAAGACCAGAAACACGGGTATTCGGCGCCGAATTCCTCCCGGCGGGAATGAAGCTTTATAGAATGATACAACTCGTAGTCGCCCATAAGCCATATCCATTTTGCCTTATTCATTTGAGTTTACCGTCCTTTACAGTTTTATACGAAATTTACCAATCAAGCGTAATTTCTTTACCGGCGTCCGAGGAGTCATATATCGCCTGCATCATGCGCGCCGTAAGGATGACTTTGTCAATATGAGACTGAATTTTCTCACCGGTCTGAACGCACCTTATAAAGCTGTTGATCTCCTCTTGAAACATATTGACGCTTTCAAATTGAGGAGTTTCATCCCAAAGCTTTCCGTCTTTGGTTCCGTAGATGGTAAAATTGCCTCCGTATGTAAGCCTTATACCCGCCTTGTCGCCGAGAAAATCTATATAAGTTTCTGACGGTCCTATATTCTGTGCCCAAGCGCCGTTAAGCGAAATAGTGGGACCGTTGTCTGTACGGATAAAAGCGGTAACACTGTCATCAACGTCGTATGTGCCGTTGAGATTTTTGGTTTCCTCACTCCACATACTCTCGTACACATAATTTTTCATATCTTTGCCGAGCTTTGAAAATGCTTTTCCCGATACGGTAATCGGCTTCGGGTCGCCTGTGCAGTACATGACTATGTCGAGATAATGCACGCCCCAGTCGATAAGCGCTCCGCCTCCGGCAATCGCTTTTGTGGTAAAGGCTCCTCCCAGACCGGGTATGGAGCGGCGCGCCCTGAATGAAACATAAACGTGATATATTTCGCCGAGTTCACCGGACCTTATAATGTCCCTTATTTTATTGACCGCGGTATTGAAGCGGTTTACAACGCCGATATTCAGTGTTTTTCCGGTTTCATGCTGTATATTCTGCATCTTTTTGGCTTCGTCGTAAACGCGCGCCGCGGGTTTTTCACATAGCACATGTTTTCCTGCCAAAAGAAAGTCAATGGATATTTCGGAATGCATTTTGTTCGGAGTGCAAACAGAAACGGCGTCGATTTCCGGGTCGTTCAGAATCTGACGGTAATCGTAAACCGCTTCGCCGCAGCCGTACTTTTTTACGGCGGCATCGGCTTTTTCGGGAATAATATCGCAGAAATATTTAATTTGGGCATCCGGGTTGCTTAAATAAGACGGGATATGAGCCGCGTTGGCTATGCATCCGCATCCGATGACAGCTACATTTACTTTTTTCATAAATCCTCCGTACCGAAAAAGGTTTTAGTGTTTTGACGGAAACATGTCCCGTCTATACAAAATTATAACAAAATATATCTGTCAAGTCAATATGATTATTTATTTTTATGTAACAATTTTCTGTAACATAAGTGTTTTTTCGACATAGAATAGTAGTGTAAAGAAATTGAATTAACCTTCGGGCAATTTCTTTTAATGTTTAACATACTATTTAGGGGGATATATAATATTATGACCGAAAACAGATTTTCATGCGGACCCGGTTCGGGCAGGGAAAGCGTTTCAATAGAAACAAACAGAATTCTTGACTCATGCAAGGATAGAGACTGTTTCGAGAATGTCCGTGTATTTCTCACGGATTTTGGAAATGAAATAGTTGAAAGAACCAGTACAATCAGAGTAAAAAGCTCTTGCATCACATGGACATACATCAATATAGACCCGGTTCAGTTTAACAAAGGTTTTTACACTGTAACAATCAGATTTTATATAAAACTTGTATTTGAAGCCTGCGTGGGAGGAGGACATTCTCAGGAGTTCGACGGTATTGCGGTCCTTGAGAAAAATGTAATTCTTTACGGTGGAGAGAGCAATGTCAGCATTTTCCGCAGTTCTTCCGATTCAATGAGCTTCTGCGCTCAACCGGAACCCTGCTACTGTGAAAAGAATGTTCCTACCGCTGTTGTGGAAGTAGTTGATCCTATTGTTCTCGGACTTAAAGTGGTTGAGAATGTAAACGAGTGTTGCTGCTGTTGCTGCTGCGCATGTGATATACCTGAAAGTATAACACATACACTTTCGGCAAATCTCAGCGGCGACAACGGAAACGAACCGGGCAGATACCTTGCGGTTTCTCTCGGAGTGTTCTCGATTATCCGCATAGTACGCCCGGCGCAGTATATCGTAAACGCTACCGAATACAGCATACCCGACAAAGAATGTGTTTCCGCTACTCAGGACGATCCTTGCAGCGTATTCCGCGCAATGGCGTTTCCCACCTCTGAATTCAGCATGGGATGTACTCCGACATTCCTCGGCGACAGATCCGGCAATCCCGGAAAATGCGGCTGCTGAAAGGCTTTGAGGAATTAATTGAATAAATTATAGTATTCTGAAAATCCCCTCGGTGCATAAGCCGTTAAACGGTAACGCCGAGGGGGGATTTTTTGCGTCGCTTTAATTCTGTATTAATTTCTCAGTCAGCAGCTCGAAGTCTTTCGACAATGCTTTGCTTTTCGAGATTTCTGAAGCAGATATACGGAATCAGTACGGCAAAGAAAATCAGAATCGGCGCGCATACCGTAAGCGGCATAAGTGTGAAACGAAATGTAGAAGTCCAGTCATTCGCCACAATTATACGGACGCCTATGCCTACCGCCAAAGCAGACAATACATATGAGGAAATCAGGGTAAACGCGGCATAATATAGTCCCTCGTCTATAAGCATTCTTCTGAGCTGACGCTTTGTCATTCCGATGCTCTGTATCATCGCGAATTCCTTCTGTCTTGAAACGATAGCGGTTACCATGGAGTTGATAAAGTTCAGAATGCCGACCAAAGCGATAATTATACTTATTGCCAGACCCATTACGGTATTGGCGCGCGTCTGATCTTTATAGTGCTCTGTTAATGTGGTTTTAGAGGTGAAATTCAGGCTCTTATCCTCATCTTTGCGATAATCATTCAGCATCTGCTCGGCGTCGGCGCGATATTCTTCGGATACGTCGAAAAACAGCTTACGAAGCGTGTTATCCGGATACATCTGTCGGAATGTTTCGGCAGGGAGATAAAATGAAAGAAAATCCGGGGTATCGCCGTTCAGTCCCTCAGTGACAGCGGATATGTCTGTAACAATAGCCATGACTTCATATTGTGTTCCGTTCAGTTCAACCGAATCTCCTATCGAATAGGTGGGCTGGGTTTCGTATTCATTTTCCTCTGCGCCCGACGCCGCTTCGACAATCACATATCCGCCGGCGAGAAACTTATCTGCGTCAAATTCGCCTTGAAGCATTACGCCGTCTTTTGAGAAGGTATCTATGATGTGATTTTGATTTCATTGCCGGATTCTTTTTCATACTGCCTTAATAAATTTTCCAGGTATTGTACAAATACTTTTTCATCGTCGCAAATTGCTACGTGAATCATATATATTTAACCTCCATGCCGCCAAAGGCGGCGAATTATTTATTTGATTCATGCGATAGCTGACCCATCAAGGTATCGAAAGTTACCGAAAATCACACAAAAACGTCCCCGCTTTATAAATAGCCGGGACATTTGTGATTTTTTGAATATGATTTTAAAGTCAACCCGCATCGCCTTTTGAGGATTTGTCATCATTTTCGGAATTTGCTTTTTCATCTTTTTCCAAGGACTTGCCTTTTTCAGCTCCGCTGATAAAGCTTTCGGCGTAAATTCCTTTTTCAATATTATCCGAGGAATGATGTTCCTCTTTCTTTTTTGTCATAAGAATAACAATTAAAAACAGCGCCGCTATGGCAATTGAGGTAATAGGCGGCTTTTCAAGAACAGCGAACAGGACCCCGCATATGGTACAACTTACAATACCGATTATACCGGTTAATCTCTGCTTCGTAAATATTCCTACTATAAGCGGAATAATGCCGCATCCCAATCCAATTGCTGCCCCGACAACCAAAGAAATGAATTTGTCCATTGTTGTACCTCCTCAATATTCTATTCTACAATTATTATATTACAAAAACTTAAAAATGTCAATAAGATATTGAATTTTTGTGATAAATTTACAACTTATTCCGCTTTTTTAACAAATTTATTACAATTTATTGGAAATGATATTTTTAATTTTAAAGCCGGTATCCAAAAAATAAATCGGCTTTTTATAAAATAAAGCCGATTATCCGAAAACATAGAATTATTTAATATAATATAATAAATTTAGTCGAATTTTGGTAAAAATTTCGCTGTCAAAAATCTGTAGCTTTTTGAACAATGGACACGTTCAGATTTCCGTTCATCGTCCGTATATCATCAATCAGTTCTTTTTGCTTCGAGATGTCTTTCAGTTTGATGCGGTAATCAAGTTCCGCAAGCGTTCCGTAGTCGGTTGTTCTTACCTTGTCAAGGTGATAAAACCTGCAGTGCTTTTCAAGTACGGAATCGAAGACGCCGTAAAAATCAAGGTTTTCGGGTACGATTACGGTAAGTTTCATAATACGTCCTCCGAAGTTGTCAAATCCTACAAGATTGGCGATAATCAGTACTATAAGCACGATGCCGACGCAAACCACGGCCAACCCTATAAATCCGGTTCCGCACGCCATGCCGGAGGCAAGTGAAAGAAACAGGTATACAAGCGCTTTGGGGTCTTCAAGCGTACTTCTGAATCTGATCAACGCGAGTCCCCCGCCTATGGATATTGCTCCGGCAATATTGTTCCCGATGCAAGCCACAATGATAGATACCGCGGGACCTATGAGAAGAATAGTAACTATTAAGGAAGACATATATCCGTTTTTGCGGTAAGTAAATATGTAAACAAAACATATAGCAAGCGATATTGCCAAAGCCGCTCCCATAAAAATAAGGACATTTTTCAGAGAAGAGTTAGGAGTTATTTGAAAAAGTGTACGGTTAAAAAATTCGTTCATTTTGATGACGCCTCCATGCGGGGAATATAATCGGGTCTGTTTTCAATCTGCTTTTTAGTATACTTCTGAAATTCGGAACCGTATTTGGAATATGTACCGAAAATAATGCCGTATTTGTCCATTATACGTGAAAACCACAAGGGAAGGGCGCCGGCAAATTTTATCTCAAGCAGGGTTTTTCCGTCCGGTAGGAGCAACTCACCGTACCTGCCGGATTCGAGCCTCAGGTCATGTCTTCTTGTAACAATATCTTTATCGACCGTTACTCGGAAACTGCTGTCTTCTTTTCCGTAAAACGCGTTTCTCAAATAGCTTATGTATACCTTCGGATATACATGGTTAAGTTCTCTGAAATAGTCGATTTCCTTAAGCACCTGACTGTCGATGTAACTCAGATTTTCGGGATGTATTCCTTCATTTAAATATCTGTAAGCTTGCGCGAGAGTAATTCTTGCCCGTCTTTTGGTTCCGACGCCGTACAGCTTGCGTTTCAATTCGATAAAGACGGTTGATGTTTCATCGGGCACACCGTAGCTTCTCATTCTGAGTTTTTCTTTAAACGGCGGTTTCATTACCGAACGTCTGATGACGTCATTGTTGTCGTTGTCGAAATATATATTGCACACCATATAAGGTTCACCGTCTTTATTGAAAACGTCCGGTTCCATATAGTCCGAAATATCTCGAATGAAGTCGGGGACAAGATCGTTGTTTATAAGAACTTTTTTCTCAAGGCGTTCAAAAGTATTCTGAGCCATGACAACGAACCTCCCGTGACTTTACACATATTTTTTTGCTCTGAAGTAAGAGTATTTTGTTCAGATACAATATAATATCACAAAACCGCGTTGGCGTTGTGGATATTTTGTGAACATATTAACTATTATAGGTTAACATTAAAATTTTGTTACATTAAAGAGAAAGTTTTTTCTTTAAATTTTCGATTTGTTTTTTTACGGAATCCGGAGACGGTCCGCCGTAGCAGCTTCTTCCGTTTACGCAATTGGTAAGGTCAATTGCAGTATACACGTCAAAGTCAAAAATTTCGGAAAAGTTTTTGTATTCGTCAATGGTCATGGTTTCCAAGGTCTTTTTATTTGCAATGCAGTACGCTACTATTTGTCCTATGATTTTATATGCGCTTCTGAAAGGCATCCCTTTTTTAACCAGATAATCCGCGCAGTCGGTTGCGTTTATAAATCCGGCGGACGCAGCCTCTCTCATTTTTTCTTTTCTGAAAGTAAGTGTGTCCAGCATGGAAGTGAAAAGCTCAAGGCAGATTTTAGTGTTGTCCACAGCGTCGAAAATTGCCTCCTTGTCCTCCTGCATATCTTTATTATATGCAAGCGGCAATCCTTTCATTACTGTGAGCAGTGTAGTCAGATCTCCGTATATTCGTCCGGTTTTGCCCCTGACCAATTCCGCGATATCGGGATTTTTTTTCTGAGGCATAATGGAAGAGCCGGTGGAGTAAGCGTCGTCCAGCTCCGCAAAGGCAAATTCCGACGAGCACCAAAGTATTGTTTCTTCCGAGAATCTCGAAAGATGCATCATAATTATTGAAAGGCATCCCGCAAGTTCTACGACAAAATCGCGGTCGGAAACGCCGTCCATGCTGTTTTCGGTGACATAGTCGAATCCCAATTGCTCCGCGACATAAAAACGGTCGATCGGATAGGTCGTCGCAGCGAGAGCGCAAGAGCCGAGCGGCATTACATTCGTGCGCGCATATGTCTCGTCAAGCCTTTGTATATCGCGTTCAAACATCTGCGCGTAAGCCATCATATAGTGTCCCAATGTAACCGGCTGGGCACGCTGTAGATGCGTATATCCGGGCATGACGGTTTCCGTATTCTCCCCGGCAATTTTACACAGAATATTTTCAAGCTTTAAAATACAGGTCTTTATTTCGGAAATTTCCTTTTTCAGGTACATTCTGATATCAAGCGCTACCTGGTCGTTTCTTGAACGGGATGTATGCAGTCTTTTGCCGGTTTCTCCGATTCTCTCGGTAAGCACGCTTTCAACAAACATATGTATATCTTCGGCTTCCGGGTCAATCTGAAGACTTCCGGATTCAATATCGCGGAGTATTTCTTTCAGTGTTTTGCAGATCAGATCCGCCTCATGCTTTTCAATAATGCCGCATTTTCCGAGCATTGCGGCATGGGCGACGGAACCGGTAATATCTTCTCTGTACATTCTGCAGTCGAAAGAAACAGAGGAATTGAAATCGTTGACTCTGCTGTCAAGCTTTTTTGAAAAACGGCCTTCCCACATTTTCATAAAGTATAAACTCCTTAGAAATAAATAATTTAAAGGTATGCGACGTTTTTATCGCATACCCTGGGTATGGACATATATTTATTTGTTCTCGCGCCTGGAATCAAGTATGGCCTTTACTTTTATAGGCAAACCGAATAGGTTGATAAATCCTTCCGCGTCCTTCTGGTTGTACGCGCCTCCGTCCTCGCCGAACGATGCGACGTTTTCATCGTACAGAGAGTAGGGAGAGGTGAGAGAAGCGAGAATAATATTTCCTTTGTACAGCTTGAGCTTTACATCGCCGGTAACGGTTTCCTGAGTTTTTGAGACAAAAGCGGACAGCGCCTCTCTTACCGGCGTGTACCATTTTCCGAAGTAAACAAGGTCTGCAAACTGTCCGGAGAGCATTTGTTTTAAGTGCATGGTATCTCTGTCGAGAGTGATGGTCTCAAGCGCGTCATGCGCCGCGTAAAGTATAGCTCCTCCGGGAGTTTCGTAAACACCGCGGCTCTTCATTCCCACAAGCCTGTTTTCCACCATGTCCACAAGACCTATGCCGTTTTCTCCGCCAAGCTTATTTAGCTTTTCAAGTAAGGATACCGAATCGGTTTTCTCGCCGTCAATCGCGACCGGAATACCTTTTTCAAAACTTACGGTTACATATGAGGGCTTGTCCGGAGCCATTTCGGGAGACACGCCGAGCTCAAGGAAACCGGGCTTGTTATACTGCGGCTCGTTGGCAGGGTCCTCAAGGTCAAGTCCTTCATGCGAGAGATGCCACAGGTTTTTGTCCTTGGAATAGTTGGTCTCACGGGTAATTTTCAGCGGAATACCTTTCTTTTCGGCGTATTCTATTTCTTCCTCACGGGATTTTATATCCCATGTTCTCCAAGGCGCTATAATTTCCATTTCCGGAGCGAAGGCTTTGATTGTAAGCTCAAAGCGTACCTGGTCATTGCCTTTTCCGGTGCAGCCGTGCGCAATGGCGTCTGCGCCCTCAGCTTTTGCTATCTCAACAATTCTTTTCGCGATGATAGGACGCGCGAAAGAGGTGCCCAAAAGATACTGGTTTTCGTATTTGGCGCCCGCCTGAAGGGTGGGATATATAAATTCTTCAATAAATTCCTTGCGAAGGTCTTCTATGTAAAGCTTGGACGCTCCGGTTTTTATGGCTTTTTCCTCAAGTCCGTCTGTTTCGGAGCCCTGACCCACGTCTCCGCATACCGCTATGACTTCACAGCCCGGATAGTTGTCTTTGAGCCACGGAATTATGATTGAAGTATCGAGTCCTCCGGAATATGCAAGGACTATTTTTTTGATTTGTTTGGACATATGCTTCTCCTTTATATAATCCTAAATGATAAACTGAAAAATTTGGTTTTCCGTAATTTTGTCTTCCGCTTATATAATATAATGATATATTTAATTAATATTATAACGCATAATAATACAAAAATCAATAGCAATATTTAAAATTTTGAAAAAAAAACAGTTATTATTATTTTATCAAAATTTTGTTTTAAATTATCTTCGGCAGTGTGTGAAACAATATAATTGAAAATATACGAAGGGGTATTGAATAAAATGACAAAAAAGAATATAAATTCAAAAATAAAAGTTTTTGTCTGTTTTTTGTGCGCTCTGTGCATATTCGCGCTTTCCTGTTTGACTGTCTTCGCCGAAGCGGGAGTGTTTAATTGGTATGTGATGAGAAACAAGGAGCACAAGCAGCCTGTAGCGGAGAAAAACCTTTCCTTTATTTCAGAATACGGTGGGTATTATATAGATACAAAGCATGGCGACAGTACGGAAGAAAAGGTCGTATATCTTACGTTTGACGCCGGATATGAAAACGGCAATGTCGAAAAAATACTTGACGTGCTGAAAAATCAGAATGTAAAAGGCGCGTTTTTTGTGCTCGGAAATCTGATTGAACGCGATACGGGTTTGGTATGCAGAATGTTTGACGAGGGGCATCTTGTATGCAATCATACCTATTCCCATAAAAGCATGGTGGGAAAAAGCAGGGAAGAGGTTCAGTCCGAACTCAGACGTCTTGAACAGACATGTAAGGACCTTACGGGCAGAGAACTGTCAAAATACTATCGTCCTCCGGAAGGAAAATTTGACGCGAAATCACTTGAATACGTAAATGATATGGGATATAAAACGGTATTCTGGAGTTTTGCGTATGAAGACTGGGACAACAACAGGCAGATGAGTCCGGAAAAAGCCAAGGCGAAAATACTTGACAATATTCACAACGGCGAAGTACTTTTACTTCATCCCACATCGGCTACAAATGCCGCGGTGCTTGAAGATGTGATAATTGAACTGAAAGATCAGGGATACAGATTCGGAACCTTGGACGAGCTCTGCGGCTGACGAACAAAAATATGAGAATCAAGGAAGTTTTTGCATAATGACGCTACGTAAAACTTTGTTATGGCTGACGGCATTATCGGTTATTTTTTGCACTGTTTCAAATTACAGTAAGCCGGCGGACTGTGCCGTGGCAACAAAAACAGATATTTATAAGAATTACCAAAACAGCGGCAATAAAATTGCCCTGACGTTCGACGACGGTCCTCACCCACGGCAAACGCATGAAATCCTTGATATCCTTGACGAGTACGGAATAAAAGCTACATTTTTCGTAATCGGAGTAAATGTGAAAAATTATCCCGAGGCGTTTCAGGAAACAATAAGGCGCGGGCATGAAATAGGCAATCATACCTATTCACACCCGCACTTAAGCGGCGCCGATTATAATACTTTGAAGAACGAAATAGATAAATGCGAATCCGCGATTTCACTCGCGGCGGATTATAAACCCAAGCTTTTCCGACCGCCGGAAGGATGGATAGACAGCGATGTCAAAACCTTATCCGAACAGTACGATTATAAGGTTATTCTTTGGAACATTGACACAAAGGACTGGGCGCACACACCATCCGACAAAATAGTAAAATATGTGACCGATAATGTCAAGCCGGGAGATATAATACTGATGCACGATTATATCGGAAAGAACAGCCCTACCGCCGAAGCCTTGCGAGGTTTCATTCCCGTACTGCTCGAAAGAGGGTATCAGTTTGTGGTTGTAAGCGAGCTTATAGGTTCAAATTGAATTCATTCGTTTTCGTGAGTTTCTTCATTGCTCACGGATATTGAAACCGCATTGCCCGAATCGGGAGTATTTACTCCGTCTATCATATATTTCTTGATTACCGGGTATGCGGCGTAAGTATATATAAACCCGCAAACGCCGAGATAGTAGATAAGCGGCAGAACCAAAGTAACTCCGAGTCCCAAGGGCAGAAGCAGCATAACCATACCTATTGCGATTGCCGTAACAATCACAATGCCGATACAAGCCATTATATTTCTTTTGATTCCGAGCGCGCAGAAAATAAACGCGTTTTTGAAAGCTTTTCCGATTTTTATATTGAAAGTGACTATCATCAGATACAGATAAAATCTGGCGATGGAATACAAAATAAATATCGCCATTATGGCGCTGTACATGAAATTGTTGAACATCGTAGACGGGGAGTTGAAAAAATACAGGAAATCGTAAGTAAGAACGGCGATGATTACAGTATCTATTATACCCAGAAGCAGACCTTGTTTGAAGTTTTTCTTGATTGCGTAGAAATAGTCTGACAGAATGAATACGCTGTCTCCGCGCACAAGACCTCTCAAAACATATACCGACCCAACCTTTTGCAGTCCGTAGGTCAAAAGATGGAATACGACAATGGCGCCGATGACCCAATATATATAAGTATTGTAGGTTGGCAGTCCGAGCTGATATGAAAACCCGCTGAGATTTACTGCCGTGACCGCGTCGGTTGATATCTGCTGTATTCCGTATATCAGCGGAAATTCGGAATAATTGACAGATGGGGTTACCGGGCTTCCGAAGAAATAAAGGTAAATACAGACAATAATTGTAATTATCTGTATGTCCATAAGCATATTGAGGGAGATAATTTTTGAAAATTTACGGCCGAGCTGTTTAAAGAAAAATTTCAGATTGGGAGTGGTATCTTCTCCCGGTTCAACGCCTTTACCGTCCCGGTTCAAATCAAATAATTTGAATTTCTTTTTGTTTTCTTTGTTTCCCAAAATTTTAAGTTCCTTTTCTTAAATTAAGAATGTCTGACAGTGAACAATATAAAACGGAGATATTATTATAAGTTTGTCAACAGCATACAGGAGATGAATTTAACCGCGGCATATATAAGAACCGCAAAAAGACTTTCGTTAAGATAGCGTTTCATGTCCTGTGAGATAAATATACGGCTGTCTGATTTATTGTTTTCATCCTGCTTTCTGCGGATAAAGCTTTTGTTGAATTCAGCCGCGCGCGTCATTATATAAATAAACAGCGCGAGAACACAGACAGCCTCGGCTATATACACCGCGCAGAGCCTGTGAGGCTCTTTTGAAAATATCAACACACCGGCACAGATTCCGTAAATCAGACTGTTGGCGGATAACAGTATTGAACCGAGCGCGTTATAAAAGAAAGTAAGAGCGGATAAAATCAAAAGCGCTAAAGTAATAATGTCTCTGTACAGCACCGTATAAAATTTATAAAGCAAACCTGATTCTTCGTTGTCGGAAAAAAATGAAAAATAGTTTTCCGCAAACTGTTCAAAAACGTCGGTCTGATTTTTGACGGTGTATGATATGAATAAGCCTAATAATAAAAATGCTATGCAGATAAGCAGCTTATGGAAAAATCTGAATAAGTCGGTCTTTTTTAATGCCGAGCCGACACTTTGGTTTTTACACTCCCTTGAAGTAACCTCTGAGGTTTTGGGAGCGTTTATTTTTTTGTTTTCGCTATACATTACGCCAAAACATTCCTTTTTACCTTTATTTATGTTGAAAAAGTAAGAAACCCGACGTATTTAACGTCAATGAAACCTGCTTTTGGTTATAATGTATGCACAAAAATCCTGTTTTATGATTCGGCAGACAGTTCGTCCGCGCGAGCCGTACATTTTTCCATCGCGGAAATCACGGCTTCGGTAAATTTATACCTTTCAAGCTCATTCAGAGCCTTCTCGGTGGTACCGCCTTTGGAGGCTACCGTGGTTATCTGTTCCATAGGAGTTTTGTTCTGAGACTTCATAAGTTCGGCGGAGCCGATTATCGTGTCGCATATGCTGTCAATAATCTGCTTTGGCTGAATACCGTCTGAAGTGTCCGACACCAACCCTTGAGCGACAGCGCCCTCGTACATTGCGTTTATGAGAGTGAAAACATAAGCAGGGGAAGAGGAGGTGACGCTGATTATACGGTTCATTTCTTCTTCCTCAATCAGAAGAACCTTTCCCGACGAGCTGAAAATGTCACACGCGAACGCGAAATCTTCATCGCTTACATTTTTATCGCGGCAAACAGCGCTGACTCCTTTGCCTATCAGCATGGGTGTATTCGGAAGCACTCTTACAACCGGAGCGCCGTTTACTGCGTCGGACACCGTTTTTATGCGTATGCCCGCGGCTATGGTTATAAATAGCTTATTTGAAATGTTGGGACAGTTTTTTACGAGCGGCAATATTTCCGGAAAATTCTGGGGTTTTACCGCAAGTATGATACAGTCCGCGAGAGTCACGGCTTCCTCAGCGTTCTCAGTGACAAAAGCGCCGAGCGCCTTGTATCTGTCGCATTTTTCACTGTATTTGTCATACAGAATAATATTATCCCACCCAATCGGATTTTCCTTGCGGGAAGTAATGCCGGAAATTATGGCGCCCGCCATATTTCCGACTCCTATAAAAGCAATCTTTTTTACCATTTTTATGACCATACCTTTCTGTTCCAAATCAGCTTTTATTCGGTTTGCCTCCGTTAAATCGTCGAAGTGCCTCCGGTTCCGAAATTACTGAAGACGTGTCCGAAAATTTTTCAAACGCTATCGCCGACAATATTATATTTAATTGACACGGATTTTTCGTGATATTATTTTGACTTTAGAAATTGAGATCTGACTTAATGTTCTTTACAATATATACATTATATCACAATTTAAAGTTAATTTATATAATCTTATTTTCAACAAATGATGACTTTTTTACTAACAATTCATTATGTACTGCAATTTAAACTTAAAAGGAATTAAATCCTCTTTTTTGCGCTATTGCAAAAGCCATTACGGATACCGCGCAGCAACAGGGAAGAGAACCGTTGAATTTTCTCGAGTAGTCAATTCGGACAACCGTATCCGCAAGGTCGAGGATTTTTCTTGAAATGCCTCTTTTTTCGCCCCCTATCACGAGCAGTATCGCTCCGCCGAAATCGGCTTCGTTTAAAGAAACCGAGTCACGTATTCCGCCGCATATTATACGGTATCCTTTTTTCTTGAAATGAAGTACTGCCTCTGAGGGTTCATCCTCCATAATCTCAAGCAGTTCCGATGTTCCGGCGGAGGATTTTGCGACGGTTCCCGAAAATTCCATCCAGTTTCTCGGAGCCAGCACAAGTCCGTCCACACCCGCAGCATACAGCGAACGCACTGAATATCCGAAATTGTACGGGTCTTCGATTCCTTCAATTAACGCGTAAAAACCGTCGGGTTTTATAATTGAGTCGCAAGGTTTTAAAAAACTGCGTTTGGTCGCGACGGCGGCAAAGCCTCCGTGAGTTTTACCCGAGGTAACAGAGTTCAAATAATCGGGGTCCACTCCCGTAAGCCTGAAATTGATTTGTCTTGATTTGTTTTTTAAAAATGAGATTTCGCGTTGTTTTTTCTTTTCACAGTCTGTACTGTAAAATATTTCTGTAATTTTTCTGTCGCTTTTATTTGACGAAACCGAATTTATCAATGCGGAAATAGAAGTCATTCCCTCAAAAATATCATACGTTGCGTCGGTATTTGTATTTTTTATGCTGTCTGGCGTCATATTTCTCCTTGTTGTTTCCGGAAAGATTTTTACATTCCGAAATAAAAAACTAATAAATAATTAATATAAACGGTTTTTATGTCATATATTTTTATTGTATTTCCCGAATTTATCAGAAATTTCTCAGAGGTAACGTTATGATGTATTTATCATCGAGCAAGGAACGCTGTGTGGTCCTTGGAATGTACTTAGTTGAAAACAATGCGACTGTAAGAGCGGTTGCGGCACGATTCGGAATAAGTAAAAGTACGGTACATAAAGATGTAACTCAGAATCTTAAAAATGTGAACTATGCATTGTATACGGATGTTCAGCGAGTATTGAAAAAGAACAAAGAGGAGCGTCACATAAGAGGCGGGGAAGCCACAAAAATCAAGTATAAACATGAGAGTATGCAGAAGTCCGGTAAAAATCCCGTCAAATAAAACTGCGGTTTTAAATCCGAAAATACCGAATAGGAATTTCGCGAAAATTACGTTAAGTCAAAACAGCGTTAAGGCGGTCTTTTGCCCGCGGCGGTATGAGGTATTAATATTATCAGGCGGTTCAATAAAGCTTAAAGTCAAGGAAATGCTTTATTTCAACCGTCTGATTTTTCCGTTGTATTTGTAAAATCTGTATTTAACCACAGACAACACGACCGCCAGTGAAACGGCAAAGAATATTACGCTTGCAATAAACGCGCGGCTGTGTGTGTAGTCCGAAATCATTTGAATACCCGCGACTATGGAATTTTTCTCGTAGCTTTCCTTGAGCAGAAGCCTGCAGCTTCCGACGACCTTTCCGTCGTACAGCACTTTGAGCTCACCTACTTCAGTGCCGGCGGAAATAGGAGCGTCAAACGCTTCTTTGTCAAGGACTGTCTCATATACCAGATCGTTTTCGGCGTCAATATTCAACGGTATGTATACTGAAAGATCCCCGCTTGTAATATACGGAGCGTTGTCGGTTTTAAGCCCTGTAAAGCGTACGGTCGTCATTCCGATTTCCGTACCCTCATCAATTACTTTAACCGTTCCGTAGCTTTCGGTGACCCAATCGATGAGGGTATTCGCGATATTATAAGCATAGATCTCGCTTCCGTCCTCATTTTCACTTCCGCCGAGCACCACGCAAATATAATCCGCGCCGTCGTCCTGCGCGACCGTAACAAGACTCCAGCCGCCCAAATCACCCGAATATCCGGCGTTCATCCCTTTGCATTTTGAATTGAAATATGCGGCGGTGGAATTGGATGAAATAAGGTAATTTCTGTTGTAAAAAGTGCGCTCATCGCTTATGTTGTTTGCGGGTACAGTGTGCTTTAACGTCGATGATACGGTCATATAAAGCTCATTTTGGTACGCTTCCGCGGCAATTTTCAAAGTGTCGTTCGCGGTGGTCAGCATGGAGTCGGCGTCCGGGTATCCGAGCGGATTTGTGTAGTGGGTGTTCAAAGCGCCGAGTTCGCTCGCGCGTTTATTCATAAGCGCGACGAAATCCTCGACATTTCCTCCCGCGACATATGACAATACATATGCCGCGTCATTGTAGCTTCCGCAAATCGCGCCGTAAAGCAGGTCATTGACGGAAATTTTTTCGCCCGCCGAAAGCCGCATATTGTTTCCGCTTACATCGGAAATCATCTCTTCCGTGATTGTGATGGTTTCGTTTAATCGCTGACACAGCATCTCGCACGCCAATAATCCCGTCATGATTTTGGCGGAGGTTGAGGTGTGAAGAGGTTCATCCGTGTTTTGAGATACAATCATACTGTCGGCCTGTATGTTATAAAGGCAAACGGCTTTTGCCCCGCTTACTTCCGGCGGTGTTAATTCCGTCGCAAATACAGTAAGCGAACACGGTGCGAATACTAAAATAAAGACAAGTATGAATCCTATTGTCTTTGATAGTTTTAAGGCTGTTTTTTTATACATTTTTTAAACCGTAATAAAATGAAGTTTGATTTCTAAAATGAACAAATTACTAAAATCAAATTTTCAAAAGTTTAATATCCGATAATTATACATTGTGAGACTTCAAAAAGATATCTGTTTCTTTATGAAATAATTTTTGGCGTTTTGCGCGTCGTTCTTAATTGCCTCTTTAAGCTTTTCAACATCCGCGAATTTCTTTTCGCTTCGCAGGAAAGAGTAAAATTCAGTCTTTATAATCTGACCGTAAATATCCTGATTGAAATTGTCAATGAATGTTTCACAGTTTACCGCGTGACTGTCGCTTCCGTCGGTTATTGTGGGACGGACGCCGATGTTTGAAACACCGATATGTTTTTCGCCGTTTTCAAGCGTGCAGACCGAGGAGTAAATTCCAAAGCGGGGAACAACACAGCCCTCTTTGAAGCATTGGTTTACAGTGGGAAACCCCAATTTTCTCCCGAGTTTTTTGCCGGTAAGCACTTTTGAGGTAAGAGAATACGGACGGGTGAGAAAAAGCGCGGCGTTTTCGGTGTCTCCGTTCATGATCATTTCTCTTATGGCGGTGGAACTTACCGTTGTGCCGTTTATTTTGATTTCTGGTACAATAACCGTATTATCTGCGCCGAAGCTGTTTTGCAGAGTGCAGGGCTTGCCGGTTCCGCCTCTGCCGAATGTGAAATTAAAACCGCATACTACCCCCGTGCAGCGCAGCTGATTTTTCAGATGTGATTTAATAAAATCATCGGCGCTCATATTTCCGAAAACTTTGAAATCGCAGAGTACCACAAAGTCCATTCCGCACCTGAGCAGTTCGGCAGTCTTTTTTCTTGTGTCATAAATATAGGGAGGCGGAGACTCTGAGAGAAATTCCAGTGGATTTTGACAAAAACTCCAAGCGCCGGCTGTTTTGGCGTTTATTTTGTTTTTTAATGATAAAGCCTGTTTCAATAATTCACGGTGCGCCGCGTGAACTCCGTCAAAATTTCCGACAGCCAATACACAGCTGTCGGAAAAGTCAGGTCCGTCTTTGAGCGAGACAATACGGTATCCGGGATATTCCCGGCAAATAAGAATGTCATTTCTCATCGGAGTCTCCCTCTAAATAAAATTTTACCATGTCCTCAAGCAGAGTGTCTCTGTCGATACCGTTTATCATATTTCTTGCGTTCCTGTAATTTGATATATGCGTCGGGTCTTCAGAAAGAATAAAGCCCAATAGCTGAGAAACCGGGTTATAGCCGCCTTCGCTTATAATTTTGCTGATTTCAAGAATGACTTTCCGGTAATCGGATACTTTGATTTCCGTCTTTGCCGGCTCTACCTTCAAAACCTTTGACGAGATCACGGTAGAATCATTGTTTTTATTATAATTCTTCATTTTGTGCTCTTTCCGTATTATATACATGAACCGACGCCCAAAAACCTGTCAATAACCTCGGCTTCGGCGGCGGCAAGCCTTTTCAGACAGTCATCGCTTTGCAAAAAAAGCGCGTCTTCGGGATTGGTATGAAACCCGTGCTCAATAAGGGCGGCGCGTCTGCACCCGGAGGCTACGCTTGCCCGTATGACGCCGTAATAATCGACCCCGGGTTTATCGGGATATTCCCGTGTTTTTATACCTCTGTCCGGAGTGTTCATAACTTTGCTGACTTCCCGATTCAGCGCCATAAAAAACGGCACGTCCTCTTCGTCGGTGAGCGAATAATAAGTTACCGCACCCCTTACGGAATGATACGCGTCCTTGTCCGACGCAGGTCCGGGAGCGTTTGAATGGATTGACAAAAACAGAATCGCGTTGTTTTTTCCGGCGGTCTCGCCGCGCTCGGAAAGGGAAGGATCATCCCAGACATTTTTCCTTGTCAATATCACTTCAAAGTTTCTTTTTTCAAGTTCGGCTTTGAGATATGAGGCAAGAACAAAATTCTGAGTTCCCTCAAAAAAGTCTCCTTCATAGTTTTCACAGGGAAAATGTCGGTTTCCGTACTGACCGTGTCCGGGATCCAAAACTATAGTTCCTATTGACATACAGATATATTCTCCTTTCGTTCAGGCGTTCGGAAAAAAAGAAGCGGAAGTCTTGATTTATGACCTGTAAACAAAGTCATTCTTTACTGCCTGTAAGCTCTTCTCTGTCTATGAGCCTTTTCTGACATCCGAACCTTTTCGCAAGCGCGATATCGATACAGTAAACGATTCCCGATACAAAGAAAACAATAATGAAAATACCGTATCCCATGCCGTCGATTTGTTCTGAGGAGACGAGGGAAGACCCGTACTCTATTATGGCGGAGATAAAACGTACCCCGCCCGCGACAAAGCTCTGGAAACCGAAGAGCAGCGCAAATAAAAAGTGAATAATCACGGCGGTAAGAGATGATAAAATTGTCAGAAGCGGTGAAAATTTAACCTCACGGTATCCTTCTCTGAAAGCGAGAATAAATATAAGCCCCAATACGACTACCGTGTATATCGCGATTCTTATTATACACAGGTAGAAATAATCTATTTCGACCAATAAATTCAGCACTTTAACCGTAAACGCTTCTACAAGCATCGCGCAGAAACACGAAGCGAACATATAAAGCGCGTATATAGCCGTGTTCAGCAGATAATCAAGTTTTTTCATTTGATTTCAGGCTTCTGTCGCGCAATTTGAATATAAGTCTTCAAGCATATTGTCCGAGTAGCGTTTGATGAGCGCGGCATAATATGCTACCACAATTATTTCAAGCGCGTTTGTAAGCCTTTCTTTTGCTCCTTTGACAGTTTCGTGATAATCGGAGGTGATTTTTGCGATTGCCTCCCGGATAGAACCGAGCGAGCATACTTCGTATGTCATAAGGGTATCGAGAATTTTGCATATATAATCGTAAAGCACTGAGTCTTCTATGATGTCGTCGCTTCTGTCATCCACTTTTCCGTTGATATACTGTATGAGAAAAGCGATTTTGTCAAGCTGCATACAAGAACGCAGCATGTTGATGATAAGAATATGGGCGACTTGGTTTATGTTATATTTTTTCAGCTTGGAATTTTCCACCCAACCGCGCTTTGTCCAATTCTGAAGCGTTGAACCGTCAATGCCGGATACGTCGCGTATCTGAGAAAGCATGACGCCGTTTGAAATAAAAAACATTTTCTTTAAAAATTCTATCCCGGTCGTGCCGCCCGCTTCTTCACGAAGCAGTTTTGTGCCCGGAATAAAGTCGTCTTTGATTTGAAGATTCATAATTTTTATTCCTCCTGCGTTCCATATGTTTATTAATATAATCTATGATAATCACATAAAAAACATAAAACCGTCTGTAAACTTTACAAATTTTTATCTTAATATATACCTATTATATCGGACAGTCGTAAGATTGTCAATACCCTTGATACAAAAAACAAAATATTTTACACTTAATCTACATATTATATAATAAAAATCCCGTGTAAACCGCATAAAATGATATTTATTTAATATCAAATATAAAATAAGTAATTAGATTTATTTTGATTTATCATTCAGTATCGGAGGACGGATAATTGAAAGTACATATGAGTTACGGCGCGATTTTAATTATTATATGTGCATTTTTGTCTGAAAACAAATTAATTTTTTTAATATATCTTACTTCGGCGTTTTTTCATGAAGTCGGGCATATTATATGTGCGAAAGCACTCGGAATCAAGCTGAAAAAAATATGTCTTGATTTTGCCGGGGCAAGAATTTATCCCGAAAACAATCTGAACTCATATAAGTCGGAGTGGCTGCTGTGTTTCGGAGGACCTTTGGCGAACCTGACGGTTGCATTTGTCTGTTACATATGTTTTTGCTTTTATACGAGCAATGGATTTTTCGGCATTTCCGCGGTACAGGATATTTTTATGTGTGCTTGGAATTTCGCGGAGTCACAAAGTATAAGTTTTCCGGGTACGGTGAGTATGCTTATACTGTTTTCGCTGTTTCAGGCTTTTATTAATCTGATGCCGGTATCGACTCTTGACGGGGGGAGAATGTTCGGATGCGTCTGCTCATATCTGTTCGGCGAATCCTTTTCCCAAAAGGCTTTGACATTCATGTCACTTATAGTTTCGGTGATCTTATGGATGATTTCGGTCTATCTGCTGCTCAGGGTAAACGCGGGGCTCGCGCTGTTTTCATTTTCGCTTTGCATGTTCTGTAAAATTATGGATAATCCCGAAGAGAGACGTTTAAACAGTACGATATAAAGATTAAACAAAAAAACAATTAAGTACTTGACATTTAATTGTGAGTGTAATATAATTTACAAAAACGGAATTCTGTTTTTTCAAATAAAGATTTAAAAACGCAACTTAAATATTCGGAGGATTGGTCATGAAAATCGGAATATGTACGACTTCGGACAAAGCGGAGCAGGCACTCGATTGCGGCGCGGATTTTTTTGAAATTTCGGCTGTCGGGGAAGTCAACGGGATAACCGATGAAAGTTTTGAAAATTTAAAGCTGAGAATTTCCGGAATGAAAATCAAACCGTACAGCTGCAACGGTCTTATCGCCGGAAATGTCAGGCTGTGCGGCAGGAATACGGACTTTGATTTGGTAACCGAATACGTCGAAAAGTCGTTCAAAAGGTTAAATGACTTGGGTGTAAAAATGCTTGTTTTCGGTTCCGGAGCGGCGAGAGCGGTGCCGGAAGGGTTTTCGTATGAGACTGCTTATGAGCGGCTTATACAGGTCGGGCGTATTTTTTCCGAAATCGCGGCACGTTACGGTCAGACGGTTGCGGTAGAGCCCTTGCGCAGAGCGGAAGTAAATATAATAAACACTGTAAGCGACGCGGCTGAATACATAAGAAAAGTAGACCGGGCAAATATCAAGCTGAACGCGGATTTTTACCATATGACCGAGAACGGGGAAAATTTCGAGGTGCTGAGGGACAACAGAGAGCTTTTGGCGCATATCCATGTAGCCGACAGAAACAGAAATATCATAAAATCCGATGACATCGACATTGTCCGGGGCTGGGGTGAGCTTTTAAACGACATAGGATATGAGGGAAGTGTAAGCTATGAGGGCGCATGGACCGATGACAAAGACAAACTTGCCGATATGTTTTGGATTTTGCACAGATACTTTATATAGTGGGCAGAGTAAAATATCAGGCAAAGATTTGCGCGATTTGAATACAGGAAAAAATTAAAAATGTCAATTATAATTTTATTAATTTTACAACCCGCTCTCATTTAAATGAAAGCGGGTTGTGCTTATTTGATAGTGCGGGGGAGTTGTGTCAGTCGTTTATATATGCGCGTGTAATGGCTCTTTTTCCGGCTTTGTCGGCGATTTCGATCCTGAACCATTTGGTGTTTTCGGGAATATTTAATTCCGAGCAAGTCATGTTGTTATCATGTGACTGAAGGATAGAAGTTGGTCTTGAGTTTGTAAGCAACGCGACTGTGCAAGAGGGGGAATGCTTGACAAAGACCTTGTTGTCTTCCTTGTACAGCTCATAAATTTCGGGACCGGTGGACGCGTATAGCGATTTATTTTCAAGTGCGTCCATTACCGAGATATAGTCAAGTCTTTCGGCTTTTACCATGATCCAGCCTCCGAAAGAATCATTGAAGGGCGAATCTTCGTCCATATGTGCATTGTGGTTATCATCTGTGGCTACAGGCGCGGGAAGGTCTTTTTGCTTCGCGTAAAAATCGCGGCATAAAGCCTCGTATTCATAGTCTCCCCATCCGTCGAGCATTTCCACCTCGCATCCGGTGTTGAAGACTTCAAATCCCCAGAGGTTTTCAAGCGGCAAAAAATCTAAAGGAGTCTGAAACGACCAGCGGGGATGATTGTACTGGGCGAGAAATCCGGCTTTTGAGGCGTCGCTTATAAGTTTGTTTACACAATCCGTGTCATACTTGTTTGTAAAAGGTACAAATTCTTTTCTGTCTTGGTCTTTGGAATAAAAGTTTATATGATATGTAAGAGTGTCCGGCCACGGTTGCTTGCCGTCTATGTTGATTTCTATCGCCGTGACGGGCAGGAAATTTTCATCCTGCAGTTCCTTGTGAGGTATCAGTTTGTTGTGGTCGCTGAACGCGATTATACTGTATCCCTTTGACATATATATTTCCTTGAGGTGTTGTACCGTGTATCTGCCGTCCGAATTTGTGGAATGGCAGTGCAGATTAGCCTTATAAAAGTTTCCGCTTTGCGGAAGCAGGTATTTTCTTGACATGATTATTTCCTCCCACAGTTTTTGTTTATGAATTATGAACTCCGCCCAAGCGGTCGCTATAGCATCCGTTTAAGCAAAGAATGACTCATACATTTTTAAATATCAAAGTTCGGATATGTCTTCCGAGTATCTTTTTATTCCGTCCATGCGGCTTATGAATTTAAATCCGTCTATTTCTCCTCTTGCCATTGCGCCGAAAATACGGTATCTCAGCCCTTTGTTTTCCCTTTCAAGATTTTTAAGGAGCGTTTTGATTTTTTCACGTTCGGTTTTTTTATCCGCGGGACAGGGAGAGTTTATGACGGGCAGGGAATTTTTTGACGCGAATTCCCGTATATCCTTTTCCGGCATATAGATCATGGGTCTGATAAGTTTTATACCCGCTCTGGACAGATACGTTACCGGAGAAAAGCATCCCAAACGTCCTTCAAAGAAGAGATTGAGCATAAATGTCTCAACCACGTCGTCAAAATGATGACCGAGAGCGACAGAGGTACACCCAATGTCGCGGGCAGCGCCGTGTAAAGCGCCGCGTCTCATTTTGGCGCAAAGGGAACAGGGATTTGATTCTTTTCTTACGTCAAATATGATTTTGGAAATCTGAGTGGGTATTATTTTCAGAGGAACTTCAAGCTCGTCACACAGATTTTTCACCTGTGAATAATCGGTGCCTCCATCAAATCCCATATCCACGGAAATCGCGCAAAGTTCAAACTTATGGGGATAAAATCTTTTTAGATACGCAAGAGCGCACAAAAGTGTGAGCGAATCCTTTCCGCCCGATACTCCTACCGCGATTTTGTCGCCGTCGGCTATCATGGCATAATCATCGACGGCTCTGCGTGTGTAGCTGAGTACACGTTTCATGTTTTCCATATAATGTAATTGCCTTTTCGGCTGTCTGTAAGCCTTTTATGATGTATATGTAGATTTTAATTTCTGACGAAATCCGCGAAAGAGCAGCTTTCGTATATTTTTTGAGCGTCATGGGACAGAATGTTGTTAATGCAATCCTCGCGGTTGTCCGAAAGGTAGAGTCCCCGGTAAAGTTTCAGACCCGGAGAGGCGCCTTTTACGGCTTCTGTCAAGACCATAGAAGGCTCGGCGGAGGGATACGCGTATACAAATATCTGTCTTTTCGGCTCGAGTTTATATTCTCTCAGCGCGCAAAACAGGTCGCAAAGTCTGTCAGGTCTGTATACGGTGCAGAATTTCCCCTTGTACTTCAACAGTCTTGACGCGCAGGCGCAAAAATCTCTTATATCTCCGTATACCTCGTGTCTTGCGATATATTTTTCGTCATGCAGATTCCTTTTTCCCGAATTACAGGTCATGTAAGGAGGATTTGATATGCAAAAGTCTGCCTCGCCGGAGATTTTGGCAGGGTCCAAATCCCTGATATCCGCGCAGACCGGAATAACGGTTTGTTTCAGATTATTGATTTCTGTGTTTTTTGCTATTATATCGAAATAGACGGGTTGTATCTCGACCGAGTAGATTTTGGCGAATCTTTTTTTCGCCGCGCACAAAAGAGAAATTATACCCGTTCCGCTTCCGAGTTCCACGGCTTTTTTTGATGAAGATTCGGGATGGCGGTGGGTAAGCGCCGTAAACGCGGCGAGCAGATAAGCGTCGGTTCCGAAATTCAGCCCGTTTTTGTATTGAAAAAGCTTGAGATTTTCATTTATATCCAGAAGTGTATTGCTTTCGTCCATAACGGCTTGCTCCTAAAAAATACTGCCGGAAAATTCCGAAAAGTCGGAATTCCGGCAAATGTTTTTGGTATATGTATTGCCGTCAGAATTATTCGTCGGCGCCGGGAGCGCCTACAGGACAGACGCCTGCGCATGTTCCGCAGTCAATACATTTTTCCGGGTCGATTTCGTACTTGCCGTCGCCTTCGCTTATAGCGTCAACAGGACATTCATCCGCGCAAGCGCCGCAAGAGATGCAATCATCAGAAATTTTGTATGCCATTTTTTAATCCTCCCATAAAATTTAGTTCAGATATATTGTATCATAAATCTAAAATAATTTCAACAGCTTGTGAAAAAATTTATTTTTTATTTATATTTATTTAAATCGAAAAATGTCATTTATATTTAACCAATCCTCTCACGGAAAATTAATTATCTGAATATGATGACAAAAACTTATATTCTTCCGATTCAAAATTTTTCATCTGTGTCTTTCGGCTTTGAGATAATTGTGACACAATCCCGGTGATAACTTTTGGGAATGACGTCGGGGTGTTCGTTCAATTTGACTTTGACAGTTCCGGCAAGAGGATTTATTTCGGTGACTATCCCGATTCCGTCCGGGGTTTTGACCGTTGCATCCACCGGAGGAGTCTTCGCGGTTTCTTCGGCGTATGTTTTGTACTCGTATTGCAGACAGCACATCAGTCTTCCGCAGCACCCGGAGATTTTTCCGGAGTTGAGCGACAGGTTCTGTTCCTTTGCCATTTTGATAGAGACCTGCGCAAAATCGGAGAGAAAAGTAGAGCAGCAGAGTGCCCGCCCGCAGGCTCCGAGACCTCCCAGTATTTTGGCTTCATCTCTTATGCCGATTTGTCTGAGTTCGATTCTTGTTTTGAAGACTGACGCAAGGTCCTTGACAAGCTCTCTGAAATCCACCCGACCGGACGAAGTGAAATAAAATATCAGCTTGCTGTTGTCAAATGTATACTGTACGTCTACAAGCTTCATGTCAAGTCCGTGAGCGTTGATTTTTTCAAGGCAGATATCAAAAGCTTCTTTTTCCCGGCGACCGTTCTCCTCGTTGTGTATCCTGTCTTCAGAGTCCGCCATACGTATGATTTGTCTCAGCGGAGGAACTATGGAAGATTCCGGGACCTCGCGGTCGGCAAATATTACTTCTCCGTATTCCTGTCCTCTCGCGGTTTCTACGATAACAAAGCTTCCGTCTGTCAATGGAAGTTTGCCCCTGTCAAAATAATATACTTTTCCGGTTGCTTTAAACCTCACCCCGGCCACATGTATATTTGGGGATGTATTGTCCGTGTCACTTGAGGAAGTTATTTCGATATCTGAATATTCAAAATCAGAAAAAAACTCATCGGTATTATCGGATTTTGATTTGAATATTTCAACATCTGCGGTTTTTACGCTTATGTTCTCGATTTTACCCGATTCGTATTCGTTTTCCGCAAAAAGTATATCTTCTTCGAATTTTTCAGTATTATTTAAGTCAGTATATAATTCGGGTTTTTGTTTTCTGTTATACGGTGCTTTTTTTCTGTTCTGCGGGCGGTTGAATTTATTTTTGTTGCGGTATTGCGGTTTGCCGTACTGTCCGCCTGCGTTTTTTTTCTCCCTGTCGGAAGGAGGTTTTTTCTCTGTATTCATTTAATAAAATTACCTTTCACATCATAGTTGAAAAATATTTTTACTTCGGTCATTTTTTACTTTACAAAAGCTTTGAAGCGATAAACATATTTAAAAGAGTAAGCCTTACATTGGCGTTTTTTTCAAGGCAGTCCACAGCCTCCGCCGCGGCGCCGTATATATCAAACAGTGAAGAGAGAGTAAAATGTGTGGATATCTCTCCGGCTTTTTCGGTATCGGTGTAAAAGCAAAGCTCCGGTTTTTCACATTTTTTCAGAACTATAAGGTCTCGGACAGCTGTCTGCACAAGCAAGAGCCTTTGACATATTTCCTGTCTTTTCTGCCCGAGAGCCGACAGAATATCAAATGCTTTTTTCAAATCCCGGTCGGCTGCCAGCGAAATTATTTTTGATGCAATATCTCTGTCTGAAAAGAGCTTTTTACGTTCTTTGGAATTCAGAAGCATAAGCGCGCGCCCGATACTTCCGTCACAGGAAAGCAGCAGTTCCTCAAATTCATCCCCGGAAGTCTGAAAAAGAGATTTGGCTTCCTTGCTTTCCGTCAAGAGATAATCGCGCATAATCTGCGGGGACAGTCTTTCTGTTCTCACGGTAAGCGCCCTGCTTCTGACGGTTTCAAGCAGCAACGAACTGTTGTTGCAGATAAGAATAAATACTACATATGGAGGTGGCTCCTCAAGAGACAACAAAAAAGCGTTTTGTGCCTGTACCGTCATTTTTTCGGCGTCTTCAATAATATAAAACTTATATTTTAAATCGTTCGGCTCTACAAAAATATCGGTTTTCATAAACCTTACGGCGTCTACTCCGATGCTTGTCTTTTCACCTTCGAGTCCGATTTTAATAATATCGGGAGATTTTTCTCCGAATATTTTTTCGCATGACGGGCATTTGCGACAGGGAAGAGCTTCCGAGCCGTTTCGCCTCTCACAGGATAGTGCGGCGGCAAAATACTTGACCACGGTATGTCTTCCGCTTCCGGTATCGCCCTCGATAATAAGCGCATGAGGAATTTTGTTCTCTTCAATATCCATGGAAAGCCGTTCTGTGAGCTTTTGATTTCCGACTATGCCGGAAAAATAATTTCTCATGTCAATTCCTCCGATTTTTATGAAAAACCTCATTTTACAAATAATATTATAACAAAAAGCCTAATGAATGTCAAGAGGAAAACTTTTATGGAACAAGCCTCCGATTACGGAATTTTAACATTCCGAATTCGGAGGCCTATATTGGGAAATCAGATGGATTTTTGGATTTCCTTGCATTTTATATAATTTTTAAAGAAATATTCGAGTATGCTGCGGCGTGTAACAATTCCCATAAACAGGTCACGGTCGTCGGTAACCGGAATAAAATTGCGGTCAAGGGCGCTTGAGACAAGGTCGTCCATTGACGAAGTGATTTTTACCGAAAATTCTTCTTTATGGATGATATCATCTATTTTCGCCTGTTCCATATCGCGTAAGTCTATGCTTCCGATGCTGAGAATGTTTCGAAGGAAGTCTCCCTCACTGATAAACCCTACATATTTGCCCTCATCATTAAGCACAGGAAGCGCGGTATATCCGTACCTTCTGAATTTTTCGAGTCCCTGACGGATACTGTCTCCGACGTTGAGATATGCGACATTAATTTTCGGAGTAAGAAAAAACGCTATATTCATATCTGTAAATCCTTTCTATGCGCTCGTGGGATTTTGCGTAAATTTGCGGTCTTTCCTACATTCAAAAACAGGGAAGACCGCAAACGAGATTCAATAAGACAAGCCCCGTCATTCAATTTTTTCAGCAGGGAGATTGTACTACCCACTGAAAAACAAGTGGCAAGACATCTTAATTTAGTTATAATTATAATAAAATTTTTTAACTGAATGATAAATTATTGGGTTTTGTTTTTTAAAGCGCGAGACTAAAAAGATTTATAACAGAGAATGAAAACTTTCGACTAACTTATCCGTGTCATCAGTGCTTATAAGTTGAGTGTCTCTTCCCATGAAGCTTACAAGATTATATTCCTCATTAAACCGTGTGATACTTAGGGTAAAATCGCTTTCAAGTCCTTCTGCCTGAGTAAAAGTAAAATCAATAGCGAGGACTTCTTTTCCATACACCGAATCATCTTTTTGAGGAAGAGAATCTTTGTCCTCGTCATCCTCAGGCAACTTTGTATTCGCGGAAGCTTTTATACTTTTCAACACGTCAATAAAGTCTTCAAAATCACTGTATTCAACATCATCACCGTTGAGCGTATACGAAATATCTCCTCCGGTTCGGTCGATAACTATGCCGGCGTTGCTTTCTCCGTCATTTATCTCAAGCTTGTCAATTTTATTTATGTTTATATTTGCTATATGAGTATATGCCAATTCCTCGTAGGTATAGTTGAAAAGTTTGTAATACGCGCCGCCTCCGAGCAAATATACGACATCCGAATCGGGAAGTGTGGCGTAATAATATTTATTGTCGTCGGTATTTCCGAGATGCAGAACGACATAGCTGTATTTGTCTTCGGAATCCTCTGCGGCTGTGTCGGTGTATTTTACCGTGAGAGTAAGATCGGATTCATTAATCCCGAATTCCTCCATTCCCTCTTCCGAAACGGACTTGCAGGATAAAAATTCCATCCCGGTGAGAAGCGCGGTCAGATTTTCCGCCACGGATGTGTCAATGGGAAATTCTTCTCCTCCGTCAATCGAAATATACCATTCGTAATTAAAGCGCTCAAGTCCGGCTTTGTTGTTTTCCGATGTGTACATTGTGCATACTACGGTTTTTTCGCCGTCGGACATGGTCACGCTTTGCAGCAGGTTTTCCTTTATCTGCGGAAGCAGGTCGGTGGCTACCGCGTCTAATATATCAAAATCGAATGAGCTGTAGATTTCCTCCGAGACAAGATAGACTTTTTCAGTGGAATTATCGACATTTACATAATATTCATTGTTATATGAATTTTTAGCTCCGAATCTCAAAACTGTTTTTCCACCGTTTTCATCGGTGAATTCAGCCGTAAGGGCAGGGGATTCAAGTCCGAATTCCTTTAATTGTCCGGACGTCGGAGATAGTATTTCATGCGTTCCGTTCAAATCCTTTACCGTCTGTATTATTGAGTCAAAAAATGTTTTATCCAATGTAAGATCGGTTTTCTGAGGCCATATCCAGTTTCCGTCTTCGTCTTTCGTAAAATTCAGCGTTTCTTCGGTCTCTGCGTTGAATATTGAAATCTGTACCGGTGAGGTAATGTTTACAATGTCTATCTGCGTATCTGATTCCTCTTCGCTCCCCGTACCCGTGTCCTCATTTGTCTTTGAAACAATGAGAACCACGGCGTAAATCGCCACGCAGACAACGAGCACGAATATGAGAATCAACAGGCTTTTATTTTTGTTCATTGTTTTTCAATCCTTTTCCGGTTTACATATCATCTTTTTCTGCGTTTAAGCCAAACAGTTAGCCCGACAACAAGCAGAGCCGCCGGAACAACTATTACAGTCACTACTCCCCAGACCACGGCAGATGTGGCGCTGAGATTCAGGTATGAGGTATTCTGACTTATTGCCTGGATTTCTGAAGCAAGCTCCGAGGAAAACTGACTTATGCCGCCGACATATGACATTGAAAGCAGAAGGTATGCCTGATTAATGCTTCTTTCCGAGATTGTCTCACTCGTAAACGCATCGGCGGAGGAATACCATATTATGTTGGATGTGGTCGAATCCACCGTCTTTTTCACCGAAATTCCGGTGACATGAGAGCCGGTCGTACCGTCTACAGCATCTCCGTTTGAATCCGTAAGATATGCCTTGTCAGATGTAGAAGCTATTGTGGTAATCGTAACATTGTCCGGTGTGTCGTCAAGAATTCTTATGGAATGGCTGTTCGGCATCAGCATTGACAGGTTTGCCGACGATGAGGCATAGCCGAGATTAACTATGGCGGTCACTATATCGTGGTTTTCGTTCATGGTGGGCAACAGCATATTGGGTGAGGAATTGCTCGGATAATAGCTTGCGTTTCCTTCATAGATCGTTCCGGTCTCCGCTGTCAGTCCGTAGTGTTCCATGACGCTTAAAAGATTGGAAAATCCGCAGGCTTGCGGGCTTGTAAGAAGTATCATTGAGCCGCCGGCGTCAAGATACTCTGTTATTGCCTTTGCTTCCTGAGCGCTGATATCGGAGGTCGGGTCTCCGATAACAAGACATGTGCAGGTGTCCGGGACAGAGCCGTTTTCAAGCAGGTCAAAATATTCGTATTCAATCCCGTTGTCTTCCATATCTTTAAGAAATACGTCTTCGTCAAGTCCGGTCTCGCCGTGATTTGAAAGCAGGTAAATGTGAGGGACGACCTGTTGGGTGACGTAATCAAATCCCGTTGTGATTACCGCCTCTCCGTTGAAAAAGAGTTCGGTATTGTCTTCGGTAAAGTACGAGGAATAGTAGCTTGCGTACGGTCCCTGAGTGTATTCAAGGAAAGTAAGATAATCTATTCTTCCCGTGTATGTGTTTTCGACATAATACAGGTCATAATAATCTATAACGTAAAAACGCAGGTCGCTCTCTATTATTATACTGTAATTGCTAAGCGTGGTATCCGTGTATTTTGGAGTGAAAGACGGATTGCTTATCGGGTCAATTACCTCATATTTAAGTTTTGAGTTTATATCGGTATAATGTTTGATAAGGGTTTCAAGCTCGATATTTGTGACCGAGTCTTCGCATATGAAATATATAGTCACATCTTGGTCGATTGATTTTACGAAATTTTCCGTCGTTTCGGTGATGGATAGCTGACGGTTCGGAGTAGTGTCAAAAACCGTAAAATTAGACGGCAGTTTATACACTATCAGATTTACAACTATAAGAAGCGCCAACAAAATTGCCGCGAATGCAAGTGAGTACGCGCCGCTTTTAGCCTGTCTGTTCAGGCTCCGCTTCTTTTTTATGTTGGGATTGCTGTTGTCGTTGTTCATTTTATTTAAAATTTTTCCTTTCTGCAAAATCTTTAACTTGCGCGAGAAGATTAGGTATAATTATCCCCAGCGTTTTTTATCCAATGACTGCACGGTGAGGAAAATAAAGAACGCGGTTACGGATAAAAAATATATAATGCTCGACAAGTCAAAAATCCCGTAAGTGAAATAATTGAATCTTGTGAACGGAGAGATGAAAGCCACTGCTTTCGCAAACAATCCCTCAAACGATGAAGACAGAAAGATATAGCATAAAGAGGTAGGAATTATAAGTATAGCGGCTACGATAAGCGTCACGTTTATATTTTTTGAAACGGCAAACGCAATGGCGGCAATAATTACCTCGATTACAAGAAACGAAATGTACGAAGCAAGAGAGCTTGAAGGGATCAGATAAGCTATAAAATCGGAGAAATAAAGTACAAGTATCACCGTTACGCCAAGAACCGCGGCGATGATTTGATTATCGGTGAGCGAGCTTATATACATGCATATCGCCAGAAGAAAGGCGCCGAGCAGGAAAAAGGCGAAGATCGACGAGTAAGTCGTAAGAAAATATACTTCTCCGAACAGAGAAAGTATCAAAGGGAAAGTGCACATCACCGCGACCGGCAAGGCGAAGACCGCGAGCATGGCAAAATATTTTCCCATCACTATTCCCGACATTTTAAGCGGCAGGGAAAGCAGAAATCTGTCTGTTCCGTTATGTCTGTCTTCTGCCATTGAGCGCATCGCAAGCACCGGTACGGCAATGATAAGTATCATCTGAATGTCAATCATTGAATATTCGAACTGAGGAATCATATACATAAGATTGTACATGAAGAAAAACACGCCTGCAAAAACAAGAATGAAAAAAACAAACACAATTCCGTACATATTGGTCATGTAGGATTTGAATTCACGACGAAAAATTGCCCCCATAAGTCAGTTATTCTCCTTATCGTCGGTATTGTCCGCGCTGTTTTTGCCGTCGTCAATACCGTTATTTTGATTATCATTTTCTTCTGTCGGTATTTCCGGAACGGACTCGGTATTACCGGCGTCATTTTCACCCGTGTTGTCTGAAAAACTGTCGTCAGTAGTTTTTTTCTTTTTCTTTCTTTGTCTGTAGAGTTTGGGATTGCCCTTTGTCTCGGAGGTGAGTGAAAGAAATACGCTCTCAAGACTTGTGTCTTCTTTTTCCATTGTTATTACCGCATAGCGTCTTTCCGCCATGGCAAAGAAAATATCGTCTCTGATGTCCTTTTCTTTTGTTACCGAAAGCGTCAATTCAATCACTCCGGGAGTTTTGGAGGCGTAAATATTGATGCTTTGTATGTTTTCAAATCGATCGAGCACTTCTCTGATGCCCTTTACGTCTCCCTTAATTGACAGATGCAGCTTGTCAAAGGGGGAAATCTCGGCCTCAAGCGCCTTAATCTCGTCATCCGCGACGACTTTTCCCTGAGAGATTATAATCACATGGTCGCATACGGCGCTTATTTCTGCAAGAATATGACTTGAGACTATTACGGTCTTGCTTTCGCCGAGTTTCTTTATCAATTCGCGGATTTCAATAATCTGCTTTGGGTCAAGCCCTACCGTAGGTTCATCCAGAATTATTATTTCGGGATTGCCGAGCATTGCCTGAGCTATACCCACACGCTGCTTATAACCTTTGGATAAATTTTTAATGAGGCGGTCTTTCATGGAATATATGCCCGTAAGTTCCATGACCTGGCGTACCTGTCTGTAGATTTTTTCATACGGAACATTTTTGGCTTCCGCCACAAATTCAAGGTATTCGGAGGGAGTCATTTCATTATACAGAGGCGGCTGTTCGGGCAGATATCCGATGAGACTCTTTGCTTCAAGCGGATTTTCAAAAACGTCGTATCCGTTGATGTTTACGCTTCCGCTTGTGGCGGAGATACAGCCGGCGATAATGTTCATGGTAGTTGATTTTCCGGCTCCGTTGGGACCGAGCAAGCCGTAAATTTTTCCGTTTCTTATTTTGAAGCTTACGTCGTTTACGGCAAGTGTGTCGCCGTATTTTTTGGTTATGTGTTTTACTTCTATCAAAATCTGTCCTCCGTATAAATTTAATGTTTTCTGAGAATAACATTATATGTATTGCGCAAAACTCATTATCAAACAAAAAAACCTTATCTTTCCCCGACTTGTCCGCAAGCCCGGCAAATAAGTCCGTGATGAGGTTTGATTTAAGCCGACAGGATTATTGATAATGTTAAATTTTTATAAAAAAGTCCTGTATTTTACATTGCGCTATAATATATTATATCATAATTTTTTATTGTGTCAAGTCGATGACGGTAAATTGAATAATGGATGATTATTCAAATATTATATAAAAATTTAACACTGCTTATATTGACAAAAAGTGGAAAATATGATATACTTAAAATGCGTAAAATTTGATTGTAATATTTTGAATAATGGGGGGATTTTTGTGTCGGAAAGAGACTTTTCCGCGGATATGTATTTCTTTCATCAGGGAACGGGATGCCGGGTTTATGAATATATGGGAATGCATCGCGAAGGAGACTTCTGTATTTTCCGCACATGGGCTCCGAATGCGGAAAAGGCATATGTGACAGGCAGCTTTAACGGTTGGTCAGACTCATTGCAGATGAACAGAATCACGGAAAAAGGTGTGTGGGAAGCAAAAATCAGTTCTTGCCTTGTAAGCGACGGGGACATTTATAAGTACAAATTTCACAATAAAAACAGCATAATATACAAATCCGACCCATACGGAGTATATATGGAAAAACCACCCATGGCGGCTTCTGTCGTATACGACATTAACGGATACGAATGGCATGACGCCGGATGGATGTCACATCGTAAAAAGACCGCGGTCGGAAACTTTTACAGTCAACCAATGAATATTTACGAAATTCACCTGGGCTCTTGGAAAAGACATGAAGACGGAACCTATCTCACTTATAAAGAGCTCGCGGACGACCTTGCTCCGTATGTAAAGCAGATGGGATATACTCATGTGGAACTGATGCCGGTTATGGAACATCCTTTTGACGGCTCGTGGGGATATCAGGTGGGGGGGTACTACGCTCCTACCGCGAGGTACGGAAATCCCAAGGATTTTATGAATTTTATTGACATCATGCATAACGCCGGCATTGGCGTCATACTCGATTGGGTGCCCGCGCATTTTCCCAAGGACGAGTTCGGTCTTTATGAATTTGACGGTCAGCCTCTATACGAATATCAGGGGCTGGACAGGCAGGAACACAAGGGATGGGGAACCAGAAAGTTTGATCTGGGCAGAGAAGAAGTACAGAGTTTTCTGATTTCCAACGCGGTTTATTGGGCGGATAAATATCACGCCGACGGGCTCAGAGTGGACGCGGTAGCGTCTATGCTTTATCTTGATTTTGACAAGGCGGAAGGGGAATGGATTCCCAACACATATGGTGATAACCGATGCCTTGAGGCGATAGCTTTTATAAAAAAGCTCAACTCCGCAATGAAATCCCAGTATCCGGACGTGCTGATGATAGCGGAAGAGTCCAGCGCGTGGGCTCATGTTACCGGTTTTGAAAACGACGGGCTTGGATTTGACATGAAATGGAACATGGGTTGGATGAACGATACCTTGTTTTATATAGAAAAAGACCCTGTATACAGAAAATATCACCATGACAAACTGACCTTTTCGCTTATGTACGCGTTCAATGAAAAGTATGTGCTTCCGATATCCCATGACGAAGTGGTGCACGGCAAAAAATCCTATCTTGACAAAATGCCGGGGGACTATTGGCAGAAATTTGCCGGAGCGAGAGTTTTTTCCGCGTATATTATGACTCATCCGGGCAAAAAGCTTAATTTTATGGGAAACGAAATAGGGCAGTTCGCGGAATGGGATTACAAAAAGAGCGTGGAATGGTTTTTGCTTGATTATGACATGCACGCAAAATATCAATACTATGTATCGGAGCTGAACAATCTGTATCTTAAATACCCGGAGCTTTGGCAGATTGACGATTCGTGGAACGGATTTCAGTGGATAGACGCCGACGACAGAGACAGGAGTATAATTTCTTACCGCAGAATCGGAGCAAACGGAAAGGAACTGATTGTTGTTCTCAATTTTACTCCGGTCCCAGTTGAGGATTACAGACTGATGCTCCCGTCGCCCGGCATATATGAAGAAATTTTCAATTCCGACGATGTCGGATACGGTGGAAGCGGCGTTGTGAATACAGGCGTTAAATTCAGAAGTGAAATTTTTTTACGGGGAGGTTTTTCGGAGTCGATCCGTATGAGAATTCCTCCTCTGGGAGCTTCGTTTATACGCTGCTCAAGACATTTTAAACGAAAGAATAAAAAGGCGGCTTCAAGCGACAAATCATAATTATATAATTCGGGTGATTTATATATAACCGAATTAAGATGTGTTGCGCGCCGCTTGGTTTTCTCGGTGAGGAAGATAAATCTCCGCCGGAAATTGAATGACGGGCAGCCCGTTTCTGAACCGAGCCGCCATATTCATTGCGGTATAAAAAACAGGAAAAATAACTCGCGCATTCCCGATAGATACTCATTTACCCCAAAATTGTATACTATTTATTAAGGAGAAAATTTCCATGTTTAAGAAAAAAGAATGTGTAGCCATGCTGCTTGCCGGCGGACAAGGCTCAAGGCTCTATGCTCTTACCAGAAAAACCGCCAAGCCGGCCGTTCCTTTCGGCGGTAAATACCGCATTATTGATTTTACCTTGTCAAATTGTGTCAATTCGGGAATTGACACGGTGGGCGTCCTTACCCAATATCAGCCGCTTGTGCTGAATGAATATATCGGCAACGGTCAGCCGTGGGATCTTGACCGCGTGTACGGCGGCGTCAAAATACTTCCTCCGTATCAGGGGCAGAAGTCAGCCGACTGGTATAAGGGCACCGCCAATGCGATATATCAGAATCTCGGTTTTTTAGACCGATATGATACAGACTATGTTCTGATACTTTCCGGAGATCACATTTACAAAATGGATTATTCCAAAATGCTTGAGTATCATAAGTCAAAGGGCGCGGACTGCACTATCGCCGTAATCGAGGTGCCGCTGAAAGAAGCGAGCCGGTTCGGAATAATGAGTACTTACGATGACGGCTCCATATATAAATTTACCGAAAAGCCCAAAGAGCCGGACAGCACAAAAGCGTCGATGGGAATATATATTTTCAGCAGACAAAAGCTTCATGAGTACCTTGAGGCGGACGAGGCGGACAAATCCTCGTCGAATGATTTCGGAAAGAATGTCATTCCGGCAATGCTCGCCGCCGGTGAGAAAATGTATGCTTATCCTTTTGAAGGCTATTGGAAGGACGTGGGCACCATATCGTCTTTGTGGGAAGCAAACATGGATCTGTTGGGCAGCGATCCGGTTCTGGATCTGAATGACGATGAGTGGAGAATTTATTCCCGGCACACCGCCGAGGGACCTCAGTTCGTGGGTCCGAACGCTAAAATCGAAAACAGCTATATTACCGAAGGGTGTGAAATAAACGGGGAAGTAAAGAACTGTATAATCGGAGCCGGCGTCAAAGTGATGGAAGGAGCATGTGTATCCGACAGCGTGCTCATGGGAGATTCGGTCATTGAAAAAGGCGCTACGGTAAGGCGGGCGATTATAGATACCGGCGTTACCGTGGGCATGGGCGCAACTGTAGGCGCTGTCCGCAAGGATTCAAGTAAAATAACGGTAATAGGCGAAGATGTAGCGATAAACAACGGTTCTGTCGTCGAAGACGGCGCCATGGTATCCGATAATTAACAGGAGGGCTTGCAGATGAATGCGGTCGGTTTGATTTTTACAAATATACATGACAACAACATACCTGATCTTACAAGGTACAGGACAATAGCGAGCGTTCCCTACGGAGGGCGTTACCGGCTTATAGATTTTATACTTTCAAGCATGGTCAATTCGGATATTACCAAAATAGGAATCATAACACATAATAATTATCAGTCTCTTCTCGACCATCTCGGAACCGGAAAGGACTGGGATCTGGCGCGAAGGGAGGGCGGCATAAAAATTCTGCCTCCGTACATTACGTCGTTTGAAAACGCGGCGTCTGCCAAATATTACGCGTCAAGACTTGAGGCGCTGATGGGGGCCGTAAACTTTATAAGCAGATGCAACGAAGACTATATTATTATGTCGGACTGCGACCTGATATGCAACATCGACCTTCAGAAAGTACTTGAATACCATATAGAAAAAGGCGCGGATATCACTTTTGTCACAAATACTCAGGACAGGGCAAGCATAGCGGAAAAGGAAAAATACACCGTAATAGAGACCGATGACGACGGCAGAGTTCTTGATTTTACCGAACAGAGGACCCCGGACAATAAAGCGCGGATTTATACTAATATTATGGTAATGAAAAGAACTTACCTTCTTAACATTATTGAAAACTCGATTGCCCACGGATATAACAGTTTTTTGCACGATATTATCATGAAGACCGTAAAGGAAGCGGATTATCGGGTATACAATTACGACGGGTGGTACGCGCGTATAGGATCAATGGAAGATTATTTTATGTGCTCAATGAAACTGCTTGACAACGAGACCAGAAAGGAATTATTTGAACAGAAGAACCATCCTATCCTGACAAAGGTGCGCAATTCGGTGCCTACAAGATATTGCGACGGGTCTTTTGTCACAAATTCCGTGGTGGCAGACGGGTGTGTAATCGAGGGAAGAGTAGAAAACTCGATTATCTTTCGAGGGGTTCATATCGGAAAAGGAACGGTTGTGAAAAACTCGATACTTTTTCAGGACACATATGTGTGCGGGGATGTGAGCCTTAATTGTGTAATCACGGATAAAAATGTGGTTATAAAAGACGGTCGCGCGCTTTCCGGACATGAAAATATGCCGTTTTACATCGGAAAAAATATAACGGTCTGATTTGGCAGGTTACGGAATGTCGCCTTTATCGACGCGCGGTTTTGTGTTTTGACAATGCGCGGAGTTTGACACTTTTGCTTAAGGGAACGGTTAAAAGAAAGGATTTTTCATGATGAAAAAAATATTGTATATAGGTTCTGAGGTTATGCCTTTCGCGGCTACCGGCGGACTCGGAGATGTCCTCGGCTCACTTCCCGCCGCGATAAAATCAAAAGAAAAGGGAAACGCCGATATAAGGGTAGTGCTTCCTCTTTACGGAACCGTAAGCGAGGAATGGCGCTCTCGGATGAAAGACGAGGCGGTGTTTAATGTTCAGCTTTGCTGGAGGAATCTCTATTGCGGAGTCAAAAGCATTGTAAAAGACGATGTGACCTATTATTTTATTGATAACGAATATTATTTCAAAAGAAGCGCGCTGTATGGATTTTATGACGACGGAGAGCGTTTCGCGTATTTCTGCAAAGCGGTAATGGAGATGATGATCAATCTCGAATTTTACCCGGATATCATTCACGCTAACGACTGGCAGGCGGCGATGACAGTGGTTTATCTCAATACAAAATATCGCTATATTAGCGGCTTTGAGAATACAAAGAGCGTATATACGATACACAACATAGAATATCAGGGCAAGTTCGGGTTTTCGACGCTTTCGGATATTTTCGACATGGGTCCCGAATATTATTCTCTTATGCGATATGACGATTGTATAAATCTTATGAAGGCGGCGATAGAGTGCGCGGACAAGGTGAGCACCGTGAGTCCGACGTATGCTCAGGAAATAAAGACTCCCGAATATTCTCACGGACTTCACTATGTACTCGAGCAGAACAGTCATAAACTCACGGGAATCCTGAACGGAATCGACTATGACTACTATAATCCCGCGAAAGACCCTGTGATATTCAAAAACTACGACCGCAGAGGTATTTCGGGAGCAAAACCTCAGAACAAAGTCGAATTTCAGAAGGAATACGCGCTGCCCGAGCGCAAGGATGTTCCGCTTCTGGCAATTATTTCACGGCTTGCCACTCATAAGGGTCTTGACTTGGTGGAAGAAATAGCTTATAATTTAGTGGATAACAATGATATACAGCTTGTCATATTGGGAAAAGGCGAGCAGCGTTATGAAAGTTTCTTCGCGGAATTAGAGAGAAACCGGCACGACAAAGTAAGGTCTGTTTTGCTGTATGACCGGGATTTGTCAAAGAAGATTTACGCGGCGGCGGACTTTTTTATCATGCCGTCAAAAAGCGAGCCCTGCGGTCTGTCTCAGATGATAGCTTCAAGATACGGCGCGGTGCCGATAGTAAGGCAGACCGGGGGACTGTATGACTCCATTAAGAACTGTGAAATAATTGACGGTGAAATTTCCGGAAACGGATTTGCCTTCGGCGACTATTCTTCTTATGCTCTGTATGAAAAAATAGGGGAAGCCCTGTCGCTTTGGCAGGATAAGCCTACCTTCAGAAAACTTGTGGCTAAGGTCATGGGCACGGATTTTTCGTGGAATAATTCCGCTTCAAAATATATGGAAATGTATAATTCTCTCTGAATACGGGCATATCGTTGAAAACCTAATTGCGCGGCAAAAAGCCGCTGAAAGAAAGGGATACCTGTTAATGAACAAAAATTATAATTCTGTGGCAATTAAAGGAAATATTGAAAAAAAGCTATCGAGATATTTCGGTTGCACTCCGGCTGAGGCTTCAGACGAACAGATGTATAAGGCGGTGGCGATAACCGTCAAGGATATACTTACCGAAAAACGCGGGAAATTCAAAAGAGAAGTAAACGAGGCGGGAGCAAAGCGAGTATATTACATGTGTATGGAGTTTTTGCTCGGCCGTTCGCTTAAAAACAACCTGTGTAATCTGGGGCTCGATAAGGAATACGCAAAGGCGCTTGAGGCACTCGGTTTCAGTATCGAAGAGCTTTATGAATGCGAGCCCGACGCGGGACTCGGAAACGGAGGACTCGGAAGACTTGCGGCTTGCTTCATGGATTCGCTGTCTTCACTCGACTACCCGGCGACCGGATTTTCAATATGCTATGAGTACGGGCTCTTTCATCAGATGATTGTCAACGGGATGCAGGTAGAATTGCCCGATGTATGGCTGCCCGGCGGGGAAGTGTGGCTTGTGCCCCGGACGGACAGGACGTTTATAGTCCGCTTCGGAGGCAGAGTAAACGAGAAATGGACAAACGGGCATCTTGAGGTATCGTATGAGGACTGCGACGAGATTGAAGCCGTACCGTACGATATGATGATTTCGGGCTCGGACAGCGAGGCTGTAAGCCAGCTGAGGCTTTGGAGAGCAAGAGATACCCAGAATTTCAATATGGGGCTTTTCACTCAGGGACAATACGCGAAGGCGGTTGAGGAGAGTACGAATGCCGAGACAATCTCAAAAGTTCTTTACCCGTCCGACAATCACACCGAGGGAAAACTACTGAGACTTTCACAGCAGTATTTTCTTGTTTCGGCTTCGGTTCAGAGCATTTTGCGCGACCATATGGCAGTATATGCGACGCTTGACAATCTTGAGGAAAAGGTGGCAATCCACATAAACGACACGCATCCGGCGCTATGTATTCCTGAGCTGATGAGGCTACTGATCGACGATTATTTTTACCCGTGGGAAGCGGCTTGGGACAAGGTTGTGAAGATATGTTCATACACAAATCACACGGTAATGCCCGAAGCGCTTGAAACCTGGAACGAGGACCTTTTCAGGCTCAAGCTTCCCAGAATTTATTCCATTGTAAAGGAAATTAACGAAAGATTCTGCCGAGAGGCATGGAAGGCCTTTCCCGGAAACTGGCAGAGAATTTCAAATATGAGTGTGGTTGGATACGGAAACGTACGCATGGCGAACCTTTCGGTTATAGGAACACATTCCACAAACGGAGTGTCAAAGCTTCATTCGGATATACTCAAAAATTCTGTATTTAAGGATTTTTACAAAATGTATCCCGAACGTTTCGGAAACGTGACAAACGGAATAGCTCACAGAAGGTGGCTTTGCTACTCCAATCCGGCGCTGGCAAGTCTTCTTGACGATTGCATCGGAACCGGATACCGACACAATTCCGAAGAACTCCGTGAATTTGCCAAATTTGCGGACGATACGGCGGTACTTCAGAAAATAAAAAGTATAAAACATGACAATAAGGTCAAATTCGCTAATCATCTGTACGAAAAAACCGGCAAAAAGATAGACGCTTATTCTCTGTATGACGTGCAGATCAAAAGGCTGCACGAGTATAAGAGGCAGCTTCTTAATGTACTGAATATCATCGGAATATACCTTGACCTCAAGGACAATCCGAATGCCGATATTATACCCCAGACCTTTATATTCGGGGCTAAGGCGGCGCCCGGATATCAGATGGCAAAGCGTATAATTCAGCTCATTTGCCTTATATCAAAGGATATTGAGCAGAATCCGAAAATCAAGGAAAAGCTCAATGTGATTTTTCTTGAGAATTATGACGTAAGCACGGCGGAGCTTCTGATACCTTCCGCGGAGATAAGCGAACAGATTTCTCTGGCTGGCAAGGAGGCAAGCGGCACCGGATGCATGAAACTGATGATAAACGGCGCTGTCACAATAGGCACTCTTGACGGGGCAAATGTGGAGATGCTTGACGCGGTCGGAAGCGACAACATGTATATTTTCGGACTTACAAGCACGGAGGTTGAGGAATTGTGGCTCAAGGGCTACCGTTCCGCCGAATATTACGCGAACAACGAAAGACTTAAGCGGATAGTCAATTATCTTTCGATCGGCTTTGCGGGAGAATCCTTCGCGGATATTGAAACTTATCTCTTGTCCGGACACGGAATTGCCGACCCGTATATGTGTCTTGCCGACTTTGAATCTTACAGACTGACTCATGAAAACATGATTGAGACGTACGCCGACAGTGACAGATGGACTAAAATGTCTCTGCTTAACACATCCGCGGCAGGCTATTTTTCCGCGGACAGATGTATTCGCGAATATGCCGATAAATTCTGGGGAATAAAACCCGTAAAATTTAAACGGTAAAACTTCGGTTTTATAATTTTTATATATTCGGAAAGGCACGGATTCAAAAAATGCTTCCAAGGTTTTTTTCTGAAATTGACAGGAAAAGTGACGCGTTCATAAAAAAATTTACAGGTGCCGAGGACGCTTCCGGAAAGGGAGCGTTCTCATTTGGTACGGTGATCAGATTTGAGCTCTCGGTATCACGCAGATTGGGCGCTTCCGGGGCTGTGATGAGAATATGCCGGGACGGAGACCGCGATTCGGACATCTCTTTTTCTTTTGAAAGCTCGGATAATATTTTTGATAAATATACTATTTCTCTTGATACCGCCTCGCTTTGTACGCCGGACGGATACGGACTTTTTTACTATGAAATTCTGCTGCTGAGAGGATACAACACGCTTTTTACTTCAAGTATTAACAATCTGGATTTTGAGCTTGCCGAAAAAGAGGGCGCCAGGTTCAGACTGCTTGTATATGAGAAGGATTTTACCACTCCGAAATCTTTCGGAAAAGGAGTTATGTATCACATATTTGTCGATAGGTTTTATAAGGGTGAAGGGGAACAGGTCAAAAATCTTCCCGTGAGAAGAGACGCGGTTATAAACAATGACTGGGAACACGGAATACCTCAGTTTGCGGAAAAACCCGGAGACAACATTGCAAATAATGAGTTTTTCGGCGGAAATCTGTGGGGAATCGTGGAAAAACTCGGATATCTGAAAGGTCTCGGCGTTACGTATATTTATCTGAGTCCGATATTCGAGGCGTATTCAAATCATAAATATGATACCGGTGATTATATGAAAACCGACGAGATGTTCGGAGGTGACGAGGCTCTTGAATACCTCATATCACAGGCGAAAAAAGAAGGCATCGGAGTAATTCTCGACGGGGTTTTCAATCATACCGGAGATGACAGTCTATATTTCAACAAATACAAAAGATACGGTGACGGAGGGGCTTACAACGACAGCGAATCAAAATATCGCGATTGGTATATCTTCCGAAACTGGCCGGATGAATATGAGTGCTGGTGGGGCATTAAAATTCTACCGAAGCTGAATCATTCAAACAGAGAGTGCAGGAATTTTTTTGTCGGAAAGAAGGGTGTAATTGAAAAATACACTGAAATGGGAATCGCGGGATGGAGACTTGATGTCGCCGACGAACTGTCCGACGAATTTTTAGATGAGATAAGGGATAAGGTCAAGTCCGAAAGCGGCGGAGAGGCCGTTATTATCGGAGAGGTCTGGGAAAATGCCTGCGATAAATTAGCATACGGCAAAAGACGCAGATATTTTTCGGGAAGACAACTTGACAGCGTCATGAATTATCCCGTAAGGAACGCTATATTGGATTTTTGCCGTTTTCAGGACGGTATTTCTCTCTATAATACGCTTACCGAAATTTATTCCTCTTATCCCGAAATTGTCTCAAATAAGCTTATGAATATACTCGGTACCCATGACACCGAAAGAATATTTACCGTATTGGGAAGCGATTTTGAGGAACTTGAGGGAAGCAACGCGCAGCTTTCCGTGAGGCGTCTTTCACCGGAGAAGAGAGAAAAGGCGAAAAAACTTCTGAAAATCGCGTCTGTTTTGCAGTATACTGTTTTCGGCATACCGTCTTTGTATTACGGGGATGAGGTAGGACTTGAGGGATATCACGACCCGTTTTGCCGTATGCCTTTTCCCTGGAACGATATGGAAAATGAGTACAGACAGGAACTGTCGGAGCATTATAAAAAGCTGGGAGAGCTGAGAAAAACTCAAACGGCGTTGTCGGACGGGACCTTTAAATTTCTCGGTCACAGTGAAAATTCAGTTGTGTTTATGCGTAAAAATGGTGAAAACGAGATCATAGTGGCGGCAAACCGCGGTGAAGATTTTACACTCGATATACCGAAAAATACGGTTTTTTACGATCTTCTGAACGATAAAGAATATACCGGAAATGTTACCGTAAAATCGGATTCGGCTCTTATTTTAAAAGTTATTGAGTAATCATCAAAGATAAAAGAAAGAAAGGTCAGATAATTTATTCGTGTGAAAACCAAGCTTTTGCGGTTTTCATGCTCTGTTTATGGATTTGAACAGAACAAGGGAAATTAATATATTGAAATGAAATATGCAAATTCCGTTAAGTATCTGAAATCGTTTGATTTGTCAGGCGATATTTCGGAAATATCCGCGGCGCGTGTGGCAGGGTTGTGCAGAGACCTCGGAAAAATCAATGTCGGTCCGAAATTTATTCACATTTCCGGGGCAAGCGCGAGTCACGGATGCGCGTTGTTTATAGAATCGATAATAAAAAACGCCGGATACCGTGTCGGCAGAATCAATACCGCGTATAAATTTGATATTATGAAAACGGTATATATAGACAGACAGATCCCCGTAATAGACGATTATAACAAGGCGGTTGCCGCCATCCGGCAGATAGTTAATAAAAAAAGCGGTGAAATATATAAAAGAGAAGAAATTGTATTTGTGTTTTCGCTTATGGTTTGTATGCTTGAGGGCTGTGAGTTTGTAATATTGGAAGAATGTATCAACGAATATCCGGGATTGTTTGAGATTTGCGCCCCGTATGAGATCGCCGTGATACCGTCAGGCTACGGAAAAGAGCCGGATACATTGCGGGAACAAAAGTGGAGCAATACAATAAAGCTTGTCAGGCACGAGGTAATAAGCGGCAATCAAAAGACAGATACATATAACATTATCTCGGACAAATGCCGTTTGTCCGGGACAAGGCTGGCTATACCCGCTAAGGCGCAGTTTGTTCCCACGGAGATCGATAACAGAAATGTTGCCTTTGAGTATAAGGGGAAATCCAATTATAAAATTAAAAGTATATCTCTCTTACTCCGGGACTGCGCCATGACCGCTATAGAAACCGTAAATTCACTGAGAAGATCGGGTATAAAGATTTCGGGCAACGCGATCTGTCAAGGACTTCTGGAGGCGGGAAACGCCGGGTTCTGTGAGATAATTTCCGCATCTCCGCTTATTATTACGGATATATCTTCGATGACTGAAGAAATTACCGTTTTGCGTAAGAGCCTTGACAGCTTGTCGTCCGATTTTGAAAAATCAGAAAAAGTTATATGTTTCGGAGCCGAAAACGCACGGGAAGCGATAAATAAATTAAAATCCGCCCATTGTTTTTCTCCGGCTAAGATTTACATTTTCACACCCGATGCAAATGAAGAGTTGACGGCTTTGTCTGAAGATTCGGAAGCTGAATGTGTTCTTTTGGACAGTATTAAGAATTTGGCAGAGCTTATTTTGTGGGAAAACCGAGAGGACAGAATCACCGTTTGCTTCGGAGAAATTGATTTTATTGACGAATTAAAAAAATGTATTTTTGATACAATAAACGAACGTCAGTAAAATCGTCTTATGTTTTTTCTTTGTATTGACAAATGACAGAATTTGTGGTATACTTTTTTCGGAGTCGTAAGACTCCGCTTTTAAAACCATAAGTTAGCTATAGCTAACTTATGGAAAGAAAGAGATAATTTCTTGTAAAATTATTACATTTTTATGCGTGTGGGTTAGTTAAGGCTAACAAAGAGGGGGATTTTTATGACGTCGGCAGAATTAAAATATCTGATTGCCATTGATGAGCTGCACAACGACAATGCCGGAATCAAGCTTACGGATATAGGCTCAAAACTGAATGTTACAAAGGTAAGCGTTTATCGTGCGGCGGAAAGACTTGAAAGGGGAGGTTATATCAGGCGGGATGAAAAGAAAAAAATTACAATGACAGAGCTCGGATATTTACAGCTTGCGGAATATATGACAATAATCAAATGGTTAGGGGCTCATTTGGAAATTCATTGCAATGTACCTAAAGAAGTCGCCTACAAAGACGCGAGCGGAGTTGTATGCGCCATGAGTGATGAAAGCCGTCACGGACTTGCCGAATTTATAAAATCCTTATCTTTGAAGCAAGACCGGAAAGGTCAGGGAATTAATATATGATAGACAAAGCTCTTTTGGGACTGTTGGGAAAAAACAAAAGATACATATATTTTACGGTAGGTTTAATGCTTCTCGGTCTGTTTGCCAATGTGGGGATAACTGCCGGAATTTGCCGGGTAATTTATATTGCGGTAAATTTTAATTTGTATGCCCGCGACGCGACGTTGTTTATATTGCCCTCCGTTTTAATCGCGGTCTGTATCGCTGTCAGATATATTTCCTCGAGATTTGTGGGATATTTTAAGGACCATTTGGGAAGAGAAGCAAAAAAGGAGCTTCGTGAGAAACTATACGCGAAAATCGTCAGACTGGGTGTACGCGCCACGGACGGAATGAGCATGGCGGGACTTACACAGGTTTCCGTAGAAGGCGTTGAACAGCTTGATTTGTATTATTCTTCATACATTCCTCAGTTTTTTTACTCAATGCTTTCTCCTTTGATCCTGTTTTGCGTTACCGTATGGATAGACTTCAGAGTTGCGCTTGTACTGCTTTTATGCGTACCGCTTATTCCGATATCTATTGTCGCGGTATCAAGATACGCAAAAAGAATTTTCGCAAAATACTGGGGAAAGTATACTTCAATGGGCGACAGCTTTCTCGACAGTGTTCAGGGGCTGAAGGAACTGAAAATATTTTGCGCCGACAGGGCGAGGCACGAGAAAATGAACGAAAACGCCGAGCAATTTCGCAAAATCACCATGAAAGTGCTTGTTATGCAGCTGGCGAGTACCACAATTATGGATCTTATAGCTTACGGCGGCGCCGGAGTCGGCATAGCCGTAGCGCTTTTCGGCGTGGTGAACCGAGGACTGCATTTTTCATGGGCGCTGTTCTTGATTTTGGTCGCGGTTGAGTTTTTTCTTCCGCTTCGCGCGTTCGGTTCTGCGTTTCATATTGCGATGAACGGAGCTTCAGCCGGAAGAAAGATTATTTCTTTGCTTGAGCAGTCCGAACCCGAATGGGGAACAAACACTGTCAAGGATACGGAAATCTGTCTGAAAGATGTGACTTTTTCATATGACGGCAAACGTGACGCCTTGAAAAATGTCAGCATGAAATTTCCGAAATGCGGCATGACCGCAGTGGTGGGAGAAAGCGGATGCGGAAAATCCACTGTTGTAAATATGCTGTTCGGCGTTTTGAGACCTCAGAGCGGCAGAGTGACTGTGGGCGGAAAAGATTTGAAAACGCTTGACAGGGAATCATATTATTCAAAGCTTGCAATTGTCAGCTATAACACGTATATTTTCAACGAAACCGTCAGGGAAAATTTTATGCTCGCAAAACCGGATGTGACTGACAAAGAAATTTATTCGGCGCTTGAAAAGGTAAATCTCTACGGCTTTATTAAAGAGAACGGCGGACTTGACAAGGTTATCATGGAGGACGCGGACAACATATCGGGCGGTCAGAAACAGCGGTTGGCGCTTGCGATAAATCTCGTCGCCGACAAAGATATATATGTTTTTGACGAGGCGACAAGCAATATTGATATTGAAAGCGAATCTGTTATTATGGATAACATAAAATCTCTGTCCCGTACAAAATCGGTAATCGTGATTTCTCACCGACTTGCCAATGTGGTTTCAGCGGATTTGATATATTATATGGAGGCGGGTCGGATAAAGGAAATCGGAACGCATAAAGAGCTGACGGATGCACATGCGGGGTATGAAAGGCTGTACACGACGCAGAAAAATCTTGAGCAGGGTTACACAGAGGTGAGCGTTGAACAATGAATAAATCAAAAAACAGGCTTCGGCGCAGCGGAATTAAAATAATGGCGAGCCTTGTGGTATTGCTGGGCAGCCTTTCTTACATCATGGTACTTGCCGTGATAAACGGCTCTCTTGGCTTTCTGTGCGCGATGGGAGTTACTTTGTTCGGCGCCGTAGGAGTCGCCAAGGCGCTGGGAGAGGCGGTAAACATGTCATACGGATTTATCGCCGCCATGGCTGTCGGCTGCGGTGTTTTGCGCGGGGGACTTCGATACATTGAGCAGTACAGCAATCACTATATTGCGTTCAGGCTTTTGGCGGTACTGCGGGATAAAATATTCGGCGCGCTTCGCAGACTTTGCCCTGCCAAGCTTGAAAGCAAGCAGAAGGGTTCGATAATAGCCATGATAACCTCGGATATAGAAACACTTGAGGTGTTTTACGCTCACACAATTTCTCCGATTTGCATAGCGACAGTCGTTTCCTTATGTGTGTTTTTGTTTGTCGGTTTTGTGTCGGATTTTATGCTGGCGCTTGTGGCGCTTATGGGATACATAACCGTGGGGATAGTAATTCCTTTGATATCTTCTCACGCATTAAAAACCTCCGGAGTGAGATACCGCTCAGAGTTTTCTTCCTTCAACGCGTATTTTCTTGACAGTATTAAGGGGATAAAAGATATTGTGCTCAACAATGCGGGTAAGGAGAGAGAAGCGGAAGTAAACCGACGTTCCGACAAGCTGCTTGACGAGACAAAAAAGATGAAGCGTGATACCGCAAAAGCAAGCGCGGCGACAGAGCTTGCGGTATCGCTGTTCATATTTGCCGCGCTTGCCGTCGGCACGGTTCTTGTCATAAACGGTGCGCTGTCGCCGGGCAGAATGATAATCGGAGTGGTAGCCGTGTTCGGTTCTTTCGGCCCCGTAATAGCGATCTCCGCCTTGCCGGGAAATCTGACTCAGACCTTTGCAAGCGGTGACAGAGTTCTGAATCTGCTACAGGAAGAACCTGCCGTGACGCCTGTGAAAAACGGCGTCAGGTTTGAATATGATAATCTTAAGGTGACCGATCTTTCCTTTTCATATGACGGAGAGGCAAAAATTCTTTCGGACATATGTATGTATGCTAAAAAAGGGGAGATCATCGGCATAATCGGAGAGTCGGGATGCGGAAAATCGACCTTTTTAAAACTGCTTCTGCGTTTCTGGCAAAAGAGCGGAGGCAATATCGAATACAACGGAACCGATATCGACAGGGTGGACTCGGACAGTCTGCTTGCAAATGTTACGATGGTGAGTCAGACCACATATCTTTTTGACGATACCATAGAGCAAAATCTTCGCATAGCAAATCCCAACGCCACCCGGCAGCAATTGGAGGAGGCATGTAGGCTCGCCTCAATATATGATTTTATAGCCGCGTTGCCCGACGGTTTTCAGACCGGGGCAGGAACTCTCGGAGACAATCTTTCCGCGGGTGAAAAACAGCGTATCGGACTCGCGAGGGCATTTCTGCGCGGCAGTGAACTCATATTGCTTGACGAACCGACCAGCAATGTGGACAGTATAAACGAGGGCATTATACTGAAATCGCTTAAAGCTCAAAAAAATAAAAAAAGTATAATTATAGTGTCGCACCGAGAGTCTACAATGTCTATTGCGGATCGAATATACCGTGTCAGGGAAGGCATAATGTATGAGCAAAAATAAGATTGAAAGCAAACGCGAGCGGGAAAAGCGGACGGTTTCTCTTATGATAAGCATATATTGCGAAAAAAATCACGGGTCAGGAAAAACATTGTGCCCGGAATGCCGGGCTTTGAAAAATTATGCCATGACGCGAAGTGAAAAGTGTCCGTTTATGGAAACAAAAACATTCTGTTCAAACTGTGCGGTACATTGTTATAAGCCCGAAATGAGAGAAAAAATAAGGGAAGTCATGAGATTTTCGGGTCCGCGCATGATTTTGTATCATCCGATTATGGCGGTACGCCATGTAATTGAAATAAAAAAAGAGAAAAAACGACTGTCTCAAAGCCAATCGCGCGACACGTCGGGAAAGGGAAAGGCAAATGAATGAAAACAAAAACAGTTTGACTGAAGAAGAAATTGCCATAAACGAGCTTGTCAAAGAGTCGGGCAAAGAGACGGGGGATATAGATTCGGACAAATCGGATTCAAAAGAAAACGACAGTATGCCTAAATACAGCCGCAGAGGCGGCGTTTTTCGGAAATTCAAAATCAAGGATATTGTGTTTTTGGCGGTTATAACGGCAATGATGCTGCTGACCGGTTCAGTCATGCCCCTGCTTATACATATTCCGGTATTCGGAATAATACAGCTTGGACTGGGAATACAGTTTTCTCTGTTTCCCGTAGTAGGTCTGATGAAAGTAAGAAAGCCCGGTTCGCTTTTGCTTATGTCCCTGTTCAGCGGTGTGTTGCTTGTTTTTATGTTTCCGCCGATGTTTTTCTGCCTTGCCGTTTGCGCATTGGTTTCGGAAATTCTTGTATTTATTATTTTCAGAGGATATGATAAAGACCGGGCGTGCGTGCTTGCCGGGACGCTGTATATGCCGTTGACTCTTCCTTTTCTGTATGTTTATTACAATTTCCTGTATACCTGGACAAACCAAGAAAATGAAGCGGTATCTCAGTTTGTGGGTTCGGATCCGTTGCCCGCGATTCTGCTTTCCGTTGCCGTTTTGGCGCTTTGCTTTGCGGGTTCCGTTCTCGGCATGTTTATTTCCCGTGAGCTGAGAAAGGCGGGAGTGCTGAAAAAATGAGCTTTTTCCGTTATAAAAGAAATCTGTATCCGCTGTTTGCCGTATTTTCATGTCTTTTTATTTTAGTGTTCGGCTTCATAATGGCGAAAAAAATTGAGTTTACATATTATTTGTGCGGACTTTTTGTCTGGCTTATTTTATTCGGGTGCGCGAAGGCATGTCTTAAAGTATTGCCGATAGCGGTTTTAATAGGCGGTATTTTTTCCTGCATTTCATATTTTTCATCCGGAGGCGACTTTAATGCGGCGCTTGCGATGATTAACCGTTTTGGAGCGCTGTTTCTCGCGCTTGTACCGGGTATGAGCGTGGAACCCGTGGCAATGACCCGCAACCTGTCGCAAATAAAAACGCCGAGGGCGCTCACTCTCGGAATGCTCATTGTTATGTCATTTATTCCGGTTCTGAAATCGGAGGTGAGGCGTGTACGCGAGGCAATGAAAACCAGAGGAGCCGGCAGTGTTATGAATCCCAAAATAATGTACAGGGCATTTCTCATTCCTATGGTTACCCGCATTGTGGATATATCCGACACATTGGCTCTGTCCATAGAAACCAGAGGATTTGTCCTTGACGGGTCGGCGTATACGGTTTATAAGAAAGAACCGATATGCATGTCGGATGCCGTATATATCGCGGGAATATTGGCGGGCGCGGGATTGGCGGTGATATTGTGAATGCGGTTGAGCTGAAAAATGTGTCATTTTCTTACGATGGCTTTGAACGGAATGTTCTGAATAATGTGAATTTTTATTTGAAGTACGGAGAAGTATCACTGCTTTCCGGTCATTCCGGAGAGGGAAAAAGCACTATATTGGCTTTGATATGCGGTATAATTCCCAATGTTACGCCGGGAAATCTGTACGGAGATATACTGATTGACGGAGAGAATGTCAAAGGCAAAAAAATGAGCGAGATCTGCCGCAAGGTAGGCGTGGTTTTACAGAACGCGGACAGTCAGATAGTACAAAAGTACGTTGAGGACGAGATTGCGTTCGGATGTGAAAACTTTGCTTTTTCACAACAGAAGACAGCCGCGCAGATAAGCAGAGTATGTAAGATAATGAAACTTGACGGTACATGTCAGACGAGGACCCTTTCGGGAGGTCAGAAACAGAGGCTTATCACGGCGTCGGCGCTTGCCACATGTCAAAGAATTCTGATTCTTGACGAGCCGCTTGCCAACCTTGATATTGAGGGCGCCGATTTGCTTATGAACACCTTGCGCACGCTTGCGAAGGCGGGATATGCCGTGCTTGTCGTGGAGCATCGTCTGGACATGGTGCTTCCGTATGTGGACAGTGTCTGGAATATCGCGTCCGGTCTTTTGAATAAAGTCGAGGACAAACAGAAGTATCTTTATTCTCAGGCTCTGACAATAGATGACGGCGCGTTTTCGCGCGGAGACGGTGAAGTTCTCATGTCAGTCCGTAATGTGGGCTTTTCTTCCGGAGGGAAAAGCATTCTTTCCGATGTTTCTTTTGAATTGAAAAGGGGAGAGAGACTTTTGCTTCTCGGTGAAAACGGTTGCGGAAAAACGACCTTGCTGCGCCTTATCGCAAGACTTTGCAGCCCCGCGTCGGGAAATATCATTCAGAATATAGACCGTTCCTTCGGAAGAAAAAAGCATGGCAAAAAATGGTTCCGCCGTGTAGGGATTGTATATCAGAACCCCAATTATCAGCTTTTTATGCCGACCGTGGAAAAAGAGGTTGCATTTAACGCGATTTCTTCCGAATACGCCGAGAAAATGTTAAATATTTTCGAAATTGACGGGTTAAGGAACAGGCATCCTCAGTCGCTCTCGGAGGGACAGAAGCGGCGTGTGTCAATAGCCGCGACAGCAGCGGGAAACCCTGAGCTTCTGTTGCTTGACGAACCTACCGTAGGACAGGATTACAGCGGACTTTTAAGTCTTGTAAAAGTTCTCAACGAACTTCACAACTCAAGTAAAAATACAATAATTTCGGTCACTCACGACATGCGCTGCGCGGACGCGCTTTGTGATCACGCGGTGTGGCTCAAAGACGGAAAGGTTTTTTGTGAGGGCGGAAAGGAGCTTGCGCGTGAATATTTTTTCGGGGATTCTTTAAAAGAAAGGCACTTTTCTAATCAAAGTGATATTTAATTTAAGATTGTCGGAAAATATTTGTTCCGTAATTTTGAAAGGTTTATATTATAATGAAAAACAAAATCTATGAGCGTCCGGAAAAAAATATTTCGGACGAAGCATACACGGCAAGCGGGATTGACATTCCACATTCCGAAAAGGTGTCCGGTGTTTTTCCCGGAATCGACCTTGTATATGACGTATTTTGTGATGACGGCGTACTTTATAAACCTAAAGACGTAAAAAATATTATTGAGATCCGTTTTTGCCGCGAAGGTATGATAGAACATCAGACAAACCTGGAGCTGTATTATCTGACGCCCGGAGATTTGTCAATATCGGTGATGAATGAAAACAAAGACTATCGGTATCCGCTGCGTCACTATATCGGCATATCTGTTTACATAGATACGGAAGTGGCTCCGGAATGTTTCTCATGCTTCTTAAAGGATGTAAATGTCAATCCTTCGCGAGTGGTGAGACGGTTGTGCGGTGACAAGGGCAGCTTCATAATCCGTTCTCAAAGCCACATCGGGCGCATCTTTTCGGAAATTTATTCTGTTTCGGGTAATTGCCGAATGGGTTATCTTAAAATTAAAATTCTTGAATTGCTTTTATTTCTCAGCAATGTGGATCCGGCTGTCAACGATATCAGACCTATTACCGTTCCGGCGTCTCAGGCATCGCTTGCAAAGCGGGTATCGTCGTATCTTGAGACTGTGACCGATCTGCACGTTACTCTCAATCAACTTTCACGGGAGTTTCATGTATCACAGACACATCTGCAAAACGCCTTTAAAGGTGTGTACGGAATTCCGGTCTGTGCATACATACGCAATTTGAAAATGCGGTCGGCGGCATTGGTTCTGTTGAATAACGATCTTTCCGTACTTGAAGTGGCGGGAAGGTTCGGATACGAAAACGCCAGCAAATTTTCCGCGGCCTTCCGTTCTGTAATGGGTTGCACACCTAAAAAATACAGAAAAATGAATCATATGTAAATAGTATAAAAATAACATAACTTAAATATTTTTGTGTCGCATCGGAGCATTTTTGTGTTATTTCGGAGTTGAAATGGCGGTAAAAAAATTGTATAATAAAATATACCTTGTAAAGGTATTATTTTTAATATATGGGTTAGTTTAAACTAACTAAGAGGAGATGAGCATGAGTGTTGTAATAATAGGCGGAAATGAGTGTATGACCCGTCAGTACATAGACCTGTGTCAGGAGTATAAATGCAAAGCAAAGGTATATGCAAAAATGTCAAACGGAGTAAAGTGCGCCGGCAGACCCGACCTGCTCGTACTTTTTACCGGTACGGTGTCTCACAAAATGGTACGATGCGCGTTGGTTGAGGCGAAAAAGCAAAACATAAAAATCGCACGATCCCATACAAGTTCCATAGCGGCTTTAAAGAATATACTTGAAGAGCATGTTTCAAAGGAGAATGCATAATGTCAGAAGAGTTGATTGTGCGTTATTGTTCGCCCACTCTCGCGGGCATAAAGACCGGAAGTCTGTTTTCATGTTCTTATTCCGATATTTCAGAAATGCGGGACAGTCTGAGATATTATAATCGGCTTTTGGGAAAAAAGGGATTGCGAGTACTGCCGCTGTACAGTCGGAATAACCGTGCGCTTATTTATGTTTACCGTCCGTCAATGCTTGCAACGGACTTACGGGATATAGGCGCGATGTGTATATTGCGGGAAAGAGGATATGTCGGCAGCACTCCCGTCTCATTCATAGCTCGACTTAAGAGAAGGATTGCAGATAACGGGGATTTTCCGCACGAGATAGGTTTGTTTCTGGGATATCCCGTTGAGGATGTTCACGGTTTTATTGAGAATAAAGCCGAAGGGTGCAAATGTGTCGGATGCTGGAAAGTATACGGAGATATGGAAATGGCGCAAAAACTTTTCAAAAAATACAAAAAATGTACCGAAGTGTATTGTTTACAGTATGCAAGAGGCAGATCTGTAGAAAAGCTTACAGTATCGGTATAACATAATTTTGAATAAAAATCCAAGATAAGAAAGGCAGGATTTATTATGAGAAAAATTGCGGTAGTATATTGGAGCGGTACCGGAAACACGGAGGCGATGGCTTCGGCTGTGGCTAAGGGCGCTGAGGAATCGGGCGCCGAGGTTAAAGAGTTTACCGCGTCCGAATTTGATTTTTCGATGATGGATGATTTTGACGCTGTGGCGTTCGGTTGTCCTTCGATGGGTTCCGAAGAACTTGAGGATAGTGAGTTTTTGCCGATGTTCACCGATTGCGAGTCAAAATTGTCCGGGAAGAAAATCGCGCTTTTCGGCTCCTACGGGTGGGGAGACGGTGAATGGATGCGCAATTGGGAAGAGAGATGTAAGAACGACGGGGCAGTGTTTGCGTGTGATTATGTTATCTGCAACGGCTCTCCCGATGACGACGCCGTTTCCGCGTGCAGGAAACTCGGAAAATCGCTTGTCTGAAAATCGGTTTGATCCCGATATAAAATTTCCAAATAAATAACGTAGTGAAAACTGACTGCCGCATACCGATTAATTTGGATTTTGCCGGCAGTTTTTTTATGGAACGATAACCGCCGGCAGACCGGTGGATATGTATAAACCAAATTTTAATTTTATAAATTTCGAATATTGTTATTTTATATATTGCAAATTATGGAGATTTGTGCTATAATTAAAAAAGAAATATATGTTATTTTTAATTATTATTAAAATCATTTTTTGATATTATAAACTAAAGTCACCAAATTTTTGCGGTGAACTAATGGCACTGAATGGCGTGTATGCTAATATATTCATACTGAAAAATATAAGGGGTGTAATATTGATTAATATTGAAAAGTGTATCAATTTGTTAAAAGACGAACTTAATAAAAAAGGGGAACTTCAACTCACTGTCTATGGAGATAGTATGTTGCCTATTCTAAAGGATGGTGATACAGTAAAAGTACAAAAGTGCAATGAATACAAGATTGGTGATATTGTTGCTTATTTTATTATAGTTGATAATAAGTTAAAAATAGTAATTCATCGAATTGTATTAAAAAGAAAAGAATATTTATTAACCAAGGGTGATAATAACAATTTTATAGACAACATAAAGGTTAGAAATTGTTTTGTTTTAGGTGTGGTTTTATTTTAGTTTAATTTTTAATTATAGAAGCTTTAAATATGAATAATTTTGAGATAATAAATAAACTTAAAAAAGATTTTAGATATTGCTTAGAATACGATTATTTTTTACAGTCATCATCAGATGTAGAGTTTTTGGATGTAAATGGTATTATATGCTTATTAAATTCATCCGAAAGGTATTGTATGGTTACGGATTTTTGTCGCGATAAATTAAATGATATAGAAGATATTATTAGAAAAAAAATAGGTGGTAATAAGATATTGCTAAATTTCAATGTTGATAAAAATATAGATATAGAATATCTAAAGAAAAATAAATATAAATTTAATTCAGTTTATGATAGTTATGTCTATTTTATAGATAATAATCATAATTTTGATTTTGCAAACAATAGCCATATTATAGAGCTTACATCTCAAAACATAAATTGTTATATATATAATGATTGTAATGAAAAAATTCAATATCGCCCTTCTTTCGAAAAACTTGTAGATGTATTCCTTCATAAAAACAATGGACGAATTATTGCTTATATAAAGAACAATTGTATTTTGGGATATCTTTCCTATGTAAATATTTATGAAAATGTTAATGATGTAGATTACATTTATGTTACCGATAAATATAGGAATATTGGTATTGGCACAATGTTGGGAAAATATTATGCTAAAATATCAAAAAATGAGAGTAAAACAGCCCTTTGGAGCAATGCGACACAAACATCTTCAAAAGTGGCAATTAAATCAGGATTTGAATGGTGTTGTAAGCATATGTCATTTTATAAAGAAATAGACAACTGATTATTCATTTTTGTCGTAAAACATAGATTTCAATATCTAAACGGAGAAGTCTAATTGGAGAAAAAATATCAATGGACAAATTATATAAAAAGATACCTTCCTCGACTTGTAGAAAAGGATGTTACAAATGTTGTACTAATATTATTCAGTATACTCCGAGCGAGTTTAAAGCAATGGGAGGATATGAATATAACGAAAAATGTTCTCACCTAAAAGAAGGCAAGTGTTCTATATATGAAAATCGTCCTTTTGTATGCAGAATTTACGGCGCAAGCGAACTTTTCAAATGCGAGGATTGTGTTCCGGAAAGGATGCTGAGCGAGGAAGAAACCTTAGAACTTGTGCATCAATATATACAGTTGAAAAAGAAAGAAGAGTCTGATGAGAATCTCAGAAAACAAACATCGGGAATGCGGAAATAACCGAGGACAAGCTTGATGGGTATCTACCCGAGCTCTGCATAAGTTCGTTAAAAACGGGCAATTGAAAAAAGACCTCCTATGGTAGAATAGATGGATCTACCATAGGAGGAATTTTTATGTAACGAAAACCGGAGACGGCTGCATGACCTGAAAATTTTCTTATCAATTAATGCGGGGAAAAATTGTTCAAACTTATTGACAAAACCCGAAATAAAGATATAATATAGATGTATGCCATCTGTTCTGAGTTATACTTATCTTTTTATTTGCGGAATCGGAGGTGATTTTGTGAAAGCAGGTCTGACAGACAGAAAATATTGGGTTGACATGCTTGTCAGGATAATAGATCCCGTGCTTATGAACGGGGAAAAGAGAAATCTCAAGAACGCCATGCCAAAAAGCGATCCGGAAAAATGGGCAAAGGCGAATAAGGACAAATATGCCTGTCTTGAGCTTGTGGGGAGAACGCTTTGCGGCGCTTCGTCATGGCTTGGTAAAAAACAGAAAGATATCGGAGAGGAAGAACTAAGGCAAAAATACGCGCATCTCGCAAGGAAAACAATAGACGCTATCACTGACCCGGACTCTCCGGACCGTGTGGAATTTTATGTTCCGGTTGAGGAAAACGGAAACAATCCTTTCTGCCAGTCCTTGGTCGACGCGGCATTTTTGTCTCACGCGATATTAAGGGCAAAGGAAGAACTGTTTGACAAGCTTGAGGACAGAGTAAAGGTAAATCTGATTGATTGCCTTAAACAGACCAGAAAGATAAGACCGGCCCACAACAACTGGCTGCTGTTTTCGGGAATGGTAGAGGCCGCGCTATATGTTGTCGGCGAAGAACCCGACCTCATGCGCGTCGATTACTGCATGTTCCAGCATGAGCAGTGGTACAAGGGGGACGGGATGTACGGAGACGGAGCCGCTTTTCACTGGGATTATTACAACAGTTATGTCATACAGCCTATGATGGTCGATATTGCAAAGACTTTTGAAAGATCTTTTCCGGAAGGCAATTACGGTCAGAAAAGAGTTGAAACGACGGTTCAGAGAGCAAAAAGATATGCCGCTATACTTGAGAGACTTATTGCGCCGGACGGTACTTTCCCGATAATCGGGCGTTCGATTACATACAGGACAGGAGCGTTTCAGATGCTTGCGCAGGCGGCTCTTGAGGGAATTGTTCCCGACGGTGTGAGCAAAGCCCAGATAAGGTGTGCCTTGACCGAGGTTATAAAGCGCTGCTTTGACAGTCCTGATAACTTTGACGATAACGGATGGCTGAAAACCGGAGTCTGCGGAGATCAACCCGACCTCGGCGAGCTGTATATATGCACCGGCAGTCTTTACCTGTGCACAACGGGATTTCTGCCATTGGGACTTGATGAGGACGATGAATTCTGGAACAGCGATTATGCGGACTTTACCTCGCGCAAAATCTGGGCGGGGAAAAATATGCCTGCCGATCATGCCATATGATAGTAAATTTATACAAACAATGAAATAAATTATTGGGTGACGGAATTAAAATTCTGGACTATACACACTGAGAAACTTCTTTTATTACTTAAGAAAAGGTGAATTTTATGGGAAACGTGTTTGAGAGGATTGAAAAAACCGGGATAATTCCCGTTATTAAAATAAGCGAGGCAGATAAAGCGATACCTCTTGCAAAAGCGCTTTGCGAGGGCGGACTTCCGGCGGCGGAGGTCACTTTCCGCACGGACGCGGCGGCAGAAGCCATTAAGCTTATACGCGGAAGATTTCCGAATATGACCGTAGGAGCGGGAACTGTTCTGACTAAAAAGCAGGTGGACGAGGCAGTCAGCGCCGGAGCGGAATTCATAGTCAGTCCGGGACTCAATCCCAAAGTAGTGTCATATTGCATGGATGTCGGCGTTCCGGTAATACCCGGCTGTTCGAGCCCGTCGGATATCGAGACGACTTTAGAACTCGGACTTGATACAGTTAAATTTTTCCCGGCGGAGGCGGCGGGCGGAGTCGCCATGATAAAGGCAATGTCGGCGCCGTATTCTGGTGTAAAATTTATGCCGACCGGCGGCATTGATCTGAAAAACCTCAATGATTATCTGGGCTTTGACAAGGTAATCGCGTGTGGCGGAAGCTTTATGGTAAAAGAGGACTACATAAAAAACGGCGAGTGGGACAAAATAAGGTCTCTTACACAAACCGCGGTGCAGACCATGCTCGGTTTTGAGCTTGCACATATCGGAATTAACGGCGAAAACGAAAAGGAAGCGGTCGAATCGGCAAATATGTTCAGTCGGATGTTTATGTTTGACGCAAAGGGGGGAAACTCCTCAGTCTTTTGCGGAAGCGGTATAGAAATCATGAAAAAACCGTATCTCGGCAAAAACGGTCATATAGCCATAGGTACGAATTCTGTCCCGAGAGCCGTTAATTATCTTGAGTCAAAGGGATTTGGGTTCAGATACGACAGCGCCAAATACAACGAGAAGGGCAAACTGACCGCGATTTATTTCGATACGGAAATTTCGGGTTTCGCTATTCATCTTGTCAATAAAAAGTAATATATTTCGGCACGGTGATTCTTACAATATTAAAAACGGGGGAGGAACGATTATAAAATGAAAAAAGCGGTTACATTCGGTGAAATTATGCTGAGGCTTGCGCCTGAGGGATACTACAGGTTTGTTCAGGCGGATAAATACGGTGCCACATACGGAGGAGGAGAGGCAAACGTCGCGGTATCGCTTGCGAATTTCGGAGTTGACGCGCGTTTTGTCACAAAGCTTCCGGAGCACGAAATCGGACAGGCGGCGGTAAATTCTCTCAGAAGGTTCGGTGTAGATACCGATTATATTACGAGAGGGGGAGACCGGGTAGGTATTTATTTTCTTGAAAAAGGCGCTTCTCAGCGTCCGTCCAAGGTCATATATGACCGCGCCGGTTCGTCTATAGCCACTGCCGCAAGCGATGATTTTGACTGGGATAGGATATTTGACGGTGTGGATTGGTTTCATTTTACCGGAATTACCCCGGCTTTGGGTGACAATGTCGCGCGTATAACTCTTGAAGCCTTGAAAGCGGCGAAAGATAAAGGAATTGATGTCAGCTGCGACCTGAATTACAGAAAAAATCTGTGGTCAAAGCAAAAAGCCGGAGAGGTAATGACAAAACTTATGCCGTATGTTGACGTGTGCATCGCGAATGAGGAGGACGCAAACGACGTATTCGGAATAAAAGCCGAAAATACCGATGTCAGCGGAGGCAAGCTGAACTACGACGGATACCGGCAGGTGGCGTGCGGCCTCGCCGAAAAATTCGGCTTTAAGAAGGTGGCGATAACGCTAAGAACATCGATTTCCGCGAATGACAATAAGTGGGCGGCAATGCTTTATGACGGAAAAGATTATTATTTTTCAAAGAGCTATGACGTACACATAGTTGACCGTGTGGGCGGGGGCGACAGCTTTGGCGCGGGACTTATTTACTCTCTTCTTGAGGGCTTCGATATGCAGTCCTCGCTTGAGTTTGCCGTTGCCGCAAGCTGTCTGAAGCATTCAATAGAGGGCGACTTCAATATGGTCTCGGTAAGCGAGGTTCAAAAGCTGGCAAAGGGAGACGGTTCGGGAAGAGTCCAAAGATAAGTTTTGTCCCGGAAATATGATTCAAGCCGGAATTTTATCAGAGGTTGATTATATGCTTATAAGAAAATACAAACCGTCGGACTGCAAAGAAACGGCAGAACTGTTCTATGATACAGTGCATACGGTCAACGCGAAGGATTATACCGAACGGCAGCTTTGCGCCTGGGCGCCGGAAATTCCCGATACCGAAAAGTGGAACATGTCATTTTTGCGGCATTACAGTCTTGTGGCTGTTGAAAACGGCGTAATTGTCGGATTCGGAGATATAGATAAAAGCGGATATCTTGACAGGCTTTACGTGCATAAAGATTATCAGCGAAAGGGCATTGGCGCGAAGCTCTGCGATGCTCTTGAAAGCCCGGCGGAATGTGACATTGTAACTCACGCTTCGGTTACGGCAAGACCTTTTTTTGAAAAAAGAGGCTATGTCGTATTAAAAGAACAGCAGGTAGAGCGCAGAGGTTTTCTTCTGACAAACTTTGTTATGATTAAAAAAAGGGGCAACTGAAATTGTGCCCTTATATGTTAATTGGGTATTGACGCCCGGAAAGGTGTTTGTGTCTATATGAAAACCGGACTTGTTTCCGTCACTTTCAGAAAGCTTTCGGCTGAGCAGATCATCAGGCTTGTCAAAAGCGCGGGACTTGACGGAGTGGAGTGGGGCGGCGATGTACATGTCTGCCCTGGAGATTATAAAAATGCTGATTATGTGTCGGGGCTGATGGAAGAAAACTGCCTTGAGACAATTTCGTACGGCTCCTATTTCAGAGTCGGAGAGAGCGACAATTTTGACGAGGTGTTAAAGACAGCCGTGTCTTTGCGCGCAAAAAACATAAGGGTCTGGGCGGGTATCAGAAATTTCGACCCGGATGACAGTGATTATTTCAATAAAGTAAAGCTTGAAACCCAAAGGATAGCCGACAAGGCAAAGGAGAAGGATATTGACATTTCTTTTGAGTACCACTCCGGGACGCTTACAAGCACGCAGAAGTCCACGGTAAGGCTGCTGAGTGAAATCGACAGGGACAATGTGTTTACATATTGGCAGCCGAACGTATCAAGTATGCCCGAACAAAATCTTGCCGATATCAAAGAGCTTGTCGGCTTGGGGATGCTTAAGAATATACACGCTTTTGTTTGGCGTGTGCATGACAGATTGCCTTTCTCGGATGGCGAGGATATATGGAAAAAGTATCTGAGCATTGTAAAAAACGAGGATACGGCGGTGATGCTGGAGTTTGTTAAGGACGACAGCGTACAGCAGTTTGAGGCAGACGCGCAGATTCTTAAAAATATTATTTGCCGGTAATATGGGGTTTGAAAGGATACATCAGAATATGGAAAGATTGTTTTTGACCAATTCCAAAGGTATGATTAAAAATGTGTACACCTCCGAGCAGATCGGCTCTTTTCCGATACTGAGCTTTGATGAATTGGAGGCAAACAGGGATTTGGTAAAAGATACCCGGTTTATTTTTTCGACATGGGGAATGCCGTCAATGACAGAGGCGCAGATAGATTATTATTTTCCGGCGCTTGAGGTGGTTTTTTACGGCGCGGGTTCCGTTCAGGGATTCGCCAGAAGCTTTTTGAACAAAAATATCAGGGTGTTCAGCGCATGGGCGGCAAACGCCGTTCCGGTTGCGGAATTTGCGGTAAGCCAGATTATCCTTGCCAACAAGGGATATTTTCAGCTTCACAGAAGATATTCGCAAAGCCACAGAGAATCGGTTGAGTACGCGAATACTTTTCCGGGCAACTACGGTGTGCAGGTGGGACTTCTCGGCGCGGGAATGATAGGCAAATATGTGATAGGACTTCTGAAGCCTTACAACGTCAAAATAAAGGTTTTCGATCCTTTTTTGAGCGACGAGAAGGCAAAGGAACTCGGCGTTGAGAAAACCACGCTTGAGGACATATTCGCAAACTGTCAGACCATATCAAACCATCTCGCCAACAACGCGCAGACAAAAGGTATGCTTGACTACAGGCTTTTTTCGCTTATGAAGAAAAACGCTACATTCATAAACACCGGCAGGGGGGCGCAGGTGGTGGCGCAGGATCTTATGAGAGCGCTTAAGGAGTGTCCGGAAAGGACGGCGCTGCTTGACGTGACAGACCCGACCGAGCCGCTCGCGCCGGACAGTGAATATTGGAAGTACGACAATATATATCTTACCCCGCACCGGGCGGGAAGCGCGACCGACGAGATAAGACGGATGGGTGTTTATATGTTTGAAGAGTATGAAAGACTGATTAATTCCAAGCCCGTAAGGTATGAGGTTACGCTTGACATGCTCGCAACAATGAGCTGAAAACCCGTAAGACAATTGGAATTAACGGTATACGTCCTGTGAGGATTTATGTGAATTTATGACCGCGTCAGCGGAGAGGTGAAATGAGTATGCATGATATCTGGAATCCGTGGCACGGATGCGTTAAGTGCAGTGAGGGCTGCGCAAATTGCTATATGTTTTACCTTGACCGCGCAAGAGAGCGCGACGGGAGCGTGATTTATAAGACAAAATCCGGATTTACATATCCTTTGCAGAGGGACAGATACGGGGCGTATAAGGTGAAAAGCGGGGAAATGATAAGGGTCTGTATGAACTCGGATTTCTTTTTGGAGCAGGCGGATGAATGGCGGGAGGACGCTTGGGAAATAATGCGCCTGCGTCCGGACGTCAGATTTTTCCTGCTTACCAAGCGCCCTCAGAGAGTCAAAGAGTGTCTGCCTGCCGACTGGGGAGACGGATGGGAAAATATTTTCTTTAACGTAACCTGTGAAAATCAGAAAAGGGCGGACGAGCGTATTCCGATATTGTTGGAGCTGCCGTTCAAACATAAGGGAATCATGTGCGCGCCGTTTATCGGCGAGGTCAGCATTGAAAAATATCTTGACTACGGTCAGATAGAGCAGGTTGTATGCGGCGGTGAAAATTATGACGGCGCAAGACCCTGTGATTTTGATTGGGTAAAAAAGCTTTATTCCGAATGTAAGTCGCACGGGGTTACCTTTGATTTTATTGAAACCGGGACAATATTTGTCAAGGACGGTAAAACCTATCACATACCGAATAAGCGGCTTCAATCCGAAATGGCGCATAAGTCCGGCATGAATTTCAAAGGCAGACCTATTAATTTCAGGCTTACGGACAATATGGGACTTGAGCTTTTGCCGAAAGATATTTATGAGCCTTACTTTTCGGATAACTGTAATTGCTGCGGCAGCAGAAATATCTGCAACGGATGCAGTAAATGCGGAAAATGCAGATAAAAGGGAAGAAGAAGTTATTTTATTATTTTTGACGCAGTTATATGAGGTTTCAGAGGTCAGAGTATTAAATTACAGATAATATACCTGATAATTTGTAATCCTGTAAAAATCTGTCGCAAATGTCTTGTTTATAATTGGCTGAATAAGAATTAAATTAATATATTTTGTAAAAAGACGTCTGATTTCAGGCGTCTTTTTTTGATTTTAAGATAATATTTTGGAAAAAATTGATAATTATGTTGACATATGGTAAAATATGGTATATAATAGAATACAAATACAAAAATAACAAAAAAATCCAAAAATGTATTTTAATACTTTTTAAAATTTCTTGCTGAAATACATTGATAACTACAATTTTGTTTTAAAATAATTTACAGTCAACATATTTTATCACTAACAATAAATACCCGCATTGGAGAAAAGAAGCAGAGTGGCCTATGGATAAAAGCGGAGAGCCGATGAGATTTCTGTCCGAAAAAAATGTAAACGATAAAAAATACGAGTATCTTTTTGAGGATACGAAAACTGGTAAGACCCAAAAAATTGTTCAGATATCGTCAAGAAAATTTTAAGCTGACAGACAAATGAACAGTTTAACTGATATAATAGTGCCGTAAAGACAAAACAGTCTTTATATAAAATAAAAATTCATAATGAAAAGAGGATTAAAAAATGGCATGTAGAGATACATACAGAACAAATGTAAAGGATTTTTATCCGGAGGAAACGGATAATTTCGCGGAATGGGATGAAGAACAGCTCCTGTTCGGAGTTGATTCACGTATTGAGACTGACGATAAGCTGCAGAACAATATCAGTCTTTTTGAGTGGGCGAAAAGAAATAAAATATATCCCTCGTTCTGGGGAAGGAATATAACCGGGGAGAATTGTCTTACAAAGTCCGAGATAGATTATCTGCATGACAAGGCATGTTCAATAGCGGCAATATACAGCTCCGCGGAAGCGAAGGAGACCGAGGAAATGGGAGAAATTCTCGCTAAAGACGCCGTTTTCACCGCGTTTAAGCTCGGTATACCCGCGGGCAGGGCAATATTCCTCGAGATAGACGACGAGGAAAGTCTCACGACCGATTTCATGCGGGGATTTGCGAAAACCATGATTACCGACGGCTATACCCCGGCGTTCAGAGCAAATACCGATTCGGAATATGTTTTTGACCGCGAATACAGCAGAGGTATGCAGACAGACCGGGAAGTGTTTGAAAAGTGCCTTATCTGGGCGACTGCCCCCACTCTTGAGGAATATGACGAGATTACCACCACTCATCTTATACATCCCGACAACTGGAAGCCCTACGCCCCGTCCGGCATCACCAGAAAAAAGATTTCGGTATGGCAGTACGGCAAGGATTGCCACCCCATATGCGACGATGACGACAGGGAAATAACATTTAATATTAACCTTATCAGAAGCAAACAGTTTATAATTGATAAATTGTTCTGATATAATTCCGGAAAGGAGGATAAAAAATGATATATGTAAATTCGGTTTCTGTAACTCCGAAAACAATAGAAATTGAAGAAAGAAAATGGAGTGACAGAGCTCGTGCGGAAATATGCCCCACAAATGCTACATGCTGTGAGGTGACATGGAGCAGCAGTAATACAAATGTGGCTACCGTAAACGAAAGAACCGGGCGCATATACGGCAAAGCGCCCGGCACCGCAAAAATAATTGCAACGGCAACAGACGGAAGCCGAAAGTCGGATTTTTTGACTGTAACTGTTAAAAATATTGTTGAAGTGGAATCAATTATCATTAGCAAAAAATATTTATCTACTAATGTAGATTCAACCGTAAGATTAAGTGCCACAATTTATCCTAAAGACGCTACTTATAAAGATCTGATTTGGACAAGCAGTGACACGAATGTTGCCATTGTTCATGAAAATGGGGTAATTAATGCAAAAAATGTTGGAACATGCACAATTTATGCATCTGCGAGCGATGATAGCGGTGTAAAAGCTTCATGTGAAGTAATTGTATTGGAAAAAATATTGGTAACTGATGTTTTTATAAGCTCATGTATGGTCTTGGGAAAAGAAAAAAGTAGTTATGTAAGATTTAAAGCAGTTTTGCCTTATGAAGCATCAGACAGAAGTCTTGAGTGGACAAGCAATAATCCTAATGTTGCAACAGTAGATGAAAATACAGGACTAATATATGCCAAGTCATTAGGTGAAGCCCGTATAACAGCCACAGCTAGAGACGGAAGTGGAAAAAATGCTTGCTGTATGGTATATGTTGTAGAGCCTGTTGACGTGGAATCAATTACTATTCCGGCATCAAAAACTATATACGTCGGAAAAACTTATACATTTGATCCATATATATATCCGGAAAATGCTACCAATCAAATGATAAAATGGAAAAGTAGTGACGAAAATATAGCCACGATTGGAATGTTTACTGGAAAAGTAGAAGGTATTTCTGAAGGCAATGTTACCATAACCGCTACATCTTGTGACTTTCTTTATGACAATAATGTAAATAACAATATACAAGCATATTGCGATTTGAACGTAGTTGACAGGATAAATATAGTTAAAGTTATAAAAGACGGAAATTTTTTCAATGTTGAATTTTCAACCGGCAGAATCTGGAAAAGTATAGGGATTGATCTTACTAATGCCAGTCAAATGGTATATAAAGATCAGTGGGAAAGATATGGGTACAACAAACAAACTCCCTTTACAGAAGATGAGTTGGCATTAATATATTTATTAGATCCATTGGGTATGCAATACTATATGAAATATATTGGACTTTATGTGGCTGGTATGGATTTAAATAAAACATTAACTCGTAGAGATAATGTATATGAAAAAATATTCGGAGTAAAACCTCAAAGATTCTTACTTACAAATAACGGAACCAAATATATACCTGACAGTTCACTTCCGCGTGAAGAAGTATATACAGATGCGGAATTGATTTTCGGTTCTCATCCAATTTACGATGCAGGCGATATATTGTTTTTTAGTGCTAATATTGTTCTTGATCTTTTTGGAGCAGTGTCCAGTATATTTGCACCATATTTAACTCCAGTTTCTTCTGGTGTACAAAAAATTATAAACGCATTATACTATAGTGCGTCTTGGGAAGAAGCCGTTAATTATTTGGCTGTTGAACAACTTACTGATTATGTAGACGGTAAAATTGAAGATGTTTTGGGAGAACTATTGTACAAATGGCCGATAGGTTTGTTGGACATGATAGGCGGATGGATAGAATCTGCAGATGAAATTTTTACTTTGCCGGAAAATAAAAATCTAATTATATACAAAAGGGTCAATCTGCAGACCAATTATAGGGTTTTATTCATAAAAGGAAATTATCAAATGTATATTGATGACATTGTCAAATTCTGTGAAGAACATCAATAAAAAATACCCCAAGGTTCTAAATAAGGACCTTGGGGGATAATTACCAAATCTCGGTTTTATATCCGTTCCACTCCGGAGAAGTAAAGCCCTGTGCCCCCTCATGGTAACAGATAGTATACTCCGGAAATGAAGAAGTAAAATGGTCGTGAGGTTCTGTAGTTAAATAATTCTCCGGTGCGTTTCCGCTGAATTTAATTTTCTCTAAATTATCACAGCCGAGAAAAGATATTTCCGATACTACTTCAACCGTGCTCGGAATAACAATTTCTGTCAAACTTGTACATCGGCTGAAAACACTTTTATCTATTTTAATCAATCCTTCATTTAATATTACCTTTTCCAAGTTATAGCATTCTCCAAACGCTCCATTATCAATTGTTTTCACTGTCTCGGGCAATTCTACTTCTTTAAGGTTTGACGCGGAAGCAAACATCATGTACAAAATTTCTTCTGTTCCGTTTTCAATTTTTACTGTTTCAAGACCGGAGTTCTTAAATGCCATATAACAATCAGTTAACCCGGCAGGAATATTGATATGCTTCAATGATGTACAATTTGCAAACGCCTCTTGTCTTATAATGGTTAATGAGCTCGGAAGAATAATTTCAGAAAGACTTGTACAGTCAGCAAACGCAACACCTCCTATTGTGGTCAAAGAATTTGAAAGAATTACCTTTTTGAGACTCGTGCACTTTTGAAATGCACACGAATTTATAATAGATACTGTATCGGGAACCCGAACATAAGTAATCGATGTATTTCCCATAAAAGCGTCATATGAAATTTCTGTAACATCTTTACCGTTTATCTTGGATGGAATCACAACCTCCGTGGCTGTTCCGACATATTTGGTAATGGAAATACCGCCGTCTTCGTTATCTTCATATTCAAAATCAGTTATAGGATTTTCTTTTTCCGTTGCCGCCTCTTCCTTGGTTTCCGACTCTTTCTCCGGGTCTTTTTCGGAACCTTCGCACGCGGTAAGGGTTGACAGCATAATGGTAGCCGCTAAGAGATATATAATAGTTTTTTTCATACTTATATTTTCCTCCTGTTAATTCTCCTAACATAGGCTCATTATATCAACAGTAGGAATATTTGTCAATATTTATTTGGTTGTTTTAATTAAAATTATATTACAGTATAAGTAATATATTTACAAAAACGAAGTTAAACTTCATATTTTTGACAAAAATGAACTTAAACTTCCAAAAATTACACGTCAGAGAAATTCTGCCCGTTTTTCCGAGCGTTCAAAATATTTACCAAATTTCAGTATTAAATTCGTTCCATTCGGGTGAAGTAAAACCCTCGGCTCCCTCGTGATAATAAATGGTATATGACGGCAATTGATCTGACTCATCGTAAAAATTTTTCGGAGCGTCTCCCTCAAATTTGACCTTTTCTAAGTTACTACAGCGCTCAAAAACGCATATGTCCATCATGTCAACAGTTGAAGGGATGATAATTTCCGTAAGTTCTGTACATTCTCCGAATGCATAAGAACCTATTGTTTTCAATCCTTCATTTAAGATTACTTTTTTCAAGCTTTTGCATGACATAAAAGCGCCGAAATCTATAACCTTGAGCGTACTGGGCATTGTAATTTCTTTAATATTTGTTTTGTGAAATACTTGCCAGGGAAGTGTTTCTATACCTTCTGCCAGTTCAACTGTTTCTAAACCGGATCCGGAAAAAATATTATAACCATCGGCATCATTAAAACAGTTAGGAGGTAAATAGATATGTTTAAGACTCGTGCAGTTCATAAAAGCTTCAAGCTCTATTTTCTCAAGCGAATCCGGAAGATTGACTTCCGAAAGCATTGTACAATCTTTAAACGCCTCTCTCACGATAGTGGTGACGGTTTCCGGTATAGTCACCGACTCAACTGTGTATCTTCCGTTTAATGCGATACCGCCTACCGAAGTAACTTTTACCCCATCTATCTCCGAGGGAAATACAACGCTGCTGTCTTTGCCAATATAAAGTACACTTAAAGTGCCGTCATCGAGAGTAATATATGAAAAATCAGTTATAGGATTTTCCTTTTCAGTTGCCGCCTCTTCCTTGCTTTCCGACTCTTTCCCCGGCTCTTTTTCGGAACCTTCGCACGCGGTAAGGGTTGACAGCATAATGGTAGCCGCTAAGAGATATATAATAGTTTTTTTCATACTTATATTTTCCTCCTGTTAATTCTCCTAACATGGGCTCATTATATCAACAGTAGGTATATTTGTCAATATTTATTTGGTTGTTTTAATAAAAATTATATTACGGGATATGTAATATAATTAAAAAACGAAGTTAAGCTTCATATTTTTGACAAAAATGAACTTAAACTTCCAAAAATTACACGCCAGAGAAATTCTGCCCGTTTTTCCGAGCGTTCAAAATATTTACCAAATCTCAGTTTTATATCCGTTCCATTCGGGAGAGGTAAAGCCCTGTGCACTCTCATGGTAACAGATAGTATACTCTGGAAATGCCGATTGTGACATTGTATTTCTGTAATCTTCAATTATATAAACCTTAGGTGCATTGCCATTGAATTTTACTTTCTTCAGATTATTGCTGTATACAAACGCTGTTTCGTCTATTTCGGTAACAGTACTTGGAATTTCAATTTCCGTAAGACCGGTACAGTTGGAAAACGCGGCAATATCAACAGAAATCAATCCTTCGTTTAATTTTACACTTACTAATTCTTTACATGAGTCGAACGCGCCAAGTTCAATGGTTTTAACACTATCAGGCAATATTATCTCTTTGATTTTTGTATTTACAAAAAATCTTGTAAGAATTGTTTCCACTCCGTTTTCAAATTCAATTGTTTCCACGCCGGAATTTGCAAACGCTTCATACCCACCTGTAATATTTGCGGGAATATTGATATGTTTAAGTGAAGAACAATTCGTAAAAGCTTCAGGCGCTATTGATGTCAATGAGTCCGGAAAAATAATTTCTGAAAGATTTGTGCAATTATAAAACGCGCGACCATAAATTGTTTCTAAATTCTGTGAAAGTCTGACCTTTTTCAATGATGAACAATTTTCAAAAGCATAAATAAATATTGATAAAACAGTATCCGGAACACTTACATAAGTGATAGATTTATTGTTTGAAAAAGCATATCCCCCTATTTCCGTAACATCTTTGCCATTTATCTCAGACGGAATCACGACCTCAGTGGATGTTCCAACATAATTGGTAATCGAAATTCCACCGTCTTCGTTATCTTCATATTCAAAATCAGTTATAGGATTTTCCTTTTCCGTTGCCGCCTCTTCCTTGGTCTCCGACTCTTTCCCCGGCTCTTTTTCGGAACCTTCGCACGCGGTAAGGGTTGACAGCATAATAGTAGCCGCTAAGAGATATATAATAGTTTTTTTCATACTTATATTTTCCTCCTGTTAATTCTCCTAACATGGGCTCATTATATCAACAGTAGGTATATTTGTCAATATTTATTTGGTTGTTTTAATAAAAATTATATTACGGGATATGTAATATAATTAAAAAACGAAGTTAAGCTTCATATTTTTGACAAAAATGAACTTAAACTTCCAAAAATTACACGCCAGAGAAATTCTGCCCGTTTTTCCGAGCGTTCAAAATTAAAAATGGTAGTTTAACCGAAAGGAGGGTGCATGGAAGAGATCGGCATAATTCTTGAACGTCACGAACAAAAGATAAAGCATCTTGAGGATGATATCGTAAGTCTTCGTGAAATTCAGAATGAAATCAAATCAATGAATGAAGTGCTTATAACTCTGACCAATGAGTTGAAGCACACAAAGGAACATCTTGAAAGACATGATGTTGAGATTGAAGAGATGGACAGACAGCCAAAGCAGAGACTTCAGCAGATAATAACCGCTGTCGTTTCGGCTCTGGCGGGAGCTTTGATTTCCGCGGCTGTGGGTTTTATCTTTACATAATGATACAGAAAGGGACTGCAAATGGATATTATGTCATATATCAAGCCGGAACTCATTATTATTGTACCCGTTTTATACTGTATCGGTATGATACTTAAAAGCACAAGACTTGTAAACAAATGGATACCTCTGATATTGGGCGGTATATCCGTAATTTTGTGTCTTATATGGGTGCTGTCACGCAGTGATATAGGGAATATACAAAGTTTTGTGGGGGCTTTGTTTACCGCTGTAACACAAGGCATTCTGACAGCCGGCTTGAGCGTATATATAAATCAGATCTACAATCAAATGAAAAAGAAATAGAACATATAATAATAAGACAAAAGACTTCATAAAGCCACTTTTTTTATACTTGGCTTTAAGAAATCAAATGGGCGTACAAACTGTTTGTAAAAAGTGCACAAAAAACGGGACTGAAATTCTATCTTTCCGATATAAAAAAGTTAACATAAAATATTGAATTTTTTATCTGCTTGTTGTATAATTTATATATTGGGTAATATTTATGGGTTGTATTTTATGCATATTTGAATATTAACGCAATAATATTAAAGAGGAAAGGTAAAACCACGGAATACCCGTGAGTGAAGGAATTATTCTATGGCGAATTACGACACCAAACAGATCAGAAACATCGCTCTCGCAGGACACGGCGGGTGCGGAAAAACTTCATTGACCGAAGCCATGCTTTTTGCAAGCGGAGGAACTGACAGACTCGGAAAAATATCCGACGGAAATACGGTCTGTGATTTTGACCAGGAAGAAAAGACAAGGGGATTTTCTCTTTCATCGTCCGTCGCGCATGTTTTTTGGAAAGATATAAAGATAAATATTATAGATACGCCGGGATATCTGGATTTTGAGGGTGAAGTCAATCAGGCGATACGTGTGGCGGACAGTGTTTTGATTTGCGTTGACGGAAAGGCGGGGCTTGAAGTCGGAACCGAGCTCGCGTGGGATAAAGCGCAGAGCGCCGGCATACCCAAGGCGTTTTTTATCAACAAGTGCGACGACCCCGACGCGCATTTCGGCGGGACATTCACAAAGCTGCACGAAAAATTCGGCACCTCTCTCTGTCCCGTGTTCATACCTGTCGGTAAGAGCGGTAAGGACATCATAATGATTGACCTCATTGATATGACGGCTTACAAATATGAGGACAGCGGCAAGAAAAGCCGGGTTGACATGACGCCCGAGCTTGAGAAAGAGGCAGCCAAATATAAGGATGTATTAAACGAGGCTTTGGCGGGTACATCTGACGAAATGATGACAAAATACTTCGACGGGGAAGAGTTTACCAAGGAAGAGGCGGTAAACGCCCTGCACGAGGGTATTATTGACGGCTCGATAACTCCAGTATACTGCGGCGCGGCGACAAAGCTTTGGGGCGTTGCGGCTATGATGGACTCGATAGCGGAATCCTTCCCACGCCACACCGCTAAAAAGAATGAAAAGAGTATCGACGGCAAAGATATAAAAATAGAGCCGGACGGCGACGCCGCGTTGTTTGTGTTCAAGACCGTCGCTGATCCGTTTGTCGGAAAAATGTCGTATTTCAAGGTGATGAACGGAAAGCTGAAAAGTGACGCCGTGCTCCATAACTACAGAAGCGGAGCTGAAGAAAAGCTCGCGCATATATACATAATGAAAGGCAATAAGCAGACAGAGGTCGAGGAGCTTTCCTGCGGAGATATCGGAATGGTGTCAAAGCTGGCGGATACTAATACCAATGATACGCTGAGCGTTTCGGGCAGCGTCGCTTACAATACTGTCAAATATCCGACCCCGTATTACTGCCGTGCCGTTCTTCCGGTGTCAGCTAAGGATGAAAGCAAAATCTCACAGTCTATTTCAAAAATGCTTGAAGAAGACATGACGATAAGGTATGAAAACGACCCGGAGACAAAACAGCAGCTTATATACGGACTTGGAGATATGCACTTAGCGGTTTTGGCGGCGTCTCTCAAAAACCGTTTCGGCGTAAACATAAAGTATGAGATACCGAAAATACCCTACCGGGAAAAGATAACCAAAACGGTTGACGTGGAGGGCAAACATAAAAAGCAGAACGGCGGTTCCGGACAGTTCGGCCATGTATGGATAAAGTTTTCGCCGTCAGAAGAAGAAGGACTTACCTTTACCGTCTCGGTTGTGGGCGGAGTAGTCCCGAAAAACTTCAACCCGGCGGTAGAGAAGGGCTTGCAGGACGCAATGGTCAAGGGCGCTTACGGATATCCCATGACAAGACTTGCGGCGGATTTACACGACGGTTCGTATCATCCGGTCGATTCCGACGAAATATCATTTAAGACCGCGGCGTCGATAGCTTATAAAAAATGCCTTGAACAAGCCGCCCCCGTATTGCTTGAGCCGATCGGCGACCTTGACGTTACCGTTCCGGAATATATGGTCGGCGATATTATGGGGGACCTGAATAAACGTCGCGGCGCCGTTATGGGCATGGAAGGCGCCGAAAAAGAGGGATACACTACTGTTCACGCTTCTGTTCCGAAAGCCGAACTCTCTGACTATCCGACGGCCTTGAGGGCAATGACGCAGGGAAGAGGTCATTTTGAGTACAAAGTTACGGGATATGAAACGGTTCCCGCCGCGACCGCCGCTAAGGTTGTGGCAAACGAGAGCTGACTTAAAAACGCTTAGTTTGTATATAAAAAATAGAATCTTTTCAGTATAACATGAATTGAGCATATCCGAAACCCCCGATAATGTTTTTCTTTAACATTTTATCAGATTTTTTCAGATATGCTCTTTATTTTTTCTTTTATGTTTATATCACTGACGGAACATCATTAAAATAATACTATACATGACAAAAAGTACTTGGTTAGTATTCCCGATTGGTTTTGGATGATGTTTTATTCAAAGGAACGTAATATAATAGGTTTTTTGGCGTATAGCAATATTCCTATGGAACAAGAGGTTCCTGCCGACGAAGACTTTGAAAGCTTTATTCGATATGAGTTTTCAAATTATGATTGGGACACATAGACTATTAAGTGTGAAATTGCATATCTTCTTGATAATAAATTGCAGGGTGAAGTGAAGACGCAGACATAGACAAAACCGAGTGGGATACACAACCGGAAGTATTAATACCAACCATAGTGATTGGAATTTTGGGATATTAAATATCAAAAAAATTTAAATTGAAAGGAGCTGTATATTTAGCATTGAATATTCATACAAGAACCATTATGAAAAAAACGATTTGCATTTTAATGTTGTTGATCATGATCATAGTGTTTTCTTCCTGCTCAGACAGAATAGAAGGATTAGAAAATTTTTCAGTTCATGATTCTTCAGTTG
>CALWJX010000003.1 GCA_944381085.1 uncultured Clostridia bacterium
GCTGTATGCCGCAGTTTTGCATCGGCAAAACTGTCCGGGTTGTATCTTTATTTTATTATACAGCGTAAAGAAATCAATAGAGTAATATTTTCTCCGCTGTATGCCGCAGTTTTGCATCGGCAAAACTGTCCGGGTTGTATCTTTATTTTATTATACAGCGTAAAGAAATCAATAGAGTAATATTTTCTCCGCTGTATGCCGCAGTTTTTTAAATATATACTGCATAAAGAAATCAAATTAAATATAAAGGATACAGAAAGGAATTTTGAAATGGAACTTCGTGTTCTCGAATATTTTCTCGCGGTTGCCAGAGAGCAAAACATAACCAAAGCCGCTGAACAATTGCACCTTACACAGCCCACCTTGTCACGGCAGTTGATTGAGCTTGAAGAGGAATTCGGAAAAAAGTTGTTTATTCGCGGGAAAAGAAAAGTCACTCTTACGGAGAACGGATTATTCTTCAGAAAAAGAGCTGAGGAAATCGTGAGCCTCGCAAAAATGACCGAATCAGAAATGAAAAACTCGGACAGCCTGATATCCGGAGACATTTACATAGGAACGGGCGAGTCAATCGCCATTCGCAATCTTATTTCGGTCGCGCATAAAATACAGACGGAAAATCCCGGTATTCATTTTCACATTACGAGCGGGGATTCTGTCGATCTTGCGGAAAGACTTGAAAAAGGACTGTTTGACTTTTGCGTTTTATTCGGGGACATCGACCAGTCAAAATACGAATATCTGCGTCTGCCGTATGTTGACCGCTGGGGCGTACTTATGAGAAGTGACTCTCCGCTTGCGTCTAATGACGTAGTGGAAACAAAAGACCTGTGGGACTTGCCGCTGATTCTCTCCAGACATTCGTTGCAATCAGTCAATTTTTTCAGATGGCTTGGCAAAGACGCGGCTGAGCTGAAAATCGTAAACACATACAATCTGGTATATAACAGCACTTTTATGGCCGAGGAGGGCATGGGATATGTTTTGACTTTGGATAATCTTGTCAACACAAACGGCACAACGCTGTCTTTCAGACCGATTGTCCCGGAAAACACGGTAGATTTATATATAGTATGGAAAAAATATCAATCACAGTCAAAAGCCGCGGAAAAGTTCATCGAGGCAATGGAAAACCATATTGAGAACTGTATAATTTCAAAGTAATTCTGTTTTGGTAAAAATCAGGCAAAATAAAAAACAACTCACAAAACGGCACAAACCGAATGTGAGTTGTGAATATTTCTAACAATTATTATGAAATTATAAGAAGACGGCTTTAACCGATTACAAATTTGTTCAGCAGTTCGGTAACCTTTTTAAAGTATTCACGATTTATACTGTAAAAAACCGCTTTTCCCTCGCTCCTCGAATTGACAAGTCCTATTCTTACCAATGTAGTTATGTGATGATAAGCGGTTGACCCGGAAAAGCTGAATGCCCTTTCCAAATCCTTGCAGGTAATTTCTCCCTGCTCAAGTATAAACTGAAGTATTTTTATGCGGCTCGGCTCGCTTACGGCATTGCCGAATTTCTCAAGTGATATATCTTTCTTTGAATTCATTTCATCAATAGCGGCATCATGTTTGGTCCCGAGAAAGAAAATATCATAATCATCGAATATATAAGCCTTAACTAAACAATTATTCAATAAACAATATGAAAAATATGCCACTCTGTTTGTGCCGTAAAAATGACTTCTTGGGATACTGTCGACAAAGCAATCTACAACCTTATCATAATTCAATCTATTATGAGCATCAAGAATAACCTGCATATTTTCATTGTAATAATCCGCCAACATCACTTCTTTTTCCATCAACTGTAACTTTAAAAGCTGAAAAAACGGCTCGGGTTTTAAAAAGAATTCGTAAAGACGACTTTTAATCTCCCATGAAAAATTAGTTTCTTTTATATAAGAAAAAAGCTTATCTTTTGACGTATAACATTCCTCCAGCTTTTCCTGCGGCAACACATTCATAAAATATGTAATCATATTACGAACATACTTATCGGTATCGGATAAATCGTTTATAAACATTCCGAAATCAAAATCCGTAAGAAAATGTTTTCTGAAAGTGTCCATGCCGAATCTTGTCATAAAACTCGGAGTCTGATGCGGGGGAATATAATAAAAAAGAAACAGATCGTCCGAAACCTCTCCGAATCTGTAAATCAGATCTTTCATCCATTTAATTTCTTCCGAGCTATATTTTGAGTTGTTTTCTAAATTGAAAAATTTCAAGCAAAAAATATAATTCAAATCCTGCACATATCCCGGCTTATGTAACAATTGCAATTTCGTCATAACATCACCACCATATGTATATGTATTTTTATATATTATAACATAATTCGACAAAAAAATCAAGATATTTCAAGTAATATTTTATATTCCACATTGAAAACATCATATACATTGGACGAAAATCAAAAACTTTATATAATGAAAATAATTCGGAATTTATTTCAGATTTTTTAATATATTTTTTTGTTTTATTGTTGAAAAACCGAGATTATTATGATATAATATAATTATAGTAAAAATAAAAATTTAAAAAGGAGGATAAAATAGGATGAATAAAATTCAGCTTTTAAAAGAGCCCGGTTATATTTACGATTTAAACTATATTTTTTGTCTCAGATTCAATAAAGAGATGTACCTCGACGATGTCGAAGACGAAAAAAAGAAAGAATACCTGAACAGTATAGGCGAAATTGAAATGCGTTTCGGTGAAATTCCGAACGATTTGTATGTTTTTTTCCATTCGATTGAAAACGGACGCGCTTTTTTTCCGACTTTTTATTTTACTCCATACAAAGAGCAGTTTGCCACCACATTTAATTTTAAATTTTTGATGAAAGAACTTTCAGATCAGAACAGCCTTATCAAAAATCTTGTTAAATTTTATTTATATGATTTAAGTGACGAAGAAACCGAAGAGTGCTTAAAAGATGTAACCAAATTATTTTATCACATCAAAACCTCCCATTATTCGGATGAGGAAAAAAGTAAGCTGTATGAATTTTTCATAAACCCTGCTCCATATATACAGACACTGCAATTTGAGCTTTTGGAGAAAGACGCTATACTGTCCGAGTATTATAAAAACAATTATCAGAAAATTCTGGATATATATAATAATACAACATACGATGAATTGATTAATCAACTTGGATATATGCGAGATTTAAATTTTGTCAATAAAGATGAAGAAAATTTATATACTTCCTACTGTCTTTTGAATAAATATGTAATTTCTTTATATTATTTGAAAATAGGAGTAACTTCACTATTAGGGTGCGATTATTACTCTGAAATTAACGAAAGAGAAAACAAGAAAAACCCTAACCTTGGAGATTTTTGTTTCGCATTATGTGAAGAAAGCCGTGTTAAAATACTTCAATTTTTGTTTGAACGCGGAGAGGCAACCTGTAAAGACCTTGAAAAAGAATTTACCTTTTCGGGCTCTACGGCATATCACCATATAACGATTATGACAAGGTTAGGTCTGGTAAAAACCCGAAACGAGGGTAAAACCATTTTTTACAGTGTTGATAACAAATATGTTTATGACATTATAGATATTTTAAAAAATTTATTGGCTAAAAAAAGGAACCCGACATGATAAAAAACTGGAATGAACCATTGTGTATAAAAATAACTGTAAAGGAATTGTTTTCATACACCAAAATATACGCTAACTCTTTTGAAGATGATTGTCATAAAGGAGTTTTGCGCTAAGCAACGCAAGTTCTGAAGCATAAAAACGCACAATCCAAAAATCAAAAAGCAACCGCATTACTACGGTTGTTTTTTGATTTTAAATAAAACTCGGCAGATTTTGATCAGAACAATGAATCTGCCGATATTTTTATTTTTATTAGCTCCACACACCAAAACTTAGACCCCGCGTGTCGAAAAACCGTGTTTAGATATGCGGTCTCCCTCAAAAATCCGCTTTGCCGCCATAATAACCGCCGCCGCAAGCAAAGCATACAGCAAAAATATAAGTATCAAATACAAAACGAGATTTGAATAAATCCCTTTTCCTATATAAACCTGCGGTACCGTGAAAGAAAGAGCGCTGATAAACGGAAGCCTCTGAGCCACTGTCCTGAAAAGCAATTCAGGAATTACAAACAAAAGCACGGTTACCGACAAATACAGCAGAATCCTCTTAAAATAAAGTGAAAAGGCGCATAAAACCATCGCAAATACCGCTCCGAATATCACCTGAAGCAAAAAGTCCAAAACTATAAACTCACGTATGGATAAAGAGGACGAGACTTTTGAAAAATAACCGACCGAATATAAAGTCGTATCCATATCGGGCAAAATGTAGCCGCGGCTGACTATTATAAAAGAAATCAGCTTAAAAATCAAAGACATCAAAGCTCCGGAAACGGCAGATACCAACATTTTGGTATTGAATGTTTTCTTCCGACCGTATTTAGCGGTGCGTAAAATCTGCGCAAAACCTCCCTTTACATTACTCTCAGTATATTCAACCGAAAATACACGAGCAAAAATTATTATAAAAGCCGCGCACATAAACAAATCGGCGCCCATTCCAAAATAACTTTCATAGCCCGTTGTGTAAATTATCTTTCCGTCAAAGCCCGTCTCGGAATTTTTCATATCAATATATGAAACATAATCTTCAACTCTTTTGAAAACCTCGTCTTCGTTTTTTGCCTTATAATATTTTTCTATATATTCCGAATACTCGGAACGTTCCATCTGTCCGTGCTCAAACGCCTCGGTATATTCCCTGTACTTATTGAGTATACCGTCAATTCTTTCCCGTTCGCCAAGCATATACCGGTCACGCTCAGCGGGTTCAAGATTTTGTACCCTTTCAATATATTGATAGTACAGAGCCTCGCCGTAATGCTCCATATTGCCCGCCGTGTCATACACATAAGCGCATTTCGCCCCGAGCAAAATCAAAAATACGGCAAACAAAATCAGAAAGCGGTTTTTGACAAGTTCAAACTGCCAAAGTCTGTTCGCGAACAGTATTTTTTTAGGTTCGCGCTGTCTGCGGGCAAATTTACATTTATCAGACAATATTGAAAAAAGTTTTTTCTTATTTCGCAAAAGTCTGAAATTTTTACTGTAAAAAATCAACGCGGCTGTCATAAATATTGCCGACACCAGAACCGAGCCAAAAATCGCGATGACCGGTAAAGACACCGGAATCCCGAAAAATGAAACTGTCCTGTAAAATCCCGTCAAATCACAGCCCTGTGCCATTGACGCAAGATTAAGGTATTTGCTCGCGGGAACAGTGCCCTCATACTTGCGCGTATACGGCAAAACATTCAGCACCGAAAACAGCGTCCCGGCGCAGAAGCATCCGACATAAGACAGCTTAAGAGACGAAACAACAGCCAAAAATGACGCGTAAACAAGAAAAGCAATGACTCTGATTCCCATGTGCAGCAACAGATACTCAAAAACCGAGCACCTAAAAGGAACGGCGTAAAAATCCGGCAATGACTGTATCGGCATCCAAATTGAAGAATATCCGCACGACGCCCATGTCGCCGCAAAGGAGACAACGCAAAACAGCACGGTTATCAAAGCGCTCACGCCAAGCGACAAAAAAATCTTTGCCCATGCCGTACACGCGCCTCCCTTTCTTGCCGCTCTTATCACAGGATGCACGTCGCAATAATAATCATTAAGAAAAATAAACGGAACAGTGAATGTCAAAGCCAGAACAGTAAGTATCGGAACCGTTATATTCTGCAGATAAATATCATAACCATACGAATATTCACAGTCCTCGGGAACTACATTTAAAATTTCAGTATACTTTTCGGTCATTTTTTCCTGCATACGCACCTGATAGCTGTCGCTCGAATACCCGAAAGCATATAAATCGTCAATCTTCCGATTTGACAGGTTTATGATTTTTTCAATAGACTCTGAATGACCATTATAATATTCGGCTTTTTCATATACATTGTTTAAAAGATTGAAATCATCATATGAACTGCCGGGAAAATATGTAGTCGGGAAGCTGAACTCCGGATTTCTGATATTTTCCACAGCAAGAATTTTCAGCTCCTCATAATACGTGTCTGTCTTTTCCGTGTCCGAAAGATATTCCGAATAGACCTCCCTGAATACAATTTCATACTCGTCCGGCATGGAAAGGAAATAACTCAGGGCGAAATTCAAAACAATCAGGAGCAAAAAAAGTATACAGATGACGCGCGAATAGAAAAGCTTTTTCAGCTCAAAATTAAAAATACTCATTTTTATGACCATTCCTTTCTTTCGCCAAATCAGCGTTTTGTGCGGTTTGCCTTGGCAAATCGTCGCCGTGCTTTCGGCGTCGAAGTCACAAAAAGCGTGTTTGAAAATTTATTTTCAAACTTCTCTCAATTCAAATTATTTTATCTGATACTTCATCTGCCCCGAAAATTGAAAGATAATAATCCTCAAGTGTCGGCATAACTTCCGCCGCGGTCTCCGTAGGCTTGCCGTCATGCAATACCCGCAGTTTAACTCCGTCATCTTCCGCGTTTATGTTGGTTACATGGTATTTTTTCTGCAGCTGCGCCACCTCATCGTGACTACATGTGATATTCCATACTTTCCCCTCTGTTGTTTTTACAAGCGCCGCCGCGCTGTCAAAGGCAATAATCTGCCCTTTCCTCAGCATAATTATTTCTTTAGCGGTAAATTCAACATCGCTGACCACGTGCGTGGCAAGCAAAACTATCTTATCAAGCGCGATTTCAGAGATGTAATTCCGAATTTCTATTCTCTGTTTGGGGTCAAGCCCCGCGGTCGGCTCATCAAGAATCAGGATTTTCGGACTGCCCAATACCGCCTGCGACAGCCCTAAACGCTGTTTCATGCCTCCCGACAGCGTGCGTATGGGTCTTTTGCGGACGTCCTCAAGTTCGACCCTTTTCAATATGTCCGCAATCTGTTTGTCCGCCTCTTTTTTATCTATATCCTTGATCGCCGCTATGTAGTACAAAAAACGCTCCACGGAAAAATTCGGATAATATCCCGGATACTGAGGCATAAACCCAAGCTTTTCTCTGAATCTCACACCCATATTCAGTATATTTTCCGGATTGTCTTCATTTTCGGAATAGTATATATCCCCGGAATCCGACGACAGATTTCCCGTCAGTATATTTACAAGCGTACTCTTGCCCGAACCGTTGGGTCCCATAAGCGCGTATATTCCCGGCGTCAGTGTCGCCGAAAAACCCTGAAGCGCTTTATTCTTGCCGTATGATTTGCTTACATTTTGAAAAATCAGTTTCATAAGCTTTCTCTCTTTGCCGTTTTTATTTTCAGGTCTGTATCTGTTCATATTTTTTCATCGGTGAACACGAAAACCGATAATTTTTAAAAATATTAATAAACCCCGCCATAAAACTTTACGCGCATATTAATCCGATTTTTGCTCGGCGGTAAATTCTCCGTTCTCAATGTCCGCCGCGCAAAATCCCAGATTATCCAAGGTCTTGGATGTATCGTTATATCTCTGCATATTTCCGTAAATCACATTGTCAATAACGGTAAAATCGCTGAATATCACAAGTATATCATCCGTATAAACCTCTTCGACATTTTTCCCGTCCGGGTCGCATTTATATACTGTGGGTCCGCTCTTTGTGCTTATAACAGCCGCCTCCGGGTTTGTATCAATATCGTCCGGAATATAAAAAACTCTTTCCGCATACCTGATAAAATATATTGCCTCATCGGTAAGCGTATAGCTGTACAATTCATATTCAAGCACTCTTTCGCTGCTCCCGCTCTCAAGGTCTGTCCTGTATAATATTTCTACATCTCCGCCGTTGTTACATGTATAGTATAGCTTTCCGTCAAGATATTTCATATCTCCTCTATAATTTGTATATCCGTTCTGTTCGGGACTTATCAGCGTTTTTCTGTTCTGTCCGTTGATATCGTATGAATAAAGAGAGTTGTCTTTAAATGTAATGATATATCCACCCGCGACAAGTTGCATGGTCTCCCCGACAATTTTGACTATGCGTTCTTCATTTCCGCCGCTCAAGGCAGTCCTGCACACAAAATCCTCATAATCTTCGGGATTTTCGGCATTACCGCCATCACGAAGCAGACATTGAACATAATAAATATATCCGTCATAATAATAGCAGTATTCTCCCGCACCCGCCTCAGTCTCGCTCAGATCCGCAAGCACAACTACCTCTCCGGTAACAATATCCTGATACCCATATATTACATTATGTTCAAAAGCCTTGAACGAATAAAAAAACAACTTGCCGTCGGCTACCTGACAGACATTTACAATAGATCCGTCGAGCGGGCAGGTGCCATCACATTCCGGGTCGGCGCAGACATTGCTTATCTCGCCTGTATTGCGGTTATACTTCTGTGCTTTCGAACCTCCAAAATATATATACGAGCCGTATTCAAGTAAATTATCTATCCCCGAGCTTACTACATTGCTCGTATGTATGCCGGTCGGCTGTTCACCGTTATCACACGATGCGATAAAATTACACGTAACCACCGCAAGAAGCAATACCGCCGACAATTTTGTGCAAATCTTTTTCATATTTATGACCATCCCTTTCCCAGCCGCGGGCGGCTGTGTTTAAACTTTTATTTTGAAAGCCTCGCCTTTCTTTCAATGAAGCTTTAAAAATCTTGGTTAAAACATTTTTATACAGACCGGTCGTTACTCGCTTTTCGATTTCGTAATTTCTCCGGTTTTCAAGCATTCAAGCAAAATCACTCGCTTATATACGGCAGCACCACTTCTTCCGTCACCCATATCGCGGGACGTACACCAAATAATTCTCTTCCAAAGCTTGATGAACTATATCCTCCGTATCCACTTCCAAGCGCCACCGGCGCCCTCGATACATTGTGTTTTTCTGGATCTCTATCGGTACGTCTGAGCCACCATGCGGCATATATGGCGGGATTCCCCTGTCCTCCGACAAGTCCGTTAGCTTTCGCATACGCTGTTCCCTCACGTGGGCTCATTGAACCGTATATAAGATCCCCGTTTTGCGTCGTGTTAAGCAGGAAAACCTTATCATATGTCTCGGTGTCCTCAAGGTATGTCTCCACTATCTTCGCTTTTTCGCTTTCGTTAAAGGCAGTCTCATAAAACTCCCCGCCAAGCCACGCGCGAAGGTCACAGTCTCTCCACAGCCTCGCAGTGTCCTCGCTGTCAAACCATTTAGCGTCCAGTATCTCGTCGCTCAACATCAGATACTGTCCCTCTTTTTTGTCTATAACCAGCCACTTTATCGCCTCCGCTCCGTTCTCTATATCATTGTCCTGCTCATATCTGCCGAAATACACAGTCGTCCCCAAAGGTACCGGCGACCATTCAGCTATAAATCCCATATCATCAAGATAATTCCATACTCCGGTATCGGAATGTTTTCTTCCGTACAAATGCCATCCGGCGAAGTACCACCCTTCTTTTTTCGCCTGCGGAAGCGTATACCTCTCGTCATATTTCACTGTCATGCTCTCAACCTCACACTCACCTCCGTGCAGGTTAAAACTTGCGGTATACTCCTTCGGACTCCAGCGGGCTGTCAGTACGATATCCTTGTCTATCGGGGTTCCGAACTCCCATTTCTCATCTCCGTTATACCATCCCTCAAAATTGTATCCCAGCCGCTCTGGAGCTATCGGTTCTTCCAGACTCTCCTTATCGGTCACGGTAACCGACTCGCCTTTGTCGTCATATCCGTACTCGTACGTTACGTTATATACATATGTGCATGAACTCAGCGCAGTCAGCGTTACCGCCAGAAGCATTACAATGCAAAGTTTTATTCCCGCTTTCTTTGTTCGCATTTTATCCCTCTCTTCCCGATACATTGATTTCTCATTTTAAAACGTATCTGCAAAAATAAAATCTTTTTATGATAAATCTCTTATATTATTAAGGATATACGATTACTTTTTCGGATATATTTATAAAATATATTAAATATATTTAATTCTATTATAACATGGAATATTTTAAAAGTCAATTATTTTTTCCAAAATTATGTCAAATTACGACAATAATTTTAATTTGAATCATAATACAAAAATAAATTGTGAAAAACACCAACCGAACCGACAGTATATATATCAATACAAAAACCGACTGCCCGACACTTTAAGTATCAGGCAGTCATATCTTATTTTTATCCGAAATATTTGTATGGGAAAATCGGATAATGTTATTTATCAAATTGCAGACATTAGTTTCAGGGAAATCAGATTATCTAAATTAACAGGAATTTCAGTTTTCCTGATACAGATAATTGAATCTGCCCAAAGGCGCGCAGTCGCCGTTCGCGTAAAAATCCATAACGTCGTGAGACTGCATATTGTCAGACCACTTAAACTCAAAATCAAGCTTTGCGTCCTTTACTCCAAGCAATTCCCTGGGGATTTCAATTATGACCGCATCGTCCTTGATTTTTATTTTAGCGCTGCCGATTTTCTGCCAGCTGTAGCTGTTTTTCTCGGCGGTAGGAAGATATTTTTCTACAGACGCCTTACCCGCTCTCGGAAGAGTACGGTTTATAACAAAATCATACCCCTCCCATCCGCTCGACTTTTGACGGTCAACATCAATATAAAGAGTCATCCAGCCTTCCTCCGACGGCTCGGTAAGCCGATTTGCGGTCTGAGCGATAAAGTAAATGTTGTCCTCATCGCGCGCCACCTGAGCTTTGACAATATTGTTTCTCGCGCTGTTGTTTACATAGTGCAAGTCTCCGTATCCGTCCCAGTCGCGGTTTATTGCCGAGCCCTTGTTGTTCAAATAAACCGGAGCCACATTTTTCCACTGTCTCAAGCTTCCGTTTATATTTATCGTAACCGCCTCGGAAGTCTTCTGTCTTTGAGGAGCGCCTTTAAAGCGGCGGATATTATGTATCATCTGAAGATAATATGTGTCAAGATATCCGTCAATATCGGGTTCTATATCCCTGCTGTGCTCTCTGTCATACTGGTCGACCATAGCGACCTGCGTGGAATTCGGGTCGCTGAGCCACGGCTCATGATATCTTCCCATCTGCCACTCGTTCCACCCGGTTATAAACACAATATCAGGGTCAAGGTCTATCGCCCTGTCCCACTGCTCCTGAACATTATATCCGAACTTATACGACTCCTTATCGAGCAAATCAAAACCATGTTTATAGGTATAGCTCCTGCCGAAAGTATCCTTATCGTTGAAATGAGTACATATTCTGTCCTTATTTGCGTTCTGTCCGACTCCTACGGTAACCATTTCGCACGAGCCGTCCTCACGCGCGCAGTATTTATTCTGAGGATATACCTCAAGCCATCCCCACTGGTCGTTTCTGACAGGTCCGCCCGCGTACAACGGCTGTCCGGGACGGAAAGCGAAGAAAGCGCGGATCTCATCAAGAATCTTTGTGTCGGTTTCACAGATACCTTTTTCGGGAAGCGCTTCGGGATATGCCATTATAAGCGGCTTGCCGTCTATTCTGAACCAGAGGTCACTGTATCTGCCGGGTCTGTAAAGATCCTGATATAAAACCCTGAGCATATCGTCGCTGGTCTGCATGGGAGCAAAATTGAGCATAAACGCGACCTGAGGAGTTCTGATTCCCTCCTGTCTTGCCTCATGCAAGCCTTTCAGCAGCGGTTCATACGCGTCTCTCCAGGTGAGGTTCCCGTTGGTACAGTCAAACATAAGAAAATCGACTCCCGCATTGGCAAGCATTACGGCATGTTTGCGTATAATATACGGGTCGCTGTTCTTATAGTATCCGAAAAACGGCTCATTCCAATGGCACTGCAAAGGCTCTTCTCCCCACGCGGGATGATTCATGTCATACTCGGCGGCGGGATATTTCTCAAGCAGCGTGCTTACATTGACCGGACGGCGCTCCGAGTGTCCCTCACGCCAGGTCCAATAAAATATACCCACCTTTTTTTCGGGTCTGTACCCCTTTACATCTTCAACCGACGCCACTTTTCTGCCGAGCATATCCACCGCTTCCCAGCTCTGCGAATCTGTATCGCACAAATCTTTTTCGTTTGTGGGAACATAGCCGGCGTCCTTATAAACATCGCTGTCCATAAGCTCGGCTTCAAGTATATCCGACGGATGACTCAGTCTCAGCTCAATATTATGTACGCCGGATATCCTGTCCGTTTCGCAATATGAAGTGTTTTCTTTTTCCGAGTTGACCAGAACGCACAATCCTATCGGACTGTTGTCGCAAAATATCTCAGCCCTGACACATGCCCAGGTATTTTTGTTTGAAAATCTAACCTTGAGGCAATTGCATCCCTCTTTACAGTCATACGCGTCAAGTCGCCATATCGTTTTCTTTTCGTCGGTAATCAAATTACTCATGACAAATAAACCGTCCTTTCACGGATTTTTTCGCATACTGCCCGAAATCACTTTAAAATATAAATAATTTTAACTGTATATGCGATTGTGTCTATTTTATCATTAACCGGTCCGCATGTCAAGAATAATTTTCATTTTTTTCTACGTTTTTTAAATATGTCACGGTTGACTTTTGTAATAAAAAAGTATATAATAATTATATGTGTAAATTATTCAAATTTACGGTTGCGGAAAAGCGCACGGAAAGGTATGTATCGTGGAGACAAAAAGATTTTCCAAAAATGACAGCGGATTTGTCTGCGTACACTGCGAAAAAAAGGTAGAGCCGTTGGGCTATACCTCCCGAAATCACTGTCCTTTCTGTCTTTGGTCTCTTCACGTCGATATAAATCCCGGCGACAGGGCGTGTGAATGTCACGGAGAAATGGAACCTATAAAAGTGCTTACCGACGCCAAAAAGGGTTATATAATCGTACACAGGTGTACCAAATGCGGAGAAATACACAACAACCGCGCAGCCAACGAAGCGAAAACTCAGCCGGATGACATTTCTCTGCTGATAAAACTCAGCGCAAATGAAATTTTCTGAATAAATATTTAACGCTACATTGAAATCGAACTGAAAAAGTCCGGAGATAAAATATGCACAGACTGTTACAAACAAAAGGAAAAATATTGGGTATCGATTACGGTGACAAAAGAACCGGGCTTGCGGTATCCGACCCGACGCGTCTGCTTGCCTTTGGTATCGGCTGTGTCAGCGTCGGCGGAATGCAGAAAACCGCGGAGAAAATATATTCGGTGATAAAGGAGCAAAACATAACCGGGGGAATAGTAATAGGGCTGCCGGTCAACATGAACGGAACCGAGGGACAAAGAGCCGAACATGTCAGAAAATTTTCGCGGTACGTCGAAAAGATTCTGTCGGGGGATGAGCGCGCCCGTCTGCTGCCTATAATAATGCTTGACGAGCGAATGACGACAATGGAGGCGTCAAGATACCTGAATGAAACCGACACAAAAGGAGCCAAAAGAAAAGGCGTTATAGACTCGCTTTCGGCACAGATCATACTTCAGAACGCGCTCGACAGCCTCAAATACATGAAATCATAAAAATAAATTATTGCGGTAAATTATACTGTTTAAACTAAGCCTACATTGAAAAATAACCTCATGCAGCCAAAAACCGACGGCAGCGAATCGACATTTTGATTATCCTGACACAAAGGTCTACGGTCATTTACAGCCGCGGACAAAGTGTCAACAGTCCAAGTTATCGTACTTAAGAAAGGAAATTGAAATGGCAAGAAAAAAAATAGCGTATCATATTATCGGTTATATATTCAAAACGCTCTGCATGATCTTAATTTTGGGCGTCGTCGGTATAATTGTCTGGAGACTGGTCTCCTCCATCGACCCCAAATCCATGAAAACCATCACCCCGAACGACAAAATATATGACGCATACAATGACAACGGGCAGAATCTCACCGTATTCTGGCAGGACCAGAACAGCATAACACGCGCAGAAAAAAATTACGGATATTTCTCCGTCACGCGCGCGCTTTTTATAGATGAGGCCGAGCAGGTGCAGGCAGTGTTCAGATACAACAACAGTACCCTTGAAAGTCTGAAGGATGACTACGGTCTTGAATCTGTCCCGGACAGAAACGGCGACTATTATGACGTAACGCTTCTCGTCGCTTATGATCTGACGCCGGACGACACAAGTGACAATGACGGAAATGACCCGGACAGTGTCCGTTTCGAGCGTTTTTATGCCTCGCCCGATGTGGTAAAAGAACAAAAATCACTTTACAACTATCGCAAGTTCACCTTTGACGGCGTTAAAATAGACGACAGCGTGCTTGCGGTATATGTGGACATCTATTACAACCAAGATATTGATTACGAAAAAGAAGCTTACGGAACGCTGTGCATATACGACTACGACACCGAAAACGAGAATTACACCATATCCAAAAAGGAAAGAGAAGCCATCGAAAGCTGGAAAAAGGAAGAGCAAGCCTGACTTTAAATCGGCGCGTCTAATATTCACCCACATTAAAAAAGGCTGTCTGCCCGGCATACTTAAAACGCAACAGGGCAATTGACAGCCTTTTTTAGCAAATGTATAAACCTGATACAAATATTCTTGAGAACGCCTGCAACAAGCATGTGGGAGCTATAGCTCACGGGCTATACCGGCGCCGAGAAGCGGATATATCCCCCGCCGTCTGAGGCGGGGGATATATCATCATATATTATAGCGTTACACTTTATATATCCGTATACAGCTTGTCGAGATTATAAAATTCTCTTGCCTCACGGTCAAAAATGTGAACAATAACGCTTGAATAGTCAATAACCATCCAAGAGTTGCTGTCTCTTCCCTCGACGTGCGCCGGCATGACCCCGCAGAGTCCGAGCTTATACTCAACCTCGTCCTCAAGAGATTTTACATGCGTACTCGACGTGCCGTTGGCAAGCACGAAATAGTCGGCTATTACGGTTTTATCAGATACCTTTACAATCTTGATATCTTTAGCCTTTTTGCTGTCAAGCACACCGTAAATATGATCCGCAAGCTCCTTCGGCGTGCATCCCACAAGACTCTTAACTTCTCCGCCGTTGATATTATCCATCCGAAAACCCTCCTTCCGTTGTTTTTTTCAGTCTTAAAATCAATTGATTCCTTGCCTCCGTAGTCTCTTTGTTTATTATCTGACCTTCCTCAATAAGCCCCTTTATCGTCATATCAAACGAAATAAGCATAATCTTATCCAAGTGTTCCAATCTCTCGGTCAGATTCATCTTTTCGGGATTTGCCCCCCAGAAAAGCTCTCTCAGTTTCACGCAGTCATCAAATTTTCTTGTCTCGTCGATGTAGTCGGCAAGATATACTATCTTCTCCTCAAGCGACATAAACGCCCTTCCCGTTGTATGATATCTCACCGCGTTTATAACAATTTTATCGGCGAAATCCGGATACAACTGAGGAATCAGCAAAGCGGCAGTCTTTTCATGCAATGTTTTGGGCGAGAAAATTTCCTCGCGGTCAAATTTAACATGGTATTTTTTAAGCAGCTCCACGTGCTTTTCCGTATCATACGCTTTTGTGATATCGTGCAAAAGAGCCGCCGCCCGCAAAATATTTTTTCGATCCGGACAGTACAGATCGGAAATTGCCGACGCCATTTTTTCTACCTCCAAAGTATGAAGATACCTTTTCTGCGTCATGTTTTTTCCGACCTTTACCCTGAGATCCGCAAGCATTTCTTCGGTTATGTTTTTTATACTGTTGTTTCCGGTCATAAATACAACCCCTGTTTATATATATATTCTTCCACCTTTTCCGGAACAAGCCCGTGTATGGACTGTCCTTCCTTAATCTTCTTTCTTATTTCCTCGGAGGATATGACCACCGCGGGCGCGTTTATTCTTGTAACGATTTTCCCGTACTTTTTTTTATATTCGGCGTTTTTCTCAATCAGCCGCTTTTTGGTTTCCTCGTCATCTTCACGCCTGATATACACCGGGTAACACAGCCTGAAGATTTCCTGTGGTTGATACCATGAGTCAAGCGACAGCATCATATCAGTGCCGCACAGCATAAACAGGCGGTCGTCCTCCCGATAAAATTCTCTCAGAGTATCAACTGTATAGCTTTTACCGTTCCTTTTGATTTCAGTATCGCTGACTATAATTCCCTCATGACCCTCAAACGCGAGTCTGCACATGTTAAGCCTGTCAGAGGCCGTCGCTCCATTGCTCATCTGTTTATGGGGACTTTGCCCCGTAGGTACAACAAACAGCAAATCAAGCCACATCTGCTCCATAAAAGCCAAAGCCGCCGCAACATGTCCGTTGTGTATCGGCGAAAATGTTCCCCCGTATATACCGACTCTCATATACCCACTCAATCCGGAAGTATAATTCTCTTATTTTCTTTGGATTCGCGGTATATTACAAATTTACGTCCGACAACCGCCACGCCTTCCGCGTTCAACTCGGCGCAAAGCTTCTCGCTCGCGCTCTTTGACGTTTCTTCACAGGTCTCAAGCACAGAAAGCTTTATAAGCTCTTTGGCTTCAAGCGCGTCCGAGACGGTCTTTATCAGATTCGGCGTAATACCGCTTTTTCCTATCTGCATTATCGCGTTCTGTTCCGCCGCGACGGAACGCAGATATGCTCTTTGTTTTGACGTCAACATTTATTTACTCTCTTTCTGTATTTCCTTTAAAGCCTGTGCCAACAATTTTATGGCTTTTCCCCTATGGCTTACCGAATTTTTTTCAACGGCGCTCACCTCCGCCAAGGTTTTCTTAAACGGAGGATAATAGAACAACGGGTCATATCCGAAGCCGCCGTCTCCTTTGCCCGCATATGTAATCTCCCCTTCAACCTCGCCTCTCACGATTATATTTTCATGTTCCCAACAAGGAAAAACACAGGCAATGCAACAGACAAATCTCGCCCGTCTGTCGGTCACACCCTCAAGATTTTTAAGCAGCAAAATATTGTTGGCCTCATCGTTCCCATGCTCTCCCGCATACCTTGCCGAATAAACTCCGGGAGCGTTTCCCAGGGCGTCCACTTCAAGACCCGAATCGTCGCCGACTCCCACATAGCCTGACGCGGCGGCGGCATTGGCTTTTATAAGCGCGTTTTCCTCAAAGGTCTTTCCGTTTTCCTCAATCTCGCCATACATTCCCACATCATCCAGAGAAAGTATTTCTATCCCATCTATATATTCCGAAAGCAGTGTCTGTAGCTCCGATATTTTCTTCTGATTTCTTGAAGCAAGTACAATTTTCATATAAGTCACACCGAAGAACCGATTAAAAGCGTTTTAATCCAAAACAATAAACCGGTTATCCGCAACCTTTCCGACTAAAGTATAATAAGTTAATTCAGTCAATACCTGCAGTTCATCGCGGCGCCATGAATAATGACGCCGCGCGTCAAACAGGGGCATAAAAACGTAATTTAACGGCGATGCCGGTTTTCACACGGCATATCCGGGCGGAAATCAATCATAAGAAAACCAACGTATTCTTATCTGATGATACTTCTGACCGTTTCCGCCTACCCCTTTTTCATACGACACTCTGGGAACAAGGCACTTTATATCTACGCCCTTCCCCTTCTGCACCTTGATTTCATAGGGAATAACCGCTAAAGTAAGCGCCGTTATCGCGGCCGTCATTCCGACAACCTTTTTCATTTTCGCGTTTCCGTCGTCGACAAAAGGCAAATGTGCGACAAGTTTTTCAATGTTTTTTTCAAGTTTTTTCATTTTTTCGCTCCTTTATATTAATTTTAAAATCTGAATCCTGTTTGAATCAGTCAAATAAAGCATCTACAAACTCGTGTGCGTCAAACTGTCTCATATCATCTATTTTTTCTCCTACGCCTATAAATTTCACCGGAATACCGAGCTCTTTCTTAATGGAAATAACAATACCGCCTTTCGCGCTCCCGTCAAGTTTATTGAGCGTAATTCCCGTGATATTCGCGGCTTTAGAAAATTCCTTTGCCTGAATGACCGCGTTCTGACCCGTAGTGGCGTCTATTACCAACAGATTTTCTCTGCACGCTCCGGGAAGTTCCCTGTCGATTACCCTGTTGATTTTGGCAAGCTCATTCATAAGATTGGTCTTGTTCTGCAACCGTCCCGCCGTATCGATTATAAGCACGTCCGCTTCTTTCTTTTTGGTATAATTGATAGCGTCAAAAACCACAGCCGCCGGATCGCTCCCCTCATTCTGTCTTACCATATCGACTTTTGCCCTGTCGCACCACACGGCAAGCTGGTCAATCGCCGCAGCCCTGAAAGTATCCGCCGCGGCAACTACCACTTTTTTGCCCGAAAGTCTCAGCCGCTTCGCTATCTTGCCTATAGACGTGGTTTTTCCCGCGCCGTTTACTCCTATTACAAGAATGACCGACGGTACCGTATCAAGTCTCAAAGGCTCATTTTCTCCGATCATTTCGGATATTATTTCCTTAAGGCTGTCCAACACCTGCTCCTTTTCCTTAAGTCTGCCGTCTTTGATTCTGTCCCGGAGCATATCAATTATCTGCGCGGTCGCGGTAACTCCCACATCCGCCGTAATGAGTAATTCTTCAAGCTCCTCAAGCATTTCCTCATCGACTTTCACGAAATTTTTGAGCAGCTCATCAATCTGACCGAACAGCGCCTTTTTTGTTTTAGACAATCCCGCCTTCAGCTTTTGCCAGAATGAAACCCCGTCTTCTTCCCCGCTCTCCGCATCGGATTTTTCATCAGGCGTCGAATCCTCGGCAGATTCGGATATATCCCTATCCTCAGAAATTGCTTCATCGTCAATTATTTCGTGAGATTCATCTCTCTGAAAATCACCTTCGTCAGTCTCAGCTTCTTTTTCGGAACATTCACGGATTTTCTGTGACACTTCAATTTCGTCTTCAACATTCTCAGATTCGGTAAATTCTTCCGCGAACTCACCGTCATAATCAAGAGACGGGGACGAAATAATTTCATCTCTCATTTCGTTCTCAAGCTGTTCCGCGGCGGCGATCTCCTCCTCTGTCAGTTCCTGTTCGTCGCCGGAATACTGATCCGTAACGTCGGGCTGCTCCGACTTGATTTCGTCTTCGTGTCTGTCCTTTACATTCTTATCATTGTCCCTGTCTTTATTTTTACCAAAAAGCTTACTCAAAAATGCCATTCCACTCACCCTCCTTGTTCTTTTCAATATCACGTATATCAAGCGTCAGTATTTTGGATATACCGTGCTCCGGCATTGTAACTCCGTAAAGTCTTGTCGCCGCCGCCATGGTTCCGCGACGGTGGGTTATCATAATAAACTGAGTTCCGTCCGAATATCTTTTTATGTACTGTGCAAGGCGTTCCACGTTGACCTCGTCAAGCGCCGCCTCTATCTCGTCAAGTATACAGAACGGCGTAGGGTTAACCTTAAGTATCGCAAAAAAGAGCGCGACACCGATAAACGCCTGCTCACCGCCCGAAAGCTGCATGAGGTTTTTTATGATTTTTCCGGGAGGCGCAGCCTTTATTTCAATTCCGCTTTCAAGAATATTCTCCGGCTCCGTAAGCAAAAGCTCCGCCGATCCTCCCCCGAAAAGCTCCGCGAAAGTAATTTTGAAGTTCTCGTTTATCCTGTTAAACGCATCGGTAAACGATACTTTCATTTCGTCTTCCAGTTTTTCGATTATATCGGTCAGTTCCTTTCTGGATTTTTCAAGGTCCTTTATCTGACCGTTCATATAATCATACCGCTCTTTAATCTCTTTATACTTGTTTACCGCGTCAAGGTCAACGCTTCCTATTGCCCTGAGCTTGTTCTTACATTCTGTCTGAGTTTTGACATATTCGGAACGGTTTTCCTCATTTACCGGCGGATAACCGAGTCCGACCGCGTCGGCTCTTGTCAGTTCATAATCATTCCAAAGCTTTCCCGCAAGCTCGTCGTAGCTTGACTGCAGACTGCCGAGTCTTGACTCGTTTTTCATATGCTCGGTCAATATAAGCTCTTTCTGCGACATCTTATCTCTTATCAGGGAATTTATCTCATTGAGCTTTTTCTCAAATTCAAGAATACCGTCCTCAATCCGGGAGCGCTTGAGATTCAGCTGCTCAAGGCTTTCCTTGTTCGAGGCATACTGTTTTCTGTTGTCCGCCTGAATTCTGTTGAGATTTTCAATATCCTTTTCGTATTCGTCTCGCTTTACTCCGGCATTTCTGATGTCCTCGCGGCATATGTCGATCCTTTCAAGACAAACCTCAAGCAAAGATTTTGCGTTTTCTATATCTTTTGTAATCTCGCTCACTTTAACCATAAGCTCGGTCTTCCGGGCTTCGGCGTCGCCGAGTTCATCCTCAATTGTCTGCTTTTGCCCGTTTTTTGATATCCTTACGGCGGTAATTTCGTTTATCTTATTTAAAAGCCGGTCTTCCTCTTTCTTAAGCGACAAAATGTCGTCTTCGTACCTTTCGCTCATCAGAATAATCTGTTCGTAATCATTCTTAAGCTTTTCCATAAGGTCTTTATTTGTATTGTAATTGACATTCAGTTTCTCAAAGTCGATGGTCTCGGCATTTTTCAAAGCTTCAAAAATACTTTTTTTCGATATAAGTTCATCTTTATTTTCGGTCTTGGCGTCTATTGTTTTCTTTATATCAGACAAGCTTTTATCAAGCTTCTGAATAGCGCGCTCAAGCTCCTCGGACTCAGATAACAGTCTCTTTATTTCGTCCGCCCTCGAAAGAGCGCCTCCGCCTTGGCGCAAAGACCCGCCCGTAAAAGACCCGCCCGCATTGATCTGCTGACCGTCAAGAGTGACGACCCGCACTTTGTATTTCAAAGCCTTGGCCATATTGGTCGCGTTGTCAATATTGTCAAACACCAGCGTCCTTCCCAGAAGCGAGCTCACCACATTGTCAAACCTACTGTCTCTCGCGCAAAGCCGGTCTGCGGACGATATATAACCGCGAAAAGCCTGAGCCTCTTTCATTTCGACAGTCTCGGTCTGAGGCCGCATGGAAGTTATCGGGAAAAACGTCGCTCTTCCCGCCTCGCCTTTTTTCAGACAATACATTGCCGCTTTTGCGGTCTGTTCATCCTCAACGACTATATTCTGCAGATTTTGCCCCAAAGCGGTTTCCACCGCGGTAACGTACGCCGAATCCACAGAGATCACTTTGGAAAGAGGTCCGTAAATCCGCCCGCAGCCGTCTCCGTTCATATCCTTTATCTGCCCCTCGGAATACTTTTTCATGACAAACTTCACACTGTTGGCATACCCCTCAAACTGTTCCTCCATTGCCTGCATGGTTTTTATTCTTTGATTCAGCGCTTCATATCTCAGGGTTTTGTTGTTTTTGCTGTTATATACTTCCCCGTACTCCTGATTGAGTCTCGCCAATTCTCTGTCAAGGTCACTTACCTCTCCGTCAATATTGCTTATCGCCTCGGTATAATCGTCAAGGGTCTTCTTTTTCGCTTCCCTGCGGGCGCTTATATCTTTCAGGACTTTCTCATATTCTTCTATCTCGCCGAGCATACCCGCGTTTCTGTCGCTTCCGCTGTTTTTCGCGTTTTCGAGCACGGATATTCTTACTTTTATATCGGTCGCCTCTTCCTGAGCGGCGTTTATATCCGCGAACGCGGTATCGATATCCTTCTGAAGTTCCGCGGATCTGCACTTTTTTTCAAATATATCATCCTCAAGCTTTTCGAGATTTGCTTTTTCACTCTCAAGCGATATTTCAAGCGCCCTGATCTTTTCCTCATGCAACGCTTTTTTCTCATTCTCATCCGAAAGCGTTTTCTCCATGCCGGACAAAGACTGTTTTAAATTTTCAATCAAATCCTCGGTATGCCTGATATTGCTCTCATTCACCTTGAACTCGCTGTCCAGTCTGAACCCGACGTCGGTCTGCTCTTTGATAAGCGTCATCATCTGAGCGGACGTCATTTTGCCGTTTTGGGAAGATTCGTAAAGCTTGGTATTTCTCGCGTCAAGAGACTGAATCGAATCCTCCGCCGTTTTCAGCTCAAATCCCGAACGTCGCAAAGCGTCCTCCGCGGCTGATATGTCGTTTTTCAGCCTTTCGGTGTCATAAAGCCACAGGCTTACGTCCACCTTCTTCTTGGTCTCCATAAGCTCAAGAGCGCGCTTTGCCTTTTCCGCCTCCTTCTGAAGCGGCGCCACCTGCGAGGATACCTCCGCGAATACGTCGTTTATCCTTGTCATATTGTCTTCCGTCTGGGCAAGTTTTCGCTCGGCGTCGTTCTTTTTGTGGCGATATTTGGCAATCCCCGAAGCGTCCTCAAAAATTCCTCTTCTTTCCTCGCTTTTGCGGGAAACCATTTCGGCGATACGCCCCTGCCCGATTATCGAATACCCGTCTCGCCCCACACCCGTATTCATGAAAAGCTCGTATATGTCGCGCAGTCTGACCGCGCGTCTGTTTATAAAATACTCGCTCTCACCGTCGCGGAAGTAGCGCCTGGTAACCGTTACCTCGTCATATGGGCACTCAAGTTTAGCCCTCTCCGAGGAATTGTCGAAAGTAACCGAAACCTCGGCATACCCCATTGGCTTACGGCTGTCCGCGCCGCCGAATATTACATCCTCCATTTTAGTACCCCTCAGGGATTTTGAGGATATTTCACCCAGCACCCAGCGCATAGCGTCGGCAATATTCGATTTTCCGCTTCCGTTAGGACCTACTATAACCGTAACGCCCGTACCGGAAGAATCATCCCCGCCGTCAAAAACCAACTTCGTTTTATCGGGAAATGATTTGAATCCCTGCAATTCTATCGACTTAAGATACACCTTCGGTCCTTTCCTCCCATGTCTTTCGGACACGGTCAAATAAATTCTGTGTTTTAATTATCAAAATACCGAGTCAAGTCTAAACATATCGGTATCATCTTCTTTGACAATCACTCTTCTCAGTTTATATTCATCTGCAAGTCTCGTTTTGTTGATTCCGCGATATCCCACCGCGCGCGACATATATCCTTTGGGAACTGAAAAGCAGACCTGCTTTCCCTCCGGAAATATATCGTTTTCGGAACAGTCATCCAGAAGCTTTTTCATGATTTTAAAGCTGCTCTCGCCCAAAACCATTTCTCCCAGCGCGGGATGATTGGCTCCCCCCATGACCTGACTTTCGTCCGACAGGTTGTCCGACGCGCAAAGCCCTATCCTTATACACTCGACATTGTTTTCTCTGAAAATTTCATAGACCTCGCACGACCTCTCGACCGCTTCTTCTATCTCAAGCATATTATATTCACCGCGGCGTGTCATATCCGCAAGCTCGGTCTCATAAAAAACCACCGTGGGATAAATCCTCGCGCTGTCCGCGCCCATCTCGCAAATTTTCCGAGCGGTCAGCTTTTCGGACTCAATATCCGCTCCCGGCAGTCCTATCATCATTTGTCCCACTAACCCATAGTTATTTTGCTTCACAAGACGGCAGGCGTCTTCGGCGTCTTTTGCGGTATGGCCTCTCTTGCAGGCTTTGAGTACGCTGTCGTTCATGCTCTGTATGCCGAGTTCGATAGTATTGACCGAATAAGCGGACAGTATCTCCATTATTTCTTTGTCTATATAATCCGGCCGCGTTGACATCCTGATGCCGCGGACATGCGCCTGTTCCGAATTTCCGGGCTTGTCAACAAATTTCTGCGCTATATCCAGAAGACAAATCATGGTGTGACGGTCAATACCTGTAAACGAACCGCCAAAATACGCGATCTCCGCCTCGCAGCCGCCATGTAGGGTTGAAAGCGCACGTTCTATCTCTGCCCTGACGTCTTGAATATCAAAATATCTCTTGCCGGAAATAGAGCGCTGATTGCAAAAAACACACATATTGGGACATCCCAGATGTGGAATAAAAATCGGTATATTTACATGCTTTTTCATATATCAAGTACACTTAAAATAAACACACAATATGATTATCGGTCAAAATTATAATTTTTATATATCGGTGACGTTAAAAAGCTCAAGCGCCTCTTTGGCGGCGTTTTGTTCTGCCTCTCTTTTGGACTTCCCCTTTCCTTTGCCGATAACATTTGAGTTAAGTCTTGCCTCCGCCTCAAATTCCTTCTGATGGTCAGGACCGTGTTCGCCTACAATAACATATTTCAGGACGTCGCCCTCCTCCTGCTGCACAAACTGCTGAAGCAGAGTTTTGGGGTCTGCAAATCCGGTGCTTTTCAGCCCGGCCTTCAGTTCTTCTTGTATAAACGGGAGTAAAAATTTTTTTACGGAATTGATGCCGTCATTCCCCGCGTCGATAAAAACCGCCGCCAGCAACGCCTCAAAAGCATCCGCCAATATGGATTTTCTGTTTCTGCCGTCGTTTTTTTCCTCACCGACTCCCAAAAGCAGATATTTTCCAAGCTGAATCTGCTCGGCATAACCCGAAAGCGCCTTTTCACAAACCGTGTCAGCGCGCATCCTTGTCAGTTCTCCCTCCGGACATTCCTCGAAATTATTGTAAAGATACTCGCTTGTGATTATTGATAAAACACTGTCCCCTAAAAACTCAAGCCTTTCATTACACAGCAGGTGATGATTTTTTACCCCGGACTCATTGGAATAGGACGAATGCGTCAACGCCCTTTCCAGAAGCGTTTTGTCTTTAAAATCGTAGCCTATTCTTTTTTCAAGTTCTCCTCTTGCAATTTTATTTATCACAGAAATTCCACCTTTTTGTAAGTATTTGAATTCTTTAAAAATATCTCACTTCAATTTCGCTGTGCAGCCGACATTGACTTTTTTTCCTCGGCATACTTTACGGCTTCCTCCGCGATTATCCCGGTCACTCCGGTGCGCTGACAATTTATGGCTTGCTTTACGGCGTTTTTAAAGGCGTTGGCGTTTGAAGACCCGTGGGCCTTAATAACCGTTTTTGATATACCGAGAATCGGCGCTCCTCCATGTTCGGTAGAGTCAAAATTCTTTTTGAAATCCGACAGCTGTTTTCTTACCATCAGCGAAGCCACGGCAGTCATAGGGTTGGCTTTGAAAATATTTTTCAGCTCTCTGCCGAAAAGCTTTCCCATCCCCTCAACGGTTTTAAGTACAATGTTTCCGGTAAACCCGTCGCAGACCGCGACGTCGCACACGTCAAACGCCAGCATATTCCCCTCTACATTGCCGATAAAATTTATAAGCTTACTTTCCGAAAGCCGTCTGAAAGCCGAAATCTGTAACTCGGTGCCCTTACAGTCCTCGCTCCCGTTGTTGATAAGCCCTACTCTCGGACTCGTGACCTCATATATCGCGCGCATATACGCGGTTCCCATAGCCGCGAACTGCAACAGATATTCCTCATTAACCTTGACATTGGCTCCCGAATCAATGAGCAGCAGCGGCGGAGTGAAAGGAAGCACCGTGGCGATTGCCGCGCGCTGAATACCTCTGACCTTTCTCACGATAAGAGACGCTCCGGTAAACAGCGCTCCAGTGTTGCCGCAGCTTACAAACGCGTCTCCTTCTCCCGAAGAAAGCAATTTAAGCCCTTTTGCCATCGAAGACTCGCTTTTTTCTTTCATAACTGACATCGGCTCATCGGTCATAAGTATTGTATCGGCGGCATGAAGAATTTCAAATTTTCCGATATCCAGCAAATTCTCGTCCGCGGTTTTTCTGATTTTATCCTCGTCCCCGACAAGTACAAATTCAACATCCCGCGAATATTCCTCGCCCGCCGCCTGGCAAACGCCTCTGAGCGTTTCAAGCGGAGCGTTGTCCCCGCCCATTATATCGGCAATAATTCTCATTTCAATAACCCACCGTGCCTTTCTGCCGTCTGCGGCAAGCGCAAACTCATAGCGTGACCTCACGCATAATACTCTGTAAAATATAATATCTTATGCACACGGACACATTTATTTCATGGATTTCTCCGTCTCGCCCATGTATATATCATCATAAAACTCAATTTTTATAGGCTTCAAGTAATTGGGAAAATCTTTCTATATCCTGTAGTGAACGCTGCGCGTAAACTTCATATTTAGCCAATTTTCCTCCCTTGACTCTATGCTCAAGCGGCTCAATAATGCCGAAATTCGCGTTCATCGGAACAAAATTCCCGCTCAAATTCCCCGAGCTCACATAATTCGCCATCGCGCCCAACATGGTTGTTTTGGGAAATATCAGCGGCTCCTTTCCGAGCGCCCGCAATGCCGCGCCTATTCCCGCGACAAGTCCGGACCCCGCCGACTCCACGTATCCCTCAACTCCCGTCATCTGACCCGCGAAAAAGATATCGGGTCTGGATCTCATGGAATAATCCGCGCAAAGGCAGTCGGGCGACGAAAGATATGTATTTCTGTGCATGACTCCGTAACGCAGAAACTCCGCGTTTTCAAGTCCCGGAATCATACGGAAAACTCTTTTTTGTTCGGGGAAAGTAAGATGCGTCTGAAACCCGACAAGGTTATACATGCTCCCCTCCGCGTTTTCCTTGCGCAGCTGAACCACCGCGTAAGCCTCTTTCCCGGTACGCTTATCGACAAGTCCTACCGGCTTGAGAGGTCCGTACCTCAAAGTGTCATATCCTCTTTTTGCCATAACCTCTATCGGCATACAGCCCTCAAAGACCTGCAATTCTTTCATGCTCTCTCTGTCAAATTCCTTGAGCTCTGCCTCTTTCGCTCCTGTCAGCTCATGGTAAAAACGGCTGTACTGCTCCTCGGACATGGGGCAGTTTAGATAATCCGCGTCTCCCTTATCGTATCTTGACGCCTCATACACAATATCTCTGTCAACAGTCGAAGCGTCCACAATCGGAGCGGCGGCGTCAAAGAAATGCAGACTGCCTATGCCCAACCCGTTCCGGATGTACTCAGCCAAAGCGTCGCTCGTGAGCGGTCCCGTGGCTATTATAGTAACCGAATCGCCCCTAACGGACGCCGCCTCGCCCTCGATTACTTCTATATTTTTATTCTGTCTTATTTTCTCGGTTATATATTCGGAAAACAGATTTCTGTCCACCGCCAAGGCAGACCCGGCGGGGACTCTTGTGCGGTATGCCGCTTCCATAATCAACGACCCCATTCGCGACATTTCCTCTTTCAAAAGTCCCACCGCGTTTGTAAGCCTGTCAGATCTCAAAGAATTTGAGCAGACAAGCTCCGCAAAACCCTCGGAATGATGCGCCGGGGTAAACCTGCGTGGCTTCATCTCAGTAAGTCTTACATGCAATCCCATTTTTGAAGCCTGCCAAGCCGCCTCACATCCCGCAAGACCCGCTCCGTATATATCAATCGAAATATCCTTTTCCATTAATTATTCCTTTTTATTTATTCTGTTTCAAGCTAAAAACCGAGTGAAGCGGAATCTTCAGGCGTCGCCCTCGTCCGATCCTCCGTTTTCCGTTTTTTGGTCATCCACTATCTGTCTGGAATACCCGCAATCCTTATTATGACATACAAGTATAGGTTTTCCCTTTTTTCGGAAAAGTATTTCTCCGCATACGGGACATTTCTCGTTGACAGGCATATCCCAAGATGAAAAATCACATTCGGGATATCTTTCACAGCTGTAAAAAACCGTCCTGTTTTTACCGTACTTCATAACCACGCGCGCGCCGCATTTCGGACATGCCACCCCGATATCCTTGGTTTTAGGTCTTGTATATTTACACTCGGGATAATTGACACAGGCATAAAAACTTCCGTATTTACCGGTTCTCAGAATCATGTCAGAGCCGCATTTTTCGCACTTGAAATCCGCCGTCTCAACCTTTCCGTCTCCGGTCTCGCCCGACTGAGAAACCTCCGCGTTTGTCTCGCTTATAAGCGGCTTTGTATTACGGCACTTCGGATAATTCGGACATGCGGCGAATTTTCCGTATCTTCCGGTCTTAACGATCATTCTGGCTCCGCACTTTTCGCATATCATATCCGTCTCTTCAATAGGAATTTTTATGTCCGAGCTTTCAAGACGCTTTTGCGCGGTATCAAGCTGTTTTGAAAAATCACTCCAAAAACTTTCAAGCAGCTGCTGCATACTCAGCTCCGCGCGCTCTATTTCGTCGAGCTCTGTCTCGATATCGGCGGTAAACTTATAGTCTACGATGCTTGCGAAGTTTTCATTCATAAGATCGGTGGTAATTTCCCCAAGTTCGGTAGGCACCAGAGCCTTTCCCTCTCGTTTTACATAGTTCCGGCTTATTATAGTAGTGATTATTGTAGCGTATGTGCTTGGTCTTCCTATGCCGCGTTCCTCAAGAAATTTAATCAGCGAAGCCTCATTGTATCTCGGAGGCGGCTCGGTAAAATGCTTCCCGGGATCAATATTATCCGAAATGAGCTGCTCTCCTTCGTTAAGCTCGGGAATTTTCGCGTCCCTCTGTTCACCCGGCTCATCCGTATCGTTCTTCTGAGTGTCATCCTCGCTTTCCTCATATACCGCCATATATCCGGGAAAAGTCACCGTATACCCGGCGGTCTTGAATATATATCCGGAGCACTCAAAGTCAACCGCCGTCGCGGAAAGCCGGGCGGACTGCATCTGGCTTGACACATATCTCTCCCAAATAAGCTTATAGAGCTTGAATTGGTCGGAAGTAAGATGCTGCTTGATCTTTTGAGGCTCAAGCTCTACATTGACCGGTCGTATCGCCTCATGCGCGTCCTGCGCCCCGGATTTCGATTTGTATATTCTCGGCTCCTCGGTATTGTAATCCGCTCCGTATCTTTCGGTGATAAAAACGCGGGTGAGGTCCTGAATTTCGGACGAAATCCTTAATGAGTCGGTACGCATATATGTGATAAGACCCTGAACTCCTCCGTTCCCGGAGCCTAAATTTATGCCCTCATAAAGCTCCTGGGCGACCCGCATGGTGCGTTGCGACTGAAATCCGAGCTTTTTGGACGCCTCCTGCTGAAGAGTGGACGTAATAAACGGCGGTGCGGGGGATTTATGTCTCGTAGTTTTTCTGACTTTGTCCACGTTAAATTTTTTCCCGCTTACGGCGTCAACGATTTTCATCGTCTGTTCTTCATTTTCAAGCCTGAGTTTGCCGTCACGGTCTCCGTAAAAATGAGCGGTAAGTTTTTTCCCGTCATCGGTAATAAGGTCGGCGTCTATGGTCCAATATTCAACCGGCTTGAATATTCTTATCTCATTTTCTCTTTCAACTATAATTTTTGTGGCGACCGACTGTACCCGTCCCGCCGAAAGACCGCTTTTTACCGTCTTCCAGAGCAGCGGCGAAAGCTTATATCCGACTATCCTGTCAAGTATCCTTCTTGCCTGCTGCGCATTCACGACATTCATGTCAATCTGCCTTGGCTGCTTTATTGAGTTTTTTACAACATTTTTGGTAACCTCGTTAAAAGTGACTCTCTGGGTTTTCTCAATCGGAATATCAAGTGCCGTCGCCAAATGCCACGCTATAGCCTCTCCCTCACGGTCAGGGTCAGTGGCGAGAAATATCTTGTTTGCCGATTTAGCCTCCTTTTTGATTTCTTTTATAAGGTCTCCCTTACCTCTGATATTTATATAATGCGGCTCAAAATTATGCTCTATATCCACTCCGAGGGACGACTTGGGCAAATCCCTTATATGCCCCACCGTTGCCACCACTTTATAATTTGAGCCAAGATAGCCCTTGACCGTATTTGCCTTGGAAGGCGACTCCATTATAACAAGATTAGACATTTGCTTTTCCTTTCAAAATATATATAAACCGTTAGGGCAGCGCCCTGACAGACAAAATCAAAAACAATTCAAATTAAATAATCAAATCTATACGCTACTTTCGTATATACAGCGCTCCCGGCAGGGACGATATAAGCCCTTTTATCTCAAGCACCGTAAGCGACGCCATAACCTCGCCCATTGTAAATCCCAGTTTTGTGAGACTGTCAACGGTTACGGCTCTGTCAATCGGGATTTCCTCAAAGATCTTCTTTTGCTTTTCGCTCAGAGAATCAAATATTTCCGACGAATTGTCAGACGTATGAATATTTTCATCAGCCCTGCCGCTCATTCCGGTCTCATTCTTATTATTTATTTTTTCATGTCCGTCGATACTCACGCCATCGGATTTTGAGGAATTTTTCTCTTCATTCGGGCGTCGGTCAAAACTGCTTCGAGCTTTTATTTCTCTTTCGGTTCTTTCGCCGCCAATCGAAATTTTATCCGAAAAATCGGAAGAATTTTTGTTATCAAAGCGTCCGGGAACAAATTTTCTGACCCCTATTTCCATATTCCGTATCGCCCGCGGGTCAAATTCAGATCTCTTTTCGGCATTGGTCAGTCTTGCCATATCAATGCTGTCGTGATAAATATAAGAATAATTGCTTATAATATCCCTGCCGCACAATACCGCGACCGCTCCGTCGCGTATAAGCGCGTTTGTCCCCGAGCTGTTTTCGCCGTCAATATTGGCGGGAACGGCATAAATATCCCTTCCCTGCAATATCGCGTTTTTGGCGGTAATCATAGCTCCGCTTCCCACGTCCGCGTCGATGACAACCGTCCCCTGACCCAGACCGCTGATTATTCTGTTGCGTATGGGAAAATTATATCCGTGCGGTTCGGTAGCCGGAGGAAATTCCGTAATCACGGCGCCGTGACGCCTGATAATTTCTTCAAGCTTTCGGTGACATTTCGGATATACTATATCAATTCCGCACCCGAGAACCGCCACCGTACTGCCGCCCGCCGTAACCGCCGCGCAAGCCGCCACACCGTCTATCCCGAGCGCCATGCCGCTTATTATCACGGCGCCGGCGGCAGCGGTTTCATACGCGATTTTATACGCGGCTCTCATCCCGTAATCGCTCATTTTCCGGGTTCCCACGACAGATATGCATAGTCTCCTGTTAAGGTCGGGGAGGTTGCCGGACCAATAAAGCACCGCCGGAGGATTGGGAAGTGATTTCAGGCTTTTCGGGTACTCTTCGTCATCATAGCATAAGATCCCTATGCGGTATCTTTCGCAATAATACATTACCTTTGAAGCCTGTTCCATATCCTTTTCGCACAGCAGACAGGCAAGCCTTTCGCTTACACCGGCAGACATATAATCCTCAAAACCTGACTCGTATATTTTCCCGACGGTTCCCATGCTCTCAATGAGATTCATAAGCTCGGAGCTTCCGGCTCCGCACTTGAGCGAAAGCCACACCCACTTCTGCGCATTTTTCACTTTGGTTTTCCTCCTCTCGCCCAAACAGGTCAAAACAAATACGTAAAGATATTTTCAGTTGTATTTCCCGAAAAACTCCCACATGATCACCGCCGCCGCCACAGAGGCGTTGAGCGACTCCACGCCCTCAGACATCGGAATATACACGCAGCCCGTACATGCTGAAATCACCTCGTCACTCAGACCGTGCCCTTCGTTTCCTATAATCACGCAAGCGTCTTTTTCAAGCGCGTCATGTCCGAGCTTTTTGGCGGCGTGTCCCAATGCCGCGGCATACACCTTTCTGCCGCTGTTCCTCAAAAACAAAACCGCGTCTTTCATACCGCTCACCCGATCTATTTTCATGCCGAACAATGTTCCCATGGACGCTCTTATGGTTTTGGGGTTGTATATATCCGCGCATCCGCCTCCCATTATGATCCGGTCTGCGCCGAACGCAGCCGCGCTTCTTATTGCGGCTCCCACATTTGAAGGGTCCCGCACCGAATCAAGCAGCAATATTTTTTCGCTTTTGTCGGGCGCGTAAACATCCTTATTATATATTTTAACGCTTTTATGAAATTTGTCAATATGTTTTGCGGCACATATTATGCCCTCGGGAGCTTTTTCTTCAGAAATTTTTTTAAAAACCGACTCCGAGACATATACAAATTTACAGCCGATTTCGGAAGGTCTCATTTTTCCTACAGCCCAAAGCTTGTTCCATACCTCGTCCGCCTGTTTCTCACAGACCGCCGCGTATGCTATTTCAACCCCGTGCCTTACCGCCTCGCACAAAAGCTTAACTCCGTCAAATCTGAACAAATGTGTATTCTCGCGCGCTTTTTTGTCCTCAAGAGCACAAAGCTGCGCGACAAATCTGTTTTGCCTTGAAGTGACAACCGGATTTTCAGACTCCATTTTAACGCCTTTCCGTGTAGTTGATTTTACTCCCTATGTATGACAAAAACCCGGTAAGTTTTAACCGGGTTTTATATGATAGCCTCAAAGAGCCGCTTTTGCCTGTTCCGCGAGAGCCGCAAACGCCTCTTTGTCGGAAACCGCAAGCTCCGCAAGCATCTTCCTGTTGAGAGTGATCCCGGCTTTTTTAAGACCGTTCATAAATGTGGAATAGTTCATTCCGCATACCTTTGACTGCGCGGATATTCTTGTTATCCAAAGTCTGCGCATATCTCTTTTTCTCGCTTTGCGTCCCGCAAATGCATAATTGCCGCTTTTCATGACGGCCTGTTTAGCCATCTTAAAATGCTTTGATTTGGCTCCCCAATAACCTTTGGCGGCCTTCAGTACCTTTTTTCTTCTTTTACGCGTTGTAAGCGCACCTTTTATTCTTGCCATTTTAATCCTCCATAAAGCCGGCTTTCGCCGTACGCACTTAATTAACCGATTGCCGCCCGAAAGGACAGCCCGACCGACAAGGCACCTTTATTGTCCTGTAAAAACACCGGATGCCACGCCTTTGTGTTTTATTTCTGAATCATTCTTCTGATATTCGGAGCCATTGACTCGCTCATTATGGCGCCGGTTCTGAGATGTCTCTTTCTCTTTTGCGTCTTAAGACCCAGATTGTGACGGTGATGGCAGTGATTGAATTTGACCTTGCCCGTTCCCGTTACGGAAAATCTTTTGGCAGATGCCTTATGTGTCTTGATTTTTCCCATATTATTCCCATTCCTTTCTCAACCGACCGGTCAGAACCGACCGTTTATAGAACTGCTCTGTCAGGGCAGAATTTCAATAAGGGCTAAGCCCCTTCATTTAATTTTTCCGGCGCAAGATTGTACCTCTCCACCGAAAAAAATCAAGCGGCGCCCGCCTTTTAGGCGGGGACGTCTTAATTCAGTTATAACTGACTATTTATTTAGCCGATTTCTGAGAAACCGGAGAAATAACCATACTCATCACTCTTCCGTCAACCGACGGCTTTTTGTCAACGACTCCGCTGTCGGCGCAGCTCTCGCTGAATTTGTCAATGATTTCACGCCCGATTGCCATATGACTCATCTCTCTTCCGCGGAACCTCATAACCACGCGAACCTTATTTCCGGCATCAAGAAATTTCCGTGCCTGTTTGGCTTTGGTTTCAAAATCATGAGTATCTATGCGGGGAGAAAGCTGAATCTCCTTGATTTCCACCGTCTGCTGCTTTTTCTTCGCTTCTTTTTCCCTTTTTTCGCGCTCAAATCTGTATTTGCCGAAATCCATTATTTTGCATACCGGCGGATTGGCCTGAGCCGACATCACAACAAGGTCGAGTCCCTTGTCGTACGCCATGTGAAGCGCCTTTTCGGAACTCATTATTCCGAGCTGTTCGCCGTCCGCCGCGATTACGCGGATTTCCGGGAAATCAATTTCCTCATTGACAAGAGTGTCCTTAGAGTTATTTGCTGCTATGGTCTTTCACCTCCATGATAAAAGAGTGTTTGTTGTTTTGAAATCTTTTTTGCAGAATCAAACAAAAAAGCGCCGAAGCAAGCCCCCGCGCGCAAAACCCCCGAAACTACTCCGGAGCAAGAAATTATTGACCGCTGACAGACAATTCCTCAGGGTGGAAGCGGGAGCTTCACTTTATTTTATGTTATTATATCACAATTTTGGTGTTTTGTCAATACCGAAATCAAAATTTTTTTGATTTTTGTCTGCGTTGTAAATAGATATGACCCAAAAAGGATAGGAAGTCCATCAAAGATATGGTATAATAGAGTCACCACAACACTAAAAGCCATATCAGAGGAACTTCCCGAATATTATAGCACAAGAAGCGCGTAAACGTCAAGCGGCAGTAAAAATATTTATTGATATCGCTTATTTGCGCCGTTACGGCATATACGAGGCGGAAAATAATAATCCACCCAAAACAGAATCCGTATATAATCAAATCACGTTTTCAAGAAAATACTTCAAGCCACAGACTTTTATCCGGTCAAACAAAATATCGTCGTCACACAAAGCAGTGATTTTTGAGCCGTCAACCTTGCTTACCGAAATCGGCGCGGGATTCAGGATTACATATCTTTGAGATTCATTTTCGGCTTCCGAATCATCAAACTCAATTCTGTATCTGCGGACAGTGTGATATCTGTCCATTACACTGCTTATATTAGGTCTATTGCGATTTGTAATAAATACTCCGCGCCGCTCGACAATCAGTTCCAACAAGCCGTTATCGTTAAAATGGTATCGCACCCGATGAAACGGCGTTGTCAGAACAGAAACCGCGATGTTTTTTTCATGACACGATACAGTTAAATCAATGCCGCCGTCATGCCTGAAAACCGAACTCAGCGGATTGCGGAAATATCGCAGACCGCCGTTTTGCTTTTTTATTTTCTTTTTTATTTTCCCGATAAGAAGTAATCTTTTGGTAATCAAATAAGCATATTTCAAAAACACTATAACGGCAATAAACAGCAGCAGCCATAAAAGTATCATAATTGTCCTCCAAAATTATAATTTTTACCCCCTCGGTTTTTTACACCACAATGTATACCATCTTTTACGAAATACCACAAGCTCCAAAAGATAAATCGCAAAACAAAGAATGGTCCCGATAAGATATCCTAATATACTGTTCAGCCATGCCGGCATGGCAACGCCTATAATGTTCAACGGAGAGTATATTAAGAGAATTGCCGTTATTGTCCTTTTTGAAAAAATCAACTTGTCTATCGATATCATGCTCCAGCAGATAATATTTAATGCCGCAAACGAAATGAGGGTTGTGTAAGAGCATTGACCATCAAATCCTAAAGGGTCTCCGCAAATTTCAGCTTAATCAATACAGCTATTTGAAAAAACAACCGCAAAAAGCGCTTTTATCTACAATTTTCATCAAGATTTTACATTTGTATTTATATTATCAAAAAAAGATACTTTTGTCAATCATAATTATAGACATATTTTATCATGAAAAATTATTTATATTGCACAATCAAATCTCAAAATCCCCCTATTTATCATATTTTTTCAACTACTGATACGTTTTTTGCGATAAACGCGTCATGCCATATCTTTGGGCAGGTTTCCATTAAAACATATCATTTCGGCACATACAACGCGAAAGCAAATAAAAAAGCACAGACCGAAATTTGAAAGCGCGTTTGATATCATTAGATTGATATTCCGCCCACACAATCACGGCTGTGCATAAATCCTGCAAAGAACAACACTCTGACCTTTCTTTGCCTGGACTTTAATTATACACCTTAATGCCTGATTTGTAAATATTCAATATGTACGATTTTTCGGCACAAATTTCGTCAAATTAAATATATGTTAAATTTTCGGGGGTAATATGTATGACAATTTTGGCAATAATGACACAATTCCAAATTATAGAATTAAATATTTCAGACACGTAATTTCTCCTGTAAATTCCAATATTAACAGTCATATAAATTTGTAAATATTCTGGGAACTCTATGGAAAAAAGCGTGTTTTTATGTTATAATATTATAATTGATATATTTTGCCGCATATCATGTATGGCTGTTACGGCATATATCAATATGTTATTTAATTCACGATAATACGAGAGGATATAAATTAATGTCACAATACATAGAAAAAGTGGAAAAACTTTCGCTTCCGTTAATCGCCGTAGACGGAGTGGTGGTATTTCCTTCCGAAATAATAAATTTTGAAGTAAGTCCCGATATTTACGGGTCTGACGAAGCGGTAAGGGATGCGGCGTCAAGCATTCATCTTGCCATTGCGGTGCCGGTTCTGAGAACAGAAGCGTCCGAGACGGACAATTCCCAAGAACTCTTTGACGTAGGCACTGTCGTCAGAATAAAACAGCTTGTAAAATCCGGCGACGGCGTAATCCGGGTGGTGGCGGAAGGACTGTCAAGAGCCATCGTAAATTCGCACAGACGTACCGGAAATTTCTGCACGGCAGACGCAATATGCAAAACCATCGCAATTCCCGAAGAAGGAAGCATACGCGGAGAGGCATACAGGCGGGAGATGTTAAGCTCGGTTGAAAGAATTATACGTATGCTCCCTACCGTGTCAAAGGAGATGTACAACACCTTAAAGTCAATAAAAAGCCCGGTTATGATGGCGGATTTCATCGCTTCAAATATACTTGTGAAATACGAGGATAAGCTTGACATCCTTCACATATTCGAGCCTTACAAACGCATAGAAACTCTTCTTTCGATAATGGAACATGAGGCGGAAATTCTTGAATGCGAGACCGACATACATAAAAAAACTCAGGCAAAAATAAACAAATCCCAAAGAGAATACTATCTTCGCGAGGAGATGAGAGCCATACAGGAGGAGCTCGGCGAAAACATGAACGACTCCGACGATTTCCGCGAAAAGATAATGAAACTCAACCTCAGCGATGAGGTAAGGGATAAGCTTCTGAAGGAAAACGACAAGCTCTCAAAAACTCCTTTCGGCTCGGCTGAAGCAAACGTACTTGCGAACTATCTCGAGACGTGCCTGTCTCTGCCGTGGAACAAGGAAACAAAAGACCGTACAAATATTGAAACCGCGCGCAAAATTCTCGACGGCGACCACTACGGACTCGAAGACGTAAAAAAACGGTTGCTTGAGTTCTTGGCGGTAAAACAGCTCAACCCCGAGATAAAAGGACAGATTCTGTGTCTTGTCGGTCCTCCCGGAGTGGGCAAAACCTCGGTGGCGGCGTCACTGGCGCGGGCGATGAAACGCAAATACGTGCGGGTCTCGCTCGGCGGCGTGCGTGACGAGGCGGATATACGCGGTCACAGAAAAACATACGTCGGGGCTATGCCGGGGCGCATAATAGCCGCCGTCAATCAGGCGGGAGTCAGAAATCCTCTGATACTGCTTGACGAAATAGACAAAATGACCTCGGACAGCCGCGGCGACCCGGCAAGCGCAATGCTTGAAGTGCTTGACCCCGAACAAAACAGGTTTTTCAGGGATCACTTCATAGAACTTCCCTTTGACCTGTCGGACTGCATTTTCATCGCCACGGCCAACACTTTGGACACGGTGCCGAGACCTTTGATAGACAGAATGGAAATAATCGAGCTGAACACATATACAAAGACCGAAAAGCTCAACATAGCCAAGAACCATCTCATGCCCAAACAGCTCAAAAAGCACGGACTCAGCCGTCGCACGGTCAAAATAACCGACGACGCGGTTTCAAAAATTATAGACTGCTACACAAGAGAGTCCGGTGTAAGAAACCTTGAAAGAGAACTTGGCGCGTTGTGCAGACGCGCGGCTTTGCAGATAATCGAGACCGGGCAGAAGCATCTTTGCATTGACGCTCAGGACGTAAAGTCATACCTGGGTCCCGAAAAGATCCTTCCGGAAACGATAGCTCAAGCCGACGAGGTCGGAGTGGTAAACGGTCTTGCCTATACTCAGGCAGGGGGAGATCTGCTTAAAATAGAAGTTGCCGTCATGGACGGGGACGGCAAGCTTGAACTAACGGGCAGCCTCGGAGACGTGATGAAAGAATCGGCGAAAGCGGCTTATTCATGTGTGCGTCAGCTGGCACACCTTTATGGCATACCCTCCGATTTTTACAAAACCAAAGACATTCACATACATGTTCCCGAAGGCGCCGTACCGAAGGACGGTCCTTCTGCCGGAGTAACCATGCTCACCGCGCTTGTCAGCGCCCTGAGCGGAATTCCCGTCAGGCACGATATTGCGATGACAGGTGAAATAACCCTTCGGGGAAATGTACTTGCCATAGGCGGACTGAGAGAAAAAACCATGGCGGCATACGCGGCAGGGGTCAAAACAGTTCTTATACCCGCGGAAAACCTTAAAGATATTGAGAAGACCGACTCTCTGGTGCGTGAAAACATAACCTTTATTCCCTGCAGTAAAGCATCGGATGTGTTGAATAACGCGCTTGCAGTCCCCGTTAAAATCAACGAAAAATCCGAAAAAAGCGAAAATCTGCTTTTTGCCCAGGCAAAACACAAGCCGGAAATCACAAGAAACATTGTGTAATTTTAAAATCCGACGCAAAAAAACCACAGTAATACAATTTTATTGAAATATATATTGACTGTTCCGACCTTTTGGTATATAATAGAAGATGAAGATATCAATATTGTTTTTGTCTGTCGGCTGTAAAATTTCAGATAATCCGGTTTTTTATCAGACAAAGCCCGGCAACCGAAAAATCAAAGAAAGGTATATCATAAGCAAATGGGACTAAATATACAAAACGTAAGCCTTAAAATGACAGCCGGACTTACAAGCCAGTTTCCATCAGAGCCTGTACCTCAGATAGCGCTTTCCGGACGTTCAAATGTCGGAAAAAGTTCGCTGATAAATACCCTTCTGAGCAGAAAATCATTGGCACGGGTCTCCTCTACTCCCGGGAAAACCATTACCGTAAATTTTTATGAAATTGACGGAAAAATGTTTCTCGTAGACCTTCCGGGGTATGGATACGCCGCGAGAAATCCCGCCGACAAGGAAAAATGGTCAAAGCTTACCGACGGGTACTTTACCAATAACAAAAACTCGGATCTGATAAAAGGCGTGGCGCAGCTTATCGACAGCCGCGCCCGCATAACCGAAGCCGACCGAATGATGCTTGACTGGATGAACAGCATGGGGATGCCCTATATTATTGTCGTGACCAAAATTGACAAGCTGAACAAGACCGAAAGGGCATTGTGCTTAGAACAGATAAGCTCCGATAAAGACATCAAGCCAATGACTCCGGTCATCGCGTTTTCATCTCTAAACGGCGAAGGAAAAAAGGAGCTGTGGAGCGCCGTCGCGAGTTTATCCGGTATAAATCTTTAAACATTTATCCATCCGGACAGTATCCGGCTCTCTCCCGAGAAACAGAATCCATAAAATAAGAGTCAACAAATTGCATTTATAATCTGCGAACAAGTCGAAAGGAAAATAAGAATGATTTTATACCCTCACCTGTCTGTCAACGGCGAAGGTCACCTTACCATAGGGGGGATCGACACGCTTGAGCTTGCCGAAAGATTCGGAACCCCTGCCTACGTTATGGATGAAAACACAATAAGGCAAAACATGAGAACATATATGCAGGCGGCAGAAAAAAATTTCGGCAAGGGAGCCTTGCCCCTGTACGCCTCAAAAGCTTTATGCTTTGCCGAGATTTATAAAATAGCGAAAGAAGAAGGTCTTGGCGTAGACTGTGTGTCGGGAGGCGAGCTTTTCACCGCGCGCGCGGCCGGATTCCCCGCCGAAAGAATTTATTTTCACGGCAACAACAAAACCGACCGGGATATCAAAGACGCCATGGACATGGGCGTGGGCACTTTTGTCGTTGACAATATCGATGAGCTTCTGGCTGTCAATTCCGAAGCGGCGCGGCGTAATATTGTTCAGAATATTCTGCTCAGAATCACTCCCGGCATAGACCCGCACACCCACAAAGCCATAAGTACCGGAAACGTGGACTCAAAATTCGGAAACGCCATCTCCACCGGGCAGGCGATGGAAATCGTAAAAGACGCTCTCAAACTGCCAAATATAAAACTTAACGGACTGCATTGTCATATCGGCTCACAGATATTTGACGTAAAGCCTTTTGCCTCGGCGGCGGATATTATGATTAAATTTATATCCGAAATCAAAAAAGAATGCGGCGGATTTGAAATAAACGAGCTCAACTTAGGCGGAGGATTAGGAGTAAAATATACCGACAATGACCCGTACATCGACTATGCGGCTGCCATCGGAGACATGGCGGAAGTGATAAACAAATTCTGCCGGGCACATGACATAAAAACGCCGCTCGTCAGACTTGAACCCGGGCGTTCGCTTGTGGCGGCGGCGGGAATTACGCTTTACACGGTAGGTTCCGTAAAGGAAATCCCCGGATTCAAAAACTATATCTCTGTAGACGGCGGTATGCCCGACAACCCTCGGTATGCTTTATACCAATCCGAATACACGGTCTGCATTGCCGACCGTGCCGATAAACCAAAGGATTACAAAGCAACCGTTGCCGGACGGTGCTGCGAGTCAGGCGACCTTATAGGTGAGAATATGGATATACAAAAGGCAAAGCGAGGAGACATCCTTGCGGTGCTCGTAACCGGAGCGTACAATTATTCAATGGCTTCAAACTACAACAGAATACCGCGTCCCCCCGTGATAATGGTAAAAGACGGACAAGCCAGAATTGTCGTAAGACGCGAATCCTACGAGGATTTAATTAAAAACGATTGTCTCGATAATCCTGTCGGGTAAGGAGGAAGTCAAATGCTTTTTTCATTTTTCAACGGAGACTGGCGGAGTGTAGTAATAAACCTTTTGCTGAGTCTTCCGGTAATTATAATCGCGCTTTCCTTTCATGAAGCCGCTCACGGATATGTCGCCTACAAATGCGGAGACCCAACCGCCCGCAATCTCGGCAGATTAACTCTGAATCCCATAAAACACATCGACGCTCTGGGGCTTATCTGTATGCTGCTGATAGGATACGGATGGGCAAAGCCTGTTCCAATAAACACGAGGAATTTCAACAATCCCAAAAGAGGAATGGCGATAACCGCGCTCGCCGGTCCCGCCATGAACCTTTTACTCGGCGTCATCGGCACTGTTTTAAGCTCGTTTTTCTATGCTTTTTACACAAAATTTTACTTTTCCGGTTCGGATCAGCTTACAATAAATATTTTTTACTTTGCCTATTTGTTTTTTTATTTGTTCGGCATATACAATCTGATACTGATGGTGTTCAATCTCATTCCCGTACCGCCGTTTGACGGCTCAAGATTCATGCTTTCATTCCTGCCGGCGGACAAATATTTCGGCATAATGAGATACGAAAGACAAATTCTGCTCGGAGTGTTTATCGTCCTGTTGGTCTGCTCGAACTTTTTCAATTTTTCGCCATTTTCTTGGGTCGCGGACAAAATATACGGATTTATATTCGAACCGCTTGTCAATTTGTTTTTAAATATCCTGTTTTAACTGAAATCAAACTCAACGGAGGTCATTAATGGAAGCCATAAGCTATCACCTTGAAAAATTTGACGGACCGCTTGACCTCCTCATTTCACTTATCCAAAAAAACAAGGTCAACATTGAAGACATTCCGATATCGCTTATATGCGACCAATATATGGAATACATCAGCGCCGCAAAACAGCTTGATATGGAGCTGGCGTCGGAATTTCTGGTTATGGCAAGCGAGCTCATGCTGATAAAAAGCAAAATGCTGCTGCCGAAAATCAAAGAAGATGAGGAAGACCCGCGCGCCGCGCTTGCCGATGCGCTTATCAAATACGCTCAGGCAAAAGAAGCCGCCAAAAAGCTGGCTCTGCTCTACCCTGTCTACAGCGGACGAACCGAAAAGGACACGGACGAAATTTCGACCGACAAGACTTTTGTCGCGGATCAGGATCCTCAAAGCCTGTATGCCGCGGTGCGCCGAATCCTCACATATAATGAAAACAGACCTAAACCCGACAAATCCGACTTTACTCCCATGATAAGCTCCCCTATTGTCTCGGTAGAAGTAAAAATCGCCGGCATCCTGACGCACATGAAAAAAAAGCGCAAGACCTCGATGAAAGAACTGCTGCAGGACGCTGTGTCACTGCCCGATATGATAGCTATTTTCCTTGGTATTCTTGAACTAATAAAAATCAGAAAAATTCTCATCTCTGAGGATGACTTGGGTATTCAGTCAATATACGGCGAAGAGGCTGAATTTGTAATAAATGAAGAATATATTCCGGTCGAAAGCCACGGACATCCGGATACAGACTATCAAAGCACAAACGACTACATGGTGTCGGAGTTGCCAAACGGAGGCAGAATAAATGAATGAAGAGACAAATCCGATAACTAATCTGCATGCGGCTGTAGAAGCGATTTTATTTGCCGCCGGTCACCCGGTCTCATACGAGAAGCTCTCGCAGGTTTTGGGAATAGGAATACGCGAGGTAAAAAATATAGTCGGGTCGATGCTTGACGAATATAACTCAAAGGACAGTGTACGCGGAATATTGCTTCTGACTTTCCCCGACACCTGCCAGCTTGTCACAAAAGAACAGTATCTGCCATATATACGTGAAGCTCTCGGTATAAAAAGAGGCGGAAATCTGTCAGCCTCCACTTTGGAAGCCTTGGCGGTAGTGGCGTACAATCAGCCTGTGACGCGCTCTGATGTTGACAGTATCCGAGGGGTCGATTCTTCTTACGCCATGACATCGCTTATAGATAAAAATCTTATTGAGGTATGCGGCAGAATGGAAGCCCCGGGTCGTCCGATGCTGTACGCGACAACAGATAAATTTCTCAGGGTATTCGGGCTATCTTCCCTGTCCGAGCTGCCAAAAGCCGAACTTCCCGTTTCAAGTCGGGAGCAGTCGGACGAGGAAATTCCGTCAAAAGATCCCGAAGACAAAATCGAAGAACCAAATGCAGATGAGACCATCGCGAGCCGGGAACAATAAACAACATGCCTGACATCTGCCGACAACCGTCTTACAATCTGTTTAAACAGAGACATGTTTGTAATGCGTATATGAAACCTAAAACCTCAGTGCATCCGGGCAGTCGTTGACTATAAATAAACGCTTATCCTGACAAGAAAGGAGTGGTTTTTTGATAGTATTTCTGATAATCCTTGCAATACTCGTGCTTTTGTTCACTGCCTACGCGAAAATCACGATAACGGTCAAAGATGAGCTCTCCCTTTCTGTTTCTATACTTGGCATAAAGATAAACATACTGCCGAAAAAACCGAAAAAATATAATTTAAAAAAATACACTCTGAAAAAAATAGCTAAAAGAGACAGAAAAAAGGCCAAGGCCGATGCTGCCAAGGCCGCAAAAAAGGCGGCCAAGAAAAGAAAAAAAGCATCCAAAAAGCCGCAGACTCCCGAAGAGATTAAGGCAATGAAAGCCGCTAAAAAAGCCGGCAGACCCGCAATACCGGACATGATCTCTCTGTTCTCCCGTATTCTGGGAATGTTCTTCTCCTCTTTTCTGTCGCATTTTCACTTTCACATAACAAGAATCAGAATTGATGTAGGTTCACCAGACGCCGCACAGACCGCTCTGCTTTATTCCGGGATATGCACCGTCTTAAAACCAACCCTTACGTTTCTCGACAGACATTCAAATCTGCACGGCATGAAAAACGCCGACATTTATATACAGCCGGATTTCACCGCTGACCACACAAGTATCGATATAAAAATAGGATTTTCGATGAACCTGTTCGGACTTTTAAGCGTACTGCTAAAGGTCGGCATTAATTTCATTGCGGGTTGGCTCAAAATCAAGCCTGCCACGACTTCCGATACAAAGAAAGACAGTTCCGAAAAAGAAGAAAAGAAAAATACTCAGGCGCTGTCCGAAAAATCTTAATGTAAAAACTTAAAAATAATATAATAAACGAAAGGATTAAAATTATGGCATCCGAAAATAAGCTTCAAGAAGTCGTACAGGCTACTCTTGCGCAAATCAGAAATATGATAGACGCCGACACCGTCATCGGTACACCCATCGAAACCGCCTCCGGAACTACAATCATACCTATATCAAAGGTTTCCGTGGGCTTTGCGACCGGCGGTATAGACTACAACGACAAGGCAGGCGGCGCGCCCAACAAGCCCCAGAATTTCGGCGCGGGCGGAGGAACCGGAATCACCGTTCAGCCTATAGGTCTTCTTTGTGTATCCAAAGACGGCAGCTTTGAAATGGTAAACATAGGTGTGAAAAATCCATCTGACCCCATTGAACAACTCTCCGATCTTATTGACCGTTCACCCGAAATAATCGCAAAAGTAAAGGCGCTCTTTTCCAAAGACGACAAGGACTCAAAGGATACCGACGAGAAAAAATAAAATTTTTTGCGTAAACCGGTTTAAATAATGGGGTTAAAAGCCCCGCCATTCAACATTTCCGGTGGGAAATTATCTTCCCCACCGAGAAAATCAAATGCGCCCGCATAAGAAAAAAGGGACATCGTGATTTAGTTATATTATTAAACAAGGTAAAAGAGTAAGCAGTCCATATAAAATCAACATTGTCAGTTTACAGAAAATCCTTTAAATCCAAAACAAAAAATGCATATATCCGCCTCCGTACAAATATATTTATATCAGATTATACTTGTCCGGAGGTCTTGTGCTATGCTTTTTAAGCATAAAATAAATTTTAAAAATAAACAACAGTTTGATAAATCAAATATTAAACGGACTAAAAAAGCATCCGATAAAAAATTGTTTAAAATATTTATAAAAACATCGGAACAGGCATCGGAAAAATATTACGGGAAAACCATAAAAAAGGCTGCCGTTACAGCAGTCGCACTGATATTGTGTCTGTCTACAACCTCCGCGTTTGCCGAATCCGCAAACACTTTTTACTCAAATAATTACCGTGATGCCGACGCGAACCCATCTGACATATTCCTGACATCACTCAAATCAAATACTTCATATGCAAATTTAAGCGCAAACACAAGCAGTACAAGCAATGTAAGCAATACTGTGTTCTCCCCTGCTTCTGTATCAGCCAGATCCGCTGTTGTAATTGAAGCCTCAACCGGCAAAGTTATATGGTCAAAGAACGCTGACGAAAGACTGCCTATGGCGTCCACAACCAAAATTATGACCGCACTTGTGGCGCTTGAAAACTGCGATATCGATAAAATAGTAGAAGTATCTCCGCAAGCCGTAGGCATAGAAGGGTCTTCAATTTATCTGTATTCGGGTGAAAAACTCTCAATGGAAAATCTTTTGTACGCCCTGTTGCTTGAGTCGGCAAACGACGCGGCTGCCGCTATAGCGATTGAAGTAGGAGGAAGTATTGAAAATTTTGCCGAAATGATGAATGCAAAGGCGGAAGAATTGGGACTTGAAAACACTCATTTTAAAAATCCCCACGGTCTTGACGACCCCGAGCATTACACTTCGGCATCTGACCTTGCGAAAATAGCGGCATGTGCCCTGAAAAACAGTAAATTTAAGGAGATAGTTTCCACATACAAAAAAACCATTCCTCTCAATGAGACTGAGGGCGTCAGACTTTTGATAAATCACAATAAAATGCTCAAAAACTATGACGGTGCAATCGGAATGAAGACCGGATACACAAAAAAAAGCGGGAGATGTCTGGTAAGCGCGGCTGAACGGGATAATGTTCAGATAATCGCGGTCACTCTGGACGCGCCGAATGACTGGCAGGACCACAAATCTATGCTTGACTACGGCTTTTCACTGTTTGAATGTCGAGTGCTATGTGCGCAGGACGAACTGCGAATAACTCACCCCGTAGTAGGCGGGACCGACAGCTACACTGTGTTGACTAACAAGCAGCCGGTAAGCGTAATTGTTCCCAAAAATTCCGGCGAAATAGAGAGCACAATAGAGCTTTTCAGATTTTCATACGCCCCGGTTAGTCAAAATCAGGTCCTCGGGAAAATAATATACACTTTGGATGGTGAAATTGTAGGTGAAAGTGAGCTTTACGCCATTTTCGGGGTAAATAAAGCATTATACAAGTCTTCTCTTTGGGAAAAGATTACATCAATATTTAAATAACTATTAGTCGTGCCGAACATATATAAACTTGCAGACTAATAAATGTAAAAAATTTTTAAACGCCGAAATATGATTTTTATAAAAAACAGGAATACATAAATATGATCGCGCTGAAAATTATTCTTTTGTTCTTGGGCGCGGCGTTTACTGCCTTAGGATATTTTATTTATTTCAGAAAAAAATATAATCTTATAAACGGTTTTGAAAGTGATTACAAATCCGGCAGAAAATCCGAATCTTACGCAAAAAGAATCGGGGCAATTGAATTTATCGCCGGAATATTTATTTTGTCTGCGGATATTATACTTATCGTGTTCATGTAAAAGCTGTATACAATAAAATTCCGATAAAACCCGGACAGTTTTTCGCCAGAAAAACTGCGGCATACAGCCAGTAAAAAGTATTATTTTTTTATTACTTTATGCTGTATGCAAATACAGCCAGTAAAACAATATTTGAATAAATTCTTTACGCTGTATGCAATAAGTCCGACAAAACCCGAACAGTTTTTCGCCAGAAAAACTGCGGCATACAGCCAGTAAAAAATATTATTTTTTATTACTTTATGCTGTATGCAAATACAGCCAGTAAAATATTATTTTTTTATTACTTTATGCTGTATGCATGAATCCTTATTTATAAAATCGAAAAAAACTAACCGTAAGACAAACATTTTAATAACTGAATGTAAAAAATACAAATAGAAATAAAAAAAGAAAAAACGACATTTACAAATGGAAAAAATAAGAATATCAAAATATTTTTCAATGTGCGGAATAATGTCCCGCAGGGCTGCGGAGGCTGAAATAGAGGCGGGTAAAGTGTATGTCAACAAGCAGGTGGCGCGGCTCGGGCAGTCAATCGACCCAAATTCCGATATTATAACATATAAGGGAAAAACAATCAAACCCGCCACGGGGAAAAAAATCTGCATAATGTTGAACAAACCGAGAGGTATTGTATGCACCGCAAGGGACGAAAAAGGCAGAACATGCATTACCGAACTTTGCCGTGTATATGACGGCAATCATAACCTTATCAGGCTTTACCCTATAGGCAGGCTTGACATGGACTCCGACGGTCTGATTTTGCTGACAAACGACGGCGAGCTTACAAATATTCTGACACATCCCCGCCACAGTATACCAAAAATTTATCATGTAACTTTAAATTCCGTTCTAAGCGATTCTGAAATAAAAACATTGGGTGAGCCGATTCTTATTGACGGAAGATACACTTCTCCGGCAGATACGGTAAGACTTGAAGAGTTTCGAGCCCGGAAAGATACAACGATCGTTAAATTTACTCTCTTTGAAGGACGAAACAGACAAATACGCCGTATGTGCGAGTCACACGGGTATGAAGTATTAAAACTTACAAGAACGGCGATCGGTAATCTTAAACTTGAAAATCTTCCTGCCGGGAAATGGAGAACACTTACGGAAAATGAAATAAACTATCTGAAAGGACAGACAAATTGATAGAAATATTCCCTGTTAAATCAAAACCTGAACAAGAAAGAATATGTCTTCGCTGTGACATTGAATACGAAACCAAATCCGCCGTCTACGTTGCATCCGAAAACGACAGTATTTTGGGTCTGTGCAAGTTCAGGATAAATGACAATTCCGCGTCAATCACCGCCATTTCAAGCGAGGTCAAACCTATCAGAAATGACATTGCCATTCTTCTATGCAGTTCTGTCATTAATTTTTTAATATCCTGCAAAGTTGAAAAAATACTTTTTGAAGCGGACGGATTTAAAGATTCATTTATTCACTCTCTCGGATTTAAAAAAACAGACGACATGTGGCTTTTTGAATAAAATTGTTTACCAAACCTCTGTCAATTAAAATAACTTTTATAGGTACAGCAATACTGCGGCATACTGAAAAAATAAGCTTTTATGAATTTTTAACGCCGCATTCTTTTGAAAGTAAATTGAATTGAGCATTTCTTAAACCTGCGATTGTTTCAGGGCAGACATGCTCTTTTTAATTTTTTATTCTGTTTTTTTACCTCAACATTTATCACAGAACCCTATATAATAAACCAATAGACAAAAGGCTTTCTCAAAAAATCTGAGAAAGCCTTTAATTTCAGTATTCAGTAAAATGTACAATTACATTCCGGATATGAACACCAAACGCACAGATTATTCCGCGGTAAGTCCGGAACGCTCTATACCTTCAACCAGGAACCTCTGCATAAAGACATACAAAATGACCAGAGGCAAGATAATCATTATTCCGCACGTGTTTCTGATAGCCGCATAATACAGGTTCTGACCCGCGTACTCGGTTTGCAGAGACGTCGGTATACCAACTATTTTCGGCAATAGATTGAAATCCGTTCTCGTAAAGAACAGGTTCGTATAGAAACTGTCCGTCCACTGCCAACAGAAAGCAAACAGGAACACTGTAATCATCATCGGAATGGAGATTGGCAAAATAATCTGGAAGAAGGTTCTGAAGTTACCCGAACCGTCTATATACGCCGATTCCTCAAGTGAATCGGGTATTCCGCTGAAGAACTGTCTGAGCATGAATATGTACAAACCGTTTTTAAAGCCCAATCCCGTAATAGACAAAATAATCATCGGGAAGAATGTGTTTGTCAGATTCAACGAATGCTCTGTCGCAAGGGTGCGAATAACATCACTTGCGGCATTTGCGCTGAACAGTGAAAATCCTTCAAAGACTCCCCCGCTGAGGAAAGACAGAATTCCAAGCACATCGAAATATCTGAAGTGCATGAAAATCGAGAATCTCAACGTCTTATGCGGAACTATCATTGTCAGTACAACAAGCAGGAAAATAAGTTTATTTCCTTTGAATTTATATTTGGCAAGACCATAAGCAATAAGGCTGCAGACCAAGGTCTGAAGAATCGCGGTCATCAATGAAAGCAATAAAGTGTTTTTAAAAGCGTCAAGATAATCAAGTTCGCTCCAGATTGCCTTATATATATCAAAAGTAAAGTGCTTCGGTATAAGCCTTACTGTCACGTCGACAAAGTCTTCCGGCGCCATAAAGGAACCCGCGACCTTTGTAAAAAACGGATAAAGTACGATATATGCTATGCCGAGCAGAAATACAAATCTGAAAAGCTTAAAAATAACATTCTGAAGGAAATAAATGTTTATAAACTTGGCCTTAAGTCTGTCTTTTAAAGGAGATCTCTCAAAATCAACTTTGATTTTATTTTTGGACTCCTTTGTAACCTTTGGCGCTGAATTCTGTTTTTGTGCGTCCATTTTATCTCCTCCTTAATCATCACGTCTCTGATAAAAGACAAACAGCGATATAATACCTGCGACCGCAGCCAAAATCAACATGACTATCAAAAAGTACATCCATGACATCGCGGCGGCAACGCCGTCCGCGTCCGGCATGTTAGCCGATGTTCCGGTCTTTATACCTGAAATATAACTCATCACCGTATTGTTTTCTCTCGTAAACGCGTCTATAACCGTGTAAACCGCGTTTACAAGTATCATTGGGCTTATCATCGGGAAGGTTATTTTCCAGAAAGTTTCCCAACCTGTCGCGCCGTCTATCTTACAGGCTTCGTAAATCGCAGGAGATATTGACTGAAGACCCGCGAGGAATATAAGCATCTGAACACCTGATCTGTTGACTATATCATAAATATTATTGATAATCTCAACAACATATTCCACAAGATCCTGACCTATTTTCATATTTGAAAACAGATTTTGTACATCCATTGCCGAAACAATCTCAGTCGCCGCGCTTGACCCTGAACCATCGTCGATGCCGGCGGACTCATCCAAATATGAACCCAGAATATTCTGAGCTTCTATAGTCTCCATGATACCGGTCGAAAGTACAACGGGCAGGAAGAAAATCGCACGGAAAGCGGCGCGTCCCACCATTTTCTGATTCAGAAGTATCGCCATAAAGAGCGAGAAGAGTATTATTGCGGGAATGTCAAATATTATCTCACCGATACCGGTCACAAGAGTCTCATTAAAGTTTGCGTCCTCAAGCAAAGCATAACTGTAGTTATCGAAGCCTATAAATTCCGTCTCAAACCCACCGCCGGTTAGAATAATTATTTTATTGAAACTGTACCAAACGGACTGAACAATAATGGGAAGATATACACATACAAATCCTATTACAAAAGGAAGCACGAACAGCCATCCCGCACGGGCTTTGCGTTTGTTCAGAGATGCAATTTTTCTTTTCTTGGGAGCAGCATTTTTGCTGCTCCGTGTATTTTGAAGATTGGCTTCACCTGTCATTAAATTAACACCCCTCTTTCTTAAACGAGTAACGAAACAAATCCATACGCGGGAATCGTATACTCAATGTCATTGTAGACCACGTTAACGGCATAATTGTTATAATTCAGTATCAATATCTTGTATGCCTCGCCCGAAGCGGTTCCGTAAGTCACAGCAACTATATTCTCGGTCTCGTACTTGGAATACTCGTCTTCTTCATCGTCGTCTTCTTCATCGTCGGACTGGTTGTTGCCGATATTGATTCTGTTTCTGATTTCTTCTTCTGTTATACCGTTTTCAACCGCAATCTGAAGAACTTCATCAAAGAGCGCCTGCGCGTCTTCATAATATTCCGCTATAGAGGGAGTATATTCGTAATATATATAGTTCTCTTCGGAAGTACCGGAATAATATATATCCCCATCTTCTCCGCGCTCTACATATACCACAGTGTCGTCATCAAGCGTCGTAAATACCTCGCCGTCATGCACAGCCTCTTCACGGTCTACGGAATTGAATGTATTTTTCGAACTGTCATAGGTATAATAACCAAACTCCGTATCATTTATCTGCAGGTAATAAACGGTATCGTCGCCGTCCAAAACCGCGTAACACTCAACCGGTGTAAACACATCTGTCTCTTCATTCAGGCTGTAGAAAGTATATCCATCCTCATCCGAGCCGGTATAATAAAGTTTTCCGCTGCCAAAAACACTTACGGAGTAAACGGGAGTCTGAGCTTCATCGTCAAGCGTTCCGGCTTCCGTACCGTTGAGAATCAGCTCCTCTTCCTCAATTGCCTCAAGCTTAAAGTTGTTGAAGAGATCGACTGCGACACGCACATGCTCTATCATTTCCTGTGTAACGGGAGTAAGTTCATTAAAGTTTTCTATACTCCAGATATCCCCGGGCTTTCCCTCAGCGTACTGAATACTGTCTTTCTGCGCGTTCGCAACTATAGCGATTCCGGCAGTCGCTTCCTCAATGTTCTTCACCATTGTCTCGCTGATAGACTGCAGTCTGCTGAGATAAGTGCCTCCCACCTGGCTTACAGCCGTGATAGCTCTGTTTCTTTCTCTGACATAAGTGTTGTAAGCGGTCTGATATTCTTCATAGTGAGCCTGAGATTCTTCATCTTCGCTGCCTTCAAGCTTATCATAGCCCAAAGCCACCAATTCATCAAGAGCCTCTTTTGCGTTTATATAACTCTGAAGTCTCTGATTCTTTGCGGTATCGTAAGCAGTGTATACATTGTTATATGCCTCAAGTGCGGTAAGCACGGACTCGAGCGCGAAGCTTTCCGCCAGACGTCCCGCCGCCCTTGCGTTTCCGACTGCCATCATAAGCTCTTCCTGAGCAATCTCAACCGCGTTTTTCTCGGCTTCCGCATACTCATTCATTTGATCAATAAGGTCTGCTTCAAGCTCATCCGCGTCAGGCACACGAACTCCCGAAAGGAACTCATGAGCAATTATGAATTTATCCTGAACGTCTTTCAGCGCTTCATTGATAGTGTTGTACGCTTCAATCATATCGTCTTTCCAGATATCATATCTTACGGAATAATACTGGCTGAACAGATAATCCTCTTTGAGATACTGAGTATTCTGGTATGAAAGTATGAAGTACGGAGAAGCTCCGTTTTCAAGCGCCTTCAGTATCGCGTATTGCATATTGCCTTCCATGTTCAAAGCCGTTCCCGCAAAATTCATAGAACCGTGAAGAACAACTCCGATAAACGGAACAGCCGCCGAAGCCTTATTGTAACGTGAGGAGTCAAGCGCAACTCCGAGAATATGATCAACATATTTCCATGTATACGCGTTTCCGCCCTCTGTCATTACCTGGTCATAATTTTCATCAAAGAACTGGAACGCTTTGATTGTAAACTCTTTCGCGTCCTCGCGGTTATACGGTTCATCCTCGTCAAAATCAGAGTTCAGACTCATACCCAGCGTGGATACTGATATTCCGGTTACGTTTTCATAAGCGCCAAGGTAATTTTCAGTGAGCTTTTCATAAAATCTTGAGAAATACGCGGGGGAGATAACAAGCTCATAATAGTTAACATATTTCTGCTGCGTCGGGCTGTATTCACGTCTGCTTGCATACCGGTCGTCTATAGTCTTCGCGGCATGTTTGCTCGTAGATACACCGTCAAAAGAACTTACATACTTAATATAGTTGAAATCAAAATCAGGGAAAATGCCGAGATTGCTGTTTTCTTCTGCCGACATTTCAGCGGCGTAGTTCAAAAGCCCCTGGAAGTCCAAATCCCCTTCAACAGCTTTTTCGATGTCGAACTTATAAGGCACCGTCTCATACAAACCGCCGTTGGCGTATCCGGTCAGTTTAAAGTTGACGTTCTTTATTCCGCCTTCATTCATATCCTCATACATTTTCTTTATATCGTCAAAAGTCGTAAGAGGAGTCATAACACTAACGGGGATAGACATGACCTTCTGAAGTGTTTCTATAGTTCCGAAAGTCTCAATATAAAGCGGAATATCCTCAATAATCTCGTCAGAGGTAAGCGGGGACAGTATACCTTCGTCGGTCAGATAGTCGCGGTAAGCGACAGCCATTCCAAACCATGAAGCGTCATATGTTTTAACGCCCTGTGCCTCCGCCTCTTCGTCATATTCGGAAAGCATAATATATCTTATCTTATAACTTCCGACATATTTTCTTGAACTTACAACCGTCCATGTCGAGTTTGTACCGACCGAAATAGAATCCGCCACATTGTAAGAGTCCCTCGGTCTTGGGTTGAACTGCATTTGCATAGTGTTATAATCGCTGAGCGAGCCCGCGTGATAAGTCGATATCTCCGCCAAAGCGTCTCCCTCTTCAATTACAGCCATATACCCTCGCTTGCTTTCAACCTTTTCCACCTGCATAGATGAGCTTGACACAATGCTGCCGTATGTAGGTCCGTATGAACTTTCCATAGAAGAAAGCTCCGATGTGGTTTCCTGTTCCCGCGCCTCGTTGATCTTATTTACTATGGCGCCGTTTATTGTATACACATTTTGTTCATCGGTATCGCTGTCATAATCCGTATAATTATAGAAGACAGTATCTTCCACAACTCCGAACACGGGATATCTTATAGTCTGCTGATACGTGCCGCTTATTTCATGATACGCAAAGTCTGTTCCGTAAACCTTTCCGCTTACAGTCGTTGTGGTTGTCAGATCAAGGTCTTCAAATGAGAATAATGTTCCCGACCCGTCAGGATAGAAGTTATATCCCGTATATTCACTGTTTCCCGCGCCCATATAAGGCAGAACGCTGATATATGAAAGCTGGTAGAGCGATTCGTTAAATCTTATTCCGTTCGCGGGAAGCCGCACACTCATACCCTTGTCGTCAAGAGTATATTCAAGCGCCATTTTGAACAGAGGCGGATTTTCCTCCTCTGACACATACTCTGTAAGCGCATGGTCAGCGTCAAGATCTTCATACGTATAGTCAGGACAATAAGTTTTGATAAGCTCTTCGCAAAGCGTCTTCTCCGCGTCCGAAGCATCCGGGTCAAACACATAGACCGGCATTTTCTGAACAATCGGGAAAGAAGCTATAAGCTCCTGCTTAGCTCTTTCACTTGTAAGTTCGTCGAGGTCCTTCAGCATATAATAGGCGTCAAACTTACCGTACATAAACGCGGAAGTTCCGCCTATCATATTTTCAGCCATCGGGGCAAGTATCGCTTCTTCAAATCTCTCCTTTGAAATAAGTCTCGGAAGAAGCAATTTTGCCTGTTCACGTCCGATAGTGTATTCGACACGTATTCCGTTTTTGATATTCTTAACAACTATCTGGTCACGGAGCGCGGCCATTTCATAGCTGTAAAAATACTTTTCAGTGTCGTTATCGGTATATCTTACAACTATCTGGGAAAGTATCTGCTGTTTTGTAGATTCAGAACCTGTGGAAGCTCCCACATCATACGGGTTGGTAAAGAGTATTTCGCCCGTAACGGTATTGACGGTTGCCACCTCTCCGCTGAAATCATCTACATATAACTGATAATTGCCCTTTGTCAGTTTCAGTTCCATTGTAGCAAGCTTTTCCTGCGGCGTAGCATATACTTTCGACGTATAGTTATCCTCCGACGATTCCTCGCCTTCTTCGCCCTCACCGTCGGTATCGGTGTCTGTTCCCGTATTTGAATCGGATCCGGACTCATCCGCAGCAAATACGCTTACAACCGACAGTGCCGACAAAGATCCAAGCAATAACAGAGCAGTTAAGAGTAGCGATATTATTCTGTATCTTTTTTTCATTCTATCTTTCTCCTATTCTGTTAGTTAAATCCGGTATTGAATCTCTGTGACAATATTGGTAACCAAACTTACCATTTTTCCCACAAGAGTTGAGAACAGTATCGCGATAAACATTATAAATACCATCGCGACAGCGGTTCCGAGTATTGTCAACACGTTTCTTCCCAAAGTATAGTCGTGCGTAACCTGTGTCCCGAAGAAAATCAATATTCCAAGCCAGATAAATGCCACCGTGCTCAAAAAGCTGATTATGCTGACCTCTGTAGAAATGGCAAAATTGGAATAAATTGTGAGCGGTATAATCATAATCGGAAGCGGAAGCAAACTGTACGATGAAGCTACAAAGATGTCCTTAAAGCTGCCTTCTCCCTCAAACAGCGTGGTAAGACACCAGTTTGAAAGTACAAACAGGAACAGAGGCACAAGCACTCCCAACGCCTGAGACCATATAGATGAGAAATATCCCTCCGGATTGAGCAGGTATCCCTGTCCCATCGACTGATAGAAGAATGCGAGTATAGTTATGATGATAAATACAATTGACGCCCGAACAGATCCCCTCTTCTCGTGCTTCAGATCCCAGTAGCCGTCAAACGGATGGAATATAACATAAAATCCGTATGCAAGTTCCTGTCCGAAAGTTCTCTTTCCTCCTGAAGTCGCGGCCTTTGTGTTGACCTTCTTTATAAATTTATTGAAGAATATTATTGCGACTATAATCACAACTATAATCGCCAACAGTATCAGAAAATACGAAGACATCCATTCTTTTCTTATTTCCTGATATGATTTAGACCAGTTTTCAGTGTCATAAGCGGCTTCATAGTACTGAAGCGACTCTTCATATTCGCCGTTCCTGTACATTGCCTGACCGATACCTACGTATGCGGCGTCAAAGTTGGAGTTTCTTTTGAGCACTTCGGTCCACATATTAATCGCGGTGGTAAAGTCCTGATCATTCTCCGCCGCTATGGCTTCCATCAGAATATTGCCGTATTCCGTACGTTCAAACACCGTTATATTGTCGTTCGTCTTGTCAAGTATAAGCATCGTATCACCCTGATACGTGATTGCCTCTATACTTGAAAGGTCTCCGAGCATTGTTCCGGTATCGCCGAACGCGAACAGAAGATTTCCGTTTTGGTCATATGTATAGATTCTCTGTCTCTTTTCGTCTATGATAGACCATGTGCCTTCCTCACCCTCGGCAACGTCGATAATGGTTGACACTCCGGTAATATCATCCGTCTCGCGGGTGGAATAATCTATTTCCCCGGCAGGCGGCCAGAAACCGTTACGTCTCATTATCTCATCACCGTTGGTGTTCAAAAGCTTTACAGGCATATAAGTACCGTCTTTTGATTTTCCGGTAATAGCTCCCGCGACAGTATCTTCTTCAATCGAAGAGGTAGTTACATATATAAACCCACCGTCTCCCATGGCGATGTTGTTAAACTCGGTAGACACATTGGCTTCCTGCTGCTCCTGCTGCTCTTCGGTCCTGAATCTTCTCATAATGATTTCCCAAGCCGAAAGCGTAACCGCCTGAGCTCCGATAAATCCGGTAAATTCGCCCTCTTCCGTCATTACTATAATACCCTGATAAGTGGTCGAGGACACAACAAAGAGTCTGTTATAATCGTCAACCGCGATTGCCACGGGTCTGTAAACAGAATCGTTTTCAAAAAGCGACGATTCGGGTTCATCAATAACATTGAGAAATTCTCCGTCCCTGTCGAAAACAACGATTCGGTTGGCGCCGGTATCGCATACCCAAATACGGTCGCTTGAAATATACAATCCCTGCGGAGCAGTAAGATTATCCGAAACTCCATGCTCATTGACAAAGTCGGATATGATAAACTTCAGTTTATAATATCTGTCAAGACAGACAATTCTGTTGTTGCCGGTGTCGGCGATATATACATTACCCTGATCGTCCGTAATAAGGTCTCCCGGAGTTTCAATCGGGACGTCAAGACCCATATACGTCGAGTCCACTGTCATAGCGGCAGTGTAAGCATCAGGCGAATACAGCGCGTAGCCATCCATGGAGTATGTATATGTCTGATACGCCGAGCTTGCGCTTACAGCCACCGTCGCGCAGGAGGCAATCATAATAAACGCGAATGCTATACACAATATTTTTGTGATTTTTTTCATTATGTTTTCCTCCGCAAATTAATCTTTCATACCGCTGGAGCCCATTGTCTCTATAATATTGGACTGCGATACGACAAATACAAGTATCGGCACCATCATCATGATAACCGTAGCGGCGGCCGACGCGCCCGCACGCTTTATACCTCCGGCAGTTATCTGAGTAATGGCATAGCTGAACGATTTCAGCTGTTCCGAATGGATATACATTGACGCGCCCGCGTTCCAAAGCGACTGGAACGAGTAGATTATAAGCGTCAGCCATGCCGGCTTGACCATCGGCATCGCAATCGTCCAATATGTCTTAAGCTCGCTTGCGCCGTCAAGACGCGCCGACTCAAGCACGGTATCCGGGACGTTGGAATCCATGAACTGCTTCATAAGATAAAGTCCGAGTGTGGACGCCCATGCGGGGACTATAATAGCCCAGTACGTATCAAGCCAATGAAAAGCGGAGAATATAATAAATGACGTAATTGATGTCACAGTCGCGTTGAACATCAGCGAAAGCTGTACAAGCTGGAACATTCCGTTAGCGCCCGGGAATTTGATTTTTGCCAGAGTGTAAGCGGCAAGAGACGCTATGAACAGATGACCGAAAGTACCCGCCACAGAAGTGAATATCGTGTTGAATATATATCTTGAGAAAGGAACCCATGATTCATTCATTAGCGAGAACAGCGACTTGAAGTTGCTGAAAGTCGGACTCATGACATAAAATTTAGGGGGATACATCCAAAGCTCATCAAGAGGCTTCAGAGACTGCATAATTGTATACAGCATAGGCAAAAACATGAAGATTCCCAGAATTGTAAGAATAATGGTTATTCCCACGTCACCGCCTGCCGAACGCGCAAGTACGACTTTATGTTTTCTCGTTCTTAATTTTGCCATATTACGTACCTACCTTTGACAATATCTTCTTGACGATAGCGTTAGCGCCGACCATTATTACAAACAGCACCACGGCTATTGCCGATGAATAACCTATCTCATATCTCTGCCCGCCATAGTCTTCAAGATGGTGCATAATAGTATGCGCCGAATAGTTTACCGACGGGAATCCGCAAAGCGCCGTAACGATAGCTCCGTATCCGAACGCTCCGGTTATCGACATTACGGCTCCGAACATGAGCTGAGGCTTCATTGAAGGTAAGGTTATATAATACAACTCCTGCCATCTGTTCTTGATGCCGTCAACCGCGCCCGCCTCATACAGGGAAGCGTCAACTCCCTGCAGACCGGCGATAAATGAAAGAAACGCGGTTCCAAGGGAGGTCCACAGAGAGACCACAATGCACAAAGGCATAGCATATTCTTCTCTCTGGAACCAGTTTATTTCCTCATCAATAAGTCCCAACTCAAGCAATGTCGCGTTTACCCATCCGTACGAGTCTGCCGAAAACAAAGTTTGCCAAATAAGATACGCCTGACCGGAGATTGAAGGAGCGTAGAAGATAAGCGTGACCACAGCTCTGATTTTCGGGGGAAGTTCGTTGATAAACCAAGCCACCAAAAACGACAGCAAATATGATGCGGGACCCACGATAGCGGCAAATATAAATGTATTTTTACATGCAATCAGGAAGATGTCATCGTCAAAGAACAATGTTATGTAATTGTTAAGGAAGACGAAATCAGGCATTTCCAGCATATTGAAGTTTGTAAAGCTGATTATTATCGAAAGAATAACCGGGAAAACAGTAAATATCAGAAAAAGAATCATATACGGAGCGACCATAAGATACGCGACCTTATTCCGCTTCATCTCTTTCCATACCCACTGACCCATAGTCATGTCTTTACGAGCAACAGCTTGTTTTTCTGCTGTTTTCTTAGACATTTGCTCTCTCCTTATATAGATTATAGATCATTAAAACCTTTAGACAAATAAATCAATAAGTTGCCAGCGCGTCCGCCGCGTCAGAAAGCGCCTCCGCTATATAATACAGAAGTTCTTTCTCGCTGAGCTCTTCAATATCGGGACTGAGTCTGAGGTTTACTGCCGAATTTTCATCCGTCAGTCCCATAACTTTTTCCGACATGTTCCGCATTGTAACTATATCGTCGCTTCTGATTGCCGAATGCACCTCATTGACAAGGGCAGCATTCGATGACCATTTTTCATTAAGCAGGTCGGCTGCCGCCTGTGCCTGATCAAGTCTCTTCTGAGCAAGCGTCTGACCCTGCTCCAGCGTTTCAAGTCCGAACTCTTCCCTCTTACGGGTAATTTCTTTATTGATTATATTAATGTAGGACAAAAGCGCGTCTGACGGATCGGCGTTTTCGTTATACGCGGAAAGGAAAGCAAAGTTTGTATAACGCGCCAGAATATAAGCTCCGGGGTAGTTAGGCACCGCCGCAAGATTATTGAACTGAAGTCTTATCTGTTCATATTCATCTGTTGTCCAAGGCAGACTCTCAAGCGCATATCTGTTTGCCGTAGGATGCTTTGCGGAAGGACCGAGCACCGCTACCATTTCATTTGTATACTCTGTCTGACAATCGGCGCCTGTATACCATTTCATGTATTCCCACGCGCTGTCTTTCACATCCTCGGCGCCTCTCACCATTACAAGCGCGGTAACCGTCGATATGGAACTGTTATTTATATTTCCGCTTTCATCCACAATTCCGGGAAGCGGCACAAATTGCCACAATCCCTCTATTTCCGTTGCAAAGACCTTGAGCTGATTGTACAGGGTGGTATAATCGGCGATGATTATCGGCAACTCGCCGGTTCTGAAACGGTTTGCGGCGTCATATGTGTACGGGAATTTATACATGGTAAACATGTTACACATCATCTCGAATGACGAAAGCCCTACGCTTGAATCAAGATTTATTCTCATACCCTCATCGGCAAAAAGCTCACCGCCCATCTGATAAAGGAATATCCTGTACTCGGTTGTCAGACCTATTTCCATATTATGAGACTGAAGAACCGGTATGGCGGCCTTTACATCATCCCATGTCTTCGGAATTTCCAAATCAAGATCCGCGAGTATATCCGTGCGGACGAACATCATCGGGAAAGACTGCGTTTCGGGCAGACCGTAATAATGCATTGTTCCGTCCGGGTCGTTTATTCCCAATACAAGCATAGCCGAGTCGGTAAACGAATCTGTAACTTCGTTAAAGTCATCGAACTCATCGACCGCAAGAATTGCCGAACGTATCGCGTAGTTTATCGTATCGTCCTGGCTCAGTCCGTGATATACATCTGGTCCCTGCCCGGCAAGAACCGACGGCAGCAAGGTGCCGACAGCGACAAGCTTCAGATCCACGGACACGCCGGATTCGGGAGTAAAATCATTGTTTATGAGGTTCCTTGTAACCTGAGTCTGGTCACGTCCGGTTGCAAGCCATACCTCAATATTTTCGGTTGCGTTATCGCTGAGAGAACCCATGCTGTCATAATCTCTGAAGAAACTCCAGAAAAAGCTCTTTAACTCATGGAAAATCGAAACAAAGAAATTTGTGGTAGCCTTCGGCATCTCGGCCTCAGGAGATTGTATCATTATATAATCTATCTGCAACGGCTGAGTTCTGGCGTCGGAAAGGAAAGTTCCCAGAGTTCCGACATAGCTCTTGAGACGGGCAAGATTGCGGGCTATCTCATCCTCGTTAGTACCCATTTCCCTGAGAAGCGCGGCCACCTTCTGAAGCGTACCCACATTGGAAGATTTCTGCCCGGAAAATTCGGTAAGAATTTCAGCGACTGCCTCAAGCTCTCTTGCCTGAAGCACCATGTCTATAAGCGTATCGGGCATTATTCTCGAAAAACCGTAATCGCGGTATTTGTCGGGGTTGGCTCCGGTAAGCTGCATAATGGTAAGATAATCGTTGTTTATGCGATCGAGGCTGGTCTGCACACGGTTGATTATATCTCCCATTCTTCCCAAAGTGACCTCAAATTTAATCTCATATGTAACGCCGGCTTTAAAGAATATCTTATAGCTTTCTTCGGAGCTGCCGTTTGTCAGCGCCGTTACCTGCCATGAGTCGTCAAAGCTGTACGCGATGGACTTTGCCTCTTCAAAAGGAACGCCGTTATAGTATCCTTCTTCTCCTTCTTCAAGACCCTCACTGTATATATACATAATCCGGTTGACATACATACCGTCAAGCACATTCTGTCTGAATCTCGTTACTATGTCATACAGTCCGTCCGAATCAACTTTGAACTTATAAGATACCGTCTGGCCCGCGGTCTGCCATTTTTCTCCGCCTATAGTGTTGAGAACCGTTCTCGAAACATCCGCCGGGGATGTTGCCGCGGAGGATCTGTCCTCGACAGCATAAATTGTTTTGTCGCTGGTCGATGAAGTATATTCGCTCTCAAGCTTGATCTGACTTGTTCCGTTGGGCTTCGAGGCATACTGAGCTATATATTCCTCATAGCTCGGAAGGCTTTCGGACGGGCAGAGCTTTATGGATTTTATCGCCATGGGTTCGTTTTTGCCTTCAAGAGTAAGAATCGCTTCTCCCTCTTCAAGCACAAACTCAAAAGCCGAAGCCACGTATCCGGTCGAATCGCTTACGGTATATGTAGTCCATTCGGGCGACTGTACCGCCTCCGGACGAAGCTCATTGTTTTCGACATCCAGCTTCATAAATCTCAGTCCGTATTTTGTACAGAATTCCGAAATCGCCTGCGTCCATACATCAGGATATTCAAAATAAAGTTTTCCGTCGCTTTCATAAGCGGTAAGTCCGGCGCTCTCACCCTCGGTTTTCACCGTAGACACAGCTGTATCGCCGTTGTAGACCGCGTCCTCGTAATCGTTGATCCAGTTCTTTACAAACGTAAGATAACGCGCCTCTTTAAAAGGAACATTGTTATTTATTTTAAGCACACGCTCAATCGACGCCGCTTTACCCTCAACCGGGTAATACTCTATCACTATCGTGTATTTGGCGGTCGCCGGCACGTTGATCTTCCAAGAAACCGTGCCCGAAGTCGGAGTATATATGGCCTGAACCCCGTCATACTCCTTGATGCTCCAATCGGCAGTGGTCTGGTCAAGCACCAAGTTGGACTCATCGGCGGCGTCTATGATAATCTCTTCCTTTGCCGCCGGCACATCCGGATATCTCGCGATATATTCTTCATAAGAAATCGCGTTCAGCAACTCTTTTATTTCATCAAGAGTGCTGTCGGTCACCGAGGATGTGTCTCCGTCTTCCGGTTCAATGTCTTCCGAGACGGAATCCGCCGCAAAGACAGTCACTGAAAGACTGCTCAATACAAACATCAAAGAAAGAAACAACGCCGTAAATCTTTGAAATTTCGTTTTCCTCATCTTCAAAACTTTTCCTCCTGCAAAATTTTTGCGATACAGTGCGGAAAACCACCGTATCCATTTAGGTTTCGCGCTCCCGTCAGCAACCGTCCGCCGCGAATATCGCCCGCCGATTCCGGATGAATATCCGCAAGCATCCCGCTACGGATGCAGTACCGCGGAACGCCGTAAAGACGGCCTCGACTGCGCATTTGCGTCCTCGCTTCAATCGGCATAAGTTCCGACTTAATATACATGCCGCCACGGACACGCCGCATCGCGTTACCGGGCGCGCCTCCAGATTAAGCGGTACACGCCGTATCAAATGCGGGGCTTTAATCGGTTTTCTTCTATTTTATTAAACACAGGTCAGAATACACCTGCTTTAAAGTAGAAAAAAGCACTTTACAATGTCCAAGATGCCACACGGCAACAACGGTATGCAAAGTATCCTAAATTTACTTTATTATAATACCACATCAAACCGGTTTTGTCAAGTATCAGAATGTTCACAAAGTTTTCACTTCCCACCTTCATGTGCGGTTTTGTAAATGTCACGAAATGTTCACACAATTTCATATTTTGATTTTTATCTGTGGGAAAAATCACTTATAAAAGCATTATGTGAATTTAATTCACCAATCTTTTGCAATATGACTTTTGGATTTGCTTTTCAGAATGTCATAATCGCATATTTTCTACATATACTTCGGTTTACAAATTGCAAAGTAAATTATATTTACTATTTCATTTTCTTGTTGAATTTATCAATAACATTCATCTGGCAAATCAAGGGTTTTCTTTTATGCTTTTTGCACAATTTCAGGGTCAAAATTTCTACGCATATACAAATTGCACAAAAATAAAAGATTGAACTCTTATTTTTATTTTTTAAATCGGAGTTCATATTTTCAACCCAATTTATCAAAAAGTTATTTTCAAAACGCGCGTTATTATTGCCCGGGTTGAATTTGTAAGAATTATATGTTATAATATTTTATCACCTTCTGAAAGCGTCAGAAGCAAACCTTATAAAGGAGCGGATACATAATGAAACTTACCGCAAACACAGAGCCCGAAAAAGAAGAAAGCTCAGAATCTCAAAAAGAAAACCCGCATAGAACAAATTCCGTAAACGCAAACGCGCAAAACGTCAAAGAGGCAAAAGCCAAAGCATTAAATCCCATTCCCGCGCAGCCGTCCAGCAATATTTCAGCGGACGCCAATGAAATATACGTCAAAGCAAACCGGAGCGCGGACGGTTTGCCCAAAATAAAATTAACCGTAAGCGAAAAAGCGGAAAAGTCCCTGAGAGGAGGACACGTCTGGGTTTACCGCGACGAGATCAAAGACATCTGCGGCGATTTCGAAAACGGAGACATCGCGGACGTATATTCGCAGAATGCCAAATATCTCGGCTCAGGATTTCTCAATCTCAATTCAAAAATCGCGGTCCGTATCATTTCAAAAAACCGAAATGATCGCTTTACACCGGAATTCTGGAAAAGGCGAATAAGATATTCGGTTTCTTACCGGAAAGCGGTAATGAACGATGAGGATTTTAAATGCTGCCGGCTGATTTTCGGAGAAGCGGACACGTTTCCGGGGCTTGTCGTCGACCGTTACAACGATATACTGTCGGTTCAGGCGGCGTCTCTGGGAATAGAAAAAATAAAGGACATAATATTCCCCGCCCTCATAAACGTGCTCGGAGACGAATTCGGAGTGCACATCAGGGCAATCTATGAGCGCAACGACCTTAATATCAGAACGCTTGAGGGAATGAAAGAATACAAATCATTTTACGCTTTTCCGTCATCCGAAAAAGCCCCCGCGAACTACCCGGACGGCATAACCATCATAAAAGAAAACAACATTATGTACGAGGTGGACTATATAAACGGGCAGAAAACCGGATTTTTTCTGGACCAGAAATACAACCGGGCTGCCATACAGAACATAGCAAGGGACAAGCAGGTGCTTGATTGTTTTACTCACACCGGTTCATTCGGGCTCAACGCCGCTTTCGCGGGCGCCGAGCATGTAACAAGCGTGGATATATCGGCAAGCGCGCTGGAAACCGCGCGAAAAAACGCCGCGTTAAATCATCTTGAAGATAAAATAACATATGTACAGTCGGACGTATTTGATTTTCTCGATAATTTAATCAAAAACAAAGAAAGCAGGTACAATTTTGTAATACTCGACCCTCCTCCCTTCGCAAAAAGCAGAAGTATTTTGAGAAACGCGATCAAAGGCTATCGGGAATTAAACCGGAAAGCCATGCAGATACTGCCCAGAGGCGGATATCTCGCCACCTGCTCATGCTCGCATTTCATGACAGATGCATATTTCAGACAAATGCTGCATAATGCCGCGTCCGACGCGAGTGTTTCCCTGCGTCAGGTTGACGCGCGCGCTCAGTCGCCGGACCACCCGATTTTATGGAATGTACCCGAGACAAATTATCTTAAATTTTATATTTTTCAAATCGTTTAAATCGGCCATTGCAACAATAAATTGATTTTTAAATTTATTATTAATATTTTTTTACCGATACCGAGTCCGTATAATTCGGCTTAAACAAATCTTAATTTTTACATATATTGATTTTTAAAAATATTCGGTATATAATAAAATCATCATCCGGCGAAATTCAAACGCAAGCAGCGCCGAATGTTGTCTTTTCAATAAAGCAGCCGCGGGTTAAAAATCCGCATATCAATGAATTTAAAGACAAAAATCAAATAAGCCACATGCGGCTATTGCCGCAAGGATATCAAAGAAAGGACAATTATGTACAATATACTGATATGCGATGACGAACGTGATATAGTAAGATCTTTGGAAATTTATTTAAAAGCGGAAAACTACAACACATTCTGCGCTTATAACGGAAAAGAAGCGCTTGAAATCGTATCGCAAAACGATATCCATCTCGTATTAATGGATATCATGATGCCGGAAACCGACGGCATCTCCGCAATGATAGAGCTCAGAAAAAGCACAAATATACCGGTCATATTATTGACCGCAAAAAGCGAGGACAGCGATAAAATTCTGGGGCTTAACGTCGGCGCCGACGATTATATAACCAAGCCATTCAATCCCGTCGAGCTTCTGGCAAGAGTGCGCTCATGTCTGCGCAGATATATGCAGCTCGGAGGCGGAACGCTCAAAACCGCACAGATAACCATTGGTGAAATAACCCTTGACGACAATGAAAAAAGCGTTACGGTGGGAAACGAGCCGGTAAGTCTGACGCCTACCGAGTTCGAGATTCTTAAGCTTTTTATGACCAATCCGGGAAAGGTTTTTTCGCCGAAGGAAATTTACAAGCAGGTCTGGAACGACCTGCCGTACGGCTCCGAGGGAACTGTAGCCGTTCACATAAGACACCTGCGCGAAAAAATCGAAATAAACCCCGCCGACCCAAGATACCTAAAGGTAGTATGGGGACAGGGATATAAAATGGACAATACAAAATAAAATTTTCCGACTATATAGACCCTTTTATAATTCCGTAAATCAATTGCAAAGAGGAATATATTATAATGGATACGAAAAGGTTAAACAAATACGGACTCGCGTCAAAAACCGTCGCCATCATTTTTCTTACGGTGATATGCGTCGCCATGATTTTAAACGTATGCGCGATATGTCTGGCATACGGATTCGGACTGTATTCGGGTCAAGGCGCCGCGGGCGCTTCCGATTCTTCATTTTACGATTATACTTTGGACAATATTGTTTACACGGATTTTCAGAACTATATCCATTTTCTCGCCAAAAACAGTCCGACAAGCGACTATTCGGAAGAGATAGAATATTTCAGAAAACTTTATTCATCGGAAAATACAAATATAAGATTTACAATTATCGACAGTCAAGGCAATACTCTCGCGCAAAATCTTGACGGATATCCGGACGGTCTGCCGTCAACCGCCAACAGCTATACTTTTCCCATTATTTTTGTTGATAAGGTAAGTACGCAGACATTGTATTTCAACTCGTATGAAGAATGTATCGACGAGATCGAAAGACTTGAAGACATGCAAAACGGACCTTATCTTGAATTTGATATAAGCGGACCGTTTTACACCGATGAAAGTCAGACCGAAATTGGTAGCGCCGAAAGCGAAGAAACCGGCGCGGCTGAAACAACAAGCGCCGGCGAAGCAGCGCCAAGCGCCTCGGAAACCGCAACAACAAGTACGGAAAACAATACTCAGGCAGAGGAAAAGCAGCTTAATAATGTAAAATATGTAAGCATGTTCTCATACAGCGAATACGAAACCACGGCAAATAACGACTCAGCCGTTCAGCCTCAATATTATATAGTCGTAAAATCAACTCAGGGCAGCGTAAAAAACATCTATCTTGAGGCGTGTGTAAGCAAAAACCTGACCGCTCATGACAGTTTTTATTATATCTCTCGGTTTGTAAGCTTTCTCGATATCGTCAAATATCACATTCTTTACACGTTGATAATTCTTATAACCGTATTCGCCTGCGTAACAGTATTTTTGTGTTCGGCAGCCGGGAGGAGAAAAGGAGAGGAAACGGTACGTCCGAACTTCATAGACCGTATTCCGTTTGACCTGCTGCTTATAATATATGTATCTTTGTCCGTCTTAATATTGGGCATCTGCCTTGAGGCGATTTACTTTGCGTTTCCCAACGCCTTCTGGCTGGAAATTTTCTTTTTCATACTGTCGCTCATCCTCGTGTCGCTGATGTTCATTTCGTTTATCATGACTCTCGCGACCAGAATCAAACTCGGAAAATGGTACAGAAACACTTTGATTTTCATTGTTCTGTATTTCATATACCGCCAGCTGAAAAAATTCTTTCTGTTTATAGGCAGATGCATACACAACCTGCGTTCGCTCACAAAAGGCATAATTTTCATAGCGGTATTTCTGATTCTGGATGTTCTGATTTTTTCACGGCTCAACTATATGGTCTGGTTTTTCAGAACAGGCGCGATTGCCGTATTGGTCCTTATGTTTTCGCTTGAAATAGACGCCTTGAAAAAGGGCGGCAAAAAAATCGCGGGCGGAGACCTCGACAGTAAAATAGACACCCGTAACCTTCATTTCGACATGAAAGACATCGCGGAGAACTTTAATCACATAGGAGAGGGACTGTCAAACGCGGTGGCGGAGCAAACCAAGAGCGAAAGAATGAAAACAGAGCTGATAACCAATGTTTCCCACGACATAAAAACCCCTTTGACCTGCATTATTAACTATATAGACCTCCTGAAAAAAGAGGAAATAAATTCGCCAACGGCAAAAGAATACATTGATATAATCGACCGCCAGGCATACAGGCTGAAAAAACTGACCGAAGACTTAGTCGAAGCTTCAAAGGCGTCAACCGGGAATATAGCCGTCAACAAGGAGAAAATCGACATAAACCTGTTGCTGTCACAGGCTGCCGGAGAATACGAGGATAAATTAAAGGAAAAACAAATAGAGCTGGTTTTGTCATACAGCGAAGAAAGCGCATATATAGAATGTGACGGAAGGCTCATGTGGCGTGTGCTTGACAATCTCTTAAGCAACATCGGCAAATACGCGCAGGAACACACAAGAGTATATATCTCCTCCGAAAAAAGCAACGGCAAAGTAAACCTCACATTCAAAAACGTATCAAAATATCAGCTCAATATTTCCGCCGACGAACTTACCGAAAGATTTGTCAGAGGCGACAGTTCAAGAAATACCGAAGGCAGCGGCTTGGGACTGTCCATAGCCAAAAACCTTACCGAGCTTCAGGGCGGCATGTTCAAAATAGAAATTGACGGCGACCTGTTCAAAACCAATATCGTATTTGCCGAGAAACAGGACTGATCAACAAAGCTTTCCGATTCTAAGTTGTATTAATGTTAATTCAAATATAATAACCAACCTTGCTACGACCTCAGACTTTTAAACAACGATTTAAAACAGACGAATTATAAACTTGCGCTCGGTCTTAACGCGCAATAAACCACTTGCCCCGTAACGGCGGCAAGTGGTTTTTACACTGAAAATATATAATCGAATTTTCTTACAAATAAGCAATCGGTATACGCTCGCGGAAGCCTTAACGGCGCAAAGAAAAAACTCCCGTTTTAAAATTGCCGTATTACATATGTATGCCGACCATAACTCAGGCAAGCGTCAATCGAATCGCAGTTGGCCTCAAAAGTTGATTTTTTGTTTATTTTTCAATTAAATGTAGAATAATCGCTTTATAAAACCGTTTGTGTTATAAAGCATATATATTTACACTTTCCCGTAATAGTGTGCAAAGAGCAACCGTCGCGGTCTCATATTCAAAGTCAAGAAAAAAATTGTCAGATCCGAAAAAATCACATTGCGCGAACCCCCGCGCGAGGGTTATGTCAAGCATTTTTGTATAAGCCTCTTTTGCCGTCCAGACCTTCAAAAAATTCTTGGTATTCTTTGATACAAAAGCCCTTTCACCGGAATTAAAAAACCTTGTCGATATCAATTCGATTTTATCCTGAGTAATTTTTTTTGTTTCAATGTCTATTCCCACTTCGGTCGAAGAAATCACGCAGGCGAAACAATCTTCCGAGTGAGAAAGACTGAACCGCACCCCAGAATTTGCAAAATACGGCTTATTATTGGCTGATCTCTCCAATATAAGTCCGCTTTCGCGGACTCCGGCTTTGCGGAGCAACCATACAAGTCCGTTTAACGCGCAAAGGCTTTGCTTTATCAAGTCCGGATTTTTACGTGAAAGAATATTGTCTATATATTTATCCGTCTGTCGGTTGCAAAAAGAGTTTTTTAAGTATTCAGCCGTATCACGCGCCGAAAAAGAAGCGTCAAATCTACCGCAGCAAACAAAAGTCATATCAGACGCCCATCTGTCCCATAAGTTTTTTACTGAATTCTTCCGCGGTATTATATCCCATTTTCTTCTGCCTGTTGTTCATCGCGGCAATCTCAAGAATAATCGCCAGATTGCGCCCCGGTTTTACCGGAATGGTAATCGCCGGAATTTTAATGCCCAGAATGTCAAAATTCTGGTCGTCGATTCCCAGTCGGTCATACATTTTTCCCTGCACCCAAGGCTCAAGATTAATTACAAGGTCGATTTTTTCGGTCTCCTTGACCGCTCCCATTCCGAAGAGCCGGCGAACGTCAACAATGCCAATTCCCCTTAGCTCCACATAGTGCCGTATTATCTCGGGCGCGCTTCCCACAAGCGTTTTCGCGGAAACCCGCTTTATCTCGACCGCGTCGTCCGCAATCAGCCGATGCCCTCTTTTCACAAGCTCAATGGCGGTCTCGCTTTTTCCTACCCCACTGTCTCCAAGCAGCAAAAGTCCCTCGCCGTAAACCTCTACAAGTACTCCGTGGCGTGTAATGCGCGGCGCGAGGTAGGTATTAAGAGAACTTATGAGCGACGCCATTATAGGACTTGTCTTTTCTTTTGTCCTCAGAATCGGCACTCCGAACTTACGCGCGTTTGTCGCCATTTCCTCGAATACCGGGAGCCCAGAGGTGTAAATGACCGCGTTGGGGTGCGCGCTTATAAAGTTATATATCTTTACGCTTCGCTCCTCGTCGCTCAGCTCGGAGAGATAACGATGCTCGGCGTTTCCGATAAGATGCAGGCGTTCCGCGTCGAAAATTTCATAAAAGCCGGTAAGAGCGAGACCGGGACGCATGACCTCCGGAGTCTGAACAAGTATGCTGTCAAAATTGTCGGGGATAACCACTTTTTCAAGACCAAACTCGTCCGCCAATTTAGAGAGCGGTATGCTGTAAACCTCTTCCATGTAAAAATACCTCCGTTATTTTTATTCTTAAATATTTTCAATTATTAACTTTATGCAGGCTATGTATAAAACTTTATAAAACCAATTATGAAAGCGGTAACTTCCAAAATACACATCATGACAGGATAACAAGGGCTACTCGCCCTGCCCCGGCAAACTTTTGAAAAAGTTTGATCAAAACTTTCGACAAACGTCTTCGGTCTGACAAAACAGTTCACAATAACTTATTATCGCAAATCTTCGTTATTTAGTCCAAAGGAGATAATTCCATTTTCCGTATATTATCTATCTTAATTATTTCTACATTCGGACTATCTATTAGACTTATTAATATCGCTTCATCTTCATAAAAATCGTCATTGTACAGCCCTTCAAGAGCAGTTCCGTCTATGAGCGTCACTACCACAATATGCTCATATAATTGCATATATCTATTGTGGAATTGTTCAGCTTTAAAATATTTATCCATTACAACCACCTTTCCAAATTCAGATATACGCTTCTATAATTTTGACTCTATTATTTCCCTTTTTGTGAGGTCATCTACAAAATAGTTCCATGAGTATTCTATAAAAACAAATTAGTATTTATCTGATTCCTTCACGCTGTATACAAAACCCCGGACAGTTTTACATCAGTAAAACTGCCGCATACAGCAAGTTAAATATCATTTTTTGATTTCTTTACGCTGTATGCAAAGCCCCGGACAGTTTTACATCAGTAAAACTGCCGCATACAGCACGTCAAATAATATTTGTCCGATTGCTTTACGCTGTATCAATTTGCTAAGGATACAACCCGGACAGTTTTACGTCAGTAAAACTGCCGCATACAGCCAATAAAATAACATCTATCTGATTTCTTCACGCTGTATGCATATATACCATTATATCATATTTTACGGCTTTTTCAATGTAAAATGCAAAAAAAATTTATTTATCATGAAAAATGTAATTTCAATTCACATCTCCGTCATAAAAATGAGTTATAATTATTTTGAGTTTACATTTTCAACACATTCCGAAAAAACAAGTCAATAAACCCAAACATATGTTGTTCAATCGAAAGGAGATACAATGTCCCGCAATAAAAACGGCAAGAGACCCGACAGACCCGAGCGCGGCAGAACTAATTTGCCGGCAAAGAACACACAAAGTCCCGAAAAGAAAAAGAGAAATAAAATCATCGCGATTTCCATAATTTCGGCGGCGGTGGTTTGCTTTGCGGTTTTCATAGTAATCGTTCTCGTATATCAATTGGGAAAAGCAAAGCCCATCAAAGGCACGGAAGAGGAACTAAGAGTGGTGGGAAGCATCGACGGCTTTGAGGTAAAATATGAGGAGCTGAGATATATATCTCTGCTGTATCAGTCGGCATATGAAAGAAATTACGGCGAAAATGTATGGCAGGATGAAGCTATGCGCGAAAAGTTTGAAGAAGAGATAATTTCCAACCTCAAAAACAATTACGCGGTGCTTGCCGCCTGCAAAAGTCTTAATATCGACACCGATATGAAAGAAGCCGAAGAATACGCGCAGGAGCAAATCGAGCAGATCGTGGAAAAAGATTTTGGCGGAAGCATGAAGAAATACAAAGAATTTCTCAAAGAAAACAACCTTACCGACAGCCTGATGAGATTTCTCTGCAAAGTCGATTTTCTCGAGTCTTTGGCGCTTCACACGATGTCCGAAAATAAAATTTATATAGAGTACAACGATTCCACATATCTTGAATTTCTGGATTATGTGCTCACAAGCGATGACTATGCCAGAACCATACACGTTTTCCTGTCAAAAACTATCGGAGACGACGAGGCAAACGCTCAGAAGCTTTCAGAGGCAACCGAGATAGCACAGGATCTGAAGAACATTGAAGACAAAAACGAAAGATATGAAGCGATGAAAAGCCACATCGGGAAAACCGAATATGTCGAGGGCTTCTCGATGTCCACGAAGGACGGAGTTTATTTCACGAGAGGTCAGATGGGAGACGAATACGAGAACGCGGCGTTCGCGCTTGACGAATACGGAGTCAGCGACGTGGTCGAGACTGACGACGGATATTATGTTATAATGAAACTGCCCAAGGAACAGGATTATGTCTACAAAGAAGGAACCACCCTTCTCTCATACTATCAGAACGCGGTTCTGAATGTATATGTAAAAGCGTTTAAGGATTCAATCGATTTTGTTCCCAATGAGTATTTCAACAGTCTGGATCTTACACGCATTGAATAATTTTCTCGACACACAAAAAGCAGCGAAACGGAAAGGTAAATTTTGTCTATGTCTGTAAAAAAACAGAGCAGATTCGCTCGCAGGACGTCGGCAAGCATACGCCGTTCAAAAAAAATCCCCGTCATAACAGGTATTATTGTATTCGTTGTAATAGTGACCGTGGCGGCGGTAATTACCGGAAATTTTCTGAAAAAAAAAGCGGACAGCTATACTCCGGAGGATACAAGATACAATGCGCCCGAAAGCTTGCCCCATTTTAACGACAATGAAGCAAAAAGCGTGCTGGCGTATGCTTACAGACTCGGCTCGGACGCCTCCGCCAACGCGGAAAACGGAGTCACTGATTTTTCCGCTTGTCTTAGATATTCCGATCACAGCCTTTCCTACTCATCGGAAGTGTGCAGATTTATGGGCTTCGACACAATGAAAGAAGATGTAAATCTTTCCGAAAACACAGAACATATACACAGTCTCGGCGGCTATTTCTGCGGATACATGTATATGGACGCTTTCAACGGTTATCCCGAAAGCCAAACCAGAATAAAAAAAGCATATGAAATATCACTTGCGCGGGAAGCCGCGGAAAACGGTGTTGACGACATACTTCTTCTGGGAATTGAGGTTGACGAGAACAATATCGACGATGTGGCGCAGTTTATATCCGAAATAAAAAACGGTCTGACTGACATACAGGTAGGCATACTCATTGATACTCAAACCATGCAGAAGACATTTGACGGCATTTACCTTGCGGGTAAACTTATAAAGGTCTGCGACTATATCGCGCTTGATCTCCGCGGAATTCAGCCAGCGAGCGCCGACGGCGAAAACACGCGGGACGGCGGAGAAAATCAGACCACCGAATCACAAAAAAGCGCGCTTGAGCAAACGCTTGAACAGATGGATTATTTTATAAAGTCATATAACCTTCGTCTCGTCTTCGGGTCAGAGGACTCCGAAAACTGTCAAAAAGCGATTGAACTCGGATACGGAAACTGCCAGATGGTCGTTGACTGATAAATTTCAGGGCAAAAATCAGTTTTTTTGAAATAAATTGAATTATTTAAAAGTAAATACGGATTTTTTTGCGTATATTATAGGTTGAAGGGAATTGTTTAACAACCCTTAAAGCGCATCTATGTTCAGCAATTTATATTTGTCCGGAAAGGATCTATAATTGATGACAGAAAAAAGTAACAAAGATGTATCCGAAAAGTCCGAAAAAAATATCTGCGACGTATTTCTTGAAAGAGAGAAAGAAAATCTGTCGCGCTTCGCTTTTCTGACCTGCAACACCCGCGGCAGAGAGCATCCTTATATTCCGTGCAAAAACCGCACGGAATTTCAGAGAGACAGAGACCGGATAATACATTCTCAGTCTTTTCGACGCCTGATGAACAAAACCCAGGTATTTCTGGCGCCGGTCGGAGACCACTACCGCACAAGACTTACGCACACGCTTGAGGTGACTCAGGTTGCCCGCATTATCGCAAGGGCTTTGAGACTCAACGAAGACCTGACCGAGGCGGCGGCGTTGGGTCATGATCTCGGGCATACGCCTTTCGGTCACGCGGGGGAATCCGCGCTGCAGACGTGCTATTCACCGGATTTCACTCACTACAGGCAAAGTCTGCGCGTCGTGGAAAAGCTTGAAAACGACGGCGAAGGTCTGAATCTCACATGGGAAGTCAGGGACGGAATAGTAAATCACACCGGAAGTCACCTTGCCTCCACGCTTGAGGGCGTAATCGTAAAGTTCGCGGACAGAATAGCTTACATAAATCATGACATTGACGACGCCTGCAGAGCGGGTATTCTCTCGGTCGACGATATACCGTCCGACATAATAGATGTGTTGGGACGCGGTCACAGCGAGAGGATAAACACAATGGTAACCTCCGTAATTGACGCCAGCACGGAAAAGCCCTACATAGCGATGACCGAGGAAGTCGGAAAAGCCACGGAAAAGCTGAGAAATTTTTTATTTGAGAGGGTATATTTGAATAAAGAGGCAAAAAGCGAAGACAGCAAAGCCAAGGAGCTGCTTATTAAGCTTTACGAGTACTTTGTGGCGCATCCCTACAAAATGCCCGAGTTTTATTACAAAAACACCGAGAATGAACCGATTGAGCGCTGCGTCTGCGATTTTGTCTCCGGGATGACCGACAGATACGCCATTGACCTTTACAGCGAGTTGTTTATTCCCAAAATATGGAGGGGAAAATGACGATTCCGAGAGAAATAATCGAAGACATAATCTCAAGAAACGATATTGTTGATCTTATCTCGTCATATGTAAACCTGAAACGAGCGGGCTCCAATTTCAACGGGCTCTGCCCGTTTCACAGTGAAAAAACCCCGTCGTTCACGGTATTTCCGGCGTCACAAAGCTTTTATTGCTTCGGATGCGGGGCGGGCGGGGACGCAATTACTTTTATCATGAAGTCGGAAAATCTCGAATATATTCCGGCACTTGAGTTTCTTGCCGCCAGAGCGGGTATACGGCTCTCTTTTGACAATGACGCCGGAAAAACCGCTTCCGAACGAAAAAAAGTCCTTGACATGAATCTTGCCGCGGCAAAATATTTCAGAGCCTGTCTTTTTGACTCAAATATAGGCAAAAGCGGCATGGATTACCTTGTCAGAGAAAGAAAACTGTCCGAGGCGGTCATAAAACACTTCGGTTTGGGTTTTGCGCCGGACGGATTCCGCGGACTTACGGAACACATGAAAAGTCTCGGATATAAAGACGATGAGCTTGTAAGGGCGTTTCTGTGCGGAAAAAGCCAAAAGACCGGAAAAGCATATGATTACTTCCGTAACAGAATCATGTTTCCGATAATAGACACCTCAGGCAATGTCATCGCTTTCGGAGGCAGGGTCATGGACGACTCAAAGCCCAAATATCTGAATTCATCAGACACGGCGGCGTTTAAAAAGAGCAAAAATCTGTTCGCGCTGAATTTCGCAAGGCGACACTGTTCCGAACAGTTGATTCTGTGCGAGGGATATATGGATGTAATCGCGCTTCACGCGGCGGGATTTGAAAACGCGGTCGCCACATTGGGAACCGCTCTTACGGCAGAACAGTCAAGAATCATGGCAAAATACACAAAAAAGGTCATAATATCTTATGACTCCGACGGAGCGGGACAAAAAGCGGCGGACAGAGCCACGGAAATGTTCTCAAATATAGGGCTTGAAGCCAAAATACTCAAAATAGAGGGGGCGAAGGACCCCGACGAGTTTATAAAAAAGTTCGGCGCGGAAGAATTCAGGCGTCTGCTTTCAAAAAGCCGCACGGGATTCGAGTTCAAATCGGAAACGATTCTGTCCAAATACGATATATCAAAGCCGGCGGATAAAGTCAAGGCGGCGGAAGAATTCTGCGAATATATTTCGGACATCTGGTCCGAAGTCGAAAGAGACGTTTATATATCGTCCGTGGCGCAAACGCTTCGCATAAGCGCCGAAGGATTGAAAAACGATGTTGAAAAAGCAAGAAGGAAAAAGATAAACATATTCCGAAAAAAGGAAAGCAGCGAAGCGAAAATGAACGCCATGGGAATTAAAGACAGAATAAACTCATATACCGCGATAAACAGGAGAGCGGTTGCCGCCGAGGAAACCATAATCGGGCTTTTGTTGATATACGAAGAATACAGGGTCGGAGTAATAAAAGGAAAATACGAAATTTCAGGAGAAGACTTTATATCGGAATTCAACCGCAGGGTCTTTGAAAAAACAATAGAGTGTCAGAAAAACGAGAGCTTCAGCATGTCGCTGCTCGGACAATTCTTCACGCCGGATGAGATGGGGCGCATTCAAAGCATGGAAGTTAAGCGAAAAATGCTCACAGAAAACGGAAGTAATGTACTCAAAGAATGTATAGAAGCTCTGAAAAAAGAAAAAAGCTTAGCTGTCGCCTCCGAAAACAATGACAGTATCAATGAAATACAAAAATTAATTGAAAGCAAAAGAACAGTCAAAGACAAAAGCACTAATGAGTAATTTTGCTTGAATTTCCTCATTATTTATCATATGAATCCGGGTGTCGCGGGATTTGAATGAATATTTTTGTATAAATCACAAACAATAATTCAGTAAGATCACGCGGCGCAATAAATTGCGGTAAACATATAAAATCACATGCAGTAAAAAATAAAGACATTTGACAAAGGAAGCTTCGGTTTATACGTAACAGAAAGGAAAACATATAATGACAGAAGAAAAAAACGAAATGCCGGATGAAAAAATCAATAAAGTCGAGGATCTGATTGAAAAAGGCAAGAAGAGCGGACTTTCGGATGAAGACCTCGATGAAGCGCTTGAAGAAATGAATTATGACATCGACAGCATGGACAAGCTTTACGAGACTCTCGAAGATAACGGCATAGCTTTTCCCGGTGATTTGTCAAATTCCGAAATAGAAGAGATACAGAATGAAGTGTCAAGATTCGGAACCGGCGAAAACATGGAAAAAATACTTGAGCAGGAAGGATTCGCAATTGACGATCCCGTAAGGCAGTACTTAAAAGAGATAGGAAGGATTCCCCTGCTTGACTCGGAAGAGGAAAAAGTACTTGCCGAAAAAATGGCAAAAGGAGACGAAGACGCCAAAAACCGTCTCGTGGAATCCAATCTCCGGCTTGTTGTAAGTATCGCCAAAAGATATCTGGCGAGAGGAATGTTTTTTCTTGACCTTATTCAGGAGGGCAACCTCGGACTTATGAAAGCGGTGGAAAAATTCGACTATCAGAAGGGATATAAATTTTCCACATACGCCACATGGTGGATACGTCAGGCAATAACGAGAGCCATAGCGGATCAGGCAAGAACAATCAGGATCCCCGTACACATGGTTGAAACCATTCACAAGGTAACCAGATATTCAAGGCAGATGCTCCAGGAACTCGGCAGAGAACCTACCGCGGAAGAAATCGGCGAAAAAATCGGCATGAGCGCGGACAAGGTAAGAGAAATCCTGAAAATATCCCAAGACCCGGTTTCGCTTGAAACTCCTATCGGCGAAGAAGAAGACAGCCATCTCGGAGATTTTATCCCGGACGATGACACTCCCGCGCCGGCGGACGCCGCGGCGTCAACCATTCTCAGAGAAGTCATTGAGAGAGAGCTTCACACTCTCACCCCGCGAGAGGAGCATGTCATTAAACTCAGATTCGGACTGTATGACGGGCGAACCAGAACCCTTGAAGAAGTGGGAAAAGAGTTTGACATAACAAGAGAACGCATACGCCAGATTGAGGCAAAGGCGCTGCGCAAGCTTCGTCATCCCAGCAGAGCAAGACATTTAAAAGGATTTTTGGATTGATAAATTGTAAATATTTTTGGTCTGAATATTACAAATTTTGAATTTGAAAAATGTGTAAAACACACAATCTTATATGCTTTATGCACAAATTTCCCGATTTGAGTTTGTAAATAATGATGAGTCCGGGTGACCGCGAAGTGAACATCGCGCGAAATGTGACGATTGAGTAAGCTTCGGTTCAAAAAAACAGGCTTGACAAAAAGGAATTTTTGTTGTAAAATAGTATAGCATTAACATCCGGTACCAACCGATTTTTTCGGCAACTTCCGGATAGATATCAAAAGGAGGATACCTATGAAGAAAAGGCTGTTGTGTATGACTCTCGGTCTTATCATGGTCTTGTCTGTTCTTCTTGCCGGTTGTTCAAATTCAAATGGCGATGAAGAGGACGGCACCGAAGCGGTCGAGGTCGAAGGCGCTCAGACCGTAACGATGTGGGTCATTACTGATGAAAGGACAACCGAGGAGGCCATGAATGCCGTCGAAGAGGCGTTCACCAAAATAACGAAATCAAAATATAAGATAAATGTTGACATTCAGTTCTACACAGAAGACGAATATTACCAGGCGCTTGAAGAATCCATCAACAAATCCGTGGAAGAACAGGAGCTTTATGAGGAAGTTCAGAGGGCCCTCAGGCAGGCTATCAGAGACGCTCAGGCTCAGGGAATCACCGATGAAGTCGCGATAACAAACCAGTTTTATAAGGACCATCCCGAATACGAGAGATTCAGAGACTGGGACAGTGACGAGGAAGAGGAAACCGGAGAAGTTGAGGAAGAGACAATTATCAACGATTACGGTATTGCAGAGCTTAAATATCCTGATACCGAGCCGTATCAGGTCGATATAATATATCTGTCCGGATACGAAAGATACCTTGACTACATAGAAAAGGAATGGCTGGCGCCGCTTGACGAAGAGCTCAGCGGTTCTTCCAAAAAGCTGAACGACGTCATCTCCGCTTCGCTTCTGGGAGGCGTAATGGTAGACGGAGCCACATACGCCATACCTAACAACGTGGCTATCGGCGAATACAAGTATATGATGCTTGACAAAGAGCTTTTTGACAAGTATTATTACAATTACAGCGATATTACCGACATCCTTGACTGCGCGGACTTCCTTGCGGACATCAAAAAGCTTGAGCCCAATGTCGTTCCGATAGACGCGACGTTTGAGGAATGTATGAATCTGTTCGTATGGTATTGGACGCTCAATGTTGAAGAATATAAGGGCGATGACATTGATGAAAACGGCAATCCCGTAACCGAATATAAATATACATACAATACCGACAACATATTCAGTATATGCGGCGCGGTTTACCAGGGTCCCGAATACAGAAACCGCGGCGACATGGTGCTCTCTTTCGACAGTCTGTTTACGCTTCCCGAATACAGAGAAATATTCATGCAATTGATGGAATATAAATACAACGGTTATTACGGTGAAGTCACGGAAGGACAGACAGCCGCCGTTTCATTCATGACCGGCGACTACACGGTGAAACAGACTATTGAAGAAAATAAGGGCGTATATACCGATGAGGAAACCGGAAAGCAGTATTACGGAATAGTGGTTGAATATCCCGAAGCGGACGAACAGGACCTTTACGGTAACATGTTCGGCGTATATGGTCTGTCATCCCATCTCTCCGGAAGCATGAAAATAATCACCGCGCTCAATACCAACGCCGAGCTGCGCAATCTCCTTCAGTACGGTATCGAAGGCACACATTATGAAATCAGCGAGGACGGTGTGCTTCACAGACTCAACAATGACTACATGATGGATATTGAAAAAACCGGCAACTGTTTCATAGCTTATCCCGAGGAGGGGCTTCCTTCCAACTATTGGGAAATCGCCAAGGTTCAGAACAACGAAGCGCTTATAAATCCGCTGCTCGGTTTCAGCTTTGACAATATTCTCGCCGAGAACGACGGACAGCTTGACAACGGCCTTATAGAAAATGTTAACATTTTGTCACAACAGACTTTGGAAAAAATAAACGCGTGCCAGACCTACGAGGAACTTGACGAGCTTGTCAACACGACGACCGACGGACTTGCCGATTCTCTCAGACCTTCAAGAAATCCCACTATTATTTTCCCCGGCTTCGATGATCCGGTTGTAGTCAATCTGAATAAATATTGCAATAACGCATATGATCCGAGTAGTGCGGAGGGCGGAGAGGATACCAGCGGCGAGTCTCCCTACACCGTGTACTATAACTGGTTGAGCACTTATGGATATTTACCTGCTTCTTAAGTCAATTAAGTATTGTCGGATAAATTTCATTAAAGGTTAAAAATCAAACCTCTGTCGGAATAATCCGACAGAGGTTTTTTGCAAATTTATGAAAAAATCTCAAAATGAAGTAAACGCACAAAAATATAACGGAGTTAAAAAATGAAGTATACCCATATAATCTGGGACTTTAACGGAACTATACTTTCGGATATGCAAATCTGCATTGACAGCGTTAATGAAATGCTTTCGCGGAGGGAACTTGAAACAATTCCGGACATTGAGGCTTATCGGCGTATTTTTGATTTCCCGGTAATAGATTATTACAGACGTCTCGGTTTTGATTTTTCAAAGGAACCGTACGAAGAATTGGCGAAAACATGGATAAATTTATACGAAAAAAAATTTCACCGTGCAAAGCTTACCGACAATTTGTCCGAGACACTGGTTACAATAAGCGGAAAAGGGATTACTCAGGACATTATTTCAGCCTGCGATGAAAGGATGCTTGAAAATCAGCTTGCAAATTTCAAAATCAGACATTTTTTCCGAACCGTAATGGGTCTGGACAATATACACGCCGCCGGCAAGACCGATATTGCCCGTGCCTGGCGGAAAAATAATCCTTGCGCAAAAGCGCTGTTTATCGGAGATACTATACATGACGCCGAAGCCGCGCGGGAGTCAGGATGCGACTGCGTACTCTTTTCCGGAGGTCATCAATCCCGTGACAGGCTGATATCGGAAAAAATTCCGGTGGTCAACGACATATCGGAAATACTGAATTATATCTTACCCGATAATTGAAAAAACATACCGCACTACAGAATGGAAGGATAAAAACATATGGAGTATATTGATTTTCACTCACATGTACTGCCGGGAATAGACGACGGCTCAAAAGACCCTCAAATGTCCGCTCAAATGCTTAAAACTTTATATTCTCAAGGCGTACGACACAGCGTTTTGTCCTCACATTTTTACGGTCGCAGACATTCCCCCGAAGAGTATCTGAAAATAAGACAGGAAGCCTTTGACCGTCTGATGACAGTGTATGAGCCCGACCGTATGCCAATACTGCACCTTGGGGCGGAAGTCGCGCTGTCACAACACATGATGAAATGGGAACTCTCCGGAATGAAGCTGGACGGGACAAACATCATAATGCTTGAACTGCCGGGAAGATATGAAGATTGGATAGACGATATCATGTATGAATTTTCAGTGACCGGATACAAAATCATGATAGCTCATCTGGACAGAGTAATAGACAGCTATCCCAAACAAAAATGGATGAAATTACTTGATAAAAATTTTATTTATCAAATAAATAATGATTCTCTTTCTTCCATGAAAATCAGAAAAACCATCGAAAAACTTGCCAAAGAGGGAGCTGATTTCGTTCTGGGAAGCGATGCTCACAATATAACCGACAGAAGTCCAAATTTTGATGAAGCGACAACCAGACTAAAAAAAGGCGGTCTGTCTGATGAATTTGCCGACAGCATTGAAAGAAATCAGGGGAAAATACTCAGACTCTGGTAGTATTTTTCAAATCAAAAACTGCCCTCCGTTTCATGTAATATCAGGTATCCCCTCCTCTGACAAAATCGATTATCTGTCCGATTTTACCATAAACAATTAAGAACTCAGATTTGCGCGTATAATAACAGATACCCGTCCGACAATTCCCGGACGGGTATCTGTTTTCAATATACTTATCAGAACAGCGCGCAATTACGTCAACCCATACTCCTGCCGCCCCGCCACATCTGCCTACACGGCGTTGCCCTGCCGCGTTACAATCAAAAGAATATTTATATTCCGAGAAACGCGGCGCCGATAAGCCCGGCGTCGTTTCCAAGCTGTGCGATACAAATCTTTGTATGAGCCACCGCGTCTCCGCCGTACTGTTCGGCGCGCACCAAGGGGAGAAGCATGTCAATCAACGCCTGTCCCTCTCCGGAAATGCCGCCGCCGATAGACAGTACTTCCGGCTGAAAAATATTTATTATGCTCGTAATTCCGCTTGCCAAGTATTTTATATATTCATTTACGACTTCTTGCGCCGCCAAATCGCCTTTTCTCATAGCGTCAAAAGCAGTCCTGCCCGAAACCTTTCCCTTTTCGCGCGCGAGCTCTGTCATTACGGTATGTCTTCCCTGCTCCTCACATTCATGCATCTTTTCTTCGGTCATATTTATAAGCGCAGTCGCAGAACTGTATGCCTCCCAGCACCCGTGTCTTCCGCAGTTACATGCTCTGCCGTCCACCCTGATAACAATATGACCCAGTTCCGCGCCGGCGTAATTAAAACCCGAATAAACCCTGTTGTCGATAATAATTCCGCCTCCGACTCCGGTACCGAGCGTAATCATAACCGAATTTGAGGTACCCTTTGCGGCGCCGGCGACAGCCTCGCCCCAAGCCGCGGCATTTGCGTCGTTTTCTACATGAACCGTATCAACCTTAAAGCGCTTGGCGAATTCCGCGCAAATAGGATATTTTCTGAAAGGAAGATTACAGGAATATTCAATAACCCCGTCCGTATGGTTTGCAATGCCGGGAGACGCGATTCCGACGGCGCTCACTTCGCTTTCATCAATTCCGGCAGAACCGCACAATTCATGGCACAGTCTTGCCATGTCGTCAATAATCTCATCTGACGGACGCTCGGCTTTTGTCGGTACGCTTCCCTTTTTTATAATCTTAAAATCTTTATCTATAACCGCGGCAGCGATATTCGTCCCGCCGAGATCCACACCGATCCGATACATATACCAAAACTCCTTTACCGTTAAACACCATATGATTCGTGCTTTGCTTTGAACATATCAACTCAAAAATATTATAAAGTAAAATCGGCACAATGTCAAGTCCTTTTTATACCGAAAAATAAATTCCACAGACAAAATTTCCGAATTCCGTGTCTTTTATCACAAACATTTTAACCGGAATAATCACAAACTTATTATATTTTATATTATATGCCTCTTAGGCAGACATTATTTTGAAAATATCAATATTTTAAGAAAAGCGGCCGTTCATGCCCCGGCAGGTTAGGACTGTGAAGAGAAATCATTCTCGTACCGTCAAGTCGTTTAAACAGCATGGTGTGACCCGCGTCAAAATTATAGCGGCTGTCATAATGCTTCCATTTTCCGCGAATACTATCGCTCTCTGCCTCAAGTACGATATACCTTCCGTCATTGAAGCTTGACCAAATCATTTTAAGCTTACCGTCCTCACGATAAAGAAACGGTCCGTCGGTGACATATTTTCCCTCTTCTCCGTTATACGGACTTACATACGGATTGTCCGACGCCCTGAACAAAAGAAACGGCTCCTCTACAGGACGCGACAAATCATCGGCAAGCTTTACTGCCCATATTTCGCCGTCTCCCACCTGTACCCATTCGTGGCAAAATACCATATACGGAACATTGTCTTCCACATAAAAGGTTCCGTCCAGACATTCCCAATCGGCAGGGGTTATGGGTTTGTCCGAAATCGGAAGAAACTTACCGTCGGGTAAATCACATACGAATATCTGGGTCGCCCGGCAACGACCGTCCTTTTTACAGCTTCCGAAAAGATAATATTTTCCTTTATATCCGTGCACCTCCGGCGCCCAGAAATCCTTATCCGCCCAAAATCCGATCTCCCCGCCGTCCAAAATCACCTTGGGGTCACTGAAATGTTCAAGATCTTTCGTCTTATAAACCGAAAAGGTATTCCTCGCGCTGACTGTATCGTTATGCAGCGCGGTCGTGCCATACATATAATAACATTCTTCTTCCGGACAAGTCAGAATAAAAGGGTCTCTGATATGTATTTCTTCTCTGTTCAGCATTTTTTACCTGTCTTTCCGCCGTATCCTAACAAAAAATACGGCAATATTTTTAAAAATTTAAAATCAATCCTCGTTCAATAAGCGGCTAAGCACCGTAATTCAATTTTTTCAGCGGGAGATTGTATTCTCCCACTGAAAACATAAAGTGAAAAAATTTTAATTCAGTTATAAACTATGGCGCCGAAATATGTAACGGTATTTTGTCCGTTAATATAATTGACCCCCACCTGCTTTGCCAGTCTGCTCACTAAAATACCATAGCCTTCAATAGAACCATGCGCGCGGTCGGGAAAACGGCACGGCGCGTCGGGGTAAGTACATTCCTTACACAGGTCGCACCCTTCGTTGGACAATATCATATAGTTATCCAGACGCGGTTTTACCGCGGCGTCGATTTTACGGCAAAGCTTTTTGAAATTTTCCATACCCGCCATCATTCCCTCATAGTCGAAAGAGTCTTCAAGTTCGCACTTCAATGTAAACACCAGCATTTTTTCATATTTTCTGATGCGGTCACGACATTCCTCCAAAGTTCCGAGCCCCGGAGGGCAGGACCATGTGGTACCGTATTTGTGGCAGACGTTCGCTTCGCACATCTCTCTGACTTCGGGCAAAAAATCCACCTCTGAAGTATTTATGATTCCGTACTGAAAAGCACCTGCATCCTCGACAATTTTTATTAATGTATCATCCATTTTTATAAATTCCTTTCATTCAGCGGGGCAATAATCCGCCCTCTATAAAATATAAACTTACGGTGTCTGCTCAATCCCACCGCAACGTGTTATACTTTTACTTATTACCTTGCCGTCTTTCCAGCCAAAGCAAATTTCTCTGCCGCCTTTAAGTCTCAGTCCTCTTACGCTGCCCGATGCCCACTCTTTAGGAAGCGCAGGCAATAAGGTAACATCATCAACACCGTCATAGTCGGAAAAATTTCCGACGCCATTGACGCTAAAATCTGTCTGACAGACAAGCATTTCAACAATCGCGGCGGCAATTCCGAAATTCCCGTCTATCTGGAACGGCGGATGGGCGTCAAACAAATTCGCATACACTCCGCCTCCGGAAAACACGCAATCTTCGGTAAAAACCGGGCGAAGTATTTTGTCCAGATACATTTTGGCTTTTTCCGGATTTTTAAGCCTTGCCCAAAGACATGCTCTCCAACCCAGACTCCAACCCGTCGCGTCTTCTCCCCTTTTGACCATAGTAACCTTTGCCGCTTCAAACAGCTCGGGAGTTTTTTCACTAATTGAATTGCCCGGATACAGTCCATACAAAAGAGACATATGCCGATGTTCCGGTTCAAGCTCATTAAATTCTTTTTCCCACTCAAGTATCTGTCCATCGGTCCCTGTCTTGTAACCATCCAGTTTATTCAGTGCCGATTTCAAAGTGTCCCTGAACCCGATATCAGTATCAAGAAGTTCCGACGCCTTTATGCATGTCTCAAAAATTTCGGTACAAATGCCTGTATCCATCGCCGAGCCGTGTGAAATGCAATGATATACTCCGTCTATAGAATAGCAATTCTCCGGCGAGGTAGTAATCGAAACCGCAAGATGACCGTCAGAAGTCTGTTCAAGCATATCAAGCATGAAAAGCGCGGCTCCCTTAAGTACCTCCCAGTTATCCTTTAAATACAGTATGTCAAGAGTGTATTCGTAATGCTCCCAGATATGGCGAGCGAGCCATGCCCCCGAGCTGTTCCAGAACCCGCATTGAACCATACTTAAATTAGGGCTTCGTTTTCCCACAGCCTCGCTTTGAGCCCAGATGTCGGAATTATGTCCGGAGCACCATCCGCGACAGCGATAGTGCTTTGACGCAGTCTTCGCTCCGTTTTTTGATATACTGCTGACAAGTTCTGTCATGGGCAGATGACATTCCGACAAATTGCACGCCTCGACGTGCCAATAATTCATCTGCGCGTTAATATTAATCGTGTAGTTACAGCTCCACGGAGGTCTGGTCTGATCGTTCCATATGCCTTGCAAATTCATTGCCCGTGTGCCGGAGCGAGAAGCGGAAATAGTCAGATATCTTGCGTAATCAAACAGCAGGACCGCAAGACCCACATCAGATTTATCCCGTTCATAACCAATAATTCTCTCATCCGTAGGCAAGTCGCCGCGGTCTGCCCCGTCCAAGCGCAGCTCCATGCGGTCAAAAAGCGATTTATAATCCGAGACATGAGACTCTTTTACCGCGTCATATCCCTTTTTAAAAGCGGATCGTGTTGCTTCGAGAGCTGTTTTTAAAGGATCTTTTTTACTGTTCTCAGGTTTTTTATCAAATCCTTCAAAATCAGAAGCTATATCAAGATAAATGACAAACTCGCCGCCCTCAACTCTTACCGCGTCATTTCCCGCCGTGACCTTTCCTCCTCGTGCTTCGACCCGCAAAGCGACGGCATAACTCAGAGCCCTGTTATGCTCAAAGTCATCATATACAATTGGATTTTCACATTCGTAGTAATTAGGCGCCGCGTAGCTTGGCATTAACGACCTCATGACAAGCGCGCCGTCATGTATTTCAAATCTGTGCGGATGAGGTGAGTTTATTTTTATGACAGCCTTCATCCCGGGGTTATCCGAACCGAATTTAAGCGCCATGACATTGTCGGGATGCGAACAGATAACCTCTCTTTTGTATGTATGTCCGCCGCTTTTAAAACACACGCGCGCAACACTCTCTGAAATATCAAGATTTCTGCGGTAATCTTCAATCTCTTCCAACCCGTAAAAATCAATTGTAAGTTCTCCCGCCGGTTCATAGCTTTCGGTAAATTCGCAAAGGCATTTTTTCCAGAGTATATGTTCTGCCTCCGTCCTGTCTCCGCGGGCCAAAGCGGCTTTTGCCTCGACAAATCCCTCGTACACGGTATCGGATGACTTGTCTCGGGGAAACCCGGACCAGAGCGTATCCTCATTGAGTGAAATTTTTTCGTGTTTTGCTCCGCCGTAAACCATTCCCCCCAAGCGCCCGTTTCCTATGGGAAGCGCCTCGGTAAAATTCCGGGCGCATTTTCTATACCAAAGCTCCTTGTTATGTTTTTCCATATTAACACCTCATGTCCCCGCAGGCGACAGATATGAAAAATTTGAATTTAGCAAAGCTTCTACGCACAAATATTTTTATGCGAAAAAAGACTGTATTCCGACAAAATTATTTTTACGTTGATTCACTTGCCGAAACTTCAGGCAAACATTTCAAAACCATTTCATTTACTACACACGCAACCGTTTAAAATATATTATCCCACAACGCGCAAGAAATGTCTATACGTTTTTTTGCGGTAAATATAGACATTTCTTGCTTTTATTTAATTGAGATCAGAGAACCGCACTGTATAACGAAATTAATTACATGAATAAACATTTATGACAAAAAAATTTCTTGACACACGGAATTTATTGGTATATAATGTCCTCATCGGATTATGCCCGAAATCAACATAAAAAAAGGAGACATAATATGCCCGGCTATATATACCCAGGAAAAACGTGGCTTGACGATGAGGGAAAGTCAATACATGCGCACGGTGGCTCTATAATGAATGTAAACGGGAAATACTACTGGTACGGTGAAAACAAAGAAAAGACGGTTCCCGGCTCGGGAATCTGGCACTGGGGAGTACGCTGCTATTCCTCAATCGATCTATGCTCATGGCACGACGAAGGACTTATCCTGCCCCCGGATACCGAAAATCCCGACTCTCCGATACACCCCTCACAGTGTATGGACCGTCCTCACATTCTGTTTTGCGAAAAAACCGGAAAATACGTAATGTGGATCAAAATAATGGGAAAGGACGGAATACAGAGAATGGCAGTTTTCATATCGTCCTCTTTGCTGTCGGGATATGAAATGCTGCGCTATTACCGTCCTCTCGATATGAGTTCCGGCGACTTTGACCTTGTAAAAGACTCTTCGGGCAAAGCATATATTTATTTTGAACGGGTACATACGGATATGATCTGCGCGGAGCTGAGCGACGACTATACAGACATCAACGGAACATATTCGGTTCATTTTCCGAACGGACAGCCTCCATTTGTGCGTGAAGCGCCCGCGTTCTTTAAAAAAGACGACAAGATGTACCTGTTTACCTCCGGAACCACCGGATATTTTCCGAATCCGTCCGAGGTGGCTTGCGCGGACGACTATCACGGTCCTTGGAAGGTACTCGGAGACCCTCACGTTGACATGCCCGGAAAAGATTCTTACTGTTCTCAGATAACCTCGGTATTCCATGTTCCCGGAACAAAACTGTATATAGCGCTGGCAGACCGCTGGCTCACGGATCTTCCCGAAAATATGCCCGACGTCCGTCGTGTTTTCGAGTGCTGGTTTGACCCAAAAGGTTCAAGACCGGTCGCCCCCGAAGACGATCCGAATAATTACACGGAACAGAATACGTCAAAAGCCACATATGTATGGCTGCCCGTGGAGTTTGAAAACGGCATTCCCGTACTGCATTGGTACGACAAATGGAGTCCCGTGGATTTTATGTGAAACGACAGCCGAAAAACAGCCGACATTAATTTATATTCAATATCATACATGAAAAATGCCTCGCTCTCGCGTGAGTCAATAATAAAATCTTTTTCCGAAAAATCCTGACCTACATGTGAAAAGCACAAACAAAAAGACTCAAACCGATTTAAGTCGGTTCTTAAAAAAGGAATGGTATAATTATGAAAAAACTGAGCTTAAGCGCGAAATGGATATGGACAAAAGACAATATAACGCCGGACAGCCGCGTGATTTTCAGAAAAAAGTTTAATATTTCCGATATTCCCGACAAATGCAACGCTTATATTTCCGTTGATACGAAGTATTGGCTGTACGTCAACTCAAAGCAGGTCGTTTTTGAGGGCGGACTGTTTCGGGAAAGCAAAAACGGTTGCGGCTATGCCGACGTTGCGGATATATCCTCATATCTCAGACAAGGTGAAAATGTCATAAGCTTATTCTGCTGGTTTTACGGAAACGGAGGCAGAAACAACACAAACAGCACGCGGGCGGGTATGATTTTCGAGTGTCCCGAAATCGGAATATACAGCGACTCGGATTTCAAATGCAAAAAACATCCGGCATATTATAAGACTTCGGGGCAACAACCTTCTTTTCTGTACGGCGGTCACAACACCGGATTTGACGCAAGACTTGACATCGGCGACTTTACCGCGCTTGATTTTGACGATTCGGACTTTGAAAACGCCACGGAATATGAAAATCAGATGTGGGGCGAGCTGTACGAAAGACCTATACCCCTGCATAAAATAAGCGGGAAACGCATACTTGACGAAGTTCGGTACGAAAACGGAAAATATACCGCCTCACTTCCCTATGCCTCACAGGTAACTCCGGGATTCAAGGTAATCGCGCAGGGCGGAGAAGTCATAAGCATACATACCGACAGATATGCCGTCAAGGGAGGACCGGGAGACGACATACACACATACTACGGTCATCGCACGGAGTATACCTGTAAGCCGGGACTTAACGAATTTGAATCGCTCTTCTACATATACGGCGAAAAACTTGTATTTGAAGTTTCGAGTCCCGTGACATTTACCGAGTTTTCATACAGGGAAAGCGGATATAACTGCGACATAGTCGGCGGCTTTGCCTGTGACTGTGACATAATAAACAAAGCCGTAAAAAAGGCAATGAGAACCCTCTATGTCTGTATGCGCGACAACTTTATGGACTGCCCCGACCGTGAGCGGGGACAGTGGATAGGAGACGTTTCGGTACAGCTGCCTCAGGTAGGATACGTGCTTGACGGCAACGCCCTTTTGCTCGCGAAAAAATGCATCAATGACTTCATAAATTTAAGAAAAGGCGACGCGCTCGTGGGCAATGTTCCGGGAGAAAATTTCTGCGAGCTTCCCTCTCAGTCTCTCAACGCCATAAGCGAGCTCGGAATGATATCATATTACTACAGATACACCGCGGATAAAGAGACCTTAAAGCTTTGCTTTGAGCCCTGCGTTAACTATCTGAAACTGTGGAATATGGGAAAAGACGGTCTGGTGACCCCGCGTCAAGGCAATTGGAGATGGATGGACCATTTATATAACGTAGACGAAGATGTGTGCGAAAACGCGTGGTACTATTCGGCGCTGAAATTCATGAGATTTGTGGCAAAAGAGCTGTCAGACAACAGATTTGATGAATTTATCGGGTCGAGGATAAACTCTATAGAGAACAATTTCAACAAAAAATACTGGAAAGGCGACCGCTACGCCTCTCTGGACTTTGTGGACGACAGGGCTAACGCGCTCGCGGTACTCTGCGGATTGTGTCCCAAAGAAAACTATCCTTACATACACAACATTCTCATCACCGTATTCAATTGCACGGTATATATGGAAAACTATGTATTGTCGGCGTTGTGCGAAATGGGATATTACGAAGACGCGCGCAAAAGAATGACGTCAAGATATTACAATCTTGCCGTAAACGAAAATACCACTTTATGGGAAGACTTTTACATTCTTGGCACAAAAAATCACGCCTGGAGCGGCGCCCCCATTACAATCATGTACAGATATTTCATGGGCATCAGCACAACCGACGGATTTGAAACGGCTACGATAAAACCCGAAAAGACAATTTTCAAAAACATGGAATGTACCGTAAACGCCAAAGGCGGTCTTATCCATATCAAAGTGGATAACGTAAACGGAAAAGTATCCGTAATCAACGGATCAGAAACCAAGGTCAACGTAATTTATTGACTCTGCAAGTAATTTGCCCGCTTCGGTATAATTAATTCTCGACCTGAGATTTTAAAAGTACGGAAGCGGGCTTTCAATCAAGATAAAAGCAAAGTTTTAATATTAACCGATTTTATAAATATTAACTCAATATGTGGAATGTAAAAAATTTGTATTCCTCTTGATTTTTCGCTTAAAATCATTTATAATATTAAATAGATATTGCAGTCGCTTTTTGCCTCGCGACTGTAAAGGTACTTTTAAAAATTTTCATTTCAAGCCGATTACCGGCAGGAGGATATCAATGCAGAATCAAAACAAAAGACCCGACTCTATGGAAAGAATAACAACGGCTGCTCTTGCCGAAAAATTTATTGACGAACAAATATTAAGTATCAAAGCACAGGTAGGTGACGGGAAGGTTTTGCTCGCGCTGTCCGGCGGTGTAGACAGTTCTGTGGTTGCCGCGCTGCTGATAAAGGCTATCGGAAAACAGCTCACCTGCGTGCATGTGAACCACGGTCTTATGCGCAAGGGAGAGTCTGAGCAGGTAATTGAAGTTTTCAAGAATCAGCTCGGCGCAAATCTTATATATGTAGACGCAACCGACCGTTTTCTCGATTTGCTTGAGGGAGTGTCCGACCCCGAACAGAAGAGAAAAATAATCGGGGGAGAATTTATAAAAGTATTTGATGAAGAAGCCCGGAAACTTGAGGGCATTTCTTTCCTAGCGCAGGGCACTATATACCCCGATATTCTTGAATCCGACGGAATAAAAGCACACCACAACGTCGGAGGACTTCCTCAGAAAATGGAATTTGAACTTGTAGAGCCTATAAAATTGCTTTTCAAAGACGAAGTGCGGGTGGTTGGACATGCTTTGGGTCTTCCTGACAGTATGGTCAACCGTCAGCCCTTCCCCGGTCCCGGACTCGGTGTGCGCTGCCCCGGTGCCATTACCCGAGACAGACTTTTAACCCTGCGCGAATCGGACGCCATTCTGCGTGAAGAATTTGAAAACGCGGGGCTTGCGGGAAAAGTATGGCAGTTCTTCACGGTTGTGCCGGATTTCCGCTCAACCGGCATCAGAAACGGAAAGAGAGTTTTTGACAGAATTGTAATTATACGCGCGGTCAACACCGTAGACGCTATGAGCGCCACCGTCCCCGAAATAGAATGGGCGGTACTCAAGAAGATTACCGACAGAATACTTAACGAGGTGCCGGGCGCCGGACGTGTGCTTTACGACCTCAGTCCCAAGGAGCCCGCAACCATCGAATATGAATGATTCACGTGTGTCGGTCTTCGATAAAATTATATAAAAATAAAATCGGGCGCAGAAAAAAATCAAGAAATTCAGACCATTACCGGTACAGGCGCGTACAGTTTATCAATTTATGCGCGTAACACGCAAAAGCTACGGTTTACCGGAGCCGCCGTTCCGAAATAATGGATTTAAATTACATATTACAATTAAATTAAGATGTCCCCGCCTCAAAAGAAGACGGGCGCCGCTTGATTTTTCAGCGGGGAAAAATCTCCCGCTGAAAGCATTGAATGACGGGCTTTGCCCTTATAACAGAAAGGCATTTTAACTATGAGCATCAGAATTGGAATTTACGGATACGGAAATCTCGGCAGGGGTGTGGAAGCCGCAATAAGAAAAAACGCGGATATGAAGCTTGAAGCTATATTCACCCGCCGCGACCCCAAAAGTGTAAATATTCTTACCGAAAATGTCGGCGTATACCACGCCGATGAGGCTTTGAAAATGACCGGAGATATTGACGTTATGATTCTTTGCGGCGGAAGCGCGACAGACCTTCCGACCCAGACTCCCGCGCTGGCAAAGCTTTACAATGTCATTGACAGTTTCGACACGCACGCCAAAATTCCCGAGCACTTTGAGGCGGTGGACAAAGCCGCGTCGGAAGGCGGAAAAACAGCTATTATATCGGTAGGATGGGACCCCGGTCTGTTCTCGCTCAACCGTCTTTACGCCGAGGCTATTTTGCCCGACGGAAAGGATTACACATTCTGGGGAAAAGGCGTAAGCCAGGGGCACTCCGACGCCATACGCCGTATTGAAGGCGTGGCCGACGCCAAGCAATATACAATACCGGTAGAATCCGCGCTTGAAGCGGTAAGAAGCGGAAAGAATCCGGAACTTACCACAAGGCAGAAGCACACACGCGAGTGTTTTGTCGTAGCCAAGGAAGGCGCGGACCTTAAGCGCATTGAGAACGAAATAAAAACCATGCCGAATTATTTTGCGGACTACGATACCACGGTTCATTTTATCAGCCGTGAAGAATTTGAAAAAAATCACAGCGGAATACCTCACGGCGGGTTTGTCATAAGAAGCGGGTATACCGGAATAAACAATCAAAACAAACATATAATCGAATACAGCCTGAAACTCGATTCAAATCCCGAGTTTACCTCCTCCGTACTCGTGGCTTATGCGAGAGCGGCATACCGTATGTCGTCAGAAGGACAGAAAGGCTGCAAAACGGTTTTTGATATACCTCCGGCGTATCTCAGCCCGAAAACCGGAGAAGAAATCAGAAAATCTTTACTGTAATAAATATTGATTATTATTCCTTATTGCCGAAACAGACCAATCCTTATAAATACTGACTTTTTAAGGATTAAAACGCCTGAAACAGCAGTGATTCTTGACACTTCGGCATCAAAATGGTATCGTATTTTTAATGGCAATATAAAACTGTAGTATTTACAGATATAAGGAAATACCATGCTATGCGAAGAGGTTATGATTATGCAAAAATGGTGTACTGAAGATTGGCAATTTGAATTAACGGCAATAGAGGGAAAAGCGGGGCACTGTCGGCTTGGATTGGAAAAAGGAGATAAATTTGTCTTTTCATATGAATGTCCTGCCGGAATGTGTCCTAAAACAATGATAAAAGTATACACATGGTGTGAAGTTATCCGATGTGGCGGTGATTTTACATATAGAGGTGAAAAGGAAAAATACGAGATGAATATACCGTGTGCTGATGGCTGTATACAATTTCATCTTAAAGCAACTCCTATTAACCGGGATAAAAACGGAAAGCCTCTGCCAAACGGTCCCAGGCCAAAAGATGAGTAACCTCTGATTACAAATGTAATCTTTACCCGGTTAAAGTCTAATTTACATTAAGGGTTGGTGAGCTTCCCAACAAGAAAACATTACTTTTACTATCGCAAAAAACGAGTGTTTTCACGGAAAAGGCGCGCTTTTTCTATGCTTGTCACGGAACTTTTAAAGAATTTCTTGTAAATTGAGGCTTTTTCCTGACTTTTGTTAACACCTGCCAAAAGAGATAAAATAAAAATATATAATGAAATATTTTTGACTGCCGGAATCTTCCCTGAATTCACGGCAGTCTTTAACATAATTTCGTAATTAAAACATATTTTAAAGAAAGGGGATGATACCATGAGCTATATTGAGGTTCAGAACGTGAAAAAGGACTATAAGAGCGGAGAGCTTAAAGTCACCGCTCTGCATGACGTCAGTTTTCAGATTGAAAAAGGAGAAATCTGTGTAATAGTCGGAGAATCCGGAGCCGGCAAGACGACCCTGCTGAACATTCTCGGAGGCATGGATACTCTTACGGAAGGCAGAATTTACGTGGACGGACAGGAGATATCGGCTTACAATTCCAGACAGCTTACCGAATACAGAAGAAAAGACATAGGCTTTGTTTTTCAGTTTTACAATCTCATTCCCAACCTTACCGCGCTTGAAAATGTAGAAATAGCCGCTCAGCTTAACCGCAACTCTCAGGACGCCGCCACAGTTCTCGGTCAGGTCGGGCTTGAGCACAGAATTCAGAATTTCCCGGCACAGCTTTCGGGCGGAGAACAGCAAAGAGTCGCCATAGCCCGCGCGCTCGCGAAAAATCCGAAGCTGTTGCTGTGCGACGAACCTACGGGAGCGCTTGATTACAACACCGGCAAAACAATTCTCAAACTGCTTCAGGACACCGGTCGGAACACCGGCATGACCGTTGTGATAATTACTCACAATAAAGCGCTTTGCGATATGGCGGACAGGGTCATCAAAATAAAAAGCGGCACTGTCTCTTCATCATACATAAACCCGACGCCCACCCCGGTGGAAAACATTGAATGGTAAAGAATATTAAAATGTCTGCAAAAATTCAAGAAAGGAATGGCAGGATATGAACAAATACATAATGAAGTCTCTGTTCCGCTCCCTTAAATCGTCAATGGGCAGATATCTTTCAATCTTCGCCATTATCGCGCTTGGGGTCGGTTTTTTCGCGGGACTGAAAAATTGCCGCCCCGCAATGGTATCGTCAGCGGACGGTTACTTTGAAAAATACAATTTGTACGACTTAAGGGTAATATCAACCTTGGGACTTGACAAAGATGACATAAACGATTTTTCCGAGCTTTCGGAATTCAAGGACATTGAAGGCGCTTATTCCGAAACTCTTTATATTTCCTCGCAAAAGGCATCCGGAGTCTTTACGGTATCAACCTTAACAAATACTGTCAACCTTCCGCAGCTGCTTTACGGACAGATGCCGTCCGAAAAGGACGAATGCATAGTTGACGCGAGCGTATTCGGCGAGGACGACATCGGAAAAACAATAACCATAACCGATGAAAACAGCGGGGAAAGTCTGAACAGCTTTTCCGAGAAAACATACAAAATAACCGGAATCGCCGCGTCCCCCGAATATATAAGCTCGGACAGAGGCACGACCTCTTTGGGAGACGGAAGCGTTATGGGATACATTTATGTGCATCCCGACTCATATACGGGAGATGTATTCAGCGTAATATACCTGACATTCAGCGAAAAATTTGACCTGTACAGCGATGAATACGACGAATTTTCCGAAACCGCCTCGCAAAAGGCGGAGCTTGTGCTTGAGGAATGCGCTCAAAGACGCAAAAACGAGCTTGTGGACGCGCTCGCCCCGATTCTTGGGCAGGAAGCCGCCGAGGAAATAATAGGCGAGCCGACTCTCTATGTTTTAAACCGTGACAGCAATACCGGAGTCGCGCTCTATGAAAACGACACCGCCATAGTATCAAGTATCGCAAATGTCTTCCCTGTTTTCTTCGTTCTAATCGCGGTGCTTGTATGCATGACCACCATGTCGCGTATGGTAAACGACGAAAGAACCCAGATAGGCACGCTTAAAGCTTTGGGATGCGGCAATGTGTCAATTGCCATGAAATACATCCTGTACTCTTCAAGCTCGGCTCTGTTCGGATGTCTTGCGGGATTCTTTTTGGGCACCTATATTATGCCAAAGGTAATATGGACCATTTACCAAGCCCGTTATACGCTACCCGACCCGAATTACGATTTCGATACACTTATGTTCTTCATGTGTATAATCGCTTCCCTTGTCTGTTCGGTAGGCGTTACATCCTACTCATGCTTCCGTGACCTGCACGAAAAACCCGCCGAGCTTATCAGACCGAAATCCCCTAAGGCCGGAAAAAAGATATTTCTTGAAAAAATCGGCGTTGTCTGGAAAAGACTTTCTTTTCTCAATAAAGTATGCCTCAGAAACACTTTCAGATACAAAAAGAGGATGTTCATGATGCTTGTCGGAATCTGCGGATGTACCGCCCTGCTCGTAACCGGTTTCGGACTTAAAGACTCCATCGCGAATGTGGTAAACGACCAATATGATGAAATCTTTAACTATAACCTCAGTGTTTCGGTAAATGATTCCGCCACTCAGGAGGACATAGACAGAATTTCACAAATCTGGAGAGATGACAGTGAGCAGTACGTATTTGTATATCAGGAACAGTCTGACATAGTATCCTCAAGCGCTTCAAAAAGCGCTTATGTAGTCGCTTCCGAAAAAAATTCCCTCGAAAACTTTGTATATCTTCACAATGGCGGGGAAGCCATAGCATACCCGGAGGGGAACAACGCGGTTATTACCGAAAAACTTGCGGAAAATCTGTCCGTAGAAGTGGGAGACAGCATAACCGTAAAAGACAGGCAATATACAGTAAGCGGCATATGCGACAACTATATAAACAACTATGTGTATATTGAAAACACCGACACCGAAGTATTTCCGTTAAACAGGGCTTACATTACGGTAAAAAGTGACGCCGATATGGGAAAGCTCTCCGCCTCAATCCGCCAGGACAGCAGCTGCTCAAGCGTATATGAGCTTGAAACCGAACGCAGACAGATAAACGACTCCTTGTCAAGCATGGATTATATAGTCGCCGTGGTTATTCTCTGCTCCGGAGCATTGGCGTTTATAGTTCTTTACAATCTTACAAATATAAACATCATCGAAAGGCAGCGTGAAATCGCCACCGTCAAGGTGCTTGGATTCAACCGCATGGAAGCGTCTTCCTATGTTCTTCGCGACAACATTATTCTCTCCGTTATCGGAGGAATTGTAGGTCTTCCGCTTGGCAAGCTTTTGCACTTCTATGTCATGTCGCAAATACAGGTCGATATGATCAATTTTGACATGAGAATAAGTGTATGGAGCTATGTATTCGCCATATCCCTTACTTTGATTTTCACACTTGTTTCCAATTTCTTTATGAATTTCAAGATAAATAAGATAAACATGTCGGAATCATTGAAATCAATCGAATAAGGCGAAAAGTCCGACAAAACCGGATTAAAGTCCGTGTTTGATTTAAATACCTGCTTTCTCGGGTGAAACGTACAAGTCTGCAAAAAAGAATAATAAAAAGCTCTCTTACGATAGAATAAAAGTAAAACTATCGTAGGAGGGCTTTTATACGCGGAAAAGTCCGCGCATTGAAAATGGAATTATAAATTATTTACCTATATATAAGATTATCTTATCAATACCAATCGTGTTTCTCTCCGCGGTCGAGAGCAGCAATCCGCGTCATTTCCTCGTCTGTCAGAGAAAAATCAAATACCGATATGTTCTCGCGTATATGGTCGGGATCAGAGGAGCCGGGGATTGCCGCCACTCCGCGCTGCAAATGCCAGCGGAGAATAACCTGCGCAGCTGTGCGGTCGTGCGCTTCGGCAATGGCAAGTATAGTGGGATCGTTCAGTATCTCACTTGTGTGTCCTCTGCCGCCGAACGGATACCACGCCTGCATGACAATACCCAAATCGTGCATATACGGCACTACGTCACGCTCCTGATAATAAATATGAATTTCATTCTGTACGAGTGCGGGCATAATATCCACCTGCGCGATAAAGTCGTCGATTTCCTCAATATACCAATTAGACAAACCAAGTGAGCGTATCTGTCCGCTTTCCGCAAACTCTTCCATTGCTTTGTATGCTTTTACGTCGTTCGTATCGGGATGGTGTAAAAGCATCATGTCGACGTAGCCGATATTCAATCTGTCCAGACACGCCTGAATGGAGTGTTCGGGATTTGCCATTTCGCTACCCGGATAGATTTTTGTAATTACAAATATGTCTTCCCGCTCAACGATTCCGTCGTCAATCGCCTCGCGTATAGCCTCTCCTATTTCTTCTTCGTTGCCATATGCAGACGCCGTATCGATCAGACGCACGCCGCTTTCCAATGCCGTGCGAACCGAATTTTTGCAGGTATCGCCATGTAATGAATATGTCCCAAGCCCCAAAACAGGCATTTCATAACCGCTGTTTAACATGACTGTGGGAGCGTGTCCGTTTACGCCGCTTTTCAAATCGAAATCCGAAACATCGTCCGTAAAATTCAAGTTCAAATCCTCCAACCATTGTTGTATCGTTTGGGCGTTTTCGTTGCCCGGAAACCGTCTGCCTTCCAGCCATTCGGCGTCTTCCGCCAAAGAGTGCAGATTATCGTCGCTTGAACCTATACCGCTGGAACCGGAAGTACAGAACGGTACAATAGTCTTTCCCGAAAAATCGTAGCTTTCCAAAAAGGTATATACTATTTTCGGCGCCTGCCCGTGCCAAATAGGATAACCGAGAAAGATTGTTTCAAAGTCCTGCATATTTTCGACCGTATTGGCAATAGCGGGACGAGCATCAGGATCGGCTTGTTCTATATCTGCTCTGCCGCCGCTGTAGTAATCTAAGTCTTCTTCTGTATAAGGCACTTCGGGAATAATTTCATGAAGTACGCCCCCCGTTTCGTCGGCAATGATTCCGGCGACAGCCTCTGTGTTACCCGTACAGGAAAAATACGCGACCAGAACATTTCTTTCGGTTATATCGGGCAAAGTTGTCCCGCTGACGTTATTATTGTTATTATTATTATTGTCGTTGTTATTGTTTCCGCCCGTATTGTTCGTGCAAGCAGACACTCCCAAAAGTACAAGCAATAAAGAAATGATAAGCGCAAGTGATTTTTTCATATGTACTTTTTTCTACCTCCTTATCAGCGGTTCCCGAAGAAAGATTTCATGACGTAGTCCGTCGTAATAATCGTTTATCTCCTCCTTACAGATACATCCGCCCGATTTACCTTTGTGACTTTATCTGTATGCCTTTTCAAACACACCCGCGCAGTCGGCGTCGTCCATCTCACAGGGGTTGGCGAGGAACAGACCGCCCATCGTCTCGCGCGCGTTGACGGCGAGCGTCATACATTCTTCCTTGACAATGCCGTAGTCGCTCATCTTCAGATTGTCCACGCCGCAAGCCTTTTGCAAAGCAATAAGGGCGGTTAAAAAATCTTCAGGCTTGTCGGCTTCGGGCATTCCCATTGTGCGAGCCATTTTGACAAACTGCCCGTCGCAGGCGTGTTTTTCAATGAAATAACGGGCAAACTCCACGGAAATCATGATCAGTCCCGCACCGTGCGGCAGATTGTGGTGGTACTTTCTTGCCGTCGTGCAAGAACAAAGCATCACAAAGGCGGCACAATATCTTTATATAGCGCAACCGAGTCTCTCAAAACAAATGCAGAACCTTGAAAAGGAAATCGGTCGTCCGCTGTTTGTCCGCGGCAGCCGCAGAATCACTTTGACCGAAACCGGTATGCTTCTCAAAAAGCGCGCGGAAGAGATAATTGCTTTATATGAAAAAACAGAAGCTGAAATATCCGCTCCGCCCGAAGATATTATAGGCGATGTGTTTATCGGAGGCGGGGAAAGCTATGCGATAAAAACCGTGGCGCAGGCAGCAAATGAAGTACAAAAACTATATCCATCGGTTTGTTTCAATATGTTCAGCGGTGACGCGGGAGACGTTATGGAAAAGCTCGACAAAGGTTTGATTGATTTCGGAATAGTGGTGGATATGTCTGACCTATCAAAATATAATTCCATGCGATTGCCGTATTCGGACGAGTGGGGTATACTTATGAGGAAAGACAGTCAGCTCGCGGAAAAAGATTTTATTACCGCGGACGATCTCAGAAAGCAGCCGATCATTACTTCACATCAATCCTTGATCAAGGGAAGCCGGATTTATGAATGGTTTGGCGGTAATGTAAATGATCTTATTATCAACGGGAGATATAACCTTGTTTACAATGCTTCGTTGCTTGTAAAAGAAGGAATGGGATATGCGCTGGGGCTTGATAAGCTGATCAACACTACCGGAGAAAGTATGCTTTGCTTCAGACCGCTTTACCCATCGGTACGGACAAATTTGGATATTGTATGGAAAAAATACGCGGTATTTTCAAAGCCCGCGCAAATTTTTCTCGATAAACTGATTGAGATTATCTCGGCATAAAAAACCCGGATTTTTTACTTGGCTTTATCTCTTCATGTCAATTTACATACAAATAAAATCAATAAAGTTTTTGACACAAAAAATGCTTAAACAGTGATATAGCTACATAAAGAATAAATGACAGCGGAATCCCGAAAAGATATTCCGCTGTCACATGTATTTTTGCACAATCACAAACAGTGAGAATTAATGTCAGGCTTCAAATAAATTCCGAACCTTTAAGCGCGGAAATAACTAAAGCTTTTCAAAATCAATCCTTCTCTGTTTATAGTAATATTCACGGTCTTTTTCCCCTATCTCCCTTAACACCCTGCATGGGTTTCCCACAGCGACCACATCGGCCGGAATGTCCTTTGTAACCACACTTCCGGCGCCTATCACTGTATTATCGCCAATCGTAACTCCCGGTACAATTACCGCCCCGGCTCCGATCCAACAGTTTTTTCCGATATGCACCGGCATATTAAACTGATACGCCTTTTCCCTCAGCTCCGGCAAAACAGGATGCCCTGCCGACGCGACGGTCACATTCGGACCGAACATGGTATGGTCTCCGACATATATATGAGTATCATCAACCATTGTCAACCCGAAATTCGCATACACATTGTCACCGAAATGCACATGCGCTCCCCCGAAATTCGCGTGAAAAGGAGGCTCTATATAACACCCTTCTCCGATCCTCGGCAAACATCTGCTTAAGCAATGCTTTGCGCCTCTCCGTCTGTGTTGGGCGCGTGCTGTTATATTCATATAACAAATCCAGCTTTTTTATCTGTTCCGCCAGAATTTCCTCATCGTTCGGAAGATACAACTCTCCGGTATGCATCTTTTCTTTCATGCTCATCTTTAACACTAGCCTTTCATGACAGCCAATTACTGTTTATTTTGTAAGCCGCCTTATTATAACATTCCTTAATTGCTTTTTCAACCCTTTTATGTTATTAAAAACGTAAGTCCGCGGCGTATCGCAGATTTGCTTTTGAAATTCGACAGCCAAGCACAGTCGCTAAAAACAAAATATCAATAATTCTTTTTCAAGGCACTGGTCTCATGGCATTTTTCTCGGAGTCATTTGTATTTCATTAAATATTCTTTTTCTCATGTTCTTTGCCGACCGCCTTTTTGCACAACCGTTTGACGCCTATACACATAAATTCGGACCCGACCGTCAGAGCGGCGGCAATCAATACTTCATTTACATATTGCATAAACCGGTTTCCTTTCCGTAAACTTCTTAAATATATTTTTCGTGATTTTAAAAATTCAGTCTGTTATGCATTCATCAGAAATGCGCGGAAAAAAATACTTTGACAGACCTGTCTTTCCGGGTCACTCCGCATCATCAAATCATAATTTTATGCCTGCAAGTTAGTTATAACTAACATATAAACATTATACATTATTCTCAGAAAAAAGTCAATATCATACGCAAAAAATTTTAAGGCAAAACCGTACAATTCCGCCGTCAAAATCACAGCCGCATTACGGTTAAACAAATCACAATTTTATTGACATATTTGTTATCTGCGGAGTAAGCGAAAATTGTCCGGATTGCCTTAAATCTTTAATAATACTCTCATATCACAGGGAATTAGATTTTTTTGATTTTTTCTTTTTTTCCCATTTCAGCAAAAGCGCCGAATTTATAATGACCAGAACAGAACCCGCATTGTGAACAAGCGCGCCTATGACCGGGTTTAAAATGCCCGCAATTGCAAGCGCGATCGCTACAAAGTTCAGCGTCATCGAAAAAATCATATTAAGCTTTATTGTCGTCATCATGCGTCCGGACAGCATAAACAAGTGCGGAAGTTCCTTAACTTCATCATCAATCAAAGCGATATCCGCCGCGTCAACCGCAATATCGCTTCCGACGCCTCCCATCGCAATACCGACATCGGCTTTTCTCAGCGCGGGAGCGTCATTTATTCCGTCTCCGATCAATCAGACTCAAAATCAAAGAAGCTCCGGAAACACACAGCAATATTATTTCTTTTTTTATACCGCCGAGCTCCAAAAAGCGTTCAACTTTTTCGGAAATTTTTTTTACAATCTTCATATGCTCTCCTTATACATATAGGGGTATATGTATATTATACACTGTCAATTATGTTTTGTCAATAGGCACAAAAAATTAAAGTGTAAAATAAAAAAGGCGGAACATATAAGACTTCCACTACCTTCGGATACCGTCTTTTTTCCCGCCTTTATCAAATGCTTTATATCATGATTTAATTATTGCATGTTTGCGAAACGTTCCACCGCCTTGGTAAAATTCTCAATGGTCTTGTCCGCATCGCCGTGTTCGATTCCGTCTCTTACACAGTGTTTTAAATGCCCTTCCAGCACCACCTGACCCGCTTTATTCAAAGCCGATTTCGCCGCGCTTATCTGAGAAAGTATATCTTCACATGGAATGTCCTGTTCTATCATTCTGTCTATCGCCTGTATCTGTCCTATGATTTTCGCCAGCCTGCGATGCAGGTTCTCCGTATCCATACACTGTTTCATTTTTGACCCTCCGTGCCGCTTTGGCATCTTATTTCAATTATTATAGCAAAAAAAAATAAAAAAGTCAAGGAAATCACCACGACCCATACAATATACTTTTGACGGCGGAGGTCTTGGTGACCTCCGCCTTGACAGTTTAAAAACCGTAAACTTTTCACACTCTCATAAGAATTTGTTTAATTAGGGGCTAAACTCCGTCATTCAACATTTTCAGTGGGAGATTGTACATCTCCCGCTGAAAAAATCAAGCGGCAAAAAATCTTAATTTGGTTATATAGTCCAGTTTCCGCTTTTTGTCTGGATATCAACCATATGCGCATATATCCCGTTTTTTTGATACAGCTTATCCGGTGCCCCTTCTTCGGCAACCGTCCCTTCCGAGAGGACAACTATCTTATCCGCTCCCGCCACGGTACGCATACGATGCGCTATAACAAGCACGGTTTTATTCTTTATAAGCTTGGAAATAGCGGACTGTATAAGTGTTTCATTCTCCACATCAAGACTCGCTGTCGCCTCGTCAAGCAAAATTATGGGCGCGTCCTTGAGAAACGCTCTCGCAATCGAAATTCTCTGTCTTTCTCCGCCTGACAGTTCACATCCGTTTTCCCCTATCTCGGTGTTCCAACCGTTCGGCAGTCTTTCGGCAAACTCGTCACAATTCGCAAGACGCGCGGCCCTCAGTACCTCCTCGTCTGTGGCGTCCTTTTTACCGATACGTATATTTTCCATAACGGTATTGTTGAACAGAGTAACGTCCTGAAACACGATGGAGTAAAGTGACATCAGCGTTTCGGGATCAATCTTTGATATGTCCATTCCGCCAACCGTAATTTTTCCCTTATGAATATCCCAAAATCTCGCCGCAAGACGTGAGACCGTTGTTTTACCGCCTCCCGATGGTCCTACAAGCGCGGTCACTTCTCCCTGCTTTGCGGTAAAGGATACGTCCCGAAGTACCGTCTCACCGGAATTGTAAGAAAAACCGACATGGTCGAATACAATATCGCAGCCGCGGTTTGTAAGCGTGTCGCTGCCGATTTGAACCGGATGGTCAAGTATCTCATTCATACGGTCAATATTAGTCTGAGTGGCGTTTATAGCTGCGAGATTTTGCAGCGCTCCCGAAAGCGGGTCGTAAAAACGGGACGCAATCAGAAGAAACATAAAGAAGGTCAGTACATCAAGCGAACCGTCAATAAGCAGTAAAGCTCCCACAAGGGCGACGGTTGCGATCCCAAGCTTTAAAATCAGCTGAGCGGAAACCACCCATACCGCCAGCCCGAATTCCGTAATAACCGAACGCTTCTCCACATCTCTTATTTTTTTATCAAGTCCAGACAGATACTCCTCCTCGGCATTATACGCTTTAAGATCACGGACCGTTTCGATATATTCCTGTATACCGTCGGCACACGCCATCTTCACCGCCATTGTCTTTTTATGCATCTTTCTCTGTACTCCGGATGAGAAAAATACGATCGCAAAGGCTATCGGAACTACCCAAAGGACCGCAAGCGCCATACGCCAATCAAAGAAAAACAGAAAGACCGCTATAATTACAGTAGAAATCATCGAACCGTAAAGTTCGGGAAAATAATGAGAAAAATTCTGTTCGAGAGTCGTACAGTCCGCCATTATTGTACTTGTAAGGTCGGCGAGATCCTTTTTGCCGAAAAATGACAGCGGAAGCTTACGGAGTTTTTCCGCTATTGATATACGTCTTTTGCCGCTTTCGGTGTAAGTGGCGAAATACGTGGCGTTATACTGAAACCATGTGGTTACCATTATCAGCAAGATACAAATAACACAGCCCACAATGTAAAAAGCGATCCTGTCCTGCGCACCGCCGTTCATCAGATCGGACACCAGAAGATAAAGCATTGAGACCGGCAGCATAAACGAAAAATTCTGAAAAGCGCAAGCTACACATCCCCGGATGAGGTCGACCGCGCCCTGTCTTGAGAGCGCAAATTTTTTTTGAAGTTTCTTAACCATACTCTTAACCCTCCTTTGACACTTTCCACTGTGCGGATGTCTGATACTCATTCCACATTTTGGAAAACAACCCGTTCTTCGCGCAAAGATCGCCTCGTTTTCCGTATTCCGCGACGCGACCGTCATCAATAACGTATATACAGTCGGCATTCGCCACTGTAGAAAGCCTGTGAGCAATCATGATTACCGTCTTTCCGCGCGCAAGCTCTCCGAGCGCCTTTTGCACATTTGCCTCATTATCCGGGTCTGCAAAAGCCGTAGCCTCATCCATGATGATTATAGGGGCATTTTTCAGAACGGCTCGGGCAATAGAAATTCTTTGTCCCTCTCCGCCCGAAAGGTAAACTCCGTTTGTACCTATTACAGTGTCAATGCCGTTCGGCAATTTATTTATAATGTCTGCGCACTGCGCGGTTTCCAAAGCTTTAATAACCTCCTCTCTGCTTGCGTCCGGCTTGCCGAGCCGCACGTTCTCAAGAACAGACGCCTTGAATAGCCGGCTGTTCTGAAAGACAAACGATACCGTATTCATCAACTTATCTTTCGGAATCTCCCTGACATCAACTCCGCCTATCTTTATGCTGCCGCTCCGTGGGTCAAAAAATCGCGCCACAAGGCTCGCTAGTGTAGATTTCCCTCCTCCGGACGGTCCTACAAAAGCCACGGTCTGACCGGACTCTATTTTCATAGAAATATTTTTTATAACATCTTTGCTTCCGTCATAGCTGAATACAACATCTTTAAGTTCAACAGACGCGTCCTTGGGCAGCTTCGGGGAAAGAGGCTCGGACAACGGCTGAGCTTTTAGTACTCTGTCCATTCGCTCAAGCGCATCGGCGACTATCATTCCGTTTTCGCTCATAAACATAATTTTGGTCAATGTCAGACCTATTACGGGAGTTATAATAATATAAAACAACAAATTAAGTAAAAACTCGTCAGTTACTCCGTTGCGCGTCATAAACAGTGCCCCTGCAATTAAAAACGCAAATACTCCGTTTATTGCCGCCGTATAAAATATCATCGGCAAACGCAATTGTTTAGTATAGGAAATTACCCAGACACCGTAATTATCAATGGTCTGTTTGAATTTTTTGAAAGAAAATACAGTCTGGCCGAAGGTCTTGACCACCGGTACTCCCCGAACATACTCCACTGCCTCATTGGACATAGAGTCAAGCGCGTCCTGATACTGTCTCATTTTCTCAGCCATTTTTCTGCCCGTCATGGTCATCATAATGCAAAAGCCCAAAATAACGGGAACAAGACTCAAAAGTCCGAGCCGCCAGTCAAATACAAACAAAAGCACAAGAAGTCCCAAAGGAGTAGCTATTGCTCCCGCTTTGTCGGGAAGCTGATGTGCAAGATATGTCTCTGTCGCGGCGCTGGACTCGTTTATTGTTTTTCTCAGTCTGCCGCTTCCGAAGCTCTCCGTAAATCCAAGCGGAAGTTTTGCTATGCGGTGAGTCATCTCAACGCGCAAATTCGTGGCAACACGAAAAGCCGCCACATGTGAACACATCAAAGCCCCGATATACACCAACACGGCAACTACCGCGAACAATACCGCCATCCATCCGTAATTTTTGATTTCGGTCGCTTGTGAAAAATCCGGAGACACAGCAAGCACGTCGCGTATGATTTGCCATATATACCAGTATGGAACGAGCGCAATCAAAGCGCTTACAGCCGACAATACCCATGAGGCATAAGTCAAAAACCTGTATCCCCCTGCATATTTCATCAGCCTTGACAAATTAGAGTGTTTTTTCTGCTTTTTCAAAGCCTTTCCCCCCCCTGAAAAATATTTTATATTGCAAAGACGCTTTTTATAAGACGTCTTAAACATGCCCAAACGGTTAGTTATAACTAACCAACGCGATAAAAATTACAGGGTGTCAAAACCCCATAATTTTCTTCCAGCCTGCCATATGAAAATTTCTCAACTGCCTGACATATTCCTTGGCGTTCTCCCTTGGCATATCATGTATAAACATTTCAAAATATGCCGAAAACATTCCGCTCACCAGCATATGTTCAAGCATCGGATCTACATTATAAGCGGGATTCCCGAGACTTTCCATAACCTTAGCGAAAGAACGGGTTGCGGATATCTCAATCTCTACCATTTCATGAACCATATTCCCGTATTTCGTACCGTCGGAACAGCACAGCAGCAGTCTGAACTCTTCAAAGTTGTCGTAAGCATAGTCGGTCATCCAATCCATGCATTCCGCCGACTGTACTCCCATATACCTTTTTTGATCCTCCGGGCATAGGCAGGCAAATGCGTTCTGAGTATCTTTAAACTTTTTCATAAAGACATCGTACTGTTTTCCTACCAATGCGCCAAACAATTCTTCCTTGCTTTTATAATACCCGTAAAAAGCCCCGGTTGTGACTCCCGCGGTCTTTACAATGTTTCTCAGCGAGGCAGATTTAAAACCTTTTTCAAGAAACTCTGCTTTTGCCGCTTTATGTATCTGCTCAAGCGTATTTCTTTCAGTATCTGCCATACTTCATGCCTCCGTATATAACGATGTTATATAACATAGTTATATTATACATCCCGTATTTAAATTTGTCAAGTACCATAACAAAAGCAATTTTAACAAAAATTTTTGAACAAAAAATTTGCTTTTATTATTTATTTACGGATAATGGCATGACACAAAAAAGGAGTTGACATTACGTCAACCCCTGTATATAAACAAAATAAATATATGCCGAAATTCCAATACGCATAAGACAGTTTTTCCATTCAAGTCCAGAAATCTATATAATGGTGTCTGCTTGCATACAGCATACAGCTGTGAATTGCGCACAGCGTGAAGCATTATATCATATTGCTGTACCCCATTAAATACTCATCTACCTCCTTTGCGCACGCTCTCCCCTCGGCTATCGCGTGCACAACAAGAGACTGTCCGCGGCGTCCGTCTCCCGCCGCAAACACGCCCTTTACGGAAGTGGAATACTTTCCGTTCTCGGTAGAGATACATCCTCTCGCGTTTTTTTCCGCTCCGAAAGCCTCAGCCACATAATCCTCACACCCTACAAAGCCCGCGGCAATCAGCAGCAATTCACACGGCATATCTTCCTCGCTTTCCTCTACTTCCGTCATGACAGTCCGTCCGCTTGCCTCGTCCTTTTTGGGAGTCAATTTAACCGTGGTAATTGAACATAAATTTCCTTTGTCATCCGCGTGAAACTTTTTGACAGTAGTCTGATAGATTCTGGGGTCGCCTCCGAAAACCGCAATCGACTCCTCCTGACCGTAATCGGTCTTGCAAACGCGAGGCCACTGAGGCCAGGGATTGTTTTCCGCCCGTTTAAGAGGCGGCCGGGCAAGCATCTCAAGCTGCGCAACGGACTTGCATCCCTGACGGATACAGGTGCCGACACAGTCGTTGCCGGTATCGCCACCGCCCACGATAATAACATTTTTATCCTTAGCCGTGATTGCAAAACCGTCCGCGTCTCCGATAACCTTTTCGGTTGCCATGGATAAAAAGTCCACGGCAAAATAAACGCCTTTCACGTCCCTTCCCTCGACTTTAAGATCTCTCGGCTTTTTGGCTCCGCAGCAAATGACTATGGCGTCAAATTCCCGTTTCAGCTCCTCAAACGAAATGTCCTTTCCGACGTCGGTTTCCGTCCTGAAAATTATTCCTTCGGATTTCATCAGGTCAATACGCCTTGATACGATTTTTTTGTCAAGCTTCATATTCGGAATGCCGTACATCAAGAGTCCTCCGGGACGACGATCCCTTTCAAATACGGTAACGCTGTGACCCCTTTGATTAAGCTGATCGGCAACCGCAAGCCCGGAGGGTCCCGATCCCACGACGGCAACTCTTTTACCGCTCCTTACTTCGGGTATTTGAGGCGTCATCCAGCCGTTTTCAAATCCCTTTTCGATAATCGCAAGTTCATTGTCATGAACGGTTACCGGCTGACCGTTCAGCCCGCAGGTACATGCCGCCTCGCAAAGCGCGGGACATACTCTGCCCGTGAACTCGGGAAAATTGTTGGTCTTAAGCAGTCTTGAAAGCGCCTCGCGCCAATTTTCCCGGTATATCTCATCGTTCCATTCGGGTATCAGGTTATGCAGCGGGCATCCGCTCACCATGCCGGCATATACCGCTCCCGCCTGGCAGAACGGGACTCCGCAGTTCATGCATCTTGACGCCTGTTCTCTGCGCCTTTCACCTGACATCGGTATTTTAAACTCGGAAAAATCGCGTATGCGCTCTTTGGGAGAGACGCTTCCGTTCCCTTCTCTTTCATATTCCATGAATCCTGTTGCTTTTCCCATAAGTTAACTCCTTTACGCCTTTTGTATCAAATGAAAAGCTTCAAGCCTTGCCTGCTCGGAAGACATCCCCTGTTCTTCGAGCCGTACCGTCTCCGCCATAATTCTCCTGTAATCCTCAGGTATGATTTTTTTGAACTTGGGCAAATACTCATCAAAATTTTCAAGTATTTTTTTGCCAAACTCCGAGCCGGTAGCTCTGACATGCGCCTCAATAAGACCTCTCAGTTCGCTGACGTCATGAGATTCGGTCACATTGCCCATACTGACCATCTGCTTATTCAATCTCAGATACAGGTCATGGTCCTCGTCAAGAACGTACGCGATTCCTCCGCTCATGCCCGCGGCAAAGTTTTTCCCGGTGCGTCCGAGTATTACCGCTCTTCCGCCCGTCATATATTCACATCCGTGATCTCCGCATCCCTCAACTACGGCGATCGCCCCGGAGTTGCGCACACAGAAGCGTTCCCCGGCAATACCGTTGATATATGCCTCTCCGCTTGTCGCGCCGTACAACGCCACATTGCCTATAATAATATTCTCATGTGCTTTGAAAGTCGAACCGGACTCCGGTCTTACCGTAAGTTTTCCGCCGGAAAGCCCTTTCCCGAAGTAGTCGTTTGAATCTCCCGCGAGATTCACAGTCATTCCCTTCGGTATAAACGCCCCGAACGACTGTCCGCCGCCCCCACGGCAATTCACAACGTATGTGTCGTTCTCAAGAGTGTCTCCGAAGGTCTTGGTGATTACCGAACCGAGTATCGTACCGGCGGTACGATTGACGCTTGAAACATCTACCGTGACGGAATGCGGCTTTTTCTTTTTGAAATAGGGTTCAAACTCGGGCAGAAGCACCGCCTGGTCCAAGGTTTTCTCAAGCGCAAAATCAAATTTGTCATCAGGATCGTTATGAACCGCCGGAAGCGCTTCAAGTATGGCTGACAGATCTATCTTATCCGCTCTCTCGGTGATCCTGTTCTGGCGCACACGGATCTTGTCGGTGCGTCCCACAAGCTCATCGACCGTTCTCACACCGAGCTTAGCCATAATCTCACGCAGCTCTTGCGCTATAAACATCATAAAATTCATTACATATTCGGGCTTTCCGCAAAAACGCTTCCGCAGTTCCGGGTTTTGCGTCGCGATACCCACAGGGCAGGTATCAAGATTGCACACACGCATCATTACACATCCCATGCTTACCAACGGAGCGGTGGCAAATCCGAATTCCTCGGCGCCCAGAATACATGCTATAGCCACGTCCCGTCCGCTCATCAGCTTACCGTCGGTCTCAAGCCTTACTCTTGTGCGAAGACCGTTGCGTATTAATGTCTGATGCGCCTCCGCAAGACCAAGCTCCCACGGAAGTCCCGCGTGATGAATGGAGCTTTTAGGGGCCGCGCCGGTTCCTCCGTCATATCCCGATATCAGGACCACTCCCGCCCCCGCTTTCGCGACGCCCGCGGCAATAGTTCCGACTCCCGCCTCCGAAACCAGCTTGACCGAAATACGCGCGTCTCTGTTCGCGTTTTTCAGGTCGTAGATCAGCTGCGCCAGATCCTCGATGGAATAAATATCGTGATGCGGCGGAGGCGAGATAAGCGACACTCCAGGCGTGGAATATCTGGTTTTGGCTATCCATGGATATACTTTTTTCCCGGGAAGATGTCCTCCCTCGCCGGGCTTGGCGCCCTGGGCCATTTTTATCTGAATTTCTTTAGCGCTGCAAAGATACGCGCTTGTCACTCCGAACCTGCCGGACGCGACCTGCTTTATGGCGCTGTTCTTTTCAGTGCCGAAGCGAGCCGGGTCCTCGCCGCCTTCACCGGAATTAGATTTACCCTGAAGTCTGTTCATAGCTATTGCCATGCATGTGTGCGCTTCTTCCGAAATGGAGCCGTAGGACATCGCACCCGTTTTGAATCTCTTGACTATTTCACTCGCCGGCTCCACCTCGGAAAGCGGAACTCCTCCGTTTTCGTCCCAGACAAACTCAAGCAATCCTCTTAGCGTATGAGGTCTTCTTTCATCATCGACCATGGCTGTATATTCCTTGAATTTCTCATATGACCCCGTATGTGTGGCTTCTCTGAGCGCGACTATGGTCTCGGGACTGTACAAATGGTCTTCGGCGTTCTTTCCGGAACGCAGCTTATGCGTTCCTACGCTGTCAAGAGTCGTATCCACACCGAATCCCAACGGGTCAAACGCGTGGTTATGCCGCCATTCTACCGCTTCTTCAATCTCCGCAAGCCCTATGCCTTCTACCGGGCTTACAGTATTGGTAAAGTATTTGTCGATAACCGCTTTTGAAATCCCGACCGCCTCAAATATCTGAGCCGACTGGTACGACTGCAAAGTAGAGATTCCCATTTTCGACGCGATTTTGACAATCCCGCGCAATATAGCTTTGTTATAATCCGCAATCGCGGTATGATAGTCCTTGTCAAGCCTTCCGCTGTCAATCATCTCGGCAATACATTCCTGGGCAAGATAGGGATTGATAGCCCTTGCCCCGTATCCCAGAAGAAGAGCAAACTGGTGAACGTCTCTCGGTTCTCCGCTTTCCAGAATAATCGAAACGGCTGTACGCTTTTTGGTGCGTATGAGATACTGCTCCATTGCGGAAACCGCGAGCAAGGACGGAATAGCAACATGGTTCTCATCGATCCCTCTGTCAGACAGTATAATTATATTCGCGCCGTCACGATACGCGCGGTCACACTCCACAAAAAGTCTGTCAAGAGCCTTTTCCAAAGAGGTGTTCTTATAATACAAAAGCGAAACTGTCTGTACCCTGAAGCCTGTTTTTTTCATGTTACGGATTTTCATAAGGTCGACGGAAGTCAGTATCGGATTCCTTATCTGTAGCACCGCGCAGTTTTCGGGCTTTTCGTCGAGCAGATTGCCGTCCGAACCTGCATAGACCGTCGTATCCGTGACAACCTCCTCGCGCAGCGCGTCAATCGGAGGGTTTGTCACCTGCGCGAACAGCTGCTTAAAATAATTGAAAAGCGGCTGATGCTTTTCTGACAAAACCGCAAGCGGCACGTCTATTCCCATTGAGGCTATAGGCTCCGTGCCGTTTTTTGCCATCGGAAGAATCGCGTCGGTCAGATCCTCATATGTGTATCCGAACACTTTTAATAAGCGGTCTCTCTCCTCTTTTGTATACTGAGGCACCTTGGCGTTAGGAACAGGTAATTCCGAGAGAGTGACAAGATACTTGTCAAGCCATTCGCCGTAAGGCTGCCTTGAGGCATACGTCTGCTTACACTCTTCGTCCGAAATCACTCTTTTCTCTCTCATATCCACCAGCAGCATTTTTCCCGGTTCAAGTCTGGACTTGCGCGCAATATTCTCAGCGGGAATATCAAGCACCCCGACCTCGGAGGAAAGTATCAGACGTCTGTCCTTTGTAATATAATATCTCGCCGGTCTGAGACCGTTGCGGTCAAGCACCGCTCCCATAATGTCCCCGTCGGAAAACAGTATCGCGGCGGGACCGTCCCACGGCTCCATCATGGTAGCGTAATAACGGTACAAGTCCCTTTTGCTCCGTGAAATTGACGGGTCGTTTTTCCATGGCTCGGGAATCGTTATCATGACCGCGAGTGGAAGCGGTATGCCGTTCATAGTCAGAAACTCCAGAGTGTTATCAAGCATTGCCGAGTCCGAGCCCGCCGCGTTGATTACGGGCAGGACCTTATCCATGTCCTTTTCCATACATGACGAATGCATGGTCTCTTCCCTTGCAAGCATTCTGTCCGCGTTTCCGCGTATGGTATTTATCTCTCCGTTGTGAAGAATAAAGCGGTTTGGATGCGCCCGCTCCCAGCTCGGAGTGGTATTTGTGGAAAAACGCGAATGTACCATAGCAAGCGCGCTTTCATAATCATCGTCCTGCAAATCGGCATAAAACCTGCGAAGCTGATTTACAAGAAACATCCCCTTATACACAACAGTACGGGACGACAATGAAGAAACATATGTGTTGTCGTTGCTTTGCTCAAATATTCTGCGGATAACATACAGCTTGCGGTCAAACTCAAGACCTTTTTTAAGGTTGTCGGGACGCGCCACAAAGCATTGGCAAATGTACGGCATAGTGTCCTTCGCGCGCTGCCCCAGAATATCCGCGTTTACCGGAACATCTCTCCAGAAAAGGAACTTAACCCCTTCTTTTGAACATATGACCTCAAACATTTTCTGCGCCTGACGGCGTTTCAGCGGATTTTGAGGGAAAAAGAACATACCTACGCCGTAGTCACGGACTCCGCCCAGATCCACGCCGAACATTTCAGCGGTCTTTTTAAAGAAACGGTGAGATACCTCAAGCATAACTCCCACTCCGTCGCCTATGGTACCGCTTGCGTCCTTACCCGCTCTGTGCTCAAGTCTCTCAACTATGCATAACGCGTCATTGACAATAGAATGTGAGGCAATACCGTCAATGCTGACAACAGCCCCTATACCACATGCATCATGCTCATACGCTTCATTGTATAAAGTTTTCTGTTCTGACTGGCTCATATCAATTCTCCTTATCTTCCGCTGTCTCCGTAGTTCGCGAGTACCCGCGCGGACGGGTCGTCTACATTGCAGCCTTTCCAATCCTTATTCGGCATCCAAAAGTCCGCTATCATCTCCGCCTGACCCGGATAATATCTTTCAAACAATTCCCGGTACATAAGAGATTCTTTGGTGAAAGGCGTGGCATAACCGTATTTTTCCCTTTTTTCCTCGTATTCATTATCGGTGTAAAGCTTTTCCGCGTATTCCTTGAGATAGTCCACCATTGAATGTCCGACGGCGTCGCTGAACGCCGCTTTCTCACGCATCAGTATATCCGGCGGAAGATAGTCGCCCTCAAATGCGTGACGCAATAAATATTTTCCTTTATTGTATTTGTTTAATTTGATTTCCGGATCAAGACTCATGACATATTCAACAAAGTCCAGGTCTCCGAACGGCACGCGCGCCTCAAGCGAATTGTCCGAAATACAGCGGTCGGCGCGCAATACGTCGTACATGTAAAGCTCCCTTACCCTCTTTTGCGATTCCCTTTGAAACTCTTCGGCAGACGGCGCGAAATCGGTATATTTATATCCGAAAAGCTCATCTGAGATCTCTCCGGTAAGCAATACTCTCAGGTCTGTGTTTTCATGTATGTATTTGCATACAAGATACATGCCGATCGACGCTCTTATCGTCGTGATGTCATACGTACCGAGCAATGCCGCAACCTCCGGCAAAGCCTTGATAACATCGTCCCTGTTAATAATGACCTCAGTGTGCTCGGAGCCTATATAATCGGCAACCCGCTTTGCGTATTTGAGGTCGATGGCGTCGGTGCTCATTCCTATGGCAAAAGTTTTAACAGGCTTTTTTTGAAGCTTGGAGGCGACGGCGCATACCAGAGACGAATCAAGTCCTCCGGACAGCAAAAATCCCAAAGGCGCGTCCGCGTCAAGGCGTTTCTCTATGCCCGCGATAAGCTTTTCCCGGATTTTTCCGCACGCGGTCTCTATATCGTCATAGCATACCTTTTCAACTTTTCCTATATCTCTGTAACATATAAATCTGCCGTCTTTATAGTAATGTCCCGGAGGAAACGGCATTATTCTCTCACACAGCCCGACAAGGTTTTTCGCCTCGCTCGCGAAGACTGTTTCCCCGTACCGGTCATATCCGTAAAACAGAGGTCTTATGCCTATCGGGTCTCTTGCCGCGATATACCTCCGCGTTTTTGCGTCGTATATTATCATCGCATATTCCGCGTCGAGCATTCCGAACATTTCGTCGCTGTACTCTTTGTAAAGCGGAAGTATGATTTCGCAGTCAGAGTCGCTTACAAACCTGTATCCTTTGGCTTCAAGTTCTTTTTTTTGCTTGCGGAAGCCGTAAAGCTCCCCGTTGCAAACCACATAGCTTCCGTCCATTTCAAACGGCTGCATACCGCTTTCGCTCAGCCCCATAATCGCAAGCCGGTGAAATCCCAACAGTCCGTTGCCGGTGTTTATGATACGTGACATATCCGGTCCTCTCGATACCGTTTTGTCAAAACCCAGTTTAAATTCTTCTGTCGGCATTCCAGTGCCGCAGCATCCCATTATTGAACACATGACCTGTCCTCCCGTAAAAAGCACAATCAAAGTTTTTTAAAGCGCGGCAAATGACGTGTAGCCTGATTATTTAAGCCTGATTATTTAAGCCTGCTTAATCAGACAAACAGACAAACCCACCGCCGCTTAAGACTATGGCGCAAGCCTTTTCCGGCGGCAGATCAAGCTGACGCCGAAAGTATAAAGAAGTCCTCGCCAGACAGACGGTACATACGCGCCGTGTCATATCGGCTTAATAAAAAACAACTCGCCGGGCTGCGCGTATTTGCCGATATCAATCATAATACACCCGCAATCCTTATAACCCAATTTTCTGTAAAAATGCTGAGCGTCCTCGTCAGACCGAGTGGAAAGCAAAAGCAGGTCAAAGCCCTTTGATTTCATGTCATTTTCCCAATGCTCCATAAGCGTCCGTCCGTATCCCATGCCCCGATACCTGCCGTCCAAATAAATAAGATTGCAAAATGGAATGCTGTCCCAGAACAAATTGTATCTTAAAATCCCCGCGAAACCGCCCTCGCATAACAGCACATATCCTGTCTTATCTCTTACCTTATTGTAAAACTCTTCTTCCCTCAAATGTCCGTCAAGCTTAAACCAATTGTCCATATCATCATTCCGAACATATCTGACTTCTAACATTTCGCCCTCCGCCGTAAAATTTTCCGTAAATGCAAAAACCGATTTCCTTAAAGTACGCTCTTTAATATTTTGAAAAAATATTCCGATATTTTCCGAATTTTTAAAACAAACGATAAAAAAACAAAAAGCCGACAGACATAACTTGTCTGCGGCCTCTTTGTCGCTTTATGTGAAACATTATATCACCCTGTATAAAGTTTGTCAATAGGCATTTTTTAATAATATGTGAATTATTTGCAAACTCATCATTCGCAATGTGATAAAATTAAATATCTTTAAGCCGCGTTGCTTTAACATCTCAAATCAGCATGTCCGAGATGATTTTTCCGTCTGACATTTCGATTATCCTGTCTGTTTGATTCGCGATATGCAGATCATGTGTTACCATAATGACCGTTTGTCCGAGTTCTTGGTTTGACTTGCGCAAAAGTTCTGTTATCTCTCTTGAATTTTTACTGTCAAGGTTGCCAGTCGGTTCATCCGCCAAAAGCAAAGCGGGAGATGTAATCAGTGCGCGTGCTATCGCGACACGCTGCTGCTGACCGCCGGACAGTTGATTGGGATAGTAAAATTCCCTGTCCGAAATGTTGAGCATTTTAAGGATTTTCATCAATTCCCTCTCCTCACATACTCTGCCGTCAAGCTCAAGCGGCAAGGAAATATTTGAGCGCACGTTAAGCATGGGCAGCAGATTAAAAAACTGATAAACAATAGCCACCTTGCGTCTGCGAAAAGCCGACAAATCTTTGGCGGGCAGCGAATATATATCCTGTCCGTCAACAATTACTTTCCCCTCGGTCGGCTTATCAACGCCGCCGATAAGGTGAAGCAGCGTTGACTTGCCCGACCCGCTTGTACCTGTAATCGCCACAAACTCTCCCTTTTCAACCGAAAAAGATACTTTATCAAGGGCAATTGTCTCACTGTCGTATACTTTATACTTTTTTGTGAGATTTTCTGTTCTCATGATTTCCATACGTTTCACCCCTCGCGACTCAATAATTCTTTTTCAGCTCATCCGTAATGTTAATTTTACGGACACTTGATGTCATGAACAGCGACAAAATAAAAGTTATAACAACAACTATAATCAAGGCAAACGCCATTTCACTCCACGGATATGTAAAACAATAGCGGTCGTCCAAAAGCTTATATGCCGAGAATACCACAAAATCTATAACAAAAGAGCCTACGACTATATACAAAAGCATATATATACCGTAATATACCGATTCAACGGCTGTCATGCGGTAAAGTTGACCTCTGTCCATGCCCATAGAAAGCATCATGGCAAATTCGGGCTTTCTCTTGTTGAAATTCACATAAAACAGCGAGCAGGTGCCTAAAAAAGCAAGAATAAATATTATAAAAGCAAACACGTAAAACACGAAAAACGTAGCCGATATACTTTTGTCCTCGCTAATATCTCGATTGAATTGCGATGTATAAGCCTTTAGCAGCGAAAACAGAATAAACATCAGCGCGCAGACCGACATGGAACGTGAAATCACCCGGAATTTTTTGCGGTTGTTGGTAAAATTCTGCGATGCCAATCTGCCTGCAATTCCGAAAATTTTCACCGCAATCTTATCAATTAAATTCTGTTTTAATGAAATGTTTATCGCGTCACTCGTTTTGGCAATTTCAACAGATGAATTCTTAAACAGTCTGAGCACGGGACTGAAAGACGCCGCAAAAATCACGGCAAAACCCATTAAGATAAAGCCAACGCAATACAGAAACAAATTATCGGTAAACGAATCGGTATACCAAGGCAGGCTGTCGTATCCGAGAAGACCGCTGTTTGTATAAAACGCGCCTGTAAATGAGTTTATAAGGGGATATGAAATGAAAATTCCCAAAGCGACGCCGAGGGGCACGGCTACTATTGAAATAATCAGAGCGTCAAACGCCAGAAGCTCCGCCTGATGCTTTATATCCGCTCCCAAGGTTGACAGCACAGACAATGTCTTTGCCTTTTGCCCTGAATTAATTGTAAGGATACCGCTGATAGATGAGATGCTTCCGAGTACGCCAAGCGCAATAAGCAAAACAAAAACATACAGCATGAAAAAATATGTGTCATCCCCTTGTCTGGTGTACTCAATAATCCCACGCAGCGTTTCATCTGTAAGCGAAGCGGTATTTATTCCGTTTTCCAAAACATATTCATGCACCGTGTAATTATCCCGGAAGTCGAGCAGAGCCAAACCGAATCTGCATGAAATAACCGCCATTGCAATAGATAAAGCTATTCCAATTATCACAAGAACCGTATTGCGATTGTGTATTTTAAGCGAGCCGACGGATATTTTAAACACAATGCCCATAATAAATCCTCCATACCACGCTGATCAGCACATTAATAAAGTTTACACGGTATTGTTTGAAGGTATTATAAAATCATAGCTCCGGTTATTGCAAAACCGACAATAAACGGAGCCTGTTTTATTTGATTTTCAAACAAAGAAACTCTCGGCAAAACACAAAATTCAGCAATATTGAAAATTTCATACCGAATTAAAAAAGTTTTGTCAGTAAGATTTCTTTAATAAAAGTGTTATTGACAATCCGGCGGCAAAAGGTCGCCTCAGAAGATCAGATCAATTGCATAAAACACAATATACAGTCCAAAGAAAATAAGAACAGCGGGGTCCCAAAAATTTTTCACGGTCTGGCCGATAACTTTTCTGAAATCGGATTTTTCAAACAATTCCGGCGGTTCTTCCTTATTTTTCGCCATATTTTTAAATTTTCTCGAAAACTCCGCGCACAGCGCGGCGCCCGAAAGCAATATAAAAAACACAATTATCAGAATCAGCAAAACCACATTTCCCGAAGACAAAAAGTAATTGGACACATTGGTCCGTATAAAGATGCCGTAAATATTGTATATAAAATGAACAACCATACATACAGGCAGTGAATTTGTAACGGAAAGCAGAAAAAACAGCAACACCGAAACAAATATCGAGGAGGGTATCAAAGACGGGTCAAAGGCAAACAGCGCAAAAAAGACCGAACATGTAAGCACGGCGCAGCTCCACCCGTGCTTTGCGTATGAATTGAACAGCACTCCGCGGAACATGAACTCCTCGCAAACCGCGGGCAGCAAAGCAAATGAGATAACCGGAAAAATAAACGCGTACGGCGCGTCAATACCTGACAGCGAAAAAGTGGAATACAGCGAAAATCCCTCGCCCGCCGAATAAACCCCTCTGAAAATTATATCCAGAATAAGCGTCACGGACATCATGAAAACGGCGGCGGCGATAATAATAAAAATATGTTCTGCCTTTATCCGGTTTATTCTCAGTTCATTTCCAAGCGTCTTTGAGCTCTTGTTAAAACCCGTAAGCCTCAGGTAAAGATACCCCGGTATCAGAAAAATCAGAATCTCAAGCAACGCTACGCCCGCATATCCCCCCAACCTGTCCGATATGTATCTTATTGTCAGCCGGAACAATAAAATGAGCACTGCCGAAACAAGCATGAGAACCGACGCGGGAGCGGGCTTTTGTATTTTCTTTTTATTATTTTTACCGTTGCCTTCATCCGTGCGTTTCTCTTCCGCTTCGAGCACTTCTACATTGTTATCGTCCATCCGCAAACTCTCCTTTCAGATATGAAAGCAGCATAGATAATACCGCAAAAATCAAGCCTGCACCGATTTCTTTATCCTGTCCGCCGCGTCTTTACCCTTGAGTAGCGAGACAAGCTCAAGCCCAAACTCAAGCGCGACGCCCATTCCCTTAGCCGTGATAATACTGCCGTCGCGGACGACCTTCTCGTTTGCCTCGACTTTCGCTCCGGCAAGCTCACCCTCAAATCCGGGGAAACATACCGCGCGCTTTCCCTCAAGCAGACCTCTTTTGCCGAGTATCATCGGCGCGGCACAGATAGCGGCAATATAAGAGTTATTATTAACCGCAGCGCGTATCGCCATGTCCACCGTGTCGGAGCTGTCAAGATTGACAGTGCCGGGCATACCGCCGGGTAAAATAATCATCTCAGGTCTGTAGTCATTATACATTGTATCGCGCATGTCAACACCGACCGAAATTTTATGAGAGCCCCGTATAATGTCGCCGCCCACTCCGACAGTGGTCACCTCAACACCGGCGCGCCGCAAAAGATCAAGCGGGCACAGCGCTTCCACTTCCTCAAAGCCTTCCGCCAAAAATAAATATACCATAGCCTTAACCCCCAATACCATAACAAATTATTTAATTAATATCAAAAAACAATCCCAAATACGAAATGACTGCTTTCTCCATGAATAAAATTCTCTGCCTAAGTGATATCATAAATCCAAACGGACAGTTGTTGTCAGAGAAACTTCAGCATATAACAAACAAAAAGCCCGGACAGTTTTGCAACGCAAAACTGCGGCATACAGCAAATAAAATAATATTTTTTTGAGCTCTTTACGCTGTATGCAAAAACCCGGACAGTTTTGCAACGCAAAACTGCGGCATACAGCAAATAAAATATTATTTTTTTGAACTCTTTACGCTGTATGCAAAAACCCGGACAGTTTTGCAACGCAAAACTGCGGCATACAGCAAATAAAATATTATTTTTTTGAACTCTTTACGCTGTATGCAAAAACCCGGACAGTTTTGCAACGCAAAACTGCGGCATACAGCAAATAAAATAATATTTTTTTGAGCTCTTTACGCTGTATGCAATTTACGCTGTATGCATATATACAATTATATCATAAAAACATATCCTTGTCAATTAAATTTGACATTTTTAATATAACGCATCGCTTGGCAATGTCAAAACCGAGCGGCAAGCATAAAATATTTACCGTATCCCTTATTGGCTGAGTTTCAACAATGGTAAGGCAATTCACTTTTATACTTATTGCTAAAATGGCGTTAAATTTATGTAAAATTTCCTTATAATTATTAAACATTGCTCTTGACATTTTCGGACAAAAGACTATAATATTTAAAGTAATATATTTAATTTTGAAAGTGAGAAAAAATGTCAGAAACAAAATCAGCGTCACCGAATTTAACCGAAGGTCCCCTGTTGGGTAAAATGCTGAGGTTTTGTTTGCCTCTGATCGCCACCGGACTTTTACAAACGTTATACAACGCGTCGGACATGGTAGTTGTCGGACGCTTTTCAAGCGACCACGCAATGGGAGCCGTAGGAGCGTGCGGGTCGCTTATCAACCTTATAATCAACGCTTTTTTAGGACTGTCGGTAGGCGCCGGAGTATGCATCGCGCATGAGATAGGCGCTCAGAAACACGATGAAATTAAAAAAACAGTCAATACCTCTCTGCTCGCGTCAATTTTCTGCGGAATCGCTGTAGGTATTATAGGTTACTTTCTCGCGGACCCTCTGCTTACGCTGATGGGTACGCCTCAAAACGTACACTCGGAAGCGGTTCCTTACATGAAAGCTTACTTTGTCGGAATACCCGGATGCATGGTGTACAACTTCATGGCGGCAATTCTCCGCTCCTCCGGAGACACAAAAAGCCCTCTGATTATTCTTACAATATCGGGAATAGGGAACATAATTCTCAATCTCATAATGGTAATAGTTTTTGACATGGGCGCGTTGGGAGTAGGCATAGCCACCGCGGCATCGCAATATATTTCCGCGTTCCTCGTGGTAATCCACATGATACGTATGAACGGTCCCTGTAAAATACACATCTCCGAAATGAAAATTGACAAATCCAAGCTCTGGCACATAACCAAAATCGGAATACCCGCCGGTTTTCAGGGAGTTTTGTTTTCCCTTTCAAACGTCCTTATTCAGTCAACCGTCAACACATACGGAGACATAGTGGTGGACGGCAACTCCGCCGCAAGCAATATAGAGGGATTTGTATACATAAGCATGAACTCCATGTATCACACAGTTCTGACCTTCGTCGGGCAGAACGTCGGCGCAGGCAAATATGAAAGAATCAAAAAAATTGTCTTTGAGTGTGTAATTATAGTTTCCATAATCGGGCTTACAATGGGCATATCGGCATACATTTTCGGAGACGCGCTGCTTTCAATATACGCGCCGTCAAACGCGGATGTAAGAGCGGCGGGACTTGTCAGACTCAGCATAATAAGCACGACATATTTTCTGTGCGGTCTTATGGACGTTGGTTGCGGCACGCTCCGCGGCATGGGAAAATCCACTTTGCCGATGCTTATATCTCTCATTGGCTCATGCGTATTCAGAATAGTCTGGATTTACACTGTATGCGAACTGTTTCCGGGCAATATCCGCGTGTTGTATTATTCATATCCGGTATCATGGATACTGACAGCCGGAACCCACTTCCTTGCAAGCCGTATCGTTTACAAAAAAATGATAACTCAGAGATCACAGCAGAAGTCCGTTCTGTAAATCTGTTTGTCTACGCTCCCATTTTTAGGTAATAATGTCCAAAAAAATTAATTCAAAAGAAAAATTTTCGCTTTTATATCACTTGATAAATTTTCCTGAATGTGGTACACTATAATATGGTAAAGATTATCATGGCGCATGAATAAATATTTTTCGGAAGTTCAATATTCAATATATACAAAAAAACATGAAAGGCGGAATTAAAATGACCTACAATAAAAAATCAATAGAGGACGTTCAAATCACAGCCGGCAGAAAGGTCTTTGTTCGTTGCGATTTCAATGTGCCCTCAAAGGACGGCGTTATAACCTCTGACAAAAGAATTGTGGAAGCGTTGCCTACCATTAAATATCTGATGAAGCGCGGAGCAAAGGTCATCCTCGCTTCCCATATGGGAAAGCCTCACAACGTATTTACCGAAAACTTCAAGCTCAACAAAAAGGAAATTGCCGCAATAGAAGCATTGCCGGCGGATGAGAGGGCGGCAGCAGAGAAGAGCGCGAGAGAAAAAGCGGCAAAGGATGTCAGCAAATACTCGCTTAAGATAGTTGCGGATAAGCTTAACGAATATCTCGACGGCAAAGTCACTTTTGCAAGCGATATTATCGGCAACGACGCGAAAGCAAAAATTGCCGCCATGGAAAACGGCACCTGCGTACTGCTTGAAAATGTGCGCTTTGACGCCAGAGAAGAGAAAAACGACCCCGAGTTTGCAAAAGCTCTGGCTGATCTCGCCGGTGCGGACGGTCTTTACGTAAACGACGCTTTCGGTACGGCTCACCGCGCTCACGCGTCAACCGCCGGAGTAGCCGCTTATCTTCCCGCAGTGTGCGGATATCTTATAGGCAAGGAAATAGGAATCATGGGCAAGGCATTGGCAGACCCCGAAAGACCTTTTGTAGCGATTTTGGGCGGCGCCAAAGTTTCCGATAAGCTCAACGTAATAAACAATCTGCTCGGAAAAGTGGACACTCTTATAATCGGAGGAGGAATGGCATACACTTTCCTCGCCGCCAAAGGCTATAAAGTCGGAAATTCTCTGCTTGATTCCGAAAAAATAGAATACTGCAAGGAAATGATGTCAAAAGCCGAAAAGAACGGAGTAAAATTGCTGCTCCCCATTGACACCGTGATAGCCGACAGCTTTCCGAATCCCATCGACGCTCAGATAAAGGTGAGCACGGTAAACGCCGACAGTATTCCCGATAATATGCAGGGTCTTGATATAGGAGAGAAATCGAGACAGTTGTTCGCGGACGCAATAAAGAACGCAAAGACCGTGGTATGGAACGGTCCCATGGGAGTTTTTGAAAATCCGATCCTCGCTCAGGGAACCATAGCTGTCGCACAGGCGCTTGCAGATTCCGACGCAATTACCATTGTCGGAGGCGGAGACAGCGCGGCGGCATGTGAAACGCTTGGGTTCGCGTCCAAAATCACACATATCTCCACCGGCGGCGGAGCATCACTCGAATTTCTTGAGGGTCTTGAGCTTCCGGGAATCGCGTGCCTTGAGGACAAGTAATTTTCAAAGACTTTTCAACGCATAAACGAAAGGATTTTTATATTATGAAAAGATATGTTATAGCGGGAAACTGGAAAATGAATTTTACTCCCGCCGAGGCAACCTCATTTATAAACGAAATAAAACCCATGATAGAGGGAAAGAATAACTGTGACATCATTTTCTGCGCTCCGTATGTTACCATAGCGGCGGCTCAGGAAGCGGCTAAGGGCTCACAGATCAAAATCGGCGCCGAGAACGTACATTTTGCCGACAAAGGGGCCTATACCGGAGAGGTCTCGGCAAAAATGCTTACCTCCTGCGGAGTGGAATACGTAATTATCGGTCACTCGGAAAGAAGACAGTATTTCGGAGAGACAGACGAAACGGTCAATCTGCGCACCAAAGCGGCTCTCGCGGCGGGAATGAAAGTTATTCTCTGCCTCGGAGAGGTCAAAGAACAGAGACTTGCCGGAATAACCAAAGAAGTGGTTTCAATGCAGACCAAGCTTGATTTGGCAGGCGTTTCCGCAGAAGACATGAAAAATGTTATAATCGCGTACGAGCCTGTATGGGCTATCGGTACCGGTCTTACCGCGACACCTGAGCAGGCCGACGAAACCTGCGGTCAGATACGCGCCGCGCTTGCCGAGTTATACGGAGAAGAGATCGCAAATGATACCGTAATCCAGTACGGCGGTTCAATGAATGAAAAGAACGCGGCCGAATTGCTTTCAAAACCCAATGTTGACGGAGGTCTTATCGGAGGAGCTTCACTTGTCGCGGATAAATTCGCTGCAATTGTTGACGCGGCTCAGAAATAAGACAAATCAATTTTGAAATTGTCGCTGTAAAAGACAAACAAACTCATCTAAACCGGCACTATGAAACCGAATTATCGGCAAACATTTTGTCGGTTTTAATTTTACATGACATTTTCAAAAAATATTTTTATTTTCAGGATATTATGAAAGAAAAATTATTAACAATTTTATACAAAACCAGAAGCGCATTTGACCACTATATTTTTTTCATGGCGGAATTTCTGCTTGCCGCGATTGTCCTTATCACCGGCACGGAGGTTACGGGAGCCATAATATTTCTGCTTCTGATATGTATAAAGCTTTTTATATGCGACGATATCTTGTCGATAATCAATCCCATACTCATGGCGTCGGTATTTCTGACAAACTGTTACGATTCATATGACACTTTCATACAGTATGTGTACCTTGTCATACCCGCGGCGGCGGCATTGATTTTTCACCTCGTTGTTTACAGAAAAAAGATTGTCGTCGGAAAAAGCCTTTACGGCATCCTCGCGGTCGCGTTTGCGATACTTGTCGGAGGGCTTGGAAAAGTTCCGCTTGAAAAATATCTGATAGGAAGCAATCTGTACTACTATCTCGGTCTGAGTATCGGGATGGTCCTTATATATCTGTTTATGAAATCCCGGCTTGCGACAGAGAGAAAGTATGATTTAAACGAAAAATTCGCCGTTATAATGACACTCTGGGGTCTGCTTACCGTCTTCAATATAGCATTTTACTATTACGGATATCTCCGGGATCCGTCGGACATAAACATTACCCAATATCTGTCCGCGAACTATTTGTCGAGAAACAATCTGTCCACATATATAATGTTCGCGCTTCCCTTCCCGCTGTTGCTCTCAAAAAAATATCCCGCGGTAGCCTCGCTTTCGGTTGTTTTTTACATTGCAATGATTCTGACAGGCTCAAGAGGCGGATTCATCATGGGAAGCATAGAGTTTTTATTCTGTATAGCGTATTGGATAGCCGACGGCAAACGCCATATCTTAAAAGCGTCAATAATCGCGGTAATCGCGGTGATTGCGGTATTCGCGCTTAAAGACGTATTAATGGAAATCATGGAGTGGCGTGCGGTCGGAGACAATCTGATAAGAGAGGACGAAGCGAGATTTAAAATGTTCAAAGCGCTCACGGAGAGATTTAAAGACCAATGGTTTCTGGGAGAGGGTCTGCTTTCGGATATCAACGCCCCGTATTACACTCCGAAAAGCGGCGCCATGTATTGGTATCACATGATGATCCCGCAAATTGTTGGCAGCATGGGAATTGTCGGCGTACTTGCCTACGGATATCAGTTTGTCGGCAGGGTGAGACTTATATTCAAAAAAATAAACAGAACGGCAATGTGTCTCGGAATCTCATATCTCGGAATATTGCTGATGTCTCAGGTAAATCCGGGCGAATTCTGTCCTCTGCCGTATGAATTGCTTGTAGTCGTCATATTTATTCTGCTTGAGGAAAACATCAAAAAGGCGGAAGAAACAAAATCAGGCGAGGTCTCAAAAATTCCGGCGGAAAACGCGGAGCCAAATAAAACTGAATAAAACAAAGCTTATTCGGAACGGGTTGTCCCCAAAGCTTCAGCGCCAATTATAGCGCCGAGGTACTCCGAATAAGCTTTTTTGATTGCAAAAAACATATACAAACCAAATTTAATACACTTGTAAATGCCTTAAATCAGGAATGAAATCATTTCGATATTAATTTCTTAAGAAAAACCGCCGCCTGTGAGATATCCTTTGACGGATTTTCACCCACCTCGCGTTCAATAGTTAGAAATCCTCTGTATCCTACTTCATCAAGCGCTTTTAAATACGCCGGAAAATCCACACCGCCCTCTCCCAGCGGCACCTCTTCAAAATACTGTATTCCCTGAAATTCCTGAGGAACCGGGTGAACTACGCCGTAAATGTATTCGGGGTTTCCGTCCGCCAGTTTCACACCGTCCTTGGCGTGGGTATGAACAATATATTTTTTAAGATTATACACCGCCCTAACCGGGTCATCTCCCGTCACCATGACCAGATTGGCGGGGTCAAGGTTTACACCCACACCGGTCGAACCGAGCGAATCAAGAAATTCCTTCAGTATCTCGGAAGTTTCGGGACCGGTTTCTACGGCAAAATGCGCGCCGACAGAATCGGCATATTCGGCAAGACTTGCGCAGGCGTCCTGCATTATTTTATATCTCGGATGATTCTTGTCGGTCGGCACCACCCCTATATGCGTTGTTACAATATCGCACTCAAGATCTTTTGCCAGATCAACAATTCTTTTTGATTTTTCAATAAGCTCCGGATTCAGTTCGCGGTTGCCGAATCCGTGACCGAGGTCTCCGCACAACGCCGAAAAAACAAGTCCGTTGTCCTTTAAAAAATTCAACAATTCTTTTCTTTTTTGAGGAGTGAGATTTTCGGGAGCGTTCTCCCCGTTTGTGGCATACATCTGCACACCGTCGGCGCCTGTCTTTGCCGCCTCCGCGATTGCCGCCCTTGTGTCGAGTCTGAATGACTCAAGCATAACACCGATTGGAAATTTATACATGACCGTAGCCCTTGCCTTTCATATTTAAATTTATGCTCTGTCAGTATCTGACATTGTGTTTATAAAAATAACGGACAATATATTTTCAAAAATCCTCAGCAAGCCTGCCGCATTTTTTCGCCGGGATATCGAATGACAACTGTTAACGACAAAAAATTTCACAATAATATCCGTCCTATATTCAGTCTCCATACTCCCGATTCCGAGAAGCTATTACATGCAAACTTGATGTTTTACATTATTTTACAATAAACAGTGCCGTTTGTCAATACATATTCCCTAAACAGTTTTAATTTTCTCCCTGTAGCGGCGGTATTTTTTCATATAAAACTCAGTCATTTTACCGGATGCGTCATCAATACGCTTTCTCTTTACAAAATACGGCGTCGCGGCTTTCATGTCCGAATATACGCCATATCCTACCGCGGCAGTCATAGCCGCGCCCAAAGCGCAAACCTCCGTCTGCCCGCAAACATACGTCTCAACTCCCAACACCTCGCTGACAATCTTTCTCCACACTTTGCTTTTTGACGCCTCCCCTATCATAACAACACGTCTTACCTTTATTCCGTACTTTGAAAACTCTTCAAGGGCAAGCTTAGTCTCAAACGCCGCGCTCTCCATCAAAGCTCGCGCAAGATCAAACCCGTCATACCCGGCAGTCCGACCAATAACCGTCCCTCTGAGAGTCGCCTTATTTATATTCAATTCCTTACCCGTATTATATGGAATAAATAACAGCTCGCTTTCGCTCCGAGCTTTTTCTCGCGTTTGTGCATCCAAATCACTGTAGTCATCCCCGACAAATCGCGAAAGCCAGCGCATAGCGCTGCCTCCGTGGATTACGGAAACCGTTGAACCGTAAAAGCCGAACGGACATATCCCGGTAGACAGATAAGACGGGGTAAATATCAGACTGTCCGCAATTCCCAACAAGTCCCATTCTGTTCCGGTGGTAAGCATAATGTCTCCCACATTGACAATTCCGCTTCCGATTGACGAACAATACCTGTCTAGCGCCCCGTTATATACCTTAACTGACCTGTTAAGTCCAAAAGCCGCCGCCGCATATTTAGTCAGCCCGCCCAAACAAAAACCGGAAGGCAAAATCCGGGGCAGAGATTTGCGGCTTATTCCCAACGCGTTTATTATTTCATCGTCCCAGTCATTTGTCCGAATATTGTAAAGCGCTCTGACCGCGGCGCATGTCGGATCAATAATCGCGCTTCCTACCAACCGAAGATTCATGAAATCAAGCGGTGACAAATAAAACTCTATCATATTCGCTAGGTCTGCGCGATTTCTTTTAATCCATAATATCTTTGCCGCGTCATTGATCGGAGCAACCCGCCAGCCGCACTTGTAATAAATACGCCGCTCTCCGATAATGAGGTTAAGCTCTTCAGCCTCAGCTTTGGCTCTCATATCATCTCTGTCGATTACCTCAATTACCGGATTGCCGTATTTATCCACAGCGGTCATACTTCCTCCCTGCGCGGACAATCCGATAGCCGCAACCTGTCCCGGATCAATTTCGGAAACGGCTTCTCTCACCGCGCCCACAGAACAAATCCACCAATTCTCGGGATTCTGAACCGCAATACCTTCTTTATCCGTATTTGCCATGTAAATTTTTTGACCGTGAGAAACAACATTTCCGTTTTCGTCCGTGACCAAAGCTTTTACGCCTGTGTTTCCCATATCAAGTCCGATAAAATACATTTTGAACTTTCCTCCGCATATAAATCTTTTCCCGATGTATTCAAATTGATTTTAAGATTCAAAATCATAATCTATGAGTCGCTCTTATAATCTTTATGTCAAAAGCTATCAGGACGTTCTGGAAACCATACGATACAATTGTATGCTCAGGACAGTGAAAATTTACGAGTAAATACATCGCGGTATCACGAAATTAATCCGTATTATAATTAAAAACCGCGCTGAAAAGTATCCGAAAAATAATTTTGCATAATATGCTTAAAGCTTCAAATTCTGAGTAATAATGGTAATAAACTCAAAAACAAAAAGCGGAAGGATAAAAGCACATGGGAACAACAAAAAGTACTGATTACACACAAACTTACATTATAGGTCAAAGAACCGCCCCGTTAATCAATCTCTCAAAAACAATAGCCGCTGATTTTATCTCGGGATTTGAACATCCTTGGGAAATTTTCACGGGTCTTTCAAACTACATCTACGCGCTCGGTCCCACTCTGCCGTACGACAAATACGACGAGGTTTCCGACAGCGTATGGGTACACACGTCCGCGTACATGGCTCCGTCTGTGAAAATCGACGCTCCCGCGATAATCGGAAGCGGAGCGCGCATTTGCCACGGCGCTCATATATTGGGTTCAATTATCGGAAGCTACGCGCTGATAGGAGACAATTCTCTCGTGAAAAACAGTATAGTTTTTGACATGGGAAAACTCTACGCGTCAAACAGTGTTCTAAGCTCTATCATAGGTTACAACGCGAATTTAGGCGCAGGAGCTTCGTCATATGATACAAAACTCGACTCAACAAACATCGAGATTTGTCTTCCTGAGGGCATATATCTGCCCGGTCTGTCAAAACTCGGATCAATTGTGGGAGAAGCAGCCCGAATAGGTACAAACGCGGTACTGAATCCCGGGAGTATCATCGATGAGCATTCAATAATTTATCCGCTTTGCTCGGTTAACGGTTATATACCCCCATATTCCGTTATGAAATCACAGGAAATCGTTGTACCCCGATGATTATTTCCAACTTTTTAAATTTAATTATCGCAAAATGAGGTTTCCCCACCGATGTATGGGAGAAACCTCATTTATTATATATGCTTAAACATATCAGCAGTGAATTTAACCGCCAAGCGCAATTTAGATTTCTTTATAAAATCCTTCAATCGGCAGTCGTTTGTTTTTGATAAAATAATAAGTCACACCCAAAATGTCCGCAAGAAGCCAGCCTATCGGAACAGACCACCAGATTCCCAAAACTCCAAGCGCCGGGATTTTTGAAAGAGTATATGACAGCGCCACGCGTATACCGAGTGAAACTACGGTAAGAACAACCGACATGCCCGGTTTTCCCAAAGCCCGGTACAAGCCGTAAAGCAGAAACAGCCCCGCGATCAGAAAATAAAACGAACCCTCTATGCGAAGATAGCGGACGCCTTCCGAAATTACCGCAATTTCCTTTGAGTCTATAAACAGCGTCATAAGCGGTTTGGCAAATATAAACACGCCAAGCGATATCAAAAGCCCGAAAGAAAGAGATATAACCGCGGCGGCGCGTATTCCCTTTCTGATACGCTCCGTCTGCTTAGCGCCGTAATTCTGAGCCACGAAAACCGAGAACGCATTGCCGAAATCCTGAACCGGAAGATAAGCGAAAGCGTCGATCTTTACCGCGGCGGCAAAGGCTGCCATTACAACGGTTCCGAAACTGTTTACCAGACCCTGTACCGCGAGTATTCCGAGGTTCATTATAGACTGCTGCAAACAGGTAAGGGCGGAAAACCCGGTTATTTCCTTTACTCGGCTCATACGCAGTCTTATATTTTTTTCCCTTTTCAAGAGCGCGGAATATTAAAATTTGGTATACAACGCGATGCCGATACCCGACACATACTGAGAAATAACGGTAGCCTCCGCGGCTCCCGCGACGCCTCGGTCAAGCCCCGCGACAAACCAGATGTCAAGAGCTATATTTAACAGGGCTGAAGCCGCGAGAAAAACAAGCGGTATGACGGAATTGCCGACAGACACAGGTCCCTGCGTCAGTTCGGTTTTCATCTTGTTTTACTGACGCTTTCGATACAAAATACAAAAATCAGCATCTGTTCACCAACTGCTTGAAAAATTCTATCTGTTCTCCGTCGGGACCTTTTACAAACGCCACCTGTATTGTCATTCTGCTGGGTCTTGCGTCGTCCAGATTCATAACCGTAGGAGGAGTAACCGATTCCGCACCGGCTTCCAACGCGGTATTATACGCCGCCGCGACGTCCTGAACGCAGAGCGCGAAATGCTGCCATCTTCCCTCGGCGGGATAACCGTCCCCGCAGCCGGCAAATATTTCAAGCCTGCCGCCGTCGCCCACATCTATCATCATTATCCTGTTGTCATTCTCTCCCCACTCGACTACCGGCTTCATTCCGAGCGCCTTGTAAAAATTCACCGTCTTTTCATAATCCGACGCCTTAAGCGCCAAATGGTGAAATCCCATTCCTCTGATAACACTGTTGCTCATAATAATCCTCCATGCCGCCCAAGGCGGCTCAAACAGATATTTTCTATCAAATCTTATTTAAATATTATTCTCTGCTTTGTTTTTTCCATTATTTCCTTCGGAACACGATAATACTTCACTATCGGAACGAGCCTGAGTCCGTCAGTCTCCGTAAAGTCTTCCGCATAGGGCTCAAGCTCTTGGTCAACCTGAGCGTACACAACGTCTCCGTCAGAATAAACCCCGTTTTCATCCTTTACGACCTTTCCCTCGGTTTCGGTATACAACAATACCTTATTCTCGTATATGTACCAAAGCCCCTCGGAAAGTCTCATTGTACAGCAGAAAAACGCTTCGTACATCAAAGGCGCGAGGTAGTTCCACGGGCTGCCCTCACAAACCAAAGTATCCGTGCCCGCCCCGCCGTTTTGTCTCTGAGCGGTGGAAAATCCGTTTCTGTAAATTCTGGCGCCTGTTTTTCTGTATTTTTCCTCTCCCGTCGCCTTATAAAGTTCAATTGCAAGCATAAGCGAATCCACTATGGCACAGGGCTCGGTCCAGGTATCCGGACGTCCCCACCAATTCAGGTTCTGATACGTATATGTCATGCCCTTGCCGTATACATAAAGCTCGTAAATACTCTTCGCTCCGTCAAGATAGTAATTGTTTTTTGTAATGTTATACATCCTCATCATTCCGCGCGCCGCCGTAAGCGTGCAGTGGGTCTGTACTCTCAGCCTTACCTTGTCTATCGCGAGATAAGCGGCGATCATTTCATCCAAAAGCGACTTCACTTCCTCATCCGCCGTTATCTTATAAACATGCGAAAGCCCGTCAATGCTCATAAACGCGCAGCCCACGTCGCTGGACAATTTCCAGCCGTCAATTGTACCTATCTCGCTTCCGCTTACTCCTCCCACATCAATTTGTTCACGCTCAACGGGATATGAGGAATATTTTCCCATCGTGGGTAAATACAGATGCTTCGCTATACTCTTTAAGGCATTCAGAGAAAAATCATCACTGAACTGCTCATAATGTTCGCACAGCCCTCTGAGCAGCCATGAGTGTCCCGAAAGCTGCTGCTCAAATATAACATCGCCGGCGACAGGTCCGAAATACAAGTATTTGTTTGTTCTTGACGGCATCTGCTCAAGCATCAGCGGCATACATTCGGTCTGCTTTCCCGATATCTTGTAATGGCTCATAAATGAGAGCAGCGCCCTGCCCTCCTTATCTCCGGGCCAGTCATATTCCGCCGGCGCCCAAAGACCTTCTATTCTGTAATAATTATCATTTTCAAGCCTTGACAAATTCAGCTCTATTCTCTTATTAAGTTCCCCGATATCTATTTCTTTAATCACCGAGTTTTCCTCCGTCCGATAAGTTTTCGCGCGATTTCAGGCACATTCAGTCTTCAAACGAATTTGTGACGTCTTCCTCGAAGTGCGCCGCGGTCAGAGCGCCCGAACCTCCGTCATACGCGGAATTTTTGAGATAAACGGCAGTTATTTTATTGACGGGATCCACCCAGAAATGTGTCCCGTACGCTCCGCTCCATCCGAACGCGCCTACCGGCAGGATTTTATACGACTCATGAGTTATCACCCTTACCCCAAGTCCCCATACCTGCGGGTCCGGCATAATGCTTTTGGGAAGCTGCGGTGTCGCCATCATCTCAATCAATTCAGGGGATATAATCTGTTTTTCGCCCGCGTTTCCCTTATTCAAAAGCATCTCGGCAAACGCGCTGTAATCGTCAAGCGTCGAAGCCAACCCTGCCCCGCCGCTGAAATATGTAACCGGAAAGTCCTCAAATACACACCCGTCGGGCATCCGGCGCGATACGCTCCTGCCGTCAACCAAATTATGCATTCCTATCATTCTGTCCCACTGTTCCGCCGTGGGAGCAAAAGTGGTGTCTTTCATTCCGAGCGGCTCGAACAGTTCCTTTTTCAAAAATCGGTCGTACGGAAGCCCTGAGGTTATCTCAACAATCCTCGCCATCACATCAAAGGCTACGGTAGCGCTGTAAGCCTGAGCCGAAAAAGGCTCGAACGCCAGCGCGGCATTCGCGTGATAATCCACAACGCCTTTAAGCGTTTTCTTCTGCTCGGGCGTCATTCCCGCAAACTGAATATCGCCCACCTCCATACTGCCCAAACCGCTCGAATGGGTCAGCAAATGAAGAATCCGTATCTTTTCCTTGGCTTTTCCGATTCTTACGACCTTTCCGTCCTCAACCTTTCCTATATCCATCCGCGAGTATTCGGGAATAAATTTATCAACGGTATCGTTGATCTCCAACAGTCCCTTGCTTGCCTGTATAAGTATTGCGGCAGCCGTTATCGGCTTTGTCATGGACGCCATGCGGAAAACTGTATCATACGGCAAATTGTCTTCCGCTCCGGGTGTTTTCGAGCCGAAAGCGGCACGGTACACCGTCTCGCCGTCCTGACATACCTGTACCAACGCTCCCCCAACGCGACAGGATTTTACATCGTCGCCTGTTCTTTTTTCAATATTCTCTTTAAGCTTATCACGGTTTAATTTCATAACCATATACCTTTCTTTGTAAATAAAAGTAAGAATCGTCTCCTTTTTGCATATGCAAAATTATCCGGGGTTTATTGTGACTCCGAGGTATACAGCGTTAAAACTAAAAAGAATTATATATTGGGTATACCGCGGTATTAAATCATCAGATACATTATAACACACATCCGGAAAATGTCAAGACCGGAAAATTTTTTTAAAACAAATTATTGTGCGTAAAGGTTATTTAAAGCCTTAAAGCATTTAATTACAGGAATTAAAGCTGAAAATAAATTAAAAAAACATCACAAAGCTATTGCATTTATAATATCGTAATGGTATAATGTTATACACCGCAGAGCAATCAAACAAGATATATTGACACTTTTTTCGTCAAACCACAAAGCAGCACAATTTCAGAGCTTTTAAAAAATACCTTAAGCAAAGGAGAACAGCCGCCATGAGATACAGAAGCAATAAATTGCCCGACGACGGGAGCATTTGCGCAATTGGCAACGGAAAAATGCTTATATACGAAACAGGCGCCGATATCTGGAGTATGACAGGTCCGGTATACACGCTTCCCTCGTTTATGTGTATGAGCATATCGCAGGAAAATGACACAGTGGAGTCGTTTTCGGAAAGAAAAGAAAAAAGCTCCGCCTGGGAACACAAAATCAACATAAACGGTGAACCCGCGGCAAAAATCACAGATATTATAGACCCCTGCCGTCCCGTTTTCGTAAGAGAAGCGGAATGTTTAAAACCGTTGTCCCTGAATCTTGCCTCTCATCCGTATGTAAAAAGAGTGTTCTACAAAGATTACAGGCTGGGAGAACAGCGCAAAGACTGTCTGAACCTTATTATTCCCAAGGGAACGAATTTTTTTGTAAGTCTCGCCGTGATAAATGAAACAAGGCTTCTTATAAGCTGTGACGGAAACGCTTATATAGACTCCGAAAGTCAAAGTATTCGCTTGCTTCCCGGAAAAAGCCGCATTATATTTACGTGCGGAGAGCCCGCAGATACGGTAAGCGATATGGTTTACGCATTGAACTCAAGGGAATACGCCGAAAAGAGCGAGCGGTTCTTCAAAAACTTTCTTTCAAAAACAGACTCGTTTATGGCTTTAATACCGGAATCTCACCCTGAGAAAGACAGGCTTATCAAGGCGTTTGAAGACGTCAGCGTACTTATAAAATGTCAGCAGTCGGACAGCGGAGGAGTTCAGGCGGGGCATTATTATCCCCTGGCTTATGTACGCGACCAGGCGGGAACCATGCGCGGACTGCTCAGTATGGGATATATCGAAGAGGCCCGAAAAATTCTGAGCTTCTGGAACGGTAAATTCAAAATATACGGATATCTGTGCAATGCCGAAGGCATGGACGTGGACAGCGCGAGGCTTATCTTCCCGAATGATGAAGTCGAAGTCCCGGCATATGTCATTCTTTGCGCGTTCGAGTTTTACAAAAATACCCGTGACAGGGAGTTTTTGCTTTCTTTGTTTGACATGCTTAAATGGGCATTCGAAGTACAGCTGAAGCACCTCTATATGGGTATGACGGGCTTCAGCGGCGATGAAACCTATATTGCCGGCAGAGTATTTCCAAGAGAATTTATATATCAGGGCTCCGCGGAATCCACCATGCTGTTTATTACAAGCGGAAAATACTTTGTCGACTTCTGCGATGAAAACAAATTGCTTTCGGACAGCATAATCTGTGATTACAGAAACAAGCTCAATGAATCCGAGCAACAATACCGTAAAAATTTCATACATAACGGACTGCTGTACGCAAACAATCCTCAAAGGCAGCAGCTCTCAAGGCTTCCCAGATATAAATTCGGCTACTGTGACCTTCATGAAAGATTGGACAACACACTTGTCCTTACTTGGCTTGAATGCGGAGAAGACGGATTTTACCGCTGTCCCGACTGTTACGGAAGAATTCTTGAAAACAAACCCGACAGCAACCAGCTTTATTTGCTGAGTTCTGTAAGCCTGTTGCCGTCATATCACCGCTCCTGTCTTTTCAGCCAATCCGACATAAAAAACTTTTCCGCCCCGTTCATCGACATGTTCAAAAACAAAAAATATATCTCCTCGGATTTCGAGGGTACAGTCTCGCTCGGTTATGATTTCGGTCTTCTGCTCATGACACTGACCGAGCTGAAAAGTCCCTTGGCGGATCAGGCGCTGAAAGTAATGCTCGATATTGTAGACCCCACCGGGGCTTGGGTCGAATATTACGATAACCTTAAACCATACAATTGCAGATGCCGCGCGTGGGAGAGCGCCATAAACATGGATGCGATTATAAGATATCTGAAGAGCCTTCAGAAATAATGCCGTCAAATTATATATCGATTAAAAACAGCCGCATACACCTGACATTCAATGTCTTCTGTGTGCGGCTTCTGTTTTCCTTCGGATAGTCATATCCTCAAAGGCGTCAAAGTGTGATTTGTACAGTCCGATAAATGCTTTTTTCATGTTTCAACAGTCTTTTGACATAAAACAGCCTCCTATGGCAGCCGTTTATTTCCGCCAAGAAGACTGTTTTATTATTTTCGTATACGGGCTTATGCGAATAATGATTAAATAACCCTTACTCTTATAATACCTTCAATATTTTTGATTTTATCTACCGAAACCTTGCCGATATCTCCCGCGATATCGGTAACCGTATAGGCGACGTCTCCGCGCGACTTATTTGTCATGTTTTCAATGTTGATATTGTTCTCCGACAAAAGGGCGGTTATCTGTGAAAGCATTGTGGGAATATTTTTGTGCAGGACACAGATGCGGTGGTCTCCGCTGCGGGGCATAACAAGCGCCGGGAAGTTGACGCTGTTCCTGATATTGCCGTTTTCAAGATAGTCCTTGAGTTCAAGAGCCGCCATCACGGCGCAGTTATCCTCCGATTCCTCGGTGGAAGCGCCGAGATGAGGAATGGCAATGATCCCGGGCACATTTATGATTTCCTCTGAGGGGAAATCGGTCACATACGCGGAAACCTTTCCGGACGCCAGCGCCTCCTTGAGGTCGTCGATCACCACAAGGTCTGCCCGTGAGAAGTTAAGAATTTTCACGCCGTCTTTCATCTGGGCGATAGTCTCTTTATTTATCATTCCTTTGGTCTGGGGCGTCGCGGGAACATGAAGCGTTATATAATCGGAAACCGCATATATATTTTCGTATGTAGCCGCTTTTTTGATGTGGTGGTTGATATTCCACGCGCCTTCAACCGAAAGGTACGGGTCGCAGCCCACAACATCCATGCCGAGATGTACGGCGGTATTTGCGACCATGCCGCCGATAGCGCCAAGACCGATTATGCCAAGCGTTTTACCCTTAATCTCGGTACCGGCAAATTTGCTCTTTCCCTTTTCGACCGCTTTTGCCACATCGTCCGAAAGTGTCTTGACCCATTCTATCCCGCCCACGATGTTTCTTGAGGCAAGTATAAGCGCGCACAGAACAAGCTCCTTGACGCCGTTCGCGTTTGCTCCGGGAGTGTTAAAAACCACTATTCCCGCGTCCGTGCAGCGCTCAAGCGGAATATTGTTCACTCCGGCTCCCGCGCGGGCTATTGCCTTGAGCTCCGGATTGAATTCCATATCGTGCATTGCCGCCGATCTGACCATTATTCCGTCCGGCGCGCCGACACTGTCTCCGACATTGTACATATTGCGGTCAAGCTTATCCGTTCCTACAGCCGCAATCTTATTCATTAACAATATATTATTCATAATAATACTCCTCACGCCGCCCAACGCGGCTCAAATAAATTTATAGCTTTCGGGTTTCTCGTTTAGCAAAACAATCGCGTGACAAAAATTTGCTTTGACAAGACATAAAGTATTCGGTCTTTCAGAAAATTCACACGTGAAATCGCATCTATTTTGAGACGCCGAAATATATCCGCGCTGTTCTCCGAAATAACTTTTGTAATGTTTTTATTTTGAAAACTCTCCGAAAATCCTCGGTATTCCGTCTCACGCCTTGGGATTTTCCTCGGCAAATTTTTTCATGAACCCTACAAGCGCTTCAACACCCTCATACGGCATGGCGTTGTAAATCGAAGCTCTCATTCCTCCGACGGAACGGTGACCTTTGAGGTTCTTCAGCCCGGCGGCGGAAGCCTCGGAGGCAAACTTCTTGTCAAGGTCTGAGTTGCCCGTAACAAAGGTTACGTTCATCATGGACCTCGAAGACGGTTTGACGGGCGCGATGTAATAATTCTGACTGTCAAGATACCCGTACAGCAAAGCCGCCTTTTTCTCGTTCATTTTCTTCATTGCTTCAAGTCCGCCGATGCTAAGTATCCATTCATATACAAGCTTTGCCATATATATGGTGTAGCAGGGGGGAGTATTGTACATAGATCCGTTGTCCGCCATAACTTTCCAATCAAGCATGGTGGGCATTTTCTCTTCCGCATATCCGAGCAGATCCTCACGCACGATTACAATAGTAAGTCCTGCGGGCGCCATATTTTTCTGTGCTCCGGCATATATGACCCCGAACTTTGTCACGTCCACCGGTTCGGAAATAATGCACGAGGACATGTCTGCGACGAGCGGCACGTTTCCGGTCTCGGGTATGTAATCAAATTTTGTCCCGTATATTGTGTTGTTAAAGCAAATGTGAAGGTAGGACGCGCTCTGGTCTACCATATCCGGGGTTATGACCGGTACATGATCAAAATTATCGTCCTTTGTTGTGGCGATGCACTCGGCGTTATATCCGAGCTTTACCGCTTCCTTGAAAGCTTTTCCGGAAAACTGACCCGAAACCGCGTAAAGACCTTTTTTCGATTCGGTCCTGTTTATAAGGTTAAGAGGCACTGCGGCAAACTGAGTGGACGCCCCGCCCTGCAAAAAGAGAACTTTATAGTTGTCGGGAATATTCATAAGCCTGCGAAGCATACTCTCGGCGTCGTTGATAATTGCCTCATATTCCGGAGATCGGTGACTCATCTCCATAACCGACATTCCGGAATTTCCGTAGCAGACCAATTCGCTTGCTGCTTTTTCAAGTACCGGTAAAGGAAGCATGGATGGTCCTGCCGAAAAGTTGTAAACTCTGTTCATAAAATAATCCTTTCCTGCCGCCAAACGGCGACAAACCGCCGCGCGGCGCCGTTTAATCCCATCGGACAAGCGACCCTTGCGCCGATCTCCGTTTTTCTCAAAAATTTTATTCTGCAATATTATAATTATACATCAAAAACCTATTTGCGTCAAGGGATTTTGATAAATTACGCTTTTGTCTTACAAATGTTTGTATATTTAAACATATAAACCCGATTAATAAAAATTTTTTTGTGGATAGTGATAACCGAAAAAAGCCTTTTCCACCCGGTTCGCCTTGCTTTAAAATGCGATACGGGACACGGAAATTATATCAGGCTCCCTTTTCGAGAATTTTTCTGATGTTCAGCAAAAACAGCGTCAGACAGCATATGACCGCGATTATGTCGGCTGCCGGTTCCGCGACATAAATACCCATCACATCGCCGCCCATAACAATGGGGAATATAAGCGCGAAAGGAATGAGCAGTATTACCTTTCTCAGCAAAGCCACAAACAGTGAGATTTTAGCCTGACCCAGCGCCATAAAAGCGGTCTGACAGCTCAGCTGTATGCCGAAAATCAGCATCCCGCACATAAATATCGGCATAACCCTGTCAACCAAAGCTATAAGCTCGCGGTTTTCCGTAAACAGCGACGCGTAAAAAGACGGGAACAGCATGGTGCTCAAGGCAATTACAAACGAGGCGGAAACCACCAGCAAAGTCATGCGTTTGAAAGTCTGTATTACCCTGTCTTTGTTCCCGGCGCCGAAATTATAGCTCATAATCGGCTGTACGCCCTGAGTAAATCCGTTAATGGGAGTGGTTATAAACTGCATAACGCTTTGCAGAATAGTAAGCGAGCCGACATAAAGGTCCCCGCCGTACTTCTGGAGTCCGCTGTTAAGAACGATAGATATCAGCGCCTCGGTTGACTGCATGATAAACGGGGAGACGCCGAGCGCCATAACGCTTCCTATCACTTTAATATCCGGTTTCAAACACTCTGATTTTATGCGAAGCTCGGACTTACCCGACACAAGAAACAAAAAGACCCAAAGAGCGGAAAAAAGCTGAGATATTACGGTTGCTATTGCCGCGCCTTTCACTCCCATATCAAAGGCAAATATGAAGATCGGGTCAAGTATAATATTGGTAATCGCGCCTATCAGCACCGAAAACATTGCCGTTTTGGACTTGCCCTGCGCTGTGATAAAGGAATTTAATCCTATTGATACCTGTACAAATAAGGTCCCGAGCAAATATATGGATATATACTCGTCCGCGTAAGGATAGGTTACCTCGGACGCCCCGACCAATTCAAGAAATGGCTTTTTTACAGCCATAAAAACCGCGGTCAGAATCACCGAGAAGACGATTATCATAAAAGTCGCGTTGCCCAGAATCTTTTCAGCCCGCCTGCGGTCTCCCTTGCCCATGGCAATCGACGCCAACGGCGCGCCTCCGAATCCGGCAAACGCGGCAAACGCCGACACGAACATTATTATGGGGTTGCATACTCCCAGCCCTGTCAGCGCGTCACTGCCGATAACCTCTATATGCCCTATATATATTCTGTCAACAATGTTGTAAAGCATATTTACAATCTGGGCTATCAGTACCGGAACACCCATTGTAAATATTAGTTTCCATATGCTTCCCCTTGAAAGCTTTTCTTCTTCCGATATTTTATTGGATTCCATTTATACGATATCCTTCCCTGTTATACGTTTTTGTCCGCAAACGACAAAAAAGCGCAAATATACTCTCCCGCGCCGGGGAGAGTTCTCAAAGCCTAAAAGTCCCACACTATGAAAATAAATATGTGTGACTTTTTCATATAAATATTTATTTAAATCAGTAGAAAAGATACACTCTTAAAGCTAATCCAAACTCAAAACTTTCGCTTACAGTCAGAAAATATTATTGTTTGGACTCATTTACCGTGTTGTTGTTTTAAGAATAAAGCCCGGACAGTTTTGCGACGCGAAACCGCGAAACACAAGCGAGTTAAACAGTATTTGTTTGATCCTTTTGCTTGTATACATTATATCATTTGGGCATTATTTTGTCAAGCATATTACAAAATTTCAAATATCCGCAAGGCATTATTTATCCGAATAAAAAGTCTGAACGTATGAGTGCTTTTTATTACTGATAAAATTCCGTAAAAAAGCGCAAAATCTCATAAAATTCAAACAAACACAAACAGTAAAAATAAGTACAAATTCCGCGTCTCTTACAATTAACGCCAAATTATTCATGATTACAATAAAAGTCATAACCATTGACGAAAAAAGCGGAAATTTGTAAAAAAACATTGACATTTTAAAAAAACAAATATATAATAAAAGCAAATTGCTCTGCGAAAAAGTCCTGCGCCATTGATTTCGGGAAAATATTATTATTAAAGAAAGGCGGATGTCTGTGTTTTTCATTTGAAAATTTTGCGGTTTTAAGTCGCTGACAGACAAAAAATCATTATGAAAAATAACTTAAACAAGGTCCGAAATATTTTCTGGCTGTACAAACCGTATTGGAAATACAGCAAACCATATGTGATACTGACACTGTTATTCTGGATAATAGCAGTCCCCATGGCAAGAATACTTGCGGTTATTTTTCCGGCTCAGGTTATGGGCGCGCTTGATTCCGGAGCTTCATGGGGGAAAATACTGCTTTTGGTCATTGCATTTCAATGCGCGATAGCGTTTATTCCGCTCGTGGAAGATATTTATATGTACTTTTTAAAGAACATCGCGAACGTGAAAATAGACCTGAAGATAAAACGCGGCGTATACCTTCAGGTGCTCAAAACCGACTATAAGTACATTGACGACCCCGAATATTATGACAAGTATAAATGGGCAATAGATCAGCACTCGGCAAATTCCGCAGAGGCGTTTTCCCTGATAAATCAAACGATTTCGGCAATTGTCGTAATTGTATCCCTGATAGGCATAGTCGCGGCGAACAATCTGATAGTAGTCCTGTTGTGCTTTGTCAGCATGATAATAAGGCTTTACGCGGCGTTTCAATACAACAAAGCAGACCTGAAAATGGAAGATGAAATCGTGCCGGTTGACCGCAGGCTGGAATATACACGCCGGATATTTTATCTCAAAAATTACAGCGCAGATTTGAAAAGCACAGGATTAAGAAATTATATATTTAAAAACTACGACAAAATGTCCGGCAAAAAAATTTCGATTCTCAAAAAGTCCGGTCTAAAATTTTTTCTGTGGTCGGCTCTCGGAGATATAGTATACCGGGTCATAATGATAGCCATAATTCTGATAATCGCTTATAACATCTATACCGGGAATATTATCGGGTCTGCCACTTATATGACTATTATGCTCTCGATCGAAAAGCTCGACGAATATCTTTACGATTTGTTTGAAATGATAAAATCAGGCGACAGACTGGGAATGCACGGTGAAAAAATACGTGAATTTTTCAGCGTTATTTCAAAAATAGAGACAAACGAAAGCTCACAAAATACAAAACCGACTTCCGGAGCGTTTTCGGTGGAATTCAAAAACGCTTTCTTTACATACCCTAACTCAGACTTCAAGATAAACAACTTTAATCTGTACATTAATCCCGGAGAAAAGGTTGCCATAGTCGGGCGAAACGGGGTCGGAAAATCAACCTTGGTCAAATTGCTTATGCGTTTTTATGATGTTGACAACGGAAGTATCCGTATAAACGGAATAGATATAAAATCGTACGACGTCAACGAACTCAGAAGCAGAATAGGCGCGGCGTTTCAGAATTCCAATATATACGCCATGTCTTTTTCGGACAATATCGGTTTGTACGGAAGCGCGGATGACAACACGCTTGAATATATCGTCAAAAAAACCGGATTAAACAGCGTTCTTGAGAAAAACCACGCGGATATTACAACAGAGGTGACAAAGGAATTTGACGAAAACGGCATAGAACTGTCCGGAGGCGAAATACAGAAAATGGCAATCGCGCGGCTTTTTACCCGCGATTTCGGCTTACTGATATTTGACGAACCCTCGTCTGCTCTTGATCCTCTATCCGAATATGAAATGACTAAGCTTATTCTTGACGGCAGTAACCTTACAACAACAATTATTGTCGCGCACCGTTTGTCCACCATTAGAAATGTAGACAGAATCATTGTGGTTGACAACGGAAGCATAAAAGAAACGGGGACTCATGACGAGCTGATGCTTTTGCACGGCGAGTACTATGAAATGTTTACAAAGCAGGCGGAGAATTATTTGGACAACGCAAAAAATCCAAGTACATAATTGACCTTTCATTAGGTTAAAGTTCCGCATTAAAAAATAATTTTTCAAGAGCAAAAAGACGCGCAGGGAGGCGGCAACATTATAACTGCCGTACCCTGTGCGATTTTCCTTTTCGGGTGGCTGTCCGGCTTATGTGACTTTTCTTTTAATGATTGCCATGTTCCGTCGTAGCGCTTGCACCACCTTTTCACGCTTGACAGACTGACTCCGTACATTCTGCTCGCAAAACTTTTGCCTTTTCTCATAGAAAGTTTCACTACCGCTTGACGTTTACGCGCTTCTTGTGCTATAATATTCATGGGAAGTTCCTCTCCGATACGGTTTTGTTTGTTGTGGTGACTACATTATTCCATATCTTTGATGAGCTTCCTTTCCTTTTTGGTTCATATCATTTTAGCACATACAGAAAGATTATTGTTTTTTTAAAAAAAGTATTGACAAAACAGCCTATATATGATATAATATTAAGTGCGAACCGAGAGGGATATCCGAGCGGTCGTCAATAATTGCCGGAATGGCGGAATTGGCAGACGCCCGGGACTTAAAATCCCGTGATACGAAAGTATCGTACCGGTTCAAGCCCGGTTTCCGGCACCATAAAATTTTATAATATCGCGGGGTAGAGCAGTTTGGTAGCTCGTCGGGCTCATAACCCGGAGGTCGTGAGGTTCAAGTCCCACCCCCGCAACCATCGGCGGCAGTGCCGGCATCCAATTTTGTGTGTCGACGCTGCTGTTTTTTTAATTCAAAACGGACGGTAAAATCGCTTATGAACACTCTCACCGCACAGAATACCCATAAAGGCATGAAAGCATTTATGGGTATTTTTATTATTGACCATGGTGCGTAACGCGGTCGGTCTTTTTTTAACGCGGAAAACTTCGACTATATCGCAAGACCCGCCCATATTTAAAAGCAAGAAAATCGCATAGGTTCGTATTCCATACGGAAGCCGGGTAATACTTTGGGATTACCGACAAAAAATTATTTTTAGGTATTGACAAAAATAATACCATTGATTATAATAAAGATAGAAATTATCCACAAAATAAGGTTTGCCTTTAAATTTTGAAGTATTTTTAACCATATATATTTATGAAGAAAAGTAAAATGATTATAAATGAATATAAAAAAACTAAATGTTCATACACAATAACACTTGAGAATGTCCGTTTTGCCGAAAACGGATTTAAGATAATTGAAAAAATAATAAAACATTTTATTGTTAGTGATAAATTGTTTTTGGGCTTTTACAGAACAGATGGTATAAATATAACATCCAAACAATTTAAAGAATATGAAAAAGAAATCAAAGATTTTTTTGAATTAAACGGAGAGTTTAAAAAGCAAGATACATATTTAGCGGTAGCACAAACAATTATTAATCATAACTTTTACAAAATTATTCCGCATATTTTTGATTATTATTTGGATACTGTCTTGTTTAATCCTAAAATCAGTTGGGACACATTTGAAAAATATCATTTTGAGTACATGGAACACACAAATGAAGATTATATAATTAATAATTATGCGGATCTTATTTTTTCATATTTTGACAGCGGAGATTTTTTGATTTGTTTCAATACGGGAAAATATGATGCTGTCAATATTCGAAATATTATTGATAACATAATATTTGATGTTGAAAATAGTTGACTTTATGAAGCTTGTTTGAAAATATTGCAAAATATTCTGTCATATAGTGAGATTGTATAAGCTATTTTTTTACTAAAACAGTTCTTAAACGGCTCGCAGATACTGACAGAGCAGTGGGATGACAAGCTGCTTGTATTTCTTTATGATGAGTCAGGCTCACCGATTGGAATGCAGTACCGCACGGACAGTATGGCAGAGGGCACATTCTATACATGTCTGTTTGAGAAAAATTTGCAGGGAGATATAATAGCTGTATATAATACGAGCGGAACGAAGCTTGTGTCGTATGTATATGACGCTTGGGGTAACGTAACGGTAACCAATCATAACGTCAGCGGAACCAACAGCGGAGCGCGGCATAATCCGTTCAGATACAGAGGCTATTACTACGATACCGAGACCGGTTATTATTACCTCCAGAGTAGGTACTATAACCCTGAATGGGGTAGATTCCTTAATGCGGACAGTTATCTTTCTACAGGTACAGGGTTGCTTGGGTACAA
>CALWJX010000004.1 GCA_944381085.1 uncultured Clostridia bacterium
TCCTCCTGCAGGCAGGGGCGGTGGCCACGGGATGGGTAGGCCATCCCTGTGAGATGAAGTGGACGCTGGATGGGTAAGGTCGCTTTTATCCGGCTGGCGGAGGTCATTAACCGGAAACAGGATATGCGTGTCGTAAGCGTCACCGTGAAGCCTACCATCACGGACTGCTCCGGCACGATTTATTTTACTGACCTGCAATTGCAGGAAGGCGCTGCCCTGACGGGATACACGCCCCACACCGAGGTGTTCCTCCAAAAGTTCCGGGAGAACGGCGAGGTCAAGGCTCCCGTCTGGTTCAACGGCGTGGTGCGGGGCGAGGAAACGGTCATCCTCTTTAATCTTGGGCAGACCTCCGCAGGGCTGGATGTGCATCTCTATCCCAAGTCGGATATGGAGGGCGGCTCGGTCAAACTGGCCCAGGGTGTGGGCGGCCAGAAGGTTTCTTTTCCGGGTGCGCTCTCTGCGGAAGATGACCTTGCTCTTCTGGCATCCACACGGGAATGCACCAGAAACGGCAGCCCGGAGAAAAAAGAGGGCTTCTACGCCATGTCCGCCTTTTCCCATGGTGGTTACTCCTTAGATTTCTTCTATTTCGTAATCTGTTCTTGTTCCCTGCTTAATAAGATGCGCCGCATTAATTTTTTTTGTTAAGTGGAGCTATTTTGGCAAAATATACATGTGCTAAAAAAGAGGTATACTCATAGTCAAATGTCAAGATGAGGTCAGTGCTAACAAGCCACATCTCACTCATGTTGAAATCATCAATGAGTATACCAAACATGCTTTAATGGTTGAAAATTTATTCGCAATGGTTCGAAATAATAAACCCGGTGTAAGCAGATTGAAGAAACAAATCCACGCAAGAAAAAATCACTCTTATTTCCTGTTTTTCATAAGACGGCGGCTTTAAAGGTCATGTAATATCGCGCCGATTAAGAGACGCGGACATGTAAGCAATGATTTATTACAAGCGTTTTGGTCTGTTTCCCGCTCTTATTTAAATAATTCCCTTCAACGGTCTTCTCTGAAATAAGAAAGCCCCAAAGACGCCGGCGGCTGATTTTCCTTTTTATTTCTCATGCTTGTAATTATCAGAACAATTATAGTAACAAGATACGGAAGCATCTGAATAATATGCATCATCGCTATATTGACGCTTAAATAGTTAAACAGTATATAAAGCGCTCCGAACAAATATGAGCCTATGATACCGAGATTAGGTTTCCACATCGAGAAAATAACCAACGCTATGGCAAGCCATCCCCTGTCGCCAAAGCCGTTGTTTGACCATACTCCGTTGGTGTAGTCCATTACATAGTACAGCCCTCCGAGACCGGCTATCATTCCGCCTATGCAGGTAGCGTAATATTTATTTTTAGCGACGTTTATTCCCGCGGCGTCCGCGGTCGCGGGATTTTCTCCCACCGCGCGCAAATGAAGACCGCGACGTGTTTTCTTCAAAAACCAAGAAGCGACCACCGCGAGTATTATAGCGAGATACACCATAAATCCGTATGAGAGAAACACCTCGCCGAACCACCCCAGCTTATCGGCGAAAGGCAGAGGTTGTTTATAAGCTTTGGCGATTTTGGTAAGCGCTATCGAAGGGACGTCACTGTTTACCAGCTTGATTAAAGAGCCGCCGAAAAAATTGCCGAAACCGACTCCGAATGTTGTCAGCGCAAGACCGGTGACGTTTTGATTCGCCCTGAGCGTAACTGTCAGAAAGCAGTACAAAAGCGAAGCCAGCAAAGAACCCGCAAGCGAAAATATCAAGGGAATAAGCACTGCCAGAACAGGAACTACCTTGGTTGTGGACTGCTGATACAAAAAGCCTCCGATAACTCCGCAAATTCCGCCTATGTACATAACCCCGGGAATTCCGAGATTTAGATTTCCGGATTTTTCGGTAAGAATTTCACCCGTAGAGCCGAAAAGAAGCGGTGTTCCCTGCGCTATTGAACTTTGAATAAACTGTATAATCACACTTCCTGTCATTTTCAACGCTCCTTTCTTGTTTTGGCAAATATTCTGTGGTTTTTATTGACATGAACTTGGTACTGAACGAAGAATTCACTTCCTATTATAAAAAACAGAATTATTCCGGTAAGAATGTCCGAAAAAGAAGAGTTAAGTCCGAATTTTGATGATATTTCATCCGCTCCCCGTTCAAGAAAAACAATAAGGAAGGTGGTGAATATCATCATAATCGGATTGAACTTGGCAAGCCAAGACACCATTATTGCGGTAAAGCCTCGATTGTCGGCAAGGTTTGAGTCAATTGAATGAGATGTTCCTCCGACCAGCAAAAGTCCGGCAAGACCGCAGACAGCGCCCGAAAGCGCCATTGTTCTGATAATCACCTTCTTTACATTTATTCCTATGTATTTGGCGGTATTTACGCTTTCTCCCACAACAGAGATTTCATAGCCCTGTTTGGTATATTTAAGGTAAATATACATCACAGCGGTAAGAACAGCGACAATGACAATATTAAGAAGATACTGCTGCCCGAATAGATTCGGAAGCCATCCGTTATTCAGCTTATCGGGTCCCACGGTATTGGAGCCGCTCTTGTCCGCGATCTTCAGAAAACACTCGATAAGCTGTATGGCGACATAGTTCATCATGAGCGTAAACAAAGTCTCGTTTGTTCCCCAATTCGCTTTGAAAACCGCGGGGATTACGCCCCATATGATACCGGCGGCGATACTCGCCACGGTCATAGTCAGAATAAGCAGCCATGTAGGCATAATATCGCCCAGTAAAAACATACACATTGCGGTAGCAAGGCACCCTATCAGCACCTGTCCTTCGGCTCCTATGTTCCAGAATCTCATCTTAAAAGCCGGAGTGACGGCAAGCGATATGCAAAGCAAAATAGCTATCTGCTGAAATGTAAACCAAATACGTGTACTGTTTCCGAACGCTCCCTCAAATATTGTAACATATATTGAAATAGGATTGTCGCCGGTCAGAAAAATAGTAACAATGCCGCCGAAAACAAGCGCGGACACTACCGCGACAGCGCGTATTATTATCGCCCGGGACAGCGGTATGTCGGTTCGCTTTGTAATATGAAGCAGGGGCTCTTTGGATCTTTTTTCGTTTCTGCCGCTTCTTTTTTCCCCTACAGTCGCGTTTTCAGTCATTTTCATCCACTCCTCCTGTTTTAGTCATCATCCGTCCTATTTCTTCCTTTGTTGTATTCCGAGCGTCAAGGATACCCGATACCTTTCCCGAACTTATTACAAGTATACGGTCACAGAGCTCCAAGAGCACATCAAGGTCTTCGCCCACAAAAATCACGGCAACCCCGTTTGATTTCTGCTCGTTGAGCAGTCTGTATATGGTATATGACGAATTGATATCAAGTCCCCGCACCGGATAAGCCGCCATAAGTACTGTCGGAGACGATGAAATTTCTCTTCCTACCAGCACTTTCTGGACGTTTCCGCCCGACAGACGTCTTACCGGAGTATTTACGTTGGGAGTGACGACTTCAAGCTCGGATACTATCTTATCGGCAAGCTTGTGCGGATTTTTACGGTTGACAAACAGCGTTCTGCCCTTGCGGTAGCTTCTGAGCATCATATTGTCTACAATATCCATATTTCCGGCAAGACCCATCCCCAGCCTGTCCTCGGGTACAAACGAGAGCCTCACGCCCATTTCCCTTATCTGAAGCGGTGTTTTGTTTCTGAGGTCTTCTTTTTCACCGGATTTGGGATCAAAATAGAATATATCCCCGCCGTCAAGCCTGCGAAGCCCCGCTATCGCCTCAAGCAGCTCCCTCTGACCGCTTCCGGCTATTCCCGCGATTCCCAGAATTTCTCCTCCGAACACGGAAAAAGAAATATCCTCCAAAACTCTGACGCCCTCCCCGTCGGTCATCGAAAGATTACGGACAACGAGTCTTTCGCGGATGTCGTGAGGTTCGGGATGATCAATATTCAGCGACACCTTCTTTCCCACCATCATCTCGGTGAGCAATTCCTCGTCGGCGCCCGAGGTTTCCACCGTGTCGATATATTCACCCTTTCTCATTATGGCGACCCGGTCCGAAATAGTCAGCACTTCGTGCATTTTGTGGGTTATGATTATGATGGATTTTCCGTCGTCCCTCATCTTTCTCAAAACCTCAAAAAGCTTCCGCGTTTCCTGCGGAGTCAGCACGGCGGTAGGCTCGTCAAGAATAAGCAGGTTTGCCCCGCGGTAAAGCACCTTGACGATTTCCACCGTCTGCTTCTCGGAGACCGACATGTTGTATATCTTTTTTTCCGGGTCTATCTCAAAGCCGTAACGGGAGGATATCTCCCTGATTTTTCCGGCGGAACTTTTAAGGCTGAATTTCTCTCCGTTGTCAATTCCCAATACAATATTTTCGGTCGCGGTAAAAACATCGACCAGCTTGAAATGCTGATGCACCATCCCGATACCATAATAAAACGCGTCTTTCGGGGAAGTTATCATCACACGCTCGCCGTTTATGTATATCTCTCCCGCATCCGGATAATATATTCCGGCAATCATATTCATCAGAGTTGTTTTCCCGCTGCCGTTCTCGCCCAGAAGCGCGAGTATTTCCCCATGCCTTACATTCAGGCTCACGTCATGGTTTGCCGCGACGTTACCGAAATTTTTACTTACATGTTTCAATTCAAGTGCATAACCGTCCTGCAACTTTTTACCTCCTTTTGACCGTTTACATTTTACATTTCCGAGACGCGGAAACCGGTTAGGATATTTTAAGCTTCTTCACCGGAATAACTTCACGCCAATGCATCCGCATTAAACAAAAAAGCCTCTTGGCAATTTAGTTTAGGGCTACCGCAATTTTTGAAATATTTCCGAAATTGCGATAGCCCTTCTGGTCATTAGATAAATTATTTAAAATTTCGTGTTTACGTTTTCAATGCCGTCAATCAGAATGTTAAAATACGGTGCCGAGCGCGCGCCGGACTCATCGAAATACCCGTCCTTTATGACCTCTGTATCCGGAGTATTATCTGCGTCCGTATTTACATCCGCCATATAGGAGGTTATCTTCTGTCCGTCCTTGAGTATGTAATTATCCTTGCTGACGTCAAACACATGAAGCGTACCGTCCTTGAATTTAGCGACAGCGTCGTTTATAGCCTCAATGGTTCCTTCGGCAGCCGCATCCTGGTTGATGCCGCTTAAAACCACGGAGCCCTCCTCAATGCCTCCGCACCAGTCGGCGGCAATCTCGGTGTCAGTGTTGAAGCATTTGATTATATACATGAAGTAAGGCGCCCAGTTGATGGATGAGGAAACAATAAATGTCTCGGGGCAGGCGTCATATGTACTTCCGTTGTAAGAAACATTCGGAACGCCCTTAACCTCGCACGCGGAAGGCGCGCCCATAGAATCGGCGTGCTGGCTGATAAGCACGCACCCGTTCGCCATAAGCGCGTTTGCCGCTTCTCTTTCAAGCGCCTCGTCATACCATGCGCCTGTATACTGAACTTTCATTGTCACGGACGGACAAACGGATTTTGCGCCGAGATAGAAAGATGTAAATCCGGATATAACCTCAGCGTATGTAAACGCGCCAACATAACCCATAACGGCTTCTTCGGCTTTTATTTCGCCTTTTTCTATCATTTCGTTGAGTTTCATTCCGGCGGCAATGCCCGCGAGATATCTGCCCTGATAGATGGACGCAAACGCATTGTGGTAGTTTGAAAGTCCTTCGGTATGCGCTCTCGTACCCGTAGCGTGGCAGAACTGCACGTCGGGAAATTCTTTCGCTGCCTGAATCATGTACTGTTCATGACCGAAGCTGTTCGCGAAAACTATATCACATCCCTGTGAAGCAAGGTCTTTGGCGGCAACATAACAATCATTGGTCTCGGGAACATTTTTCTTGAAAATCACCTGTGAGTCCGAAAGTCCCAGCGCCTCCTTGACTCTGGTCGCGGCGTCGATAAAGTTTTTGTCATATGTAGAGTTTTCGTCATGCAGGAAAATAAATCCGATTTTAAAATCCTCACTGACCTCAAAATCCTTGCTGAGTTCCGGGGCCGCAAGCGGCGACTCACTCATTCCCTTACCCGTCTCGTCATCGGTGGTACAGGAAGAAAAGCCGACGCAGGCGCCTGCCAGCATCATTACTGCCATTACGACAGATATAATTTTCTTGAACATTTCAATGTTCCTCCGTATTGTTTTTTTATTTACAGCGAAAGCCTTCCGAAAAAAGACCGTCCGCAAGTAAAGCAAATTCATCGGCAGAATTCTATTCCCTTTTCCGCGCTCATCGACTTGATACGCGCCAAAGATTCCACCCTGACTCCCATTTTGTTTCTGATAAGATCTCCGCCGGGCTGATACGCTTTTTCAATCACTATTCCGGCTCCCACAGTCTCCGCATGTGCCTGCCCGATGAGTTCGATCAGCGCGTAAAGCGCGCTTCCCTTTGCCAAGAAGTCATCAATAATAAGAACGCGGTCGTTTTTTCCGAGAAACTCCTTTGACACAACTATGTCGTACGTCTTCTGATGCGTATAGGATTCCACTCTCGAAGTATATACATCCGCGTAAATGTTGTTTGTTTTGGTTTTTTTCGCAAACACAACCGGCACGTGAAAATATTGCGCGGTTATACACGCGATTCCTATGCCGGAAGCTTCTATTGTAAGTATTTTGTTTACATCGCAGTCTTTAAAAAGCCTGTATAATTCCTGTCCGAGCTTATTGACAAACTCAACGTCAACCATGTGGTTGATAAAGCTGTCGACCTTGAGAACATCTCCTTCTCCGATCTTTCCGTCACTTAAGATCCTATCTTCAAGAAGTTTCACAAAAGTCCCTCCTGTTTGTCGAAATTGTGATGCTTATGTGAATATTATACAACATATATTAACATATTTCAATCGGCAAACAGCCAAATTTCGGACAAGCAAAGCCAAATGTTTTTATATATATTTAACAATATTTTAAACTGTTTTTTAAATTCAAAGAGATGTAAAAATAAAAAATCGGTCGGCGCTTGTCGGCTTTACCGCGGCATTGGATTCGCGCAAAAAACCGCGTTTTTTCAAAAAACGCGGTCAGAATTTCAAAAAAGGTATTTTAACTTAAAGCGGTGGTCATGCGGAGCGCGAAAACTCAATTATTCTTCTTCTGCCTTTCCGTCTCCTGCAATTCCGATACGAGATTATTGTCTATTTCGTCAAGCGAAAGCCGACCTGCGTATCTTGCTTTCCGGTACACTTCAAAAAGCAGCTTTTCGTCATCATTCTCCGCAATTTCTCTTCCGATTTCGTCGCTGGTCATGCTGTGCCTCATGAAGTAGCCGCCTTTTATCTTTTTTATCATGTAATCGGTGAAAATATATCTCACCCTCATCGCGTTGTCTTCAAGCTCATCCCACTTGCCGGTGTTTTTAAGCGCCGCCTTTTTTCTACGGGTTTTCTCTGAGGAAGCATATACAAAGCTTTTTTCGTCCTTACCGCGCACTCGACCTTTAAATACGCCTATTCCCATGGCAGCCAGCACTTTATTTACTATTTTCGCTACGGGAGAAACAAATTTTTTTGCGGCCAGGACAAGCTTTTCCAAAAGTCTTTTTCTTACTTCGACAGTCATAAGCCTCAAAAATGATTTTATGGAAAGTACGGCAAAAATCACCGCGGACGCGACGCAAATTCCCCGAAAAATCTCAGCCCTTGAATGTATAAAATCCGGAAGCGAAGTGTTTGAAGGACTTATAACCACCGAGCCGTACAGACCCGCCGCGCACAAAATCAGAAAAACAATGCCCGAAAACAAATACTTTTTGTTCAGTTCTTTCAGTATTCTTACCTGATCCTGACTTCTGCCCGCTTTGATTTCTGTCAGTGATTCCGTATTTGTTCCGATCCGCGTCCTTTTCGAGATTCTGTTCTTCACAGCGGCTGTTTTTTCCGTGAACGTCGGCTTCTTTTTGCCCGAAACTTTCGAAGACGCCTTCTCCGGCTTATATTTTTCGGCGGCTTTTCTGCATTTTTGCGCCATTTTTGCGGAATCGGAATACTCGGAAATTTTCTCAAACATTTGCGCCGCGCTTATATACTCAAAATGTGTTCCGGCATTTTTCATGAGCAGTTCCGCTTCCGCGTAGCGCATCTGAACATAGTGTCCGTAATATCTGTCGTACAGATCTCTCGAATCCTTATACGATTTCATTCCGGCAAGCAGATTTACCGCTCGCTCCCAATCGTCCGCCCCGGACTCGCTGTTTTCCACGATTTCCATAACTTCGACGTAAGCCAGGGCGCGCGCTTTGGTCCTGTAGTTTCTCGCAAGCTCTCTTGCGTCCTTATATGAGGAAATTATCTCCATATAATCAGCCGCGCGTCCAAGCTCCCCGACAGTGCGGATCTCACCGTTGCTCACGCCCTCGGTTATCTCCCGATAGCAAGACGCGCTCGCGGCGTTTACGCACTTCAGTATATAATCGGCGCTTTCCTTGTAAACGCCTAAAGATTTGAACTTTTCGGCAAGAGTCAGATAGTCCCTCCACGTATCGGCTTTTCTGAATATCAACAAATATTCCTTATATAAATCTTCTTTCTCGCCTTCACTCAATACCTTGTCAAGCGGCACAAATCCTGCCTCCCTTCCGCTTTACGCAAAGATATGCTGCAATCTCCCCCACAAAAGTACGGTCCTTTACAAACCGGAACCGCTCGTAAGTCCGTCCGTAAACGATATATTTTCCGAAAATTCACCCGCGTTTTTGTCGGACGCATTATAAGGCGCATTGTGAATCAAACCGTCAGGCATCTCATCAGGCGCGCTTTCGGGATCAAGAACCATAAACTGAACTGAATTTCCCCGCCGCTCCAACAAAGAAAGCTTCAAAAGCGCTTCTTGCGCGCGGTCATAACAGATAATCAGAATTTCGGTATCCGACATCGCCTCCGACACAGCCCTGTCAAGCAACGCGGCAAAGGATGAACTTTCGACGGGATTAATCGAAGCCAACTCGCGCAGCATATCTATCATATGCGGCGTCCCGGACTCGCAGCCGTATTTTACCGACAGCTCTCCGTCATAGGTCTTGCAGTTTGCCGCAAGTCCTACGGCATATCCCCCGAAAATCGCCTCATTTATAATAGACGCGCAAAACCTTAGCGCCTGTTCCGCCATCAGATTATACTTTCTTCCGTCGATTTTTGAACCCATAGGCAAGTGAAAATCAATATATATCATCATTTTCCGGCTGGCGCAGAAATCATTGACATTCACCTTGAGCGAAGAGTATCCGTATCCTTCGTGCATTGTTTTTGCCGACGCTTTGAAATTAACCTGCGAAAGCCGGTCTCCGAAGCGATAGTCCCGAATACCGGAAAAGGAAAAAGGGTCTGTGTAAAGCGGCCGCATACTTGCAAGATTTCCCTGGAGCCGGCTCGCGGCGAGATTTCTCAGGTCAAGCGACATGATTTTGGGAAATACATATATTTCCGCCGGGGCGTTGAGAGTTATGGGACCTTTTTTCCCGTATATGGTCGCCACCTGAAGCCTGTAATGTCCCCTCCTCACACAGTTTACGGTATGCCTTCTTTTTATCTGCATATAGGGCAAAAGATTGAAACGGCTTATTATGTACTGCATCCCGCCCTTGCCGTCGCTTTCATATTCCTCAAGCTCAAGCTCATTGTAAATATACGACTCCACATCAACGCCGAAGAGCGGAAAAAAGCCCGCGTTTCTTATAGTTTCCACAAGTTCCACGCATTCCCCCTCGTAAACTCCGCTCTCGGAAAAGTTTCTTTCATATATTAAATTTGAAAGACGTTTGTTGCGCAGCGATATATACAGTCTGCGCAACAGCAGAAACGCCGCGAGCGCAAGAACAATTATCAGGATCACCCGGAAAGCCGTGGAATTCACGAATTTTTTCATGCGTTCGAGAAACGCGTCTACAGAATCAATATTCATCGAAAACCCCGCCATTAAAATAATAAAAAAATAAACAAACCGGTACGTTTTAATTTAACACAGCTTTTAAGCAAAAGCAATCAAATCATTCCGCCCGGTTTTCAAAAACCGCCTCGGTAGGGACGGTAACCGTAGAAAGAATATCGTCTATTATGAGTGCCGCCGCGTTCTTCTGTATCCTTGCGGCATTGTCAAGCATAAGCCTGTGTTCAAGCACCGGATGCGCCGCCCGCTTGACGTCATCGGGAGTAACATAATTTCTGCCGGATATAGCGGCATAGCCCTTGGACGCGCGCATGAGCGCTATCGCGCCTCTCGGACTCACGCCGAGTATCACTCTCGGGGCTTTTCTGGTATATTCGGCAATTGAAGTGATATATCCCATAAGTTCACGGCATATATATACATTCGGAAGCTGATTTATCGCCTCGAGCAGCTCGTCGCTGTTTATTACAGGTTGCAGGGTTTCAAGCGGACTGGACCTGTCAAAACGCGACAGTATATCTATGCCTTCCGAGTGGTCAGGATAGTCCATGCTTCCCTTTACCAGAAATCGGTCAAGCTGTGCTTCGGGAAGCGGAAATGTTCCCATGCTCTCCACCGGGTTCTGAGTGGCTATAACCATAAAAGGAGAAGCCAGCGTATAGCTTTTTCCGTCTATCGTGACCTGTCTTTCCTCCATACACTCAAGCAGACCCGACTGCGTTTTCGGCGTCGCCCGGTTTATTTCGTCCGCAAGCACTATATTGGCAAAAACAGGGCCCTGTACAAACTCAAACTCGGATTTTTTCACATTGAAAAAGTTTACCCCCGTTATGTCGGACGGCAAAAGGTCGGGAGTAAACTGTATACGCTTGTACTCACAGCCCACAGACGCCGCCAGAGCCTTTATAAGCATGGTTTTTCCGGTTCCGGGAACATCCTCAAGAAGCACATGCCCTCCGCACAGCATGGCCACTATAAGCATATCTATTGTTTTATCCTTGCCGACGATTACCTTCGCTATATTGCTTTTTATTTTTTCGTACACTTCGGTTATTTCTTCAGATGCGTTTGTCGCCACTTCAAATACCATCCTTTTCACTTGTTTAAGATAAATAATTACGCACAATAACCAATCAGATATATTTTTATCCGGAGCCATGCGCAATGTCTCAATCATTTCTGTATTATTTTATATCAATATTATAATTCAATATGCCTGTTTTGTCAATAGTTTTTATACAGATTGAATATTGAGAATATGTATACCGGTCATACATTTATGCATTTCAAAGTAAAAGTCGTAAACCTGTTGATAAATCGACACAAAATAATATCGCTCCCACGAAAAAAATCCGGAAAATGTATTGACAATATATTCCTTATGTGATATAATTAGATAGTCAAACTAATTTGAAATTCGCCTGAAAAAATCAAAAACGCCGCACATCAAAGGCAAGAAAAAAAGACGACTGCCGTCTTGCGGGGGAGATAATCAATGTGCCGATAAGCGTACCGGCATACGGAAAAATCGATCCTCTATGATAACGGCTGAGATTAGAAGTATTCACTGCATGTGTGAAAAGGTAAAAACCTAAAGAAAGGCACGGTCAGAGAAGATGGCAAAATCCAATATGGCGGATGAGCTGAATAAAATGCTCTCAAAGACTTTGGGGAAAATCAGCCGTTCGGAAGAAGAAAATGTAAAAAAGCTCGGGAAAGGCGATTTGACCGTATCGGAAGTGCGCCTTATCGAAACCGTTGCCGAAAACGGAGGCTGCTGCACCGTAAGCGAACTCGCGAAGCTGCTTGACGTAACGCTTCCCACAGTAACGGTTTCGGTAAACAAGCTTGAAAAAAAAGGATATATCCGGAAAAACAAAAGCAGCAGCGACGGAAGAAGCGTGCTTGTCAGCCTGACCGAGAACGGAGAAAAAACAAACCGGTTGCATGAATACTTTCAGGAGCAGATTATTTTCAAGGTTACCGGACAGTTCAGCGACGAAGAGCTTGAAAACCTCTGTAAATGTCTGCGCAAACTTAACAACTTCGCGGAAAACGACAAATAAGCAAAACATATACGAACAGGAGCAAAAATGACGCATTTCAGAATAGCGGGTACGGGCAGCTGCCTTCCCGAAAAAATAATTACAAACAACGATCTTTCAGAATTTCTGGACACCAGCGACGAATGGATAAAGACCCGAACCGGTATAGAGCGCAGGCACGTATTATCGGATGGCGAATCCCTGCTCTCCATAGGAAAAGAAGCCTGTCTGAGAGCGCTGAAGATGGCGGACTGCGACCCCGCCGAAGTAGATATGCTTATCTGCTGTACGCTTATGGGCGACTTTATATCCCCGTCACTTTCATGTATGCTGTCGGGAGCGCTGGGTCTGAGACAGGACTGCTTTACAATTGACCAGAACATGGGGTGCTGCGGATTTATATGCGGACTCCGTACAGCCGACGCGTTCTTCATGTCCGGGAGTGTAAAAAAGGTGCTTGTGGTATCAAGCGAGGCAATGTCGCGTCTGGTTGACTGGACAGACCGTTCAAACTGCGTACTCTTCGGAGACGCGGCGGGCGCCGTGCTGCTGGAGGCCGCGGACAATGCCGTGGACTTTGATTTCAACCTTGCGGAATCACATGAGCATCTGCATGTGAAGCGCGCCGGGGACAACTGTCCTTACAATTCCTACAATTACGGAAACGAGCAGATAATCCACATGAACGGACAGGAAGTCTACAAATTCGCCGTAATCGCTATCGTAGACCGCATAAAGTCACTGCTTAACAAAAACAATTTATCCCCCGACGAAATAGACACATATCTGTTGCATCAGGCAAATCTCAGAATAATCAACTCTTCAATTCAGAAATTCGGACAGAACCCCTCCAAATTTCCTCACACCATTGAGGAGACCGGAAATACTTCGTCCTCTACCTGCGCCTATCTGCTTGACATTCAGAACAGAGCGGGACGCTTCCGCCGCGGCGACAAAGTCGTACTCTGCGCGTTCGGCGCGGGTCTTGCTTCAATTGCGGCATATATAGAATGGTAATTTAAAATATTTTCAAAAATTGTGTTAAACCTCAAAATCGCAGGTTAACTATATATCAGTAAATATTACAAGGAGAATCAGTAATGAAAGAGAAAATCATTTCAATCATCGCGGAGTATCAGGGAAAGGACGCCTCGGAAATCACATCCGATCAGACGTTTGCCGACATGGGTCTCGACTCGCTCGATATCGCGGAGCTCGTTATTCAGATAGAAGACGCTCTTAACGTAAGTATCGAAGTATCCCCTGAGCTTAACACTATCGACAAGCTTGTTGAATACATTGAATCCAAGTGATTTGATTCCGGATACCGCGCGTCAGGCGCCGGCAATGTTTTCACGATTATAGGTCCGAGAGCAACCAAATGCTCTCGGACCGGGAGCCGACACGTGAAAATCAAATCGCAAGCATTTTCGATCAAATAACCGTGTTTTATTAAATTATATCAGAAATCAATACAATATTGTTTATATATTTGCATCCGGATAAATACGGCGGCTTTGAAGTCGCCTTGCCGGATCGCCGAAGCAAAATTTATAAGGAAAGGAATATAATATGCTTGACAGCCCGATTTGTAAGATTCTCGGAATCAAATATCCCGTATTTCAGGGAGGAATGGCGTGGGTCGCCAACGCATCCCTCGCTTCCGCCGTATCAGAGGCGGGAGGTCTCGGAATAATCGCCGCCATGAACTCCAACGGAGAGCAGCTCCGCGAAGAAATACGGAAATGCAAAAAACTTACCGACAAGCCTTTCGGCGTCAATATAATGCTTATGAGTCCCTTTGCCTCCGAGGTGGCGAAGGTAGTAGCAGAAGAAAAAATTCCCGTAGTCACTACGGGAGCGGGTAATCCGTCGGTATATATGAAAGACTGGACGGACGCCGGAATAAAGGTTATACCCGTGGTTCCATCCACCGCCATCGCGAAAATGGTGGAAAAAAGAGGCGCCGCCGCGGTAATTGCCGAAGGCGGCGAATCGGGCGGTCATATCGGTGAAATTCACACAATGGCGCTGGTTCCGCAGGTCGTGGACGCGGTTAACATTCCCGTAATAGCCGCCGGAGGCATTGCCGACGGCAGAGGTATGGCGGCGGCGTTTATGCTCGGAGCATGCGGCGTACAGATGGGAACGAGATTTCTTGTGGCGGATGAGTGCACCGTACACGACAATTTCAAGGAAAAGGTTCTGAACGCCAAAGATATCGACACGATAGTAACCGGAAAGAGGCTCGGGCATCCCTGCCGTTCGCTGAAAAACAAATTTTCCAAGGAATTTTTCTCAAAAGAATACGACATGACCGTTTCAAACGAAGAGCTCGAAAAATTCGGCACCGGGGCATTGCGCCGCGCGGTAGTTGAAGGCGATATTGATACAGGATCGTTGCTCTGCGGCGAGATCGCCGGGCTTGTAAAAGAGCGCATGTCCTGCAAGGATATCATAACAAGCGTTACGGATGAATGCGAAAAGCTGCTCCGCGGAGGTGCGAAATGGGTAAAATAGCCGTTCTGTTCGCGGGACAGGGCGCTCAGTACCCCGGAATGGGCAGAGATATCTGCTCCGTATCGGCAAAAGCACAAAAGGTCTTTGATATGGGAGAGAGTATTACTCCGGGCATAAAGCAGATATGTTTTGACTCTGACGCAGACATTCTGTCAAAAACCGAGAACACGCAGCCCGCGCTCTTTCTCACAGATCTTGCCTGCGCGTATGCTCTGCTCGAAGCCGGAATCGTAGGGGATTTCGCGGCGGGATTTTCGCTGGGGGAGATCGCCGCTTTGGCATACTGCGGCATACTTTCGGACAGCGACGCGTATAAATTGGTGTGTACAAGAGGACTTCTTATGGCGAAATGCGCGGAAAAGCATCCGGGAGCGATGGCGGCGGTTTTAAAGCTTACGCCCGATACCGTGGAGAAAATCTGTAGCGAGTTTAAAGAAATTTATCCGGTCAATTACAACTGCCCCGGTCAGATTTCAGTAGCCGGAAACGCCGAAGAAATGCCTCTTTTCTGTCAGAGAATAAAAGAAACAGGCGGCAGAGCCGTTCCTCTCGCGGTTTCGGGAGCGTTTCATTCCCCATACATGAAAGAAGCGTCCGCCGGACTTTACGAGGCGCTGCAATCCGTAGATATAAAGTCTCCGAAAATTCCTTTGTTCGCAAACATTTCGGCGGAGCCGTATCCAGATGACGGAAACGGTATCGTCGCGACCGTCGCGAATCAGGCGTCATCAAGCGTCAGATTTCAAACGACAATAGAGAAAATGCATGAAAGCGGAGCGGACACTTTTATAGAAGTCGGAGCCGGCAAAACGCTCTCGGGATTTGTCGCACGAACTCTGAAAGACGTTAAAATATTCAATGTAAGCGACAGCGATAGTCTGAACAAAACAATACATGATCTGACAGAAAACTGAAATAAGGAGCAATCGCCGAAGGGCGAAAATGTAGACAGGTATTATGTTAAAAGGAAAAAACGCCATAATAACAGGCGCCACCCGCGGTATCGGCCGCGCAATAGCCATGAAATTCGCCGAAAACGGGGCAAATATCGCCGCCATAGGAACAAAGCCGGGTGAAGCATCCGAAAAATTGTGTTCCGAAATAAAAGCGCTCGGCGTCGGATGTATATTTATACCGTGCGATATTTCCGACAAGACCCAAGCCGACAAGGCTGTTGAGACCGCGCTTTCGGCCTTCGGGAAGGCGGATATCCTGGTCAACAACGCCGGAATCAACGATGACAAGCTGCTTATGAACATGACAGAGGAAGCTTTCTGCCGTGTAATTGACGTAAACTTAAAGGGCACGTACCACATGATTCGCGCGTGCATAAGGTCTATGGTCAAACAGAAAAGCGGGCGCATCATAAATATCTCCTCCGTAGTGGGACTTATGGGCAATGCCGGTCAGGCAAACTACGCGGCGTCCAAAGCCGGTATTATCGGTCTGACAAAAACCGTCGCCAAGGAATACGCGACAAGGAATATCACCTGCAACGCCGTAGCTCCGGGGTTCATTTCAACCGAAATGACCGACGCGATGAGCGACAGCGCAAAGGAAGCGGCGCTTTCGGGTATTCCCATGAAAAAAATCGGCTCTCCCGAAGATGTGGCAAACGCAGTGCTTTTCCTTTCGTCCGACATGGCATCCTATATAACCGGGGAAACCGTCAGAGTGGACGGCGGGATGTATATTTGATTATTTTATATATTTATATTCCGCGTTTAATGTCCATAATAAATAATATTCACAGTATACCGCCGGCAGGGCTGACGGTATGATTTTACCGAAAGGATTTATAAATAATGTCAAGAGTAGTAATTACCGGCATGGGCATAATCTCTCCTGTCGGAAACAATATTCCGGACTTTAAAAACAGTATAGAAAACGGCGTATGCGGGATAGACAAAATCACGAAATTCGATACCGAGGGATATAAAGTAAAGCTTGCGGCGGAAGTCAGAGGTTTTGACGCGCAGAATTACTTTGATTCGGTCACTGAGGTACGCCGTACCGATCTGTACTCTCAATACGCAATAGCCGCGGCATGTGAGGCGGTACGGGACAGCGGAATATCCGCATCCGACACCGATCCGTTCCGTTTGGGTGTTTATATCGGCTCGGGCATAGGGGGAATGACGACGTTTTTGTCCGAAACCGAAAAACTGCTTACCAAAGGACCTTCAAAAATATCCCCGCTGTTTATCCCAATGATGATTTCAAATATGGCAACGGGTCTTGTCGCCATCCGCTACGGAGCAAAGGGGCCAACTCTTCCCACTGTCACCGCCTGCGCCACATCCACAAACGCAGTGGGTGAAGCTTACCGCGCGATAAAGCACGGGTACGCGGACGCGATAATTACCGGAGGAAGCGAAGCGACGATAAACGGTCTTGCTGTCGCCGGATTTACCAACTGTAAGGCTCTCTCTGAATCGACGGACCCCTCGTGCGCCTCCCTGCCCTTTGACGCAAGAAGAGCTGGGTTTGTCATGGGAGAGGGCGCGGCGGTTTTAGTGCTCGAAAGCCTTGAGCACGCAATTAACCGAGGGGCGAGAATATACGCCGAGGTAACCGGATACGGCAATACCTGCGACGCCTACCACATGACCGCGCCGGACCCCGAGGCATCTGGCGCCACGCAGGCAGTGCGGCTCGCCGCCGAGGAGGCGGGTATCGTCGCCGGCGAACATCTTTATTACAACGCGCACGGCACGGGAACCAAGCTGAACGACTCTTCCGAAGTTAAGGCAATAAAAAACGTATTTGCGGACAACGCGTACAAAATACACATGAGCTCGACAAAATCAATGACAGGTCATATGCTCGGAGCGACCGGCGCCGCGGAAATAATCGTCTGCGCGTTAAGCATAAATTCGGGCATTGTTCCGCCCACCATAAATTACCTTGAAGCCGACCCCGAGTGCGATATCGACTGCACTCCCAACAAAGCGGTGAAAGCCGATATCACCGATACGCTTTCAACATCCCTCGGTTTCGGAGGTCACAACGCCTGCGTAGCCCTGAGAAAGTATTCGGGGTAAGCGGCAAAGTAAATACAGAAAGGTAGTAACATCAAATGAACGAAAATGAACTGCTCGCAGCGGCTGCCGAAATGTTTGAAAGGTTTAACCTTGCCGAAATAAAGCTTAAAAGCGGAGACAACGAAGTTTTTTTCAAAAAACAGACCGACATGGTATACGCGCCTCCGGCGCCGCAAACACCGGACATTCTGCCCATTACGCAGTCAAAAAATACGGACAATCCCGCCGTGTCATCGTCCGGCAGCGACTCGCTCAAAGATCTGTACGAACTTAAATCTCCTCTGCTCGGAATATTTTATTCGCGTCCGGAGCCGGGAGCCGAGCCGTTTGTCAAAGTCGGAGACAGAGTAAAAAAAGGAGACATTCTCTGTATTGTCGAGGCTATGAAAATGATGAACGAAATCTGCGCCGAATGTGACGGAACCATACATGAAATCTGCGCCGAGGAAGGCAAAATAGTAGAATATAATTCCATCCTTTTCCGAATCAAACCCGATAAGAAATAAAAGCGGAGACATCTTAAACATTTTCTGATTATATATAACTTAATACAAAGATGGACTGCCGCTTGATTTTTTCAGCGGAAAATTGTATCTCCCCACCGAAAACATTGAATGAAGGGGCTTAGTCCATTATTGAATAAAGGTAATCACATATGAATATTGAAGAAATAAAAAACATTCTCCCTCACAGAAACAGTATGCTGCTGATAGAAGAAGCCGAATGTCCCGAAGAAGGCAAGGCAATCGGAAAATACACAATAAAGGGAGACGAATATTTTCTTGACGGTCATTTTCCGGGAAACCCGATTGTTCCGGGAGTCATACTGTGCGAAATGACCGCGCAGTCGGCGTGCGTCATGTTTTCCTCTGATATCAAGGGCAAAACACCCATGTTTGCGGGCATGAACAACGTGAAATTCAAAAACCCGGTTCATCCCGGAGACACTGTTGAATTTCATACAGAACTTGTCCGTTCGGTAAAGCCGTTTTACTTTATTAAAGGTCAGGCGTTTGTGAACGGAAAACTGTGCATGAGCGGCGAGTTCTCCTTTGCAATAGTCTGAATTCCGCTTTTTTATTCGGTCTCAACCGGTCAGACTTCAGATTTATCCTCGAAAGGTTCAAAATATGTTTTCAAAAATACTTATAGCAAACAGGGGTGAGATTGCCGTAAGGATCATCCGCGCCTGTAAAGAAATGGGCATATGTACCGTCGCCATATATTCTGACGCCGACAGCGAGGCGCTTCACGCGAGTCTTGCCGACGAAGCCTTTTGCGTCGGCGGTCCTTTGGTGCGCGACAGCTACCTGAATACCGCGGCAATTATCACAGCCGCAAAATATTCCGGAGCCGAGGCAATTCACCCCGGATACGGATTACTCTCCGAAAACGCGGAATTTGCCGAGCTTTGCAAGGAAAACGGCATTGTTTTTATCGGTCCTTCCCCCGATGTTATAAGAAAAATGGGAGACAAGGATGAAGCGCGGCGCACAATGACCGCGGCGGGAGTTCCGCTCGCCCCCGGCACCGAAATTTTAAAAAACGCCGAAGAAGCCAGAAAAGAAGCAAAAAGCATAGGATATCCCATACTTTTAAAAGCCCGTTCCGGAGGCGGCGGCAGAGGTATCCGTCCCGTACATTCCGAAGCCGAGATGGAAACGGCGTTCATGAGCGCGCGCGCCGAAGCCGAGTCGGCTTTCGGCGACGGCGCCGTTTACATGGAAAAATATCTCACCGACGTCAAGCATGTCGAAGTACAGCTTCTCAGAGACTGCTTCGGCAAGACAATAATAATCGGCGACCGCGACTGTTCGGTTCAGAGAAAAAATCAGAAGCTTATAGAAGAGTGCCCCGCTCCCACGCTCAAAGAAGAAGTAAGAATAAAAATGCATGAAGCGGCAAAAAAAGCCGCGGACGCCGTAAATTACGTAACCGTAGGTACTGTTGAGTTTTTGTATGACGGAAACGAAAATTTCTGGTTTATGGAAATGAACACACGTCTTCAGGTCGAACACAGTGTTACGGAAATGGCAAGCGGCATCGATATCGTAAAATGGCAGATAAGAACCGCCGCATGTCAGCCTATAAATCTGGAACAGCAGGATGTAAATATAAATATTCACGCTATAGAGTGCAGAATATGCGCCGAAGACCCGGTGGACTTTAAGCCCGGATGCGGAACAATCAATATTCTTCACATTCCCGGCGGTCCCGGAGTAAGATTTGACAGCGCTATATATCAGAACTACACCGTGCCGCCCTATTACGATTCGTTGCTCGGAAAGCTTATAGTCTCCTCCAAGACGCGCGAGGAAGCTCTGCGCAAGATGCGTTCGGCGTTGTCGGAGCTTGTAATAGACGGCATAGTCCAGAACAGCGAGCTGTTTTTGGATCTGCTTTCCGAAAAGGAATTTATAGACGGAAGCTATACAACATCATTTTTAAACGACAGAGGTCATAAAAAATGAATCTAAAATCCTTATTCAAACAACCTCAAAACACACTTGAGGGAACAGAATCGGAGCAGAACGTCAAAGTCAACGCGAAAACGGGAGATTTCAACTGCCCGGGCTGCGGCGCGCCCCTGCTTCGGACCGAGGTCAGAGTCAACTATTACAGCTGTCCGAAGTGTGACTATTATTTCAGAATAGGAGGAAGGCGCAGGCTGGATTTCATATGCGACAAGGGCAGTTTCAAAGAATTTGACGCCGATATGATATCTCACGATCCGCTTACCTTCCCCAACTACTCCGAAAAGCTTGACGCCGCCCGACAGAAAAGCGGCGAAAAAGAGGCCGTTATATGCGGGGTGGGCAAAATTAACGGTTACCCCTGCGCTGTTTTTTCCATGGACGCCAACTTCATGATGGGCTCGATGGGAGCGGCGGTAGGAGAAAAAATCACAAAGCTTTTTGAATACGCCACCGAAAATAAGCTGCCGGTTCTCGGGGTAACGGTGTCCGGAGGCGCGAGAATGCAGGAAGGCATGGTGTCATTGGTTCAGATGGCAAAGACCGCGGGCGCGGTAAAAAAGCACAGCGACGCCGGCGGGCTTTATATCGTGCTTCTGACCAATCCCACAACCGGAGGAGTTACCGCAAGCTTCGCCATGCTCGGAGATATAGAATTGGCGGAACCCGGCGCGCTCGTAGGATTCGCGGGTCCGCGCGTAATAGAGCAGACCCTGCGGCAGAAGCTGCCCGATGGCTTCCAAAGCGCGGAATCGACGCTGAAATGCGGATATATAGACGCGATAGTCGAACGTCCCCATCAGAAAAATTTTATCACCGCCCTACTTAAAATGCACAACGGAGGTTTCTGCGATGCCGTCAATTAACAAAAGCTACGAAAAGGTTCTTCGGGCAAGAGGAAAACAGCGTCCCGTCGCCTCGGACTGCATTGCCGCCTGCATATCGGATTTTATTGAGCTGCATGGAGACAGAGGCTGCAAAGACGACTCCGCGATAATTGCCGGCATAGGATATCTCGGTCAAATGCCCGTAACGGTCATCGGAATAGAAAAAGGACATACCACCCCCGAGAAGATCGCGCATAATTTCGGCGCGGCTTCTCCGGAGGGTTACAGAAAGGCACTGAGGCAGATGAAACTCGCCGAAAAATTCCACAGACCCGTGCTTTGCTTTGTCGATACCGCGGGAGCATACTGCGGAATAGAGGCGGAGGAACACGGGCAGGCGGAAGCGATAGCCCGCAATCTTGCCGAAATGATGACTCTTAAAACTCCTATAATATCGGTGATCATAGGAGAAGGCGGAAGCGGCGGAGCTATAGGACTTGCCGTAGCCGACGAAGTATGGATGTTCTCCGGAGCGTATTATTCCGTGGTCGCTCCCGAAAGCTGCGCCAACATTCTGTGGAAGGACATGTCCCACGCGGACGAGGCAGCCGAGAGCCTGTGTCTTACCGCCGACCCGCTGCTTGAGCTCGGTATAATCGACAGAAAAATTGAAGAACCCGAAAACTTTCTCAAGCAGCAGGTAAACGACGAATTTTTCAACGCGCTGAGAATAGGTCTTTACACAACATTTGAAAAACTATGTTCCAAGTCCACGCGGGAGTTGCTTGACACCCGATATGAAAAATTCAGAAGGGTGGGTAGATATGATTAAGATCGTCACCGATTCTTTTTCGGCATTATGCCGACAGGATTTGGAAAACTCAGACCTTAATTTTCTCTTGGCAACATGCAATCTGGACGGAAAGACTTTTCCGGACTCCCTTGACTTCAAAAACGATGTCCTGAACATTCAGCAATCTTATTCAACCTCGCCTTCCGCCACTGAATATTACAACACATTTTCAAAAATTCTCATGAACGGAGATGACATTTTATGTATAACCGCGTCGTCTCAGATATGTTCCGCATACAGCAACGCCAAGATAGCGGCTAAAGCCGCGGGAGCCATATATTTCGGCAACACCGAAGGCAATGAAAAAATATATGTGTTAAACTCAAATACGGTGGCCGGAGGACAACTGTTGGCTATTTTTAAGGCTAAACAGCTTATTGAAGCGGGCATTGACCTCAAAGGCATAGCCTTTGAACTTGAAGCTTTTTGCGGCAAAATAAAGACATTTTTTACCACCGCAAAATTTGACAACCCGATCTTTGACAAGCGTATACACCGCAGAGATCATTTCTCACCCAGCCCTATTCTCGGAAAACGCTCTTGCTTTACAATGGACAACGGATGCATACGATATCTGGGCACAATAAAATACGGATATACCGAGGTGAAGAAAATTTCCGAAGAATTTGACAACCCCGCTCAAATAGTCGTCAACTATTCAGACGATCTGAACTATATTGACAGCGTATATGAATACCTGAATAATTTTTTCCCTCATGCCAATATAATAAAAAGAAAAATTCCACTGTCTTTGCTGATTCACCTCAGAAACGAAACTCTCGGGATTTCCGCGGCGGAATAATTTTTTCATCGGACTGTTTATTGTAAACTATATGTAAAGCTTTGCAAATACCTCTTGATAAAATTATCAATATGTGGTAATATAGTATTGTGAACCGTGTTATGTGTTGCTGCCGTCGATATACATCAGGAAAAACAAAACCGACCGAAGGTATGCCCGATATGTCTCGCCTTATAACGGATTTCATTATATATTTCGGAGTTTTCATTCTCCGAAATCCGATATAATGTGACCGCATAAAATCCGCGGGCTTGTCACAACACAGTGTGACAGCCCTTTTTACTGGCATCGACGCATAACGCCGTAATTCATTGCGAATGTTTAATATTATATAAAATACGGACATTGCGTTTCAATCGGGAAACATTCCGCACTGTCCGCGCGAAAGGAATTTTATGGTCAATTTTTACAAACAGTTCTGTTCTGAGGGATTTGACGAAAACAATTGTTTAAACAGTTTTTCGGTTCGCTGTCCGGACAACTTCAATTTCGGCTATGACGTAGTGGACGTCATAGCAAAGCAGGAACCGGAAAAGTTAGCTTTGCAGTGGTGCAACAAACGGGGTGATGAAAAAGCATTTACATTCGGTCAATTGTCAAAGCTCTCAAACAAAGCGGCGAATGTCTTTCTCTCTCACGGAATCGGCAAGGGCGACAGAGTAATGCTTATACTCAAACGGCATTACGAGTATTGGTATATTATAAACGCTCTGCATAAAATAGGCGCGGTAGCCATCCCCGCCACCAACATGCTTACGGTAAAGGATATGATTTACCGGATTAAGGCAGCGGACATCAAATCGGTGGTATGCACAAACGAGGGACATGTCGCGGATTTTCTGCTTGAAGCTCAGAGAGAGTGTCCGGATATTCTTAAAACTCTGTTTATAGTGCGCCAAAACAAAAACGGTTTTATAAATATGTCGGAACAGACAGATGACGCAAGCGACGTTCTTGATCGTATAGAGACCAAATCGACCGACCCTATGATAATTTACTTCACATCGGGAACAACAGGTGAGCCGAAAGCCGTAATTCACAATCACACATACCCTTTGGCGCATATCATAACCGCCAAACATTGGCATAATGTAAAAGAGGGCGGACTGCACCTCACGGTTGCGGAAACCGGCTGGGGCAAAGCGTCATGGGGAAAAATATACGGTCAATGGCTCTGCGGCAGCGCGGTTATGGTTTACGATTTCGACAAGTTCGACGCCGATGAGCTGCTTGCCGTCATAAAAAAATATAAAGTCACGACTTTCTGCGCGCCCCCGACAATTTACCGGTTTCTGATAAGAACCGAACTGTCCGCAGATGACTTCGGATCAGTGGAATATGCCACTACCGCGGGAGAAGCGCTTAATTACGAGGTCTTCAGGATTTTTCTTGAAAAAACAGGCCTCAGTATCATGGAGGGCTTCGGGCAGACCGAAACCACGCTGGTGCTTGCCAACCTCGTCAATTCTACCGACCGCCCCGGATCTATGGGCAAACCCTCCCCGCTCTATAAAACCGCGCTGGTAGATGAAAACGACGAATTCATAACCGATTCAAGAACCGGAGAACTCGTTATACTCAAACCCGAAAACGGCGAACAGATAGGTCTGTTCTGCGGTTATATCAACGATGACGAGCAATATAACTACGTCTGGAGAAACGGGATGTACCACACGGGTGATACGGCTTACCGGGACGAAGACGGTTATTACTGGTATGTCGGACGGCGGGACGACATTATCAAGTCAAGCGGATACCGCATAGGTCCCTTTGAAATTGAAAGTGTGCTTATGCAGCATCCTTCGGTCATGGAGGTGGCGGTAACCGGAGTTCCCTCGGAAATCAGGGGGCAGGTCGTCAAAGCCACAATAATCCTCAATAAAGGCTATGAGGCAAGCGATGAGCTGAAAAAAGAGCTTCAGGAATATGTAAAGCACGAAACCGCGCCCTACAAATATCCGAGAATAATTGAATTTGTCGATTCTCTGCCGAAGACTATCAGCGGAAAAATCCAGCGCGAAATGATTCGCCGCGCCGATATTGAAAAATATTCGACAGTTAATATTTAGCCTGAAACCTAAATATTTAAAATCCCGCCATTCAGAATGACGGGATTTTTTAATAATTTTATTCGCGAGGCACTGTTATAAGCTCCCCGAACCCTTCATCCGTGAGATCCGAAGCAACTTCAAGACCGGAAAACTCTTCATTCACCTGAGTGGATAAATCGGTTTCGCTCTCTGCGCTGAAAGTTTCACTGCTTACTTCGCTCAAAAACTCAGGTCCCGTGTTCTCGACCGGATTGCTTTCGGAAATCCGCTCATCTGACGTATCGGCTTCATAACCCACGCCGCTTTGCTGACCGTCGCCTTCCTTATCCGGACCGCACGCCGACAAGACAAGCATAACAACAGCAAAAAGTATCGCAAGCGGCAAAAAACCGTTATTCTTCACTTCTTTTTCCTCGTCTTTATAATAACTACTACAAGAAACGCCAAGGAAATAAGAAAAATCGCGGCAAGAAAAACCACAGCCGCCCCGAGCCACATCTGTCCGTCAGCCAATAAATCAAAATCGGAAAAAGAGGACGCGGACAACGCATAGGCGAACGCCCCGGAAGCTGAGGCGGGCAGTATCATACCGGACAATAATATCGCCGCCGTAAATACTGATAATACATAACAGATAAATCGTTTTTTCACCTTAATATTCCTTTCAAAACAATTAATTTTGCTTTTTGTTCAACACGCGAATAACGACTACGGTTACAACCGAACCTATACTCAGACATACAAGGAACACACACATAATATAAAACGGAATTTCCGAGCCATTATCCGTCTCGTTCTCTGCCGAGGTATCTTCTTCATTTACGCTATCCGAATCGTCCGTCGCTTCGGTATCCGAAATCAGTCCGCCGGTTTCTTCCGTATTTTCCTCTTGCTCAAATCCGGTTGACTGTTCTTCATCCGTACTGTCCGATATCTCATCCTCGGTTTGTTTTTCACTGTCATCCTCCCCGCCGCCGTCCTCAGATATAAGATTGGCTTCTTCAATAAAATCCATGTAAAGATCCGCGCTGTTTATATCGTCAAATATAAGTATGTCCGATATTTCAAGCTCAGCGCCGTCATAAGAGCCGCAGTTCCAGTCAAATCTGAATCCGTTTATTGCTCCGGCAAAATCGTTGCGACCGTCAAAGTCAAACATAACTCCGTCCCACTGCCCCGCGGTATCATATTGACATACCATTGAATATTGCTGATTTGCCCCCGTAATACTTCCCGCGTAGTAAAACAATTCAAAAAAGTCCTGATATATTTTATCGTTTCCTTTAAGACGTATAATTACCGCCGCGACGTCCTCCGCGTCAAGCGCTTCACAATTATAGATCTGCGTAAGCTTTTGGTAATTCAGACCGAGATATGGGTCCTCGCACTGAGCCGTCCCCTCAAGCGAAAAAACCAGGTTTGAGTCAACAACGCTTATCCCCGTAAAATTTACCGCATGGTCGAACGCCGAAACCGCCTCTTCGGTAAAATTGTCAAACCGATTTGCGGGACTGCACAATGACTTTGCAAGAATGTTTATCGCGTCAATTACGGAATTTTCATCGGGACAAAGGGCAATTCCGGCAATGTCGGTATAATCCCCCGGTTCTTCGTCCTTTTGAGCGTGGTCTATATAATCAAGCCTTATGCTGTGGATCTCCCCGCTCCAGCCATCGGTATCCCGCAGATCAAAAATCAGCATCTGCCATTCATGATCAGGGCTGAACCACACATATGATGTTGAGTCCTCGCCAAACCCCTGAGACTGCCCGGCGCTAAGATACAGCTTGAATCTGGAGTCCGCCCGGTTTGTCCTTACCGGAATTATTATATACTCAACATCCTCAGCGTTGTAGGAAGACGGAGGATAGAAGGTTACGCTGGGGTCTTCGGGATTTTCCGATAGCTTTAGTCTGATATATTCACCCGGCATATCATCGCTCACAATGCTGATATCTGTATTTTTTGAGTTTCCGAGATAAGAGGACAGTTCCCCGCCCGTTATTACCGGAGGAGCATTTTCCGTGCACATGACTCTTACAGGACAGAGCAATGAAAGCAATACAAAAGCCAAAAGCAAAAGGCAAATAAATTTAAACAAATATTTTTTTATTGCTCCTACCATTATATCTCTCCTTTTCTGACCGATATTCAGCATATCATCCGATGAATCGACCATCATCAAAAAGCTGAATATGCTCATCTCCGTAAAATTTATATCCGTTATATACGGCAAAAGGACGTATATAAACACATACAAGATTTTCATCCGAAAAAGCAATTTTTGAGGTATAAAAATATTTTCCGCCGAAATCCTCGGGCAAATAATGTACGCCGAATAAATTATACAGCAACTCTTTCCGAGACAATATCTGATTTGTAACGCTTCCTTCACATAAATCGACAATACAGACCTCAAACCCGACCTCTTCATACATATTTCCGGAAACGGTCCCGACAAGACGAACAGCTATATTGTCCCGAGCGAGAGGCTTCTGTGAAAAACCCGCATAAATTACTTTCAGTTCTTCCCCCGCGCAGTCAGTCTTTAACTCATACCCATCAAGAATTACTTTTACCCTGCTAAAGCCTTCCTCTGATATATTAAATACGGAATCAGGGTCGTTACATTCAAGACCGAAATAAAATTCCGCGTCTTTTACTTCTTCATCGTCGGGCAGTTCAAAGCAAAAACTCGCAAGCGCTCCGCCTCCGCCGTCATTCTGCGTTCCGTCAAACAGCACGTTGATTTTTCCGTTGTCGTCCAAGGAACAGGTAAACTCAAGGCTTTTTTTCGCGGAGCCTTTCTGCGCCGAAGTAAATGACATTATTTCGTTATCATAGGTTATCTGCAAAAATATTCCGGCAGTGGGAGTTTTCCCGTCACACAGCAAAGAAAGTATTACGAGACCGAATTCCTTTTGATAAGTTGCTTCAAGATAAAAATGTTCATAATCTTCATCTGTCTCAGAGGCAGTTACACTGATACCGCATACCTGTACAAGCCGAAAAAAAACGCAGCACAATATAGTCAACCGCAATAATACGCGGTGCTTTTTCAAATACCCGATAAAAAATCCCGGAAAAGGTAATTTTAAAATTTTAACGCGTTTAAAATAATTCCGGATGAACTCAATTACGTACATCTGTTTATCCTTCTTTACAATTATATATTAATCTCCCGGTTTTGTCAATATCGACAACGAAAGTTTTTATCACAGCCTTATCAATAAAATTTTATTTATAAAAAAATACAATTATAACAAATTATTTATGTAAATTAAAATGATTAATTCCTGATGTACAGGGCAAAATAATTGTGCGGTATACAAAACAAGCCGAATATAATTCGGTACGATCGCATCGGCATGTAACTATACCGCAACAATCCTCACCGAACAGTGTGATTGTTGTAAATCTGTTTAATTGAGGACAATACAAAACCGAGTCAGTAAACTTTATGACATTATATCAAAATCAATTCGGCTCTGTAAAAGTCCCGTATCCATCTCAAAAATAAGTATTTGGGGATTAATATGCTGAAAAATAAAGTATTGATATCTGCATTGGCACTTTCGCTTACCCTGACCGCATTTTCGCTCACCGCATGTACAAACAACGACGACGGCGAAGGGTCAACGACAGCGAAAACCACAGAAAAACAAACAGAAAAAAATACCGAAAGCCTTTCCGAAATGATATCCGATGCATTAGGCGATTCCACAAAAGAGACAGGCAGCAACGCCAATACCGAAAACAACACAGAAAGTTCTAACGGAACAGAAAGCGCCACAACTGAAAATTCGTCGGAGTCGGGATCGGCAGACAACAGAGGCAAAAATTATTTTGTAATACCTTATAACGGAAAATAAAAAATAATTCAGACCGCAAGCACGTAAAAGGAGCCGCAACAGCGCGGCCCCTTGAGTGTCAGAGGTACATATTTTACTTTGCGGCTTCACTTCGTTTGTGTCGGGAATGTTGTAGCCAATGCAGTCCACAAATCTGTCTTGTTCGTCGATGGCAATCAAAACATATCGCCGGTGTCCGGATATTAGAAGTATGCCTCCGGATTTACCATAAGTTCTAAATAGCGGTCATCGTCTGAATCCACAAAATCTCCTACTATTTCGTTAGCATCGACACAACCCATTTTAAGATAAAAGGCAATTGTCTCTGCGGATGGGACAGCCGATATAAAAATCTTTTCTGCACCGAGTTTTGTTGCGTGCTCACGAGCTTCTTGCAGAAGCGATTTACCTATTCCGTTTCGTTTCCAATTATCATCAACGAATAGCATGGTCAAATTAGCATACTTTACTGATTTTCCGGAAACTGTGCCATCGACACAGCAAAATCCTATCAAACGCTCATTGCAAAAAGCTCCGACTGTAATACCGCCACGCTCTATTTGCCGGCACATATACTCGGCAATCCATATTCGTTTCTCGGCACTCCACTCACGCAGGATAGAAGCATCTGTAAGCTCCCAAATATCATTTCGCCTCACCCATTTTTGGGTGATCTTTTGGCTGTGAGCAAATCCAATAAGAAGATTCGGAACAATATCTGTAATATTAAGTTTCTTTATTTCAAATTTATTTGTTTGATTCATATGCATCCCATTCTTATTCCAGATAATAATCCTTAAGCTACTGATAAGTGCTTTTTTCTGCGCATCTGTGAAATTTGACTCATCCGTACTCAGATTAATTCAGGTATTGACAATATAAACACCGGTGTTGCCAAACAAATTGGCTTGCAAAAATTCTTTTGCCTTTTCTAACGGCGGTTATTTTTCGCGATATGCAAACGCATATTTTTCTTGCAAACAGTTCGGCAAGTGCTTCCATAAAAATACTCCATAGCAATGCCTTCTATTAATATATTCAAAGCAGCTTAATCCTCTGCCCCTGCCTTAAAATTGTAAAGCGGGCGGATAATCTTCAATACCTCGGCCGTGGGGGTGATATTGTCCAGAATATCCCGCATTCCCTTATAAGCCATCGGACATTCGTCCAATGTCGTTTTATTTGCCGATGTAGTATAAATACCCTCCATCTGCTTTTTGAACTCCGACACCGTAAAAGACTTCTTCGCGTCGGCTCGGCTCAAAAGGCGCCCCGCTCCGTGCGGAGCGGAAAAATTCCAGTCCTCGTTGCCCTTTCCTTCGCAGATCAGACTGCCGTCGCGCATATTGATGGGAATAAGTATTCTTTCCCCTTTTCGCGCGGATACAGCCCCTTTGCGTAAAATCATATTGTCCGTATCTATGTAGTTGTGTATGGTCGTAAACTGTTCTTCGACGTGGAATTTCATTCCTTTGACGATTTCATCCACCATAGCCCGCCGGTTGAGCTCCGCATACTTCTGAACGATTTTCATGTCGTGGATATACCTGTCAAACAGATCTCCCGTAACATACGCCATATCTTTCGGAATACTTATCTGTTTTATGTTTTTCAGACGTTTGACTTCTTTCTGAATATCATTTTGCCGCCCCGCCTTTTTCAATTCGGCAATCATCTGCCGCACGGACGCGTCGTCAGAGTGATTTAATACTTTGTATCCCTCTTCCTGATAATATTTTGCGACTTCCAAGCCCAAACGCCTGCTCCCCGAATGAACGACGATATAAATATTTCCTTCGTCGTCTTTGTCCGCTTCAATAAAGTGATTTCCTCCTCCCAGTGTGCCGATACTTTTTTCCGCACGGGGTACGTCAATGTGCTTAATGCAACACAATTCATCCAGATCAACCTCATCCAGATACCGATGCGGTTTGTCGCGTATCTCAAATCCGGACGGGATTTTTTCATAAATCAATTTGTCCAGCTTCTGCGGTTCGATATGTGATTCCTTTATTCGGACAATTTCCATACCGCAGCCGATATCCACGCCGACCAAATTGGGAACAACTTTGTCGGTGACAGTCATCGTCGTTCCGACGGTACACCCCTTACCCGCGTGAATATCGGGCATCAATCGGATACGACTCCCCGCCGCAAACTCCTGATTGCAAAGCTCTATCACTTGTGAAATAGAAGCATTGTCCACAACGTCGGTAAAAATTTTTGCTTCGTTATATTTCCCTTTTACTTCTATCATATTTTCTTTCACTTTTTATATAATTTTTTGCATCTCATGTCATCTCATATAATAATTTAACGCCGTCTTTTACACTTTCGAGATGTGTTAAAAGCGTAGACAGCTCAATTTGTCGCAGGCGGTATCCGGTCCAGGACCGCTTGCAGCAGCTCAGGCTCGTTCTGCCACTTAAATATGACATAAATCCGCTTTAATATGATTCTGTCATTTTTGAAATGATGTCATTTATATTCAGCTGTGTGAAGTCGATTTCGTTTATTTTTTCTATCATTGCAGGAACTCCTACAAAACCACATTGTATATTTGTTTTACAGTATGATTCTATATCTTTATCTTCCATTACAACTCCGCACATTGCGCGTATGATACAATCTTCCATCGCGTTAATTCTACTATTTAAAGAATCATCATACATATAGCCGAATTTTATCATTGTGTCCTTATTGAGAAAATCGTCAATATTTATTCGTTTTATCAGCTTTCGTAATAATCCCCTTTTACCGTTTAACAAAATGTGAAAGTATTCATGGGCTACTGCTGTTTGCTTAAACCGCAATACGCTGCAAAGAGATGCTTATTTACTGTCAAACTCATTTGCTTGTCTCTCCTTTCTTTGTCGGTCTGTCGTACTGTATGTAGCGCTCGTTCGTCTTGATATTAACTGTCAATGAAATACACTTTTGCTTCGGGTGAGCAGGAACTATCGTAAATATTTGCCCCGGACACAAAATGCAGGATATCCTGCGGCATTTCATTTGGAATTTGATACAACAATGTTTTTTCATTCATCTTTTCCTATTTGTGGGAAAGCAGTACTATTGTCTCCACATGCCCCGTACGGGGAAAGAGGTCTACAGGATAAACCTCGCTCAAAAAATACCCTTTTCGCGCAAAGTAGGCGCAGTCCCGTGCCAGAGTGTCGGGATTGCAGGATACGTAAACAATTTTTTTCACGGAAAAATCCGCGATACAGTCAATTAGCTCTTTAGTGCTTCCCTTTCTGGGCGGGTCCAATATAACCACATCGGGGACCTGACCGAGCTTTGCCACCACCTCCGAAAAGAGCTTGGAGCTGTCGCCCGCGTCTCCAAGAAAAAACGACGCGTTTTCGATATTATTTACAGCGGCGTTAACCCTCGCGCATTCTACCGCTTCCGGCACGATTTCAACGCCTGCCACGGCTTTCACATATTTCGCCATTGAAAGCCCTATACTTCCTATTCCGCAGTACAGGTCGGCAACCGCGGTGTTTTTATCCGCGTCCGCAAGCCGTAAGGCAAGCTTATAGAGATATTCCGCCATATTCCTGTTTACCTGGTAAAAAGAGTTCGCGGATATTCTCAGCCTGACTCCGCACAAAATATCGTTTATGTACGGTTTTCCGCCTATGCAGTATGTACGGTCTCCCATTATCACGTTTGTATTTTTCGTATTGACATTTATCATTATCGATTTTACCGCGCCAAAACGCTTCATCAGCTCATCCGCGAAGATATCCTCATACGGAAAAGACTCTGAATTTACCACAAGGCATACCATAATCTCTCCCGTCTGTCTGCCTGTTCGCAGATATATGTGTCTCAGTATCCCCTTGCCGCTTTCCTCATCATACGCCGGAATACCGTGTTTTTCCGCGAAGGTTAAAATAAACCCGACTATTTCCGCAAATACAGGCGGCTGAAGCTTACATTCCCCGCAGGGAATCAGCCTGTGCGAGCCCGAAGCGAAAAACCCCGCTTTTATTCCCTCCTTTGTTTGTCTTACGGGATATTGCGCTTTGTTTCTGTAACCGGAAATATTATAATCGGAAGCCGTGTCTTTAACGGAGACTTGAAGTCCCGCTTTTCTGAAAGCGTTCCTTACATAATCCCGCTTTACCTCAAGCTCATATTCATACTTCACATTTCTGTAGCAGCATCCGCCGCACGATTGCGGCGCTTCGCAGACCTCAGCCTCAGTGTCCTTTGCGTCGATTCTGTGTTTCGACGCCGTTATCAGTCTTTCAAGTCTTGCGACCATATACCGGGAGGTAATTTTAATTATCTTTGCCTCAACCTTATCGCCCGTCACTGCGCCCGTGACAAAAACCGCTATGCCGTCATGAGTATGTCCAACGCCAGCGCCGAGATTATTCATATCGGTTATCTCGAGCGTAATAACCCCGTTTTTCTTATAAATCGCGGTTCCCGCGCTATTATCGGGAACGCCTTTTCCGCTCGGAGGCGAATTATCCATAAAGTAATCAGACATAAAATTCCCTGCCGTCCTCAAGCCGCAGACATCCCAAAACTCCGCCCCTCATAAGTCCGCAGTCAATGTCAATGCTGCCGTTTCCATAAAAAATTCTTCCGTCTCCGCCGTTTTCCGAGGTTGTAGGCTCGTGACCGGCTATTATTATTTTGTCATCATAATATTTTTTTCTGAAATCCAATTCCTCGGAGAAAAAATCATCTTCCGTCAGACTGTCGAGATCGATATCCGGACTGAAATTTTTTATTCCCGCGTGAATAAGCAAATAATCCTTATCATTCACGGCAATTTCCTCATACAGGGTCATGTCCGAAAGATAGTCCAAAACACCTTCTTTGGTGTCGGGATCGCTCTTTATAAACTCGTCGAAAAAAGCCTGTCCGCCGTCCTCAAGCCATTCGGTCATACTGCGCAGAAGGGCCGCGTCGGGCGCAGACTTGCTTTTTTTCAGTTTTTCATACTCCGACAGATATTTCAGCGCCAGAAAATCGTGTTCTCCGGCAATCGAATAAACGTTATATCTTGTGCTTACATCGTTTAAAAGCTCTATATTCTGTTCTCCGTAATCCACAATATCTCCCAGAAGATATAAATTATCCCTGTCCGAAAATTTAACGGTGTCAAGCATTTTGCGAAATACGTCATAATTTCCGTGTATATTTGAAATTACATATGTCATAGGCTTACCTTTGCCTTTCTTTTATTTTTCCGTGTTGTAAATTTAACCGGTATTTTTACAGTTGTATTCTCCGCTTAAATGTACCCGCTTTAAACAATCTCTGTTTTGTTTGAAAAAAATATTTCCGCATAAGTATTCGGACAAAGTCCGCCTATCGTTTTTTCAAGCATCCTGCATACCGGAAATTCGGTAAAAAAGTGCCCGCCGCACACAATATTTATCCCAAGCTCTCCGCTCATAAGCTTTTCATGATATTTAAGCTCTCCGGTAAGATATGTGTCGGCTCCCGCTTGCGCCGCGGAAATCAGATCATCCCCGCCGGAGCCGCCCAATACCGCCACTCTCTTTACATTTTTTCCGCAGCCGATAAGTTCTGTTGCCGGAGCGTTAAGCTTCTCTTTCACATAAGCCGCAAAATCCACGGCTTTCATCTCACGCGCGAGATTCCCGATTCTCATAATTTTCTCGCCGTTATTTTCAACCGTCCCGACTTCCTCAAGCCCCAACAGAGAAGCAAGGCAGTCGTTGACCCCGCCGCTCAGCGCGTCAAGTCTGGTATGAAAAGTCGCCACGCTTACGTTTCCCTTAATCAGTCTCACCGCGCGTTTTCCGCTGCAATTAAGAGCCGAAACATTTTCCAAGCCCCTGAAAAAAAGAGGATGGTGGGCTACTATCAAATCAAAGTTTTCCTCAAGCGCCTTTTCAATCGCGTCATCTGTTACATCGAGAGATATCAGCACTCTATTTACTTCCTTCTCGGGTTCCGGGCAGACCTCAAGTCCGTCATGGTCCCAAGCGCATGACAACGACCGCGGAATCAATTCATCCAGCTTTTTATATAGTTCCGAAACATTCATAAGATAACCTTTCCTTCTTTCTTCAAAAATCAACAGAGAGTACGCATCTCAAAATCATCAGCCTCACCCTTAAGTTTTTTTCGGTCTGTTCAGCAGATTTTCAAGCTCTCCGACAAGCATAATCTCGCTTTCGGCTACTATTGCCGACCTGTTCTTCCCCTCAATTCTTGCGCTGTAAATCCGGATAATGCGCCTTATATACCTTTCGGTAATTTCATCATATCGGGCAAGATATTTTTCAATATTGACCCTTCCCACGAGCGCCTCGCGTAAACCGCACTCACGTATCTTACCGTCATATGAGGCTTTGATTATCCGGTACATTCTGTCGTCCCTTTCCGGACTTGTCGAGCAAATTATCTCATCCTCTACACAAAAACCGTTATTCAAAAGATAAGTATACAAAAGCTCGGCATGTGTCATTGGCTGTAAAATCAGCTTTATTTTCCCGTCCTTCACCCATTCCGCCTTATCAATGATTGAAATGATGAGCTCTCCTCCCATTCCGAGAATAGTTATATGGTCAGGGTTAAAGGCAAACACGCCGTTCAGACCGTCTGCCTTAAGCGTCTGTATTCTGTCGCTCATTCCGTACTCGCGTATATTCTCTTTCGCCGCCAAAACAGGGCCCACGTTTAAATCAGAAGCAAGCGCGCGTGAAACAATGCCCTTGCCGCACAAATATATGGGCAGATACGCGTGGTCGCTGCCAATGTCGGCAAGTCTCGCCCCGGGGCTGACAAGTGACGCGGCGGAGCGCAGCCTTTCGTCTATTGTAGGCAACATAATTTGTCCTTTTGATTTTGATGATTCCAATTCGGTTTTAAACACAGTATAAACTCCGCAAAATAAGTACCGCAAAACGCAAAATAAGATATCGATTTATTTTCCGACGCTTAAAATTATTTAAAAACGGTTCGGGTTCACCTGAAAATGCCCCCGAACCGCAAATCAATTATTTTTCGCTGAGATATTTATTTATTTTACTTACAAGTTCATCGGCGTCCGTACCGTGAACGGCGCAAGCCTCTTCAATCGACTCGCCGCGCGAGGCAGGGCACCCGAGGCAATGCATACCTATTTCAATGAAAAATTCGGCGGTTCCCTGGTCATAATCAAGGATATCCCCAATCAACGATTCTTTATTTACTTTCATTTATCTTACCTCCATATTTCTAAATCCAACAATATTATATAATTTTTATAACACTTTGTCAAGTGAAGTTTGATTTTTTTTACCGCAGTAAAAAAATATTTACTTTTATTATGCCATGAACTCTTTATTTTTATTAAAAAAAATGGTATAATGTATAATCGCAAGCTGTATGTTGCGGTTTTTCACACCGAATCGTCCGGTAATTATTCGGGTTGTTTTATATACCGCAGCACGATTTTTATTTAAAGCAATCGAATAAATTTTGTTTTTATGTAAACAGGCAAAAATTTTTTCCGATCATTTAAAAATTTAAGGATATATAAAAATGCAACAAAACAAAAATTTCAATGTAAAAATCATTCCGTTCTCGGTCTTATCCGGTTATTTTTTGTCTGCATTTATTTACATGGCAGTCAATCAGTCCTCGTTTCTTGAAACTGACTTTTCAAAAAACATATCTATAGGCGTATTTATAATTATATTTCTCGTATCATCCGCGATAATTTTGGGTTACGGAAGCATTTATCCCAGACTCGCGTTCATATCCCTGCCCGTGATTTGTACGATATTAGGGCTGTATTCATCATACGTATCGGAATCAATGTACGTGGCGCTGGCATATTCTGTGATATGCGGAACGGCAATTTATTTTTCCTCAAAGCTGTGCGCAAAAGAGCCGTCTTCAAAAAAGAAATTCGTTCTCGGTTCAAATCATACTGTAATTATTATTTCCGCTATTGCTTTTTTCGCGCTCATATATATAATCGCAAGCGGTATCCTGAGATATTTTACTTTTGGGTCTGCCGATTACAATACGGGGTTTTACTCTCAGCTTCTGTATATAATGAGCCGTACCGGAATACAGACAAGCACACTTGAAGCCGCGTCGGGGAATCTGCTTTCCCACTTTGCCGTTCACATTTCCCCGTTTTTGTATCTGCTTGTGCCGTTTTTCACGGTCGCCCCGCATCCCATAACGCTTGTCTGCCTGCAGGCAGCGGCAGTCACATCATCGGTAATTCCGTTGTATCTCATATGCCGCAGCCGTAAAATCACTCCCGCATATACAGTCTGTCTGTGCGCGACGCTTCTGATTTTTCCGGCGTCAATAATATCCGCATCCGGCACTTTTTCCGAACTTACTTTTGTGCTCCCGCTGCTTTTATGGTTTATTCTGTTTGCGGAGAAACGAAAAATACTGCCGAGCGCGGTTTTCGCGCTGCTTACCCTTTCGGTGCATGAGAACGCCGCGATTTATATGATTTTCTTTTGTCTGTATTTTATGCTTGACACAAAAAAAGAAATCAAAAATACCGAAAATGTCGCCCCGAAAAGGTTTTTTGTTTTTTCATCTGTCACCGCCCTGTTTTCACTTATATATCTTATCGTCTGTATATCAGTTTTATCCGCCGGCAACGTCGGACTTGACCTCACGCCTTATAACTACGCTTCACACTCAAGTATTGCGGATGTCGTTAAAAATATCATTGTAAATCCATCGGGGGTAATACAGTCGGCTTTCACCTCAAATAAACTTATGTTTATTTTATCATTACTGCTCCCCTCTCTTCCCGTTTTGTTTTTAAAAAGTCATAAGCACTCCTCAGTACTTCTCATCCCGCTTTTTGTGCTTAATATAATTACTCAGGGCACAGGAAATTCAAGTATCCTTTTTGCATCTTCAATCGCCGCAACCGCTGTCCTGATATATATATCGGTTTTGACCGTATCGGAAAATCAGGCAGAGCAAACCGTAACCTCCCCCAACCCGGCAAGGCGTCTGCTCTCAAGCGCCGCCCTTGTTTCAATAGTTTGCGCCCTGCTTTTCAATTCCGCTTATACCCAATACAGGATAGGAAATTCCGTAAATATAATCGCGGAGTATGGAGAACAAAACAAAGCGATAATCGACGTCATTGAGCAGATACCCGACAATGCGTCGGTTTCCGCGTCGGATAACTTTATATCTCATCTTGCCTGCCGTCCTCACATTTACAGGTTGGAAAATGAAAAGGAAACCGGATATGTAATTATTGACCTCCGCGATTATACACGAATTACTGCCGAAGAGAAATACACAATCGAATATTACGAAAATCTCGGGTACAGAAGCTACATTTATGAAGAAAACTGCATTGCGGTCATGGTCAAGCCGTCATAAACCCTTAATTAATAAAAACCGTTGCCAAAAATTAAATTATATGTTATAATATAAATAACAGATCGGAATACAATTTTACGGACAACAAACTACAGACACAAAAACAGATGGAGGATTTTAAAATTGATCATAGCACTCGAAGAAGCCAAATATAAACTTATCTCTCTGCGCTCTGACATCAAAGACCTCGGCAACGCGCTCAGAATTGAAGAACTTAAGAGCAAAATAGCGGAGCTGGAGGCTCAGACGCTTGAACCGGGCTTCTGGAACAATCCGGAAAACTCCACCAAAGTCACTCAGACCATTAAACAGTCTAAAGACACGGTTGAAGATTATGAAAAGCTCTGCTCAAAGCTTGAGGACGCCATAGCGCTGGCTGAAATGGCAATTGAGGAAAACGACGAAAGCTGTGTTCCCGAAGTCGAAGCGGAGCTGGCTGAAATTGAAACCACGGCGGAAAAAGAAAGGATCTCTGTCCTGCTTTGCGGCGAATATGACTCAAGCAACGCAATAGTATCCTTTCATCCGGGAGCCGGAGGTACCGAGGCCCAGGACTGGGCTCAGATGCTTTACAGAATGATAACCCGTTGGGCGGAAAAATCCGGATTCAAAGTAAAGCTCGTGGACTGGCTTGACGGAGACGAAGCCGGGCTGAAATCCGCGACTGTAATCGTTGAGGGCAACAACGCTTACGGATATCTAAAGAGCGAAAACGGCGTCCACAGACTTGTCAGAGTATCGCCTTTTGACGCCGCCGGCAGGCGTCATACTTCCTTCGCCTCAATAGAAGTAATGCCCGAATTTGCCGACGTAGACAAGGTTGAACTGAGAGACGAGGACCTTGAGATCACCGCTCACCGTTCATCCGGAGCCGGAGGTCAGCATATCAACAAGACCGACTCCGCCATAAGAATAGTTCATAAGCCTACCGGTATTGTAGTAGGATGCCAGACCGAGCGTTCTCAGCTTCAGAACAAAGAAACCGCGCTTAAAATGCTGAAAGCTAAGCTTATGGAAATAAAGCTGAGGGAAAGACTTGACACTATCGAGGAAATTCAGGGCAACAAGACAAACATCGAATGGGGCAGTCAGATACGTTCATACGTCTTTATGCCGTATACGCTTGTAAAGGACAACAGGACGGGATACGAAGACGGAAATATTCAGTCGGTAATGGACGGCAATATCGACGGATTCATAAACGCATATCTGAAGATGAACGCCAAACAATGACATTATGTTACCGTTTTGAAAAAATTAAGCGTTAAACTTGAAATAAGTTTAATGTAATATATAAACTTTATATGACCGCATAGAAGATTATCTTGATAAAACACGGAAACCCGATTACCGAAACAATCGAGTTTCCGTCTTTTTTAATATATGCCTCGCGCATACGACGCGGTCGAAAAGTAAATTTAAATTAAAGTGCTGTGAAATATCCGATTTTAAAATTCAACATGCCTTAAACAGTATTTCATAAAATTTTGCAGGTCAAAAATTTTCGGACGGCCAGCCCTTAAATTTTATATTGCGGTACTTATTCAAATTGAATTTAACTTATTTTGCTTGACAAATAATTGTAATTATGGTATTATTTTAGTATAAATTTTAGATTAAGGAAAGGAGTACCGGATATGAAAAAGAGTGTAATCACAGTTAGCCGCGAATTCGGAAGCGGCGGGAGGACCGTGGCAAAACTTGCCGCCGAAAAACTCGGATATGATTTTTACGACAACGAAATTATACTGAAAGTCGCGAAGGAGAGCGGTCTGTCACAGGAGATAGTCGAGAAATACGACGAATACGCTACTTATAAAAACAGCTTTCTTTATTCTATCGCAATGAACGCCGGAGCGGACGCCTACGGAGGCATGTCGTTTGCCAATCAGGTGCAGATTGCCCAGATCAAGATCATCAAGGACCTTGCCGAAAAAGGCAACTGCGTAATAGTGGGCAGAGGCGGGGACTATATTCTCCGCGACAGGGATGACTGCCTTAACGTGTTTATACGCGCCGACATGGAATTCCGCAAGAACTGGGTGCTTTCGCACTATGGGGAAACCGACAAAAAGATCGAAAACCGGCTCAAGGACAAGGACGCCAGAAGAAAAGTGTTTTACCGCTCGTTCACTATGCGCGAATGGGGCATGTGCTCAAACTATCACCTCTCGCTTGACAGCGGCGTCATCGGCATAGAAAAGTGCGTCGATATAATCTGCGACCTGGCGCGCGGCAATTAAAAAATCGGGTAAGTGTTAAAAAAATACGCATTTTTCGTGAGTTTGCATTAAAAACGATTGACAAACAAGCCAAAAGGTGATATAATAATTACACTTTAACTTATTAAAAAGAAAAATTGTTTCAGAGTACCGCGATTACGCGGATATCCGACGATTCAATTGCCGAAAAATTCAAGGAGAAAAATCATGAAACTGAAAAAAATAGCATCAATGGTTCTCGCCGTTGTAACCGTAGCGGCAATCACGACTTCATTTGCTTCATGCAACAACAAAAACGACGATGTTTTTGTCGTGGGTATCTGTCAGCAGCAAACGCACGACGCGCTTGACGCCGCGACCGAAGGCTTCAAGCAGGCGCTAATAGATAAGCTCGGCGAGGATAAAGTCGAGTTTGATTATCAGGACGGCGCCGGTGATACAAATACAATCACCACGATTATAAATACGTTTGTATCCAAAAAGGTCGATCTTATTATGGCAAACGGTACAACCGCGCTTCAGAACGCCGCCAACGCCACGCTCGACATTCCGATTCTCGGCACTTCAATTACAGAGTACGGAGTAGCGCTTAATCTTGAAAACTTCAACGGCACGGTAGGCGGAAATGTTTCGGGAACAAGCGACCTTGCCCCGCTCACCGAGCAGGCGCAGATGATAATAGACCTGTTCCCCGACGCCAAAACCGTAGGTATGCTCTACTGCTCATCCGAGCCCAACTCAGAGTATCAGGTCAAGGTAGTAACCCAATATCTTACATCTAAGGGAATTACCTGCTCCGACTATAAATTTACAGATTCCAACGACGTATCTCTTGTGGCGGAAAAGGCAGCAAACGACTGCGACGTAATATATGTTCCCACCGACAACACGGTAGCCTCCTGCAAGGAAACCATAAACAGTGTGGTGCTCCCTATCGGTACCCCGATATTCGCGGGTGAAGAAGGCATCTGTGAGGGCTGCGGCGTCGCGACATTGTCCATAAGCTATTATCAGCTCGGATATAAGACCGGTGAAATGGCGGCACAGATTCTCACGGGTGAACAGAATATTTCGGAAATGCCTATACAGTATGATGAAAATCCGGTAAAGAAATACAACAAGGAAATAGCGGATGAACTCGGAATAACAATTCCCGAGGGATACGAAGCAATAGAATGATTTGGAAAACTCGAATTGCGGGAGGTTCAAGCCTCCCGCAATTGCGGAAATTACGATTTTTAACATAAACGCAGAATTAAAATTGGGGGATAATTATGGGATGGCTTAATGCTTTGCCGGGAGCCGCCGTACAGGGAATAATCTGGGGAATTATGGCTATCGGACTGTATATTACATACAAGGTGCTTGACCTGGCGGACCTTACCGTAGACGGCTCTATCTGCACGGGAATGGCGGTTTGCGCGATGATGATGATATCGGGATACAACGTCTGGTTGGCTATGCTTGCGGCTTTCGCGGCGGGCTTGGCGGCCGGAATGATAACCGGTTTTTTTCATACTTTTTTCGGAATTCCGGCAATCCTTTCGGGAATACTTACTCAGCTTATACTTTGGTCTGTGAATCTGAAAATTCTCGGAAGGGCAAATCAGGCTTTGCCCGCCCGTAATTACAACGTATTGGTAACGCTTCAGCGGGTAAACGAGTCAATGCTCGTCGTATTGGCGTTTGTAGTGGTAATCATAGCGTTGCTGTATTGGTTTTTCGGCACGCAGTTCGGCGCCTCAATACGTGCCACGGGATGCAACGAGCCGATGGCGCGCGCCCAAGGTATCAACACTCAATTTACCAAAGTGTTCGGTCTGGCGCTTTCAAACGGATTTGTAGCCCTCGCGGGCGCGCTGCTCGCTCAGTATTCGGGCAAAGCCGATATAAATGACGGACGCGGCGCGATTGTTGTCGGACTCGCGGCAATAATTATAGGAGAAGCTATTTTTTCCAGGATCTCAAGCAATTTTATTGTCAGACTGCTCGGCGTTGTTATCGGAGGAATAATTTATTACGCGGTATATTCAACGGTAATCAACCTCGGGTTCGACACCGACCTGTTAAAAGCGCTGTCAGCGCTTGTGGTAGCCGTTTTCCTCGGAATACCCTATCTCAAGAGAAAATATTTCAAACGCCCGGCAAAAAAGGGGGACAGGAAAAATGCTTGAACTAAAAAATATCTCAAAAACCTTCAACGCCGGGACGGTAAATGAAAAGCAAGCCATAGACAATTTATCCCTTACGCTCAACGACGGCGATTTTGTTACGGTTATAGGCGGAAACGGCGCGGGCAAATCCACAATGCTTAATCTTATAGCCGGGGTGTATGAAGTCGATTCCGGGAATATCATTATCGACGGCAACGATATCACCAAGCTTCCCGAACACAAACGCGCGAAATTTATCGGACGTGTGTTTCAGGACCCGAGAATGGGTACGGCGTCGGATATGTGGGTAGAAGAAAATCTGGCAATCGCCGATTTAAGGGGAAAAAGACGCGGACTGAAATGGTCAATATCGGGAAAAGACCGCGAAAGATACAGAAAAATGCTCTCCGAACTTGATTTGGGGCTTGAAAACAGGCTGTCAACCAAAATGGGACTGTTATCGGGAGGACAGCGCCAGGCGGTTACATTGATGATGGCGACGATGGAAAAGCCGGATCTTTTGCTGCTTGACGAGCACACCGCCGCGCTTGACCCAAAAACCGCGGCAAAGGTACTCGAAATAACCGACAGACTTGTAAAGGAGCATTCTCTTACCGCGCTGATGGTCACACATAACATGAAAGACGCCATAACACACGGCAACCGGCTTATCATGATGAATGACGGAAAAATTATAATCGACGTGAGCGGAGATGAAAAAAAGAACCTCACCGTGGAATTGCTGCTTGCCGAGTTTGCAAAGCTCAGCGGCACCGAATTTACCAATGACAGGACCCTGCTCTCTTAATTTCATTAAAATGGGAACGGATAAAACCGAATTTTTACTTACTCTCCCGCCGCATTGAAAAAATCACCCGTTATCTGTAAAAGACAACGGGTGATTTTTTATGTTGACGAAAGAACAAAAATATTTCCCGGGCTTAAAGCAATAATATGGCAAATAATAAAAAATCTGTCCGGCCCCTTGAAATCTCACGGGCGGAGAAACCCCGGGCAATCCTATTCTGTCTGCCTTCTATTCGGTTGTTGACTCCGATTCCGCCATACGCTTGACATACGGAACGACGTCCACCGAGCGTGAGGCAAGTCTGTCCAGAGATATTTTCTCTATCCTCTCATCCAAAGGCACATTGCCCTCTTTGATGATATACATATCCGATCTTCCGATTTCAGGATTGTTAACAATATAAACACATACAAATACATTATTAACCCTCATATAGTCATCCAAAAACTCAAAAATTTCAGGCAATCTCTTTTCAATCATGCGGCTTCGCCTGATATTTGTCTGTACGCATGAGGAAATCCCCGCCTTTCCTGAAAATTCATATCTTTTATATCCCGCCATCGCAAGCTCCCGCGCGGAATCCTCCGGGTCTAACAGACAATACCCCCATTCGGTAAGACAGTCTCTGTCCAGAGAATATTTTTCAATACAGTACTCGATCCATTCCCTGTCGTTTTGATTAAATTTCGAGCTTTTACAGGATTGCGTATCAAAATAAACACTGTACAGCGCCATAATCTCGCTTTCACTGTCATCTGAACCTATCGAGCACATCATGTCAAATATCATTTTTCCGCAGGAGGAAGCTTTTTCAACAAAGCTGTAATTAAAATCAGGCTCCGGCGGCGTGGTATGATGATCTATACATCCCAATACGCGATTTTTATAAAATGTCTTATGGTGGTCTACAAGCAGCAAAACATCGCCCTCATCAAATCCCCCAAAGTTCATCACGTCTAAAATTCCAAGCTTTTGTGCGATTTTCGCGGTAACACTGTCCGGGCGTGTGGCAAATTTTATTTCGGCAATTATATCTTTCTTTGAAAGCAGCCGCAAAAGCAGCCAAGAAGATATCAGACTGTCCGAATCCGGCTTGTCATGTCCTGTCACGACAAGCCGAGTGCCCGAAAAATAAGTATCTTTACACAGCTTTAAAAGCTTTCTCGTTTTTTCCGCGATACTTTCATTGTTTTTCATAAAGTATTCTCCATCCGATAATCAAAAGTATATGTTAATTTTAATCTATTAACCCTCATTTGTCAATAATTTTATCGGTACAGACGTTTAACTAATTTTTAATTTTGCAAAATAATCCGCTTGAAATTTATAAGCAAAATTATATTGTTATCTTGACAATCACAACTTAATTGTGTATAATTTAAATAAAACATCAAAGCGAAAGGAGCTATACCATGAGAAAAAGAACAATATCGTACATTATTGCGCTTTGTACTCTCATGCTTTCTCTGCTCCTGTCATCCTGCACCGGCAGAGAAAGCGATGAAAACGACAGCGGCGGAGACTCACATGAAACGGTCGGGGAAAATACCTCCTCCGGCGACTCGGAAACCACTTCCGGCACGACGGAAGAAACCTCGGCGGAAGAAGGCACAACAACACCGGAAAAAGCAAATTCCGAACGCAAAGTCTCGACCAGAACGATAAACGCCGTGGCTTTGTACGACATATCCGATGACCCGATATATGACATCTACCTCATTTCATGCGCGGGATGCAATGCGGTATCTATAGAATATGACGCTTCGGACTATGCAGATCTGATTGCGAAAATTTCCTCGCTCTCGGGGACAAGATTTGAAATACCAAAAATAATATCCGATGTAAAAGGCGCTCCCACAGCGGAGGAACTCAACGAAATCCATGCGCTGTTTGAAGCCAATAAAAATTATTTCCTGACTATAAACGGAAAGCCGGTACTTGACAACTATTCGGGAAATGACGAAAGATTCGCAAGTCTTCCGGAAGACTACGGAGACCGGATAAATTATTCCGACATCGCTCCTGAAGGCTCGGATTTTTCGACCCTTAAGGATACCGCAAACACGCTTTACGAAAAAAACGGCTGGAAAACGTCAGCCCCCATGGAACCGATGATTCTGAAAGCCGAAGACAATAATATTTACCTGACCTGTTCCGGCTATCCCGTGGAATACAAAATATCCTCCGATTCCGACTTTTCAAACGAGCAGTGGACCGTCCTTGACCCGGAAAACGGGATTCCGTACTCCGGTCTGCTTGATTCCGGCGAAGGGAAAGCCTATATAATGACAAGGAATCTTTTCGGTGAAAGTCCGGTTTCGGAAACCGACATCAAAGATACCGCTCTGCTGTTCAGACCGGGGCAGACCGGACTAATATATTCGGAAAACTTTGACGGAAAAACCGTCCGCGACCTTGAAGAGCACTGGACGTTTGACCCGTCCGGAATATACGACCGCAATGAGGGCGGAAGAGCCGGAGGGTTTGCCGTCGAAGACGGAGTAATGGTGGGACACTGGATATACGGTCGGGCAATGAAATTCAACTACACGCTTGAGAACTATTCATTCGCATTTGATTTCAGATCCGGACACGGTTCAGTCAACACCGCGGAATGTTCTGTTTTTGCGATAAGACAGCCTGCCGAGGACAATCCGGTATATGAAAGCTCAAATTACGGAGATGACTGCGGTATGGGCGCGTTCGGGATTTATGTGATGGGCTACGACACCGACACGACTCCGGACGGAAGTACAGGTGAATTTTCCATACTTGAAGTGGCGGTTCATTACGCTGACGAAAATTACGGTCAGGGCGCCGGAATGAAATCCGTGTTCTTTATACTTCCCGAGGGAGAAAAATTTGAAGATATGAACAATATCCGGGTAAGGGACGAGGGAGAAAAGATTTCCGTGTACTGTAACGACACGCTGTACTGCGTAATTAATCTTTCGGAAATGAAAACTGAATCCGCCAACTCAAAACATCCTTACAGCGGCAATATATACACCAAGGCAGAGCTTTGCGACGGCGACGGAAACATTCTTGAAACGGTGGAAAACGCCGAAGTACCCGAAACCGGTCTTATTATGTTTACCGAAAGAGGAAATCTCTTTTATGTGGACAACATTGAAGTTGAACTTTACTGAAAACTCAGTACCGAGCACTAACGAAAAGGTATCAAATACCGAACATTATACAGGAAGGACGGGATAAAATGAAAAAAAGCATATGTCTTTTGCTGATAATCGCGTTTACGCTGTTAACGGCATGTAATTACGACACGGATTCAGGTACAGGGTCCTCATCGTCGGACACAACCCGGCAAAGCGAGGAAACCACCGGGGAAAACGACGCTCATAATACGGAAGATGTAAACGTACCGGGAAATCTTTCCCCCATATACAAAGAAAAGACCACGACTATGGACGGTTCAGTGCTTATAGACGGAATGACGCTGAAGGTTACATACAAATCCGAATTTTACGGACATGACAGCGCGATTGACCGGGATTTCGTACAGTACGGCTGGAATTTCGATGAGGTCAGTATGGACTTTACTCCCGTAGACGGCTTTATGCTCGGAGAATTTTGCGGGGAACTGTACGCAGATATACTCACATACGGCGAAGGAGTATTGAAAATAGACGAAGTATCTCTGAAAAACCGTCTTCCCAACAAAACAATATTCGGAGACGTCAAGTCCACATATTCAATCAAAAGTTCCTCTGAGTTTGAAGTCGGTATCAACGGTACTCTGAGAGGCGTCGGAGACTTCGACGGAAACGGATATAACGACGTTCTGACAGTCACCGAAAACGGAGAAATATACATAGGCTTCGGAGACGCTGACGGTTTTGTCTTCAAATATATGCGCCATACCGACCATAAACCCGCCGAATTGTTTGCGGGATATGTAAACGGGGACGGCTTCTGCGATATCATAATTATTGACGGAGAATCGGTGACGGTCATGTATTTTGACGGCGAGAACTCATTCACCGAAAGCGACTCATATGTTCTTCCCTTTTACGACAACACCTCGTCGGTTTACGTCGGAGACATAAACAACGACAAAAACGCCGATATTGTACTGCTCAAAACAGCGGACGGCTCATCAACCGTTACAAGTCTTTTCGGACGGGGCGACGGAACCTTCGGTCCTCACGAAAATGAGTACGGGAATACCAATCTTTACGCCGAGTATACAACCGACGTTTTACTCGAATATATCGCAATAGGAGACATGACCGGAGACGGTGTTCCGGATATTCTCGCGAAAGACAGTCAGAATCAGATGCGCCTTTATATTTCCGCCGACGAGCCTGCGTATGACTATTCTCTTTTCGGTATGAAGAGAGGGGACGGATATATCCTTTACTCGGGAGGCAGATGGTACGACCAATCCGACGCCGTGAAAAACAGTCTGTTGGGTGACGGAGTAGGCGACGGAGACCATGTAATGGTATATTTTTCGGATGACGGTATAAATTACGACAGATATATTGACAAGCCGATGTTTTACCTCGGACGCGAGCTTGGAATCGAAGACGAATGGTGGATTGAGAATACGCTTGAACCCGAGGTAATCTATGTAGACGGAGTATATCATATGTTCTGGCAGTGCAGCGGATGGACAAAAAGCGGCTATTACGGAGACATGCTCGGATATGCGTCCTCAACCGACGGAATAAACTTTACAAGAAAGACTGACAGCCCCATAATTGTTCCGTCAAGCGGAAAGGAATATACGGATTTTGACATTGAGATCGGCTTCAATCACGAAGAGGTCATTTATGTTCCGGATGATCCGGACGGAAAATGCTTCTGGCTTTACACCGGTCATTTCATAGACGATACATGGAGAGGGTACGTGCTTATACGTTCGTCCGACCCTACGGAATTTTGCTGGGACGAGCGGGAAAGTATAAACGGCATGTCCCAGATAGGTAATCAGATAGGCTACATAAGCGACTTTGACGGATGCGGCAACAGACTATTTGTCAGAATTACTTTTTCGGATTATACCGACGATGCCGGAACGCGCAGCCTGCCGGCACTTCAGTTTTCCTATGACGGCAGAAACTGGTCCAAAGCATGTGTTTATCTTGCCGGAACCGACACATCGGAACCCACCGCCGTAAATAACACAAATTCATATTTTCTGGGATTCGCCACTATAGATGGTACGGGAGAGATCGAAAAAAATGACGACGGTTCATACAAGCTCATATATTTTGCCACAACCGCCAACTCTTCCGGCGCCCCGGATATATTCGAAGCCGAAGCGGGCGTGGGAGTTATGAACTTTACAATTACTTACTGAAAAATCAGCATTGATTTTATTAAAAACCGGCTTATCCAAAGTTATAAAAGCACATTTACCGCGAGGTATTACGCCGGAAAAACTTCGTTGAAAATCAACACTATCCCTGTAACCGTACCCGAAAAACAAGCATCAACGGGCGAGTTACGGGCAGAACATCTTATATAATAAACAGCAAAAACAAGGTCAATTGTCTTGGCCTTGTTTTTTTGTTTCCGCATAAATATAAAGAAAGAAAGAAAGAAAGAAAGAAAGAAAGTTTGCTAATCCGTTATGTCGGAATTTATTGCTCCGCGGTGCAAATTGAATATGAGACGTAAATCAACTTATAAAAATTCATTTCTGTGCGAGTGAAAAAAATCAAAATAAACTCTGACATTTTCAAGCTCATTCCAGCTTTTTATTCCTGCCGGGACACTGTCCAAGTCATAAATCAAAGAGTCCTTCATTGCAAGCAAAAAGGGAGAATGAGTGGCTATAATAAATTGACAACCGTAAAACCTGACAGAATCTTCTATAAATTTTGCCAGCTTCAGCTGCATGGAGGGAGAAAGACTGTTTTCAGGCTCGTCAAGAATATAGAGAGCGTTTTCCCCGATTTTTCCGGTAAAATACGCGAAAGCGCTTTCACCGTTTGAATTTGTCCTCAGATTTTTCGGCAGCTTCTCATTTGTGTAAGCAGACATGGTCATACGTCTCGCCTTATTACGTTCCTTAAGTTCTTCATAATCGTCAAGACTTTTAAGGCTGAACCCGTCGCTGTACTTTTTTTCAAGATAATCGCCGAAAATCTGTTCCCTTTTCCGGTCCACACCCATATTGATAGAGCGTACATCAAGCATAAAATCAAAAACATCGTCGCTCCGTATAAAGCAGCTCTCCTTCGGGAGGTTTTTCCCGTACGCAAGCCGAAAATCACATAATTTCAGGTAATCTTCAAAATACGGAGTATAATTAAGCGGCGCGCCGCTCTCAAGACTCAGCTTTTCGGCAATGACATTCAGCAGCGTTGATTTTCCGGAGCCGTTCCCGCCATATATCAAAGTAAGCGCGTCAAAGCGCATCTCGGAAATTTCTTTATTCGGAAAAATACCGAAAGGATATACATCGTTTGAAAAGCAGGTCATGGAGCTTCTCGGAGAGTCATATGACAAAATAAAATTGTCCTCCCGCATTCTGTCGGGCAAACTGAATTTATCAAGATACACCATAATAAACTCTTTCCGGCAAAACCACACCCGATATATCAGGTATGAATTTATCGCTCAAATACATGTAACCCCGAGGTCATTTGCGTTTGAGCTTGCCTATCACCTTTCCGCAGCAGATAACCTCGCTGAAATTTTTCAGAAGTATCGGAGGATATTCGGGATTGAGGGAGATAAGCCTGTCGCCCCCGTATTTTTTAAAATATCCGTCCCCGTCAAGCACAAATATACCGAGTTCTCCGTATTCCACCGAATCGCTCTCCTGGACAAGCAGTATGTCCCCGTCCCGATATTTCGGCTCCATGCTGTTCCCTTTTATTCTGAGGGCGAAATCGGCGTTCCTTGTCTGGGAATTGTCGGGAATGTTGATTATTACCGAATCATTATCGGTAAGATAAACTCCCGTGCCGGCCGAAACCGGCATATCGTAAAGGTCTATCTGTCTCCGCGCGAAATCGTGAACGTCCCTGACCGCGTGTCCCCGGCTTATCACTTTGGGCACCGACGCGGCGATGCGCGAGCTTCTGGGCACGGTAAAATAATTATCCGGCATACTCGTCTCACACACCCGTTCGTATTCTTTATTCAGCACTATCGTAACTATCTCTTTGCCGTGCTTGTCAAGCTTTCTATAATTCTCGACAAGACTTATTTCGCCGTCGTCAAGTGTATAGTTATTTGTATTTTCGGGAATTCCGGTAAGTATATAATCCACGGAACACTCAAGCGCCCCGCAAATCGCCACAATGTTTGACAGCTTCGGCGAGTCGCTTATCCCGGCAAGAATTTTTGAGAGCGTTCCCAACGGTATGCCCGTAGCCTTCGACAACATCTCGTTTGTAATTCTTTTTTCGTTTTTCAGATGTTTTATTCTGTCTATATATGTATATTCCATGCCTTGCCCCTTTCAGTTCCGATTTTGGTATTATTATATCACAAATTTTCCGTTTTGTAAATGGGTTTAGAAATATTTTTTCTGAATTTTCAAAAAATCCCTTGACAAATGTCATTTTTGGTGATATAATGTTGTCAAATAAGTCCCAAAACGCATTTTTTTGAGTATTTTTTGATGATATTTTTCCGTTAACGGAAACAAAGATCGCCAATCGCCCAATGAATTGCGTTTGATTGTTAACCGGATATGTTGTTAATGTCAATCAAAAGACATTCTGCGAAAGGAACATCTGAAATGAACACATCATATAATATCAACAACGAAAAAACCGAGGAAAAAAGAATCAGGCGTTTTCCCTCTGTGGAAATACACAAAGGGTTTATAAATTTTATATGCAGTCTGATCAGAATCATAACGTGCGAAACCGCGGTTAAAATAGAGAAGGTCTCGCTTGCAATCGCGGGTTTTATAGGCTTTTTCGGCGTAATGGGCGGAGTAGAGAGCGGGACTATCGGTCTCGGCGCGGGAATGTTTCTATTTGCCGTCATAACATTTTCGGAGATAATTGTCCTGAGAAGTATCTCAAAATATGACGACAGCCGACGCAAAGGATAAATAACGGGATTTATTGGAAAATCAGACGTCGGGGAGTTACTAACAGAACTCTCATAGTTGACAACATTCCCCGAATATATACATATATACTTAAAGTCGTTTAGTTACAAAAAATCTCCCGGCTAATTAGTGAGATTCTCAGAAATCACCCAACAGCTCGCTCTCATAAGTGAATTTACTTGTAGGGCGAAGGCTTGCTCTCGCCGCAAACAAGAATCCCCCTGCAGAATTTTTAAAATCTGTAGGGGGTTGTCTGTTATTTTTCCGCTATAAATGTCCAGTGTTCAGAAATACTTTCAGGCATCATCTGAGACAAGGTATCGGCATCTCTGATAAGATTTATGTTTCCAAAGTGGAAGAAAAAGAACTCTCCCTTTCCGTCATTGTATCCCAGCTGAAATTCCAATTCTTTCTTGAAATAGGGAAATACCGGTTTTAACCGTTCGTCAATTGCCCAAACAAAAGACGAATCGTGATTGGAAATACAATTGATAATCCACTCTTCTTGCTCCTCGAACCAAGCCCAAAAGTTCTTGCCGGCTAATTCATCCATACTTTTTTTAGAAAAAATCGAAAACATATTTTATTCTCCCATAAAAATTTATTTATCACCGGTTTCGTCTTTGTTCTACAAATGCTTCGGACAAAGCCAATATCCCTTATGCGGCGGGAGCGAGTCCCCGTCCCAATGTAATTATCATTATAACACAAATCGGCAGAGAAAACAAGTTCTCTGCCGAAATTTTCGTGTCACCATATTTTCCGTTAAGAACAGCCAAGAAAGCAATACGCATTTGTTTCCTTTATTTTGGAAATACGCGCGGTAACAACAGGATAAAATTTTTTACCTTCCGTATTTTATTATATCCGAAAGCGCGTCTCCGAACACCTCCGCAGCCGCCAACGCTTCGTCAAGCGTATTCCCGCAGCTGCCCATATCCACGGTGAGGTAATAATAAGAATGTTTGCTGTTAAATTCCGATCCGCTAAGCACGACCGGCCTGCAGATCCTCAGACTGTCGCCATTTATCTTTTGTCTGAGCTTAAGCGCCAATGACAGATTATCTTCCCATTCGCTCTGCTCTCCGGCGCTTACAGTTATCCTCAGCTGAGCGCACTCTGCCGACCCCGTATAGCTTTCGGTCCTTATAATGTTTCCGTCTTCGTCCATTTCAGATGAGCGGTGTATGTCTATAATATACTTAATTGAGGGATACATCTCAAGCATCCACTCTATTGTCTGTTCGGCTCTCTTATAGGAATCCACATTGCTGTCCCCGTCATGAATTACGGTACAGTGTACTGCCGGTACGCCGTTAAGATTCAGAATATTTACCGTTTGCTCACCTGCCGCCACGACGGTTTCGGTGCCGTAAGGACTTTTAATCCCCTCATTGCTCAGAAAAACTTTTTTTCCGTCCGCGCTGTAAGCCTCACATGTATGAGTATGGAGCACAAGAACCAAAGGATATTCGCTGCCCTCATTATACATATACGGAATATCCTTACCGGCAAGGTATTCGGTATCGGGTCTGTACAGCGTATTGTTATTTATGTAATATACGCCCTTCTCGGATTCCGATAAATCCGCGTCGGTCACGGGAATATACTGCCCGGAAATTTCTTCCTGCGAACCGCTCTGACTTTCGGTTTCAGAAGGAATTTCGCTTTCCCCGTCCGTCACCTGCGCTTCGGTATCCGAGTCTTCCGCACTTCCGGTCTCAAAAATTCCTCCGCTTTCTGCCTCTGTAGGTCTTTCACTGCCCGGTTCCGTGACAGAATCCGTCTGAGGCTCGGTAACGGAGACCTCCGATCCGTCCGTACTGTCTCCTGTCACACCGTTATATCCGTTATCATTATTATCAGGCACATAAAAGCCGAACTTGAGTGCCTTATTCACAAGAAAGGCTGAGACCGAACCGAAAATCCCGCCGTCCGATTTAAAACTGTCAATATTTTTAGGTAAAATAAATGAAAAGAAAAAAATCGTCATCAATATAAGCGCCGACACGCTCGCGACAAGGGAAACATTTGAAAAACTTTTCTCGCTCCGGCATTGCGACTTTCCCGAAAATTCCTTTACATCCCGCGCCGCATTATTATTTGTCAGTTCCTTTCCCTCCATTGAAATAACCGTCCTTTCGTTGTTCTATCTCTGAAATCCAGCATTTAAATTTTAACCGCATTATTTACTGTCTATAGTAATATATTAACTCAAGGTTTCCTTTATTACCCGGATGAAATTTCTTTGCGGTAACCTTTATTAAATACTCCTTATAATATAATCCCGTACCGCGGAATAGTTTTACTCAAAATTTACAAAAAATACATTAAAAAATTGTATAGACCGTTGTTTTGTTCAAAAATTTAGTTTATAATTATACTATATATTTTGCTTTGCTTTATTTGCATGTGATTTTTGCACAAAGAAGAATCCCGGGAATTGTGCATATATACGAATATTGATTTATACGATATTCATCTCTTGATTAATCGGGTTGTTTGTGCTATAATGTATGTAGTATGACCTTCTGAATTCAGACATCGACCGCCGTTTTTTTCAAGGCAGGTTGCCGGTTGCTTTTAATAAATAAAGGAAGCAACTCAAGTCCGGTTCCGTGTCCACTGTTCTGACGTCGGATTCGGCTCAATATTTTATGCAAGTCCCCGGAATTTGTTGAAAGCACCGGCTTGCGGCGGCAGCTTTATTTCCCGACAGGAGTCGGAAGTGGGCTGTTTTGCTGTTTTCAAGTCCCATTGCAGATTTACGGGATTTGACAGCGCTTCAGTGCTGTCAAAAAAACTTTCTTTTTCACGAGGAGGAAACAATCCATTATGATGAAGCGTATTCTTGCTTTATTGCTGTGTCTTGTCACTGTTCTCGCCGTCTTTGCGGGTTGCGCGGGCAATGACAGTGACGCCGAGGAAGACAAAGGACAATATCTTACAATGTATCTGACCGACAGCCTGTATGATCTTGACCCCGCGAACGCTTATTACAACGAATCCACTATCAATGTAATAAGTCTGATGTTTGATACACTTTTCACTCTCAATGATAACGGCAAGGTGAAGAAATCACTGGTTAAGAAATACACAATAGAAGAAGACCCCAACGCGGACGAGTATACGATGTATCTTGAACTTGCCGAGACATATTGGTCGGACAACACCTTGATTTCGGCAAACGACGTTGTATACGCATGGAAAAGAATACTCGACGTCGAGTCTTCATATGAAGCGGCGGCTCTGCTATTTGACATAAAGAACGCAAGAGCGGCGAAAGAAGGAGAGTGCTCAATAGACGACGTTGCGATTTTCGCTGAAGATACCGATCTTCTTTCAATTCAGTTTGAAGGACCTATCGATTACGATCACTTCATTCTCAATCTTACAAGTCTCGCGCTCGCTCCTCTCAGAGAAGATATCGTCGGCAAAGGTTCAGACTGGGCTAAAAAACCCGCGACAATGGTAACAAGCGGACCTTTCAAGCTTTCCAGAGTTAATTTTTCCGAAAATTCGGGTACAATATACAGCGATATAAATTACGACGAGTCAGTTAATGTCGGACAGGATTCACAGGGAGATCCGATTTATGAATATCTGCCCGCGACCGAGCCCTCCAATTTCCGTGAACAGCTTATAAACAGCTTTGTACTTGAAAGAAACTCGTATTATTACAGAAACAGCGAGGAAGAGGAAGCTCTCGACAAATCCGTCACACCTTATCAGATAATTGTAGACTGCTCAATGTCCGATGAAGACATCAAAGAGGCATACGAGCAAGGGACCATTCTTTATATAGGCGATGTTCCGCTTTCGCTTCGCAATGAACTGAGCGATGTGGCGGTTGTGGAGGATTCGCTTTCCACGCACACATATTTCCTCAATGAAAACGCATACATTGACGACGGCACAGAAACCGGTTCTCAGCTTTTTGCAAACAAATCCGTAAGACAGGCGCTTTCTATGGCAATAGACCGTGAGGCTATAGCGACTTCTGTTGTATACGCCAGAGCCGCCACCGGACTTGTTCCCTACGGAGTATTTGAAGCGGATTCCGCAAAATCCACTTTCCGTGAGAAATGCACAACAAACTATGAAAATCTGACGACCAATGTTGATAAAGCCAAATCTCTCCTTTCGGAAGCGGGCATAGACGCGTCGAAGTATTCTTTCTCAATTACGGTTGCGACTTACGATGAAGTTCATTGTCTTATTGCCGAAGCCGTTGCGGAAGCATGGAATTCACTCGGATTCAACGTAACAGTCAATAAGAGAGGAACCATTCCGAATAACGATTATTACAAATATACGGAATCCGTACCCACTGATATCTGCGATGACCTTTATGTTGAAGATCTCAAAAACGGAACATATGAAGTTATCGCGCTTGACTACTGTGCGATGTCTGTAGATCCCTTCTCTGTTCTCGCTCCGTTTGCCAAAGCTTTCTCCGGTCAGGGCATGGACATGACCGACCCGGAAAACTATCAGCTTACTCCTCACTCCACAGGTTATGACTCTGAGGAATACAACAGTCTGATGGAAACCATCTTTGCCGAGAAAAATATTGCCGCAAGAGCCGACAACTATCGAAACGCAGAGGCAATTCTGATGGAAGATATGCCTGTAATTCCGATTATCTTCAATCAGAGCGGGTATGTAGTTAGTGACCAGCTCAAGATGGGCAATAAGTTCCTCTTCTGGACTACAAAGAGCTGCTACTATTATACAAATATCTTTACTAAGGCTTCTGTAAAGGGATATGAAGATTACCTTGTAACCTGTGAATCCTTCCTTGCGTCCAAGTATGACACTTTCAAAACCAATCCCCTGTCCTACTTCAACAATTTTGTAAATGAAGAGACAAGGCAGCCAATGACATATGAGGAATTTAAGGGAGAATCCTCAACTTACTCATACCTATTCCCTCAAAGTTAAATATACAGATAATATTTTATAAAAAACTTCCGTGCAAATGCGCGGAAGTTTTTTGCTTTAAATTTGATTAAAAATATGGACATTCGGGCAATATTGTGATATAATGTATACAGTCAAAAAATTTCGGCTTTACTCGTTATAAAAATTACGATACATTACAGACCATAAAAATCAAACCCAAAAATAACAAATAAGAATCTTAAACAAGGAGAACAGGATTGGAGATTATAAATCTGTTTCCGGGGTCATGGTGCTCAAACTGTTATATAATTTCAGACGGCGGTCACGCCGCGGTTATCGACCCCAGCGCGTCGGCAAAAGGTATACTTGATTATATAAAAAATCACGGTCTTCAGCTTGATTTTATAATTATCACCCACGGGCACTTTGACCACATAATGTCCTTGGACACTTTAAGAAACGCGACAAATATTCCGGCATACATACACGAATACGACAACGAGTTGCTCGGAGACGGAGAAAAAAACGCCTTCAAAACATTTTTCGGAAAAGACCGCGCTTTTGCTCCCGCGGACAGATTGTTGCGCGACAAGGACAAGCTTGCTCTCGGGAATTCGGAACTCGAAATAATGCTTACGCCGGGGCATACAAAAGGGTCTGTATGTATTATAACTCCAGATTTTCTTGTAACCGGAGACACATTGTTCGCCAATTCGTACGGCAGATGCGATCTGTACGGCGGAAACATTTCGGCAATGCGCGAATCACTTAAAAAGCTTCGGGATTTTGATAAAAACCTTCCCATCTACCCCGGGCACGGCGAGTCCGCGAAGCTGGGACACGCGCTTGACAATGCCGCATATCTGTAAAAACACATGAAATGACAAAATCAACACGCTTTTTTTTACTTCGACGCCAAAAGCACGGCGCCGATTATCAAGGGGCAAACCGCACAAAACGCTGATTTGGCATAAGAAAGGAACGTCATAAAAATGGACAATAAATATTTATCGGAAATGCTTTTTCCCAACATAAAAAAGACTCCCGAAGACATTGAAAAGCAATATCCCCCAAGAGAATTACCACAAGACGCGAAAGTTACAAGATTTGCTCCCAGTCCTACGGGATTTGTGCACTTCGGAGGGTTATTCCCTTCTATGGCGGCGGAAAGGCTCGCGCATCAAAGCGGAGGCGTTTTTTATCTGAGAATAGAAGACACAGACGCAAAGCGGGAAGTTCCCGGCGCCGCGGAAGCTCTTATAAATACACTGGCGACATATTCTATTGAGTTTGACGAGGGTGCCGTTCTCAACGAAAGCGGAAAAATTGCGGACAAAGGTATGTACGGTCCTTACAGACAAAGCCAAAGAGCCGAAATTTATCAGGTTTACGCGAAAAAACTTGTCAGCGAGGGAAAGGCATATCCGTGTTTTTCCACCGAGGAAGAACTTGAATTGATACATCAGGCGGACAAAAAAGCCGAGCTGAAAAACACCGACTGGCTGTCGGAAGCCGAGGCAAAAAAGGAAGATATGCTCAAAGCCCGCAATATCTCTCTTGAAGAAGCCGAGACACACATAAAGGCAAATCATCCCTTTGTATTGAGAATATTGGCGAAATCCGATCCTGACAAAAAAGTGAAATTTACCGACCTTATAAAAGGCGCTGTGGAGTTTCCCGAAAACGATGAAGATTTCGTGCTGCTGAAATCAGACGGTATTCCGACATACCACTTTGCCCACGTGATAGACGACCATCTTATGGGTACAACTCACGTAATCAGAGGAGAAGAATGGTTGCCGAGCCTGCCCAAACATCTTCAGCTTTTTGAATACCTCGGCTTCAAGCCCCCGAAATATATGCATATAGCCCAGATTATGAAGCTGGACGAAAACGGAAACAAAAAGAAACTCTCCAAGCGGGACATGGGCGCCAATATGGACGACTACACGAAAATGGGCTATGCTCCCGAAGCGGTCTGCGAATACATAATGACGCTCCTCAACTCAAACTACGAGGAATGGCATATGCAGAACCCCGACAAAAGCTACAAAGAATTTCCGTTCAGTATAAAAAAGATGTCGGTATCGGGGTGCCTGTTTGACTTTAACAAGCTCAACGACGTCTCAAAAAATGTAATATCAAGAATGGACGCCGAGAATGTTACGCAAAAAGTAACGGAATGGGCGTTGAAATATGACGCGGAATTCGGCAAGATTCTGAACAGTGACAAAGCATACGCGCAAAAGATATTCGCCATAGGCAGAGGCGGAAAAAAGCCGAGAAAGGATCTGGCGACATGGTCGGACGCAAAGCCGTATATGGGATTTTTCTATGACGAATATTTTGAATATGAAGATGCTTACCCCACAGACGCCGACAAAAACGATATCATCGCCACACTTGAGAAATTCAAAGTTTCTTATAATGAGCGGGACGACATGAACGAGTGGTTTGAAAAAGTCAAAAAAATTTCGGACGACCTCGGATATGCCTCTGACATGAAAGCATACAAACAAACTCCCGACGCCTTCAGAGGAAATGTAGCGGATATAAGCATGTTTATCCGTGTCGCGATTACGGGAAAGCTGAACGCCCCCGACCTTTACACCGTCATGCAGATAATGGGACGCGAACGCTGTATGAAAAGAATAGATATGATGATCGATAAGCTTAAAAATTCTGAAATCTGAAAGGATATTTATATGTCTGAAAGCAGCTCTAATTTTATATATGATATAATTGACGAGGATTTAAGGCAAAACCCTGACCTTAAAATTCACACACGCTTTCCCCCGGAGCCCAACGGATATCTTCACATCGGCTCCGCAAAGGCGATAATGATAAACTATGACACGGCAAAAAAATATAACGGGAAATTCAATCTTCGTTACGATGACACAAATCCCGCGAAAGAAGACAATGAATATGTCGAGTCGATACACGAAGACTTGGTCTGGCTCATCGGAGAGGAACCGAGCGGAGGTATTTTTTACGGGTCCGACTACTTTGACAAATGCTATGAATACGCCGTAAAACTCATCAAAGCCGGAAAAGCTTACGTCTGCGACCTTACCGCCGAGCAGATGAAAGAATACAGAGGCACGCTTACAACCCCGGGCAAAAATTCTCCCTACAGAGACAGAAGTGTAGAAGAAAACCTCGATTTGTTTGAGAGAATGAAAAACGGAGAATTCCCGGACGGATCCCACACGCTTCGCGCTAAAATAGACATGAGCTCTCCCAATATAAACATGCGAGACCCCGCCATATACAGAATAGTGCACACCTCGCATCACCGTCAGGGCGACAAGTGGTGCATATATCCGCTCTACGATTTCGCTCATCCGATTCAGGACGCGACGGAATCAATAACGCATTCGTTATGCTCCCTGGAATTTGAGAATCACCGTCCGCTCTATGACTGGGTGGTTGAAAATATCGGCTTTGACCCCCGCCCCAAGCAGAGGGAATTCGCGCGGCTCAATGTGACCAATACAGTTATGTCCAAGCGTTATCTGAGATATCTTGTCGAGAACAATATGGTTGACGGCTGGGACGACCCGCGTCTGCCCACGCTCTGCGCGCTGCGAAGAAGAGGCTATACTCCGTCGTCGATCATGAAGTTTGTGCGGGACGCCGGAATCTCAAAATCCGACAACCTGGTTTCAATAAATCAGCTTGAGGCATGTATACGTGACGAACTCAACGATAACGCCCGGCGGCGCATATGTGTTGCCAATCCCATTAAAGTTGTAATTACCAACTACCCCGAAGACCGTGAGGAAGTTTTTGAGCTTCCGAACCATCCGCAGCACCCGGAAATGGGCGTCCGTCAGGTCAGGTTTACAAGAGAACTGTATATAGACGCGGACGATTTCGCCCTTGTCCCTCCCCCGAAATTTTTCAGAATGAAACCCGGCGGTGAAGTAAGACTTATGGGCTCATATATAGTAAAATGTGAAAATGTTCTGCAGAACGATGACGGAAGCATACGTGAAATTCACTGCAAAGCAGACCTTGAGACGAGAAACAACAACCCCGCGGACGGCAGAAAAATCAAAGGCACCATTCACTGGCTCAGCGCCAAGTACGCCGAGGACATTACTCTGAAGCTGTACGACAGACTGTTTACGATTGAAAACGTGGGCGACATTCCCGAGGACAAGACCTACAACGATTATCTGAATCCCGACTCTCTCATTACAATTGAGCACGCAAAAGCCGAAATCTCGGTGTCAGACGCCAAGCCTTCGGAAAAATTTCAGTTTGTCAGAATGGGCTATTTCTGCAAGGACACAAAATATGAAAACACTTTCAACCGGGTAGTCAGTCTTAAAGAAAGCTTTTCCTCCAGATAAGCCGGACAGGAAAATAAGCGTAATTAAATAAGTGTGCAAGCCCGCCCTCGGGTTGCTTCACACAAAAATTTGAGCCGCCAAAGGCGGCACGGGAGGTTAATATGCTTGATTTTATCAAGGAAAATTTCGCCTTATCGATTCTGATAATTTATTTGATTATAATTTCAATATTATCGGTTATAATCTGCATATACGACAAGGTCATATCGAAGAAAAACGATGTGCGCCTGAGAATACCGGAAAAAACCCTGCTCATACTTTCCGCGTTGGGCGGCTCTGTCGCCATGTACATATGTATGCATATAATCCGCCACAAAACAAAGCATTTCAAATTCATGGTGGGCATTCCGATAATCATTATTATTCAGGTTATTATAATTTTCCTGCTCTTCCACTTCAACATTCTCTGATTTATGTAAAATATATAACTAATCGACTGTATCATAAAACATTTTTGAAAATATTGACACTTGCAAAAAAAACATACTGATGATATAATTTATATATAATATAACAAAATGCCATGATGAAGTAAGCTTTTCCCGTAAGGCATATTACAGAGAGTCCCCCCGCGCTGAGACGGGGACATATGTGAGGAAAACGCATTTCGCTTCGGAGCAGACCCGGTAAAAGCATTGCCGTGTAGCTGGGTACGGTCAGACACCGTTAAATGTCTTTGAGGTAATCAGACTCGCATAACTTAAGGTTACGTGAAAATTGCCTTGAAAAAGCGCCGGTCCAAAAAGCCGGAATGTGGGTGGTACCGCGGATTGTTTATTCCGTCCCGATTATATAATCGGGACGTTTTTTGTTTTTATGCAGAAACGGATATAAAACCATCTTGCCGATTACTCCGCAGCGTGGAAAATAAACGAAAGGATTAAAATATTATGAAAGAAAAACTGAACAGCATAAGGCAAAGCGCGTTGGAGCAGATAAATCAAAGAGATACCGACAACGCAAAACTCGAAGAAATACGTGTAAAATATCTCGGAAAAAAAGGAGAGCTTACCGCCGTGCTCAGAGGCATGGGACAGCTTGCGCCCGAAGAACGTCCGGTTATCGGTCAGACAGCCAACGAGGTAAGAGAAGATATTGAAAAAGCGATAGCCGAAAAAAAGCAGTCGCTTGCCGCCGCCGCGCTTGAATTAAAACTAAAGGATGAAAAGCTCGACGTGACCGTGCCGGGCAAAAAAAGCAAAATCGGGCATATTCATCCGCTCACACTTGTGCAGCGTGAACTTGAGGACGTTTTTATAGGAATGGGATTCTCAATAGCCGAAGGACCGGAGGTAGAGTATGATTATTATAACTTCCAGGCTCTTAATATTCCGGAAAACCATCCCGCGCGCGACACACAGGACACCTTCTATATAACCGATGACAAAATACTTCTCCGTTCGCAGACTTCCTCTGTACAGGCAAGAGTAATGGAAAAACAAAAACCTCCGATAAGGATAATTTCACCCGGAAGAGTTTACCGCAGCGACGCTATGGACGCCACTCACTCTCCCCTGTTTCATCAGATGGAGGGACTTGCGGTAGACGAAGGAATAACCATGGGCGACCTCAAAGGGATGCTTGAAACCTTTGCCAAGACCGAATTCGGAGAAGATACAAAGATACGTTTCCGCCCGCACCATTTCCCGTTTACCGAGCCGTCCGCGGAGGTTGACATCTCCTGTTTTATGTGCGGAGGCAAAGGCTGCAGACTTTGCAAGGGAGAAGGCTGGATAGAAATACTCGGCGCCGGAATGGTGCACCCCAACGTGCTCTCCATGTGCGGAATAGACCCCGAAAAATACAGCGGCTTTGCATTCGGCATGGGTCTTGAAAGAATCGCGATGCTCAAATACCATATAGACGACATCCGTATGTTTTATGAGAACGACGTCAGATTTATAGAACAATTTTAAAGCCGGAAAATACGAGAAAGGAATAATACAATGAATCTATCGCTTAAATGGTTAAATGATTTTACAAATACAGACTCGATACCGGTCAAAGAATTCTGCGACAGAATGACCGATACCGGCTCAAAAGTCGAGGGGTACGAAATTCTCGGCGAAAACATTCAAAATGTCGTCGTCGCGAAAGTGGTCAGCATGGAAAGGCATCCCGACAGCGACCATATGTTTATATGCCAAGTGGATACGGGAGCCAAGGACGGTTCGCCTGTGCAGATAGTGACGGGCGCCCAGAACGTAAAAGAAGGCGATATTGTTCCCGCCGCTCTCCCGGTTGCTCATCTGCCCGGAGGAGTCACAATCAAAAAGGGCAAACTCAGAGGAGTTGAATCGAACGGTATGTTGTGCTCCATGGCAGAACTCAATCTGACGCCGCACGATATGCCCGGCAAGGAAGAAAACGGCATACTTATACTTGACAAGGATGAATATGAAGACAAGCTCGGAACTGACATAAGAGAAGCGCTTATGCTGAACGACACGGTGGTTGAATTTGAAATAACCTCAAACCGCCCCGACTGCCTGTCCGTAATAGGTCTTGCCCGTGAAAGCGCGATATCCTTTGATCGCAAATTCAATCTCCCCGCGCCGGTTGTCAAAGACAGCGGCGACGGAGACGACATAAAAAATTATCTGTCCGTACAGATAAGCGCGCCTGACCTTTGTATGCGATACGCGGCAAAAGTAGTTAAGAATGTAAAAATAAAGCCGTCTCCTCTGTGGCTCAGAATGCGCCTAAAGGCAGCCGGCGTCAGACCCATTAACAACATCGTCGATATAACAAACTACGTCATGCTTGAATACGGTCAGCCCATGCACGCCTTTGATTACGCTTCGCTTGACGGCAGCGCCATAAACGTCCGTCGGGCGCTGGACGGAGAAAAGTTTGTTTCGCTTGACGGCAAGGCGCATGTGCTTGACTCAAGTATGCTGGTTATTGCCGACAGGGCAAAGGCGTGCGCTCTCGCGGGCGTTATGGGCGGGGAAAACAGTGAGATAGAGGACAATACCTCCACGGTTGTATTCGAATCCGCCTGCTTCCTCGGCACAAATGTAAGAGTAACCGCCAAGAAAAACGGCATGAGAACAGAGTCGTCCTCAAGATACGAAAAGGGGCTTGACCCTGAAAACTGTATGCCCGGACTTCTCAGAGCCTGCGAACTGGTACAGCTTCTGGACGCCGGTGAGGTGGTGGACGGCATAATAGACGTATATCCGGGCAAAAAGGAACCTGTTGTACTCACACTTGACGTGGATAAAATAAATAAATTTCTTGGGGTTGAGCTTTCATACGAGTATATGAAAAACATTCTCGAAAAGCTTGAATGTAAAGTCGACGGCGACAAAATAACGGTTCCCTCTTTCCGCTCAGACCTCACCTGTATGAACGATATCGCCGAAGAGGTAATCAGAATATACGGTTACAACAAAATAAAATCCACCTGCATTTATGCCGAAACAACGCAGGGAGGCAGAACGCCCAAGCAAGCGTTTGAGGTCAAAACCGAAAGACTCATGTACGGAATGGGATTTGACCAGACTCAGACTTTTTCGTTTATCAGTCCCAAATACTATGATAAAATCAGAATGTCCGAAAACGACCCTCGCCGCAAAAGCGTGATAATCTCAAATCCTTTGGGAGAGGACACAAGCATTATGAGGACTACCGCGCTGCCCTCCATGCTTGAAATTCTGTCAAGAAATATAAACTTCTCAAACGAAGACGTGCGTTTGTTTGAAATGGCGTCCGTATATATACCTTCCGAGGACATAAACCTGCTTCCGACCGAGAAAAAGGTCATATCAATCGGAATGTGCGGAGCAGACGAGGACTTTTACACTTTAAAGGGTGTTATCGAAAACATTTTAGCCTCCGCCAATATTAAGCCGACATATGAGTCATATTCATGTGACAACGCTTATCACCCCGGCAGATGCGCAAAAATAATGACCAAAACCGGTGTTGAGCTCGGAGTTTTCGGTCAAATCCATCCGCTCACTGCGCAAAATTACGGTATAAGCGTCGAAATGTACGCCGGAGTGCTCGACTTTGACCTGATTTGGGAAAACGCGGACACAAAAATAAACTTCAAGCCTTTGTCCAAATTCCCGACTGTCACAAGAGACTTCTCTTTCGTGTGTGACGACGAGCTTGAAATAGGAAAAATAGAGGATATAATAACTCATTCCGCGGGTAAACTGTTAAACGAAGTCAAGCTTTTTGACATTTACAGAAGTGAACAGATAGGCAAAGGAAAAAAATCGGTTGCTTTCCGCCTTGTCCTTCGCGCGGACGACCACACACTGACCGACGACGAAACCGAAAAAATAACCAACAAAGTTTTAAACGACCTTAAATATAAGCTCGGAATCGGCATCAGAGAATAAAATCAAATATTTCAGATGAACCTGAGGTTAATTTATGGAACAGAAAAAAATCGACCGCATAAACGAGCTGGCAAAAAAGAAAAAATCCGATGAAGGTCTGACGCCCGAAGAGGAAAGCGAGCGCAACGCGCTGCACAAAGAATACATTGCCGAATACCGCGCTCATGTGACAAAAATACTTGACAACACGGTAGTTCAATACCCCGACGGGTCAAGAGAAAAACTGAATAAGAAAAACAAATAACGTTAAAGCAGGGATATTTTCCTCATCCCTGCTTTACTCTTTCTCTGAAATGCCGAAAATGGAATTCCTGCGCTTCCGGCGCCTTACAGAAGGGTTCCCCCTCCTCCGCCGTGCCGCCTTTTGAAAAAGATTGGCGAAAGCTTTCCGTCATTTTGACAGCGCTATTTACCTCTGTCAGCAATTCCCGATAAAATTTCCGACGTGAAATATACTGATTTATCCCTGAAAATAAAGCTCTACGCTCCGCATATACCCCGAAAGTCTACGTTTCGTATGTGTTTTTCGACGCAAAAAGAATGTATAATATGAGCAGAAAGGAGGACAGTCGATGGACCAAATCAAAACCGGAAAATTTATAGCCGAGATGAGGAAGGAACAAAACCTCACTCAAAGGCAGCTTGCGGACCTGTTGTCTATCAGCGACAAAACAGTCTCAAAATGGGAATGCGGAAAAGGAATGCCGGATGTCTCCCTTATGCTGCCGCTGTGCGAAATACTTCACATAACCGTCAACGATCTGCTCACCGGCAAAAGGGTCTTTGAAAACGAATACCAAAACAAAGCGGAGGAAAACATGATGAATCTGTTAAAGGAAAACTCGGAAAACAAGAAAAAAACCGCGCTATCCGTAATATGCGGTTTTATAACCATAATAGCGGTAATAAGCCTGATTATTATTGCTTCCCTCATTGATATGCCGACCGCGGCAAGGGTCGCGATAATAATCCTTGCAATTATCACGGGTATATCCGGAATTGCCGTTACCGTTCTGTTGGATATCGAAGGAGGATACTACGAGTGTCCGTACTGTAAAAGCCTGTTTGTGCCCACCGTCGGCGAATACGTAAAAGGTTACCATACCCTGACAAAGCGCAGACTCACATGCCACAAATGCGGAAAAACCGGAATGTGCCGGAGACGTATAGTAAGAAAATAGTTGCCTTACGGGAAGAACTCTCCGATAAAAGATGTCTGAACTTTTCTAAACACAATTCTCTTTGTGCAACCATGTAAAATGAACGGCTGTACCGGAAAGTTTTGTTTCTTCAAGAGCATGAATAATTTCGCAGTCTCGACCCGCAATTGAGCAATTTTTGTTATTATAAAGCGCTATCCCTTGTTTTCATTCTGAGCCCTCTTAAACAGAGGGCTTTTTTTCAGTTGTTTTTCCATTATTTTAATCAAAATCTTTACGAAATATAAACTGCCGCGATCCTCGTACCGCCATAAGTATATCAAACGAGCCATTACCTCCTGTATTCATTTGGAAATACCTCTAAATCGGACTTGCGTTCCCCGACTTTTCATGGTAAAATATATAGTGTAGGCTTGATACAAACCGTGACGATAGCCCGTAAGCTTTACCGGCATTTCGTGCAGTCATATTCGGACGCCTGTTCATGCACCACCGACTCATAAAGCCGCCATCCACCCGCAAGGTTATAACAGTCATATCCGTTCTGAGACAAAATACGGCACGCAATATAGCTTCGCTGCCCGCTGTGGCAATTCACATACACCGGTTTGTCCTTGGGTATCATCGCGAGATTAAATCTCAGCTTGTCAAGCGGAATATGAATCGCGCCGTCTATCTTTCCGCGCAAGACCTCGGTCTGCGTGCGCACATCCAGAAGCGTCGCACCCGAATCCTTTTTAAGCCTTTCCACATCATGCCAGAAATATTGCTTTACTTTGCCGGTAATAATATTTTCCGCCACAAAGCCGAGCATATTCACAGGGTCTTTGGCGCTTGAAAAAGGCGGAGCGTAACACAGCTCAAGCGAGGCAAGATCCGTTATCTTTGCCCCGAATCTGATTGCCGAGGCGATGACGTCAAGCCTTTTGTCCACGCCTTCAAACCCTACTATCTGCGCGCCGAGTATTTTCCCGGTCTTTTTCTCCCACAAAGCCTTTATTGACATGTTCTTCGCTCCGGGATAGTAAGAGGCGTGCGAACCCGAATAAATGTATGTCTTATCATAATCCAAGCCGCCTGCAACCGCGGACTTTTCATTGCATCCGGTAGTGGCGACCGTCATATCGAAAAGCTTCAAAACCGCCGAGCCTTGGGTCCCCTCATACTCGGAAGGAATGTTGCATATATTGTCGGCGGCTATCCTGCCCTGCTTATTGGCGGGTCCCGCCAAAGGAATAAACGCGGGCTTCCGGGTGACAAAATCGACCACCTCGACCGCGTCGCCCACCGCGTATATATCCTTGATGTCGGTCTGCATATGCGTATTGACCACAATGCACCCTCTGCCGTTCAGGGAAATTCCGCAGTCCTTGGCAAGCTGAGAATCCGGACGCACTCCGACCGACATTATCAGCATATCGGCGCATATACTTCCCTTTTGCAGTTCGACGGTAAGCCTGCCGTTATCCGAAATGCTCTGCACACCGTTGTTCAGCACAAGCTTTATACCCTTATCTTTTATATACCGATGCACATCCGCCGCCATATCAAAGTCAAGCGGCGCTATAAGGTGGTCGGAAAGTTCCACTACGGTCACGTCAAGCCCCGCTTTTTTCAGATTTTCCGCCATTTCAACGCCGATATATCCTCCGCCGACCACTATCGCGGAGGCGGGATGTTTTTTCTCAATATATGTCTTGATCCTGTCGGTGTCCGGAATATTGCGGAGGGTAAATACTTTGTCGCTCTCCATGCCCTTTATATTCGGACGTATCGGAGAAGCTCCGGGCGACAATATAAGCTTATCATAGCTTTCCTCATACACTCTGCCCGTTTCGAGTTCTTTTACCGTTACCGTCTTTTTGTCGGGATTTATTGCCCGGGCTTCATTCTTCACTCTCACATCTGTATTAAATCTCGACTTAAAGCTTTGCGGGGTCTGAAGTGTAAGCTGATCTCTGTCCTTTATCTCACCGCCTATATAATACGGAAGACCGCAATTGGCAAACGAGACATATTCCCCTCTTTCAAGAATGACGATCTGCATATGCTCGTCAAGTCTGCGCAGTCTTGCCGCGGCGGACGCGCCCCCCGCGACGCCGCCTATTATTACTGTTTTCATTTTATTCCGCCTTTCTGTCCACACCTCATGTGACGGACAATTTTTCAGATTTTTTACAACATTAAATCAATACAAATGAGGTCAGGTATGTTAAAAAAAGAAATAAACGATTTGTTCTCACAGCACTTTCCGTTCTGGTCAAAGCTGTCTCAATCCGACCGCGAAAAAATGGCGGAAAGCTCCAAAGAAATTCACTATAAAAAAGGAGACACCATACATGACGGAAACGAATGTACGGGAGTTATATTTGTAAAATCGGGATGCTTGCGCCTGTATATGCTGTCCGAGGACGGCAAAGAAATTACTCTGTACCGTCTTTCTGCGGGAGATATATGTATGCTATCCGCCTCTTGCGTAATTCGCAGCATAACCTTTGACGTCGTAGTTGACGCTGAAAACGACAGCGACTGCATAATTATCGGCGGGCATACTTTTGAAAATATTTCCTCCCGTGTGCCGGAAGTGAAAATTTACGCGCTGGAAAGCGCCGTCAGCCGTTTATCTGACGTCATTTAGGTCATGCAGCAGATTCGTTTCATGAGCATTGACCGACGGCCCGCGATATTTTTACTCGACGAAATATCAAAAAACAACACCGACACAATAAAACTCACTCACGAGCAGATAGCCAAATACATAGGCTCCGCCCGTGAAGTGGTCACAAGAATGCTGAAATATTTTTCCTCTGAGGGAATATTGGAATCCTCAAGAAGCGACGGCATTAAAATACTTGATAAAAACTGTTTGCGCAACTTAGCCCTTAATAAGGGATACAATCTGAGACTTCGGTCTGAATCCGACAAGCTGCCCTGAAACCTTTCCGTCTTTGATCGCGACAAGCATGGGTATGCTTACAACTCCAAACGCGCTCGCAAGCTCGGGTTCGTCATCCACATTAACCTTCCCTACAACACAGTCGGGATTTTCCTCCGCGATCTCCTCAACAATCGGGGATACCATGCGGCAAGGACCGCACCAATCCGCGTAAAAGTCGATGAGCACCGGCTTTTCGCCGTTCAGTACCGATTTGAAATTATTCTTGTTTAAACTGATTACAGACATGATTTATTTCCTCCGTTTATATTTAAAAATTTACTTATATAATAATTTGCATAACCCGACCGTAAGTATCAGCCTTTTTCCTTATAATAAAGCATACAGTGGCAATAGCCTTCAAATTCGGGGTCGGCAATCTGTTCTCTGAATTCCTTGCAGATACACTTATATTCTTCGGTACGCGGAATCCTGCAGGGACAATAACCGCCCTTGGCTTTCAAGCCTTCTTTTATTTTGGCGACGACCTCTTTGTCGTCATTAAGTCTGACTTTTGGGTTCATAATATCCTCTCCTTAAAAATATTAATTAATGCTCTCCGAGCAAATTCCATAAGCATCGCCCTATATACTTTGCCCTTTTAAAGCGCTGTACGGAGAAAGGCTATAATTGATTTCCGCTGTCAATAAAGTCAACAAAATCATTTGAGCTTTTCTCAATGTACAATTTGCTTAAAAGCGAAGACAGTGTATGTATATAAAAACCGTTCACCGTTTGCCCTCTGCCGACAACAGATTCTTTTTTGTCCCGACCGATAAGCCTGACTTCATAACAGGTGGGGTTTATAAGCAGTATCGGTTTGTAATCCTTGACATACCACTCTTCCCGAAACTTATACCGGAAATCAAAATCCGGCAATGTTTTGAATTTGGAATCCACCGGTATTTTTCCCATGGACATACCCGACGCAAAGGCGACAAAGCCGCGTATGAAATAATGCCCGTTGTATGTGAAGCACAGAATCGTATGGCGCCGTTTCATTGCCCACAGCTTAACCGAATACACGGTATCTCCACTTTCAATATAGAAATCACAATTGCCGCCGTTTTTGCCGCCGAGACACCAAAGTAAATGTGTTCCGACAAAATTCAAATTATTTTCGACGCAGAATTTCCTGATCTTTGCCGACAAAATCAGTCTTTTTACAAGTATTCTGCCAAACGGAATCAAAACGATGACCGGTATTATTGCGAAAATGAATATCCAATACATAATTTTACCGCCTTTGTTGCCATATTCCCAAAGACAATTTTACCATAAAGTCAGATAAAAATCAATATATTGAAAAAGATTTCCTCAGTCTGAATATCGGTGGAATGCGCGTATATAAAACCGTCGGCAAGCCTGCGGCATACTGACTGCGCTTTATTCAATTGCCGTATACATTATACCTCTTCTTCGGATTTATTTCTGTGATTAAATCACAATAAAGCACATTTTTAAAAATTTTTTACAAAGTCCGTTTCTGTCCAACCCGCAGTTGGAAAAATGAGACTGTGTAAAACCAATGCGTTATTGCTTTGGTTTTTAAGTTTATGTATAATATAACTGTAGTTTTAAACTTAAAACGAAAGGAGTTATGCAAATGTCAGCATTTAAACTTAAACTTAATGAACAAATCGCACTATTAAGAAAGCAAAAAGACCTTACACAGGAAAATCTTGCAAACCTTTTGGGCGTGACCAATCAGACTGTATCCAAATGGGAATCGGCACAATGCTGTCCCGATATTCAGCTTTTGCCGAAAATAGCAAAAATTTTCAATGTTACTGTAGACGAACTTCTCGGATATACTCTCTCGTCAGCGTCAGACGATATTTTTTCCACCCTGCGCAAAAAAATCGGCACTCTGCCCGAAGGCGAAGATTTTGATTTTGCCTTGCGGGCAGCTGCGGAATTACACACTTCTATAATAACCAAATATATGACCCCAGAACCAACAAACAAAAATCGGGATACCGGTGAAGCAATAAAGCCCCCGGAAAAAAACTCTTATGGCTACTCATGTTTAAGCATACCCGAAATTACAACAACCATGCGGCACGGGACAGTATTTTTCTCGGACAATAAGGACCTGAATTTGACGAACACAAATATAGGACGTATTGCTTCAATACTAAAGCCGTTTTGTGATGTCAACAATCTTAAAATCGCATCCGCTCTTTACCGGTTGACCGTTCATTCCGAGAACTTATATGCGACCGCGGCGCAAATAAGCGAGAAATCCGAGAAACCGGTCGAAAAGGTAACAAACTGTCTTTCAGAAGAATTGGCGTCATTTATTTTGGAAAAGAAAAGCGAAAAAGAGACTGCTTATCGCTTTGACGGCATGTATATGAACATCCTGCCAATCATCGCGCTTTTGGATTATAAATAATCTTCGGATTTTTGCCAACCTTTTTTCAATTAAGTGTCTATATAAGTGAAAGCTTTCAAAAGGAGAAAACAAGTGAACAGAACAGATGCGGAGAAAATAATCAATGAATATCTGAAGCCTATATTCGGTTTTGCGCTTAAGCGGTGCAAAAATATACAGGACGCGGAAGACCTGTCGCAGGAGATAATATTGCGCGCCTACCGGGCACTGATTATTAAGGACGATATTTCGGACGTAAGTAACGTAAGTAAATTCATCTGGACAGTAGCGCACAATGCGCTGAGCAACTATTACCGCGATTCCGCAAAAAGCCTTGTAGGCGTGTCAATCGACGAGGTCGCTGACCTGATAGCCGACCCGTATTCAGAGTCCGATATTTCCGAGCGCACGGAATCTGTCCGCCGGTTGCAAAGCGAAATAGCGTATCTGTCCAAACTGCAAAGAAAAATAATAATCGCGTATTATTTTGAAAACCGAAAGCAGGCGGATATTGCCTCGGAGCTTAAAATTCCGCTCGGAACTGTCAAATGGCACTTGTTTGAAGCCAAAAAAGAATTGAAAAGAGGTATGGATACCATGAGAAAAACAAGTGAACTCAAATTTAATCCCATAAAATTTCATTCATTTGGGATAAACGGATCTGTGGGTACAAAATCTCCCCAAGACCTTTTTTGCGGCTTGCTATCGCAAAACATCTGCTATTGCATTTTACGCCAAGCAAAGACAATCTCAGAAATAGCCGACGACCTAGGCGTTTCTCCCGTTTACGTGGAAAGCGAAGCCGAACTGCTTGAGGAATACGGACTTTTGAAAAAACAAAAAGACAAGTACATTATTAACTTTATTATCACCGAACCCACCGCCGAGCTTTTGACAATGCAGGACAATATGTACAAGCGCGCCGCAAAATTGTTTGCCAATGACCTGTACGACGAATTGATTTCCTCGAAAATTCTTGATGACCCGGATATTATCTGCGCTCAGACAGACGGACAGATTACAATGACCTCACCAGACCGCGCGGATACAAACTTCATATTATGGTCGCTTATCCCGTTTATCGCCGCGCAGTCGGATGAAAAAAAGAACAATACAATCTCATTTGAGGAAGTAGCCACTATACGCCCCGACGGTGGGCACAACATTGTCCACGCGTCGGTAATTCCCGACAATATCTCTTTGCCCTCGGACTATGTCTATATGAAAAACTTCTGCGGTCCGATGTGGAATGCAAATAACGGCTATATTCTTTGGCAACTCAACACCGAATGGTCGGACCGTGAACCCATAACCGCACGGTATTCAGAGGATGCCTTACGCGTAATCTCGGATTTTATATCCGAAGAAGGCGCGACACCGTTCTCAATGGACGAATACGCATGGCTTTCCGAAAAAGGCTATGTAAAGACCTGCGGAAACGACCATGGATTCAAGGCTTCCTGGCAGCCGGTAATTCTCGGCAGCAAGGACATTCGGAACAGGTTGATTGAAATCGGAGCAAAAATCAAGGAAAAGCATGAGGACGAATTAAACTCTCTCAAAATGCCGTATGAGGAAGCCTTACTTAAAACCCTTCCGGAACATCTGAAAAGGACAAAGGAATACGAGCTGCAATTCTTATTCGGGTCTGACGGATGGTTTTTACTCCATTGCATAAAGACACTGCAAAATAACGGAAAACTGAAAAATCCGACAAACGGACAGAGAAAGATTCTTTCAACTGTAATTGCCTGCACGTAAATTTAAAGCTCTTAGCAAGCGTTTAAATTTATCCTTTGACAGGTAATTGACAGGCGATTGATTTCATTTCTATAAAAAACCGCAAAAAATCGGAATATTAAACAGGGCAGACTCCTTGGGGTCTGCCCTGTTTTCCGTGTCCGTATTTTAAACAACCATAGTAAAACTCAATAATATTTACGTCAGGAAACATTTTTGCTTTTTTTAAATACAAATACCTTGCTGAGTATATAATTGGTCACAACCACTATTACGGAAACTATAAGCTTTGAGATAAACTCCGCGTTGATATGCAGCACGGTAAAGCCGAGATTGAACGGAAAATCCGCGCCGTTCATCAGCTTGTCAAGCAGTCTTACTCCCACATATGTCAATCCGTAATCGAGGAAAAAGGTCGCCACTCTGCCCCCGGCAAAAATCCCTAACTGTTTTATTACCGGGATACTTTTGTCGCTCTCGGTAAATACCCATTTTTTGTTTGTAATAAAGGCAAATATAACGCCGCTTAACCACTGCAGTACCTGAGCTGTACTGTAGACCGCGATATAAACGCCGCTTTTTTTATCGGCAAGGGAGAACCCGAATACTTTTTCACTGACAACAAAAGTCAGATAATAGGTCGCCAGAGACACCACTGTTGTAAAAGCTCCGAAGGCAAGATACAGTATTACTTCCCTGTGTTTTTTATAAAATTCCTTAAGCTTTGACATTCAATCTTTCCAATCATCCTATTTTATATGTTGTTCCCGTCGGCGTATCAATCAGCGTCACATTTTTTTGAGCGAGATAATCTCTTATTCTGTCCGCTTCCGCGTAATTCTTGTTTTTCTTAGCCTGTTTTCTTTCTTCAATAAGCTGTTCAATTTCTTCAATCAGTTCGTCATCCGCGCCGAGCAAAGCATTTTCCGCGTCCTTATTGACCGAATAATTCTCCGCGGCCTTGATAAGATCCAATGACAAAACTCTGTCAAAATCCTCTATCAAATCAAACTTGGTCTTGCCGTTAAGGTCTGATTTCAGCACATCATACACCGCGGTAATTCCGAGCGACGTGTTGAGGTCATTGTCAAGCGCCGAAACAAACTTTCTCTTATAGTCCGAAAAAGCGTCAGGGTCTGTTTCCCCGTCTGACTTATCAATCGCCGCTATCCTCGCAACAAGCTTATTGTAAGCCACAGCGGCGTTGTCAAGGTTTTCATATGAAAATACCAAAGATTTGCGGTAATGCGACTGCAGGCAGAAAAATCTGTAAACCATAGGGTCATATCCCTTGCTTTCCAGCAGGGAGACGGTCAGAAATTCTCCCTTTGACTTTGACATTTTACCTGTGCTTGTATTCAGATGATGCACATGAAACCAGTAATTGCACCATTTATGCCCCAGGTAAGCTTCGGACTGGGCAATTTCGTTTGTATGGTGAGGGAACATATTGTCAATGCCGCCGCAATGAATGTCAAGATACTCCCCAAGATACTTCATACAGATTCCCGAGCATTCTATATGCCATCCCGGATAACCCAGCCCCCACGGCGAATCCCATTTCAGCTCCTGGTCGTCAAACTTTGATTTTGTGAACCAAAGTACAAAATCCGCCTTGTTCTTTTTGTTTTCGTCTCCCTCAACGCCCTCGCGCACTCCCACTTCAAGGTCGTCCTCGCTGAAATCGTTAAACACATAATACTGTTTAAGCTTTGAGGTATCAAAGTATACGTTTCCTCCCGCGACATATCCGAACCCCTTGTCAACAAGCGACTGCACGAGCGAAATAAACTCACCGATACATCCGGTTGCCGGCTGTACCGTGGAGGGAATCTTTATATTGAGCTTACCGCAGTCGTCATAAAAAGCATCGGTATAAAACTTCGCTATCTCAAGCACGGTCTTGTGCTCTCTTTTAGCGCCCTTAAGCATCTTATCCTCACCGGTGTCGGCGTCGCTCGTAAGGTGTCCCACGTCCGTAATGTTCATAACACGGTTTACTTCATATCCCGAATAAGTCAGATATTTTTCAAGCACATCCTCCATGATGTAAGTCCGCAGATTACCGATATGCGCATAGTGGTATACGGTGGGTCCGCAGGTATACATGCTGACCTTGCCTTCTGTTCTCGGCACAAACTCTTCTCTTTTTCTTGTAAGTGAATTATATAAAAGCATATTTCCCTCTTGACTACGCACACTCTGCCTGTCTTTGGCGTGCGTTAAAATAAAGTCACAAATTTAAAAAATATCCGATTTACTTATTAATCCGCGCCATATTAATCAGCTTCCGGGCAAAGAAAACCGTTTTTCTTCCGTAATCCGTTCTTATCTCCCTGTCCGCCGGAAGCTCCGAAGACTTGACTTCCATATCAAAAAATCCGCAATACCCTATATTTTTAAGCCCCATCATCGCGTCTGTCCAGTCAATATTCCCTGAAAAAGGTAAAAAATGCGAATCCTTCTTCCCGTCATTGTCATGTATATGAACCACACAGAGCTTCCCGCCGATTTTTTCAATTTCACCGGACTGAGAAAGTCCGCTGAGATTTGCGTGTCCGAAGTCCCAGCAAACGCCGCAATCAAACATTTTCGCAAGAATAAGTATCTCATCCGCCGTACATCCGTACAGATGATCTTTTTCGGATTCGTTCGCGCTCGCCATGTTCTCAATACAGATTTTTACACCTTTTTTTCGCGCGTATTCAATTACCGGAGATAAAAACTCCTTATTTTTTTCAAGCCATTCTTCATATGTGCGTCTTTGCGAATGGTAAGCTACCGGATGAGTGACCGCATACCCGATATTCATCAGAGCCGCCGCGTCAATCCCCTTTTTAAGCTCCGACAAAAACGAAGTCATGAGCTGTTGTCCGTCAGGGTCCGGCATATAAAACGGAAGATGGCAGGATGACAGAGTCAATCCCCTCTTTTCGGCGCGGCTTGCCGCGCTGTACAGCACGCTGTTCACCGCGTCGTCAAAACGTCCGATGTTCTCAAAAGACATATCGATTCCGTCAAATCCCACAGCGGACATATAATCCACCATTTCACTCATTGAAAAATGTCCGCCCGGATAAGAGTCGTATATCCTTGACGGCGCGCTTATACCAAATTTTTTCAATCAGACATTCCCCCGTCCAAACTTTCGCTTTCTGTTCCTTATTATTATATCAAATTTATAACTTTTTGTCAATATTTTTGAAAAGACGGAATATTTAATCTTTTATTAAAAAGCCCGCCAATGTATATTTAATGGCGGCATCGTACGGATACCGCCATGACCACTACCTAATAGTCTTTGCCAATTGCCTTGATTTAGAATACATTGGATAAATCATATGTTTTGGCATTAATATATATCAGTCACATTGTGAAACCAGTTTTTGATAAAATTCTTTGTTCATATCAATTTCCAATATTCTCTCATTAAAGAAATTCCTTGGTTCTATAAGTTCTGAAGTACTTATATCTGTTTTGTTATCAAATGTACTTTTAACATTTTCGCAAGCTTTCCGAATATATTGTTTTTTTAATTCTTGATCTGCATATCTCGATAATTCCATATAATTCATAACAAATTGTGGACCTTGTATAATCGATTGTTTTAATAATGCAATTGCTTCATTTAAATTACCGCCTTTTTCAATAATATATCTCGCTTTAATAAAACATGCAACCGATAAACTCTCATCTTTTAATATCGGCATGTTATTATTTATTAACGAAATAAAAAATGAAATATTTTTATATCTGACTGATTCGAATGCAGTTAAGGCTATAAATGCACCAATAAGTAAATTAAATTTATTAAAAGAATATATATATCCTTTCAACAATTCTGCGGCACTTTCCCAATCTTCAACCGGAGCAAGTGTTTGTATAATTGCTAATCTAATCAATTTTTCCTCGTCCGATAATAACGGAGATTTCAGTACATTGCTTTGATATTCATATAATTCATGACTTTCATCTTTTGTTATCAGAAAAGGCATTTTCGAAAAATCCATAGTATCTCTCCGTTTAATGAATTAGTTATTTCCGACTAATTATATTTACTTCGGATAATTTTGATATGGAAGGAAAGTAATATTCTTCAAAACCATAATTATTTTCTGATAATGTTTCTCTGATACGTAGATATTGTTCTACATCATTCACACAACCAAATAAATAATTATTATTCAACTTGGAAATAACATCACAGAATAGTTTTTCTTCCCCATACATATCTTCATAAGAACAAGAAGTTTGCATATTGGTATCTATATACTCATATCCTAAAAAGACACGAATTTCATCTCCTGATGTACTGCCGGATATAGTATGTCTATTCGTGGATTCAATAGCAAGAATACGAATAGGAATATCTAATTTATAACAATGAGTTATGTATTGCTTCAATAGTTTCATATCTGTTATTGTCCATAAACCATATCTGGAACTATTCAACCAACGTGTAGTGACTTCTTGTGTTAGCTTAACAGATATCTCATCTGTATTATTTTCCAATGGCCATGAAATACAACTATCAATACCTTTATAGTGTGTCGATTTAATATGTACAGCATCTATATATAAAGGGTATTTTATTTGCTGAACAACATAACCGTTATTATAAAATATATTTTCGACTTTGTTGTATACTGCATCATCAATTTCTGTATGCATGTTTTCTACCTCTCCTAAATCTATATAAAATATGTACATACGCGAAGGGTGCCTTGCTCCTGCCCTGCTAAACATTTCAAAATTTACATGACCGGCAAGTCCATCGTATCCTTAATAACACCGTTAATCATTTGAATTTTAGCCGGACATACTTTGAGCAAATACGTCCGGCTCTTCAAATACTGTTATTAAGTTTTATAATAACATCTTTGTATCATACAAATTGAGTTGATCTGTCATTATCATCACATAATTATTTTTAAGCTTATAAAACCGATCATCCTCAACAGTTTCAATTAGAAAAATTGTACCTCCTATAGTCATACATAATACCTTATCTTCATAAGAATCAATTTTTCCGATTATATATGTCTGTTCATCAATTGAATAAATCTCAGGGTGTAATTGATTACTTATACTTATTTCCGAATATGTAAATTTGTAAGGTATATCAAATTCGACATCGTACTGCTTTCCTGTTATTGGAGATTCAGAATTATTCCAAAACGCATTGAATTCTCCATAATCCGAGGCTACTAAAATTCGACTTTCTTCTATCAATGATAAAATTTGAATTTTCATTATAAAACAGACCTCTTTTATTTCAAGCGTTCATATACGGTACAAGTTGATGGATTGTAATCCCATACTTCGAAATGAAAATGAGCTTTAGATGTTCCAATTGAATTCATCTCATGTCTTCCAAATCTAATACTTTTTGTTCCATCGGCAGAAAAAATTCGATCCATGTCTATTTTACCTGTAAATTTATTTATATTTGTTTGATTTGGTCCTAAATAGTCATTCCAAACATCAACAGTATCACTTACTTTTATTTGACTTGCCTTTTTCACTTCAGGAAGTGCAACAATATCTATACACTTATTATGTACCAGTATCTCATTCTCACCTACATAATAAGTATGAAAATCCTCAACCTCGAAGTTGTAAGTAACAACCGGAGATTCCAATATTTCATGTTGTACCTGTTCAAGCACTACATGCTCACCGTTGAGCATAACAAGGATGTCACCCGCACGAAGATTACCGGCAAGCACCCAGCCCTTGTCCGCTACATAGTACGGATGTGTCTGTGTTGAGGTTATTTCTTCCCCGTTGACTGTTATTTTGGTAACATGGGTGGTCTCATTTACAAATGTCTTTACTACCTGTTTTAGTCCGACCTCGCCTTATCGGTCAAAAGTATGTATACGGCTGTTCAGAAGCTGTGCTATTTTTTCATCGGAAATATTTTTCTTCATAAAGTATATTTTACCCGCCTCATCCTCAACAAACCTTGTGGCGTCTTCATTAGGAAACTTTTTCTCACGGTAAAACTCAAGTCTGCCGGGCTTTGTAAGCGAATAAACGTCTCCCTCGCCTTCGCACGCGAACTGCACGGCGGTCAGATCAAAGCTCGCGTTGACGCACTTTACTTCTCTGTCCGCGGTATAGAGCTGATAGGATCTATATATCGGATTGGACTGCATATCATCGGACTCTTTGTAACCCGTCACTATGGTTTCGCCCAACGCCGCGTCGGACACATAAATATTATGAGGAAATTTTTCAAAAAACACTTTTGACGCCTTATAATCGCAGACCACATTAAACTCTCTGCCGCTCGGTAGCCTTGCCGCCATTGAAACCGCGCAATGCACCTTGCGTCTCACAAGTTCCGATCCCGTGAGGCCGCTATATTTATCGGGTTTGCTTTCAAGCAGCGCCGCCACAGTATTGAACATTCCTATAGTAACAATAATCACACTGTCATCCTCCGCCTCGGAAAGCAGCTTTCTGTAAAATGACACATGAGGAAGCACTTCAAAAGTGCCGCTTCTATACTTCTCGCTGAAATTTTCCGCAATAAACTTATTGTATTTGAGACAGCTGTCATCGTCGTAAAAACCGGGTTTCGAATATATCCCCATGGGAATATTCTCATATCCGCAATAATCGCATATCACGTCCGCGGTGACGCTTCCGTAGATATTGGAGGTGCAGTTGCAGATTCCCGCGACCTCAAAACCAAGCTCCTTCGCGTATGACAAAAGCACCGCTATGGCCCCGACGTCATCGCAGTCAGGTCCGATATCGGTATCAAGTATTACTTTTCGTTTTTTTGTCTTCAATGATTCGTATAGCATTTTAATCCCTCCTGCCGCTTTCAGACGGCTTAAACAGATAAAAATATTTTCGGTTTCATGAAATGAAACAATTCGCATAAACAAAAAGTTATAAAAAAATTCGCTTTGCAAAAAAACGCTTTATTCGTTTGTCAAACAATTCGTTTTGCGAAAAATTCGCTTGACAAAAATTCGCTTGCCGAAAATTCGCTTATCGAAAAATTCACCCATTGCATTTTCCGCTGATTTCTTCGATTTTAACTTTCCATACACAGGTAATCTTAAGGCTTTTCTCAATAACGACGTCAAAGTTCTTCATATTGCTCGGAGCATGTCTTTGGCACAAAAGTCTCAGTGCATGAATCTTTTCCTCATCGCTCACAACCTCCTTTGCCCTGCCGAATATTACAGCGGACTGATATTTGGTCGTAAATTTATCCTCCTGGCGCACGGTATCTCCGACGCAGCAGATACAAACCGCGGGATTTTTTCTGAGTATATCTACCTTTCTGCCCTGCGCGGCGCAATGAAAATAAATAAAGTCCCCGTCTCTGACTATGCTGAGCGGAATACAGTACGGCGCTTTGTCCGAGTCTGTCATGGAAATAATCGCGTATTCACACCTGTCGGTTACATCAAGCGCAAATTCGCGGCTCATCTGTCTGTCTTTTCTTCTCATTTCATAATTCATATCATACCTCATACCGCCGCGGGCGGCTTAAATGCATATTTGTGAAACATTGATTTGATTTTACGCCTCTTCCATGATAAGTCTAAACAGCCGCAAAATTCGGATTACAGTCTTTCTATCAGTTTTACAAGCTCCCCTATAACACCGTCATCACAGTCGCACAGGACAAAATCCGACGCCGCTTTGACCCTGTCCGAAGCGTTTGACGGACACACCGAATAGTCCGCCGAATTCAGCATCTGCAGGTCATTTTCATAGTCTCCCACCGCGAAAACTATCGGCTTATATTTATATTCATTCTCATAATAATTGCTTATAAACTCAATTCCGTCAGCCTTTGAGCATCCCGGCGAATTCAACTCAAGGAATCTCGGCGAAGACGCGGCAATATTAAATCTGCCCGCAAAATTCCGTTCAAGGTCTGAGCGAAATTCCAGCAATTGTTCCGCCTGTGCCCTGAAAACAACTTTATAGATTTTTTCGCCTATCCACATATCCGTGTCCTTAATCTCTACACGACCGCCCTCAAAGCCGTCTATATCTTTTTTAATTATCTCGTTTACCCGGTTTGTAAGCATCCCGTATTCGGTACTGCACCTGACTCCTATATGCGGATATTCAGAATCGGCAAACTCCGTCACCTCTTTGACATCCGACACGTTCATCGGATTTTCATACACGATTTTATTCAGAGACAAATCATATATACAGGCTCCGTTTACCGTAACTGCGGGAATATTGCACAAAAGATTCGCGTTTTTGACCGCTTTGAAAATGTTGTAATGCACTCTGCCGGTGGCAAATGTAAATTTTCCGCCCTTTGAATTAAAATATTCCACAGCCTCAACATTTTCGGGAACAACAGTCGCGCCCCTGCCCAGAAAGGTGCCGTCCATATCCGAAACTATTATTACTTTTTCAAATCTCATATTTCTTTTATTTACTATATAATCTTATCAAAAACCGCTCCCGCGCAGTCTGTCAAGCAAAGAGAGCATGTCAACAGGCAACGACGTCTCAAAATGCATTAACTTCAGCGTTACGGGATGCCGCAAAACAAGTTCCTTAGCGTGCAGGCATTGCCCGTGTATAAGATCGGAATTGTTTGACTGAAACCTGCTTTTTGAGTTGCCGTATACAGCATCTCCCAAAAGCGGGTGTCCTATGGCGGACATATGAACTCTTATCTGGTGTGTTCTCCCGGTCTCAAGCTTACACATTATATAAGTCAGACTTTCGCCCGGCAGAGAAAATCTTTCAAGCACGGTATAGTGTGTGACCGCGTCTCTGGCTTTTTTCCGAGGGTCGGTAATGACCGCCATTCGCTTACGGTCTGTCGGATGTCTGCCTATCGGTCGGTCAACTCTGCCGCAATCCGCGCGAAAGTTACCCAGGGCAATGGCGTGATATGTCCTCTCCACCTTATGCTCCTTAATCTGTTCGGCAAGAAACCGGTGCGCAAAATCGTTTTTTGCCACCACCAACAATCCCGACGTATCTTTGTCTATCCTATGCACTATTCCGGGTCTCGCCACTCCTCCGATGCCCGACAGAGAACCTTTACAGTGATAAAGCAGGGCGTTTACCAACGTACCGCTGTATATGCCGGGCGCCGGATGCACTACCATTCCGGACGGTTTGTTGACCACAATAATATCGTCGTCTTCATACACAACATCAAGCTCTATATTTTCCGGTAAAATCTCACAGCTTTCCGGCGGCGGAAAAAAAACAGTTAAAACATCGCCGACCCGTATCCGGTAATTTTTTTCCGAAAACTCTCCGTTCACAAGCACGTTTTTTTCCGAAATCATTTTGACGGCAAGACTGCGTGATATATGCGCCGTCTCCGAGACAAACCTGTCCAGTCTCTGTCCGCTTTCGTCATCTGAGACAGTCAAACTCATTTTACTTTGAAAATCCGACTGCATATCCGCATCCGGACAACTTTCCCTCTCATCAAAACCCAAATCATCCGTATATATATCCGTCACATCAAAATCCCGGCTTTCACCGCGCTCCTTTTGAAAAATCCATTTTTCGTAAATTTTATTATCATTTCCGTTTTCCCGACTTGCAGTTAAAGCGGATTTTACGGCAAAATATTCCGCTTAACCTTCGGAATTATTATCCGGGTCTTCTTCCGAGTCTTTCGAATCTTTCGAGTCTTCCTCTCCGTCCGGATTTTTGTCACCAAAGTTGCCGCCGCCTTTACCCGCATCGCCTGCCGTAAATTCTTTCCGCGGTCTGTTTTCGTTGTTTTCCTCTTTGACCGAATCGGCTTGCGGTTCAGACGGGTCGCTTTCGGACAGAGCGACATCTTTGCAACTCTTCTCGCAATCATCCTGTATCCTGTCTGTATCCTCATCGGGAATATCGTTCATTTGTACATCCCGCATATTGGCGCCACCGTCCTCTGCCCTTATCGTCGATTCTATATCACTTTGCTTAATTCTCTTGTTTTCTTTGACAATATCGATAATCATCCAGAGTATTACAAGTCCCGCTCCGACGCAGACAAACGAATCGGCGACATTGAAATTCCATTTCCAGACATTCGGAAACGCATAGAAGTCTATAAAATCCACGACATATCCAAGTCTAATACGGTCTATCATATTTCCAACTCCACCGCCGACTATGAGCGTGAGAGCCGAGCAAAACAGCTTATTCTGCGGCTTTTTGACAAAAAAGTACACAAGAATCCCCACAATCGCAACAGCGGACAGCACCATAAAAACCCAGCGGGAATCCGAAAAAGAGCCGAACGCCGCCCCCTCGTTTCTGATATACGTAAATCTCAGAACTCCGGGAATTATATCCACAGATTCATAAAGATCCATATATATTACAACAAGGTATTTTGTTATCTGATCAAGAAACACACACAGCAGCATAAAAATAATCCAAATATACATCAAAAACTCCCTCACGCGCTATAGTCATTTGTAACAGATCCAAAGTCAGACTTTCATTATTATCTGAAAAACGGTTTCTCTCAGATATTCTCACCGATCTTGCGGTCTTAAAGACCCAAAACAAAGTCAACAAAAAATCCGATCAAGAAACCGTTATATTTTAATATTAAAAATCACATAAATACGCTCAGCATATTTCGAGCTTTAAGCACATGAAAATTCCGATAATATCGCCGAACATTCAAGTCACATCAGAATTTTACGGCATCTCTCGCAGAGAAATCCGCCTTCGTCGTCACGGACTCCGTCCGACGAATATGACCAACAGCGGTCGCATTTACACCCGTCGGCGGGTTCAACCACCACGCCTATTCCCGAATCAGGCTCCGTATATGCGTTTTTCGCCGCCACTTCACTTAAAGCTTCGCTTAAAGCATCGCTTAACACGACCTTCGCGCCCGACGTGATATAAATTGTGGCAAGCTCGTCTTTATACTCCTCAAGCAGCTTATAAACATTGTCGTCATCGGTATACACGGTTACTTTCGCGTCAAGCGATTTACCTATCATTTTATCCGCTCTGGCTATCTCAAGCGCTTTCATCACGCCGTCGCGCAGATCAAGCAGTTTTTCCCATTTTTCCCTGAGCTGCTGTGTGCGCGCGGAGAAATCACCGTCAAATTCGGGCATATCATTGAAAAATACGCTCTCAACATTTTCCTTTGAGGAATGAGGCATAGACTGCCAGATTTCCTCCGCGGTAAACGAAATAATCGGCGCCAGAAGGCGGGTAATTGCGGAAAGCGCAAGATAAATTGCCGTCTGTCCGCTTCTGCGTGCCTGAGAATCCGCTTTTTCCACGTAAAGTCTGTCTTTAGTAATATCTATATAAAGCTTTGAGAGCTCTATGGTACAGAATTTATTTATCGCGTGATATACCATGTGGAACTCATATGAGTCATATCCCTCGCGGCAGGTCTTTACAAGCTCATTTGTGCTTGCGAGTATCCACTTGTCAATCTCGCACATATCTTCGTAAGAAACAGAGTCCTTATCGGGGTCAAAGTCCCCAAGGTTAGCCATTATAATACGCGCCGTGTTTCTGATCTTACGGTATGCCTCCGAAAGCTGCTTGAATATATTGTCGGAGCAGCGAACATCAACATGATAGTCTGACGCGGCAGCCCACAGGCGCACCAAATCGGCGCCGTATTTTTTCACCATATCGTCAGGGCTTACCGAGTTGCCCAGAGATTTATGCATCGCCTTGCCCTCTCCGTCAACTACCCAGCCGTGTGTAAGCACGGTCTTGTAAGGCGCTCCGACCTTTCCGGTAGCTCCGACCATGGTAAGCAAGGACGACTGAAACCATCCTCTGTACTGATCTCCGCCTTCAAGATATATATCCGAAACACCGTCTCCCAGGACTACAAAATGAGATGAACCCGAGTCAAACCAACCGTCAAGCGTGTTTTCTTCTTTTGTAAAGCGTTTTCCCTTTCCGCAGACAGGGCAAACAAATCCTTTCGGAAGTATATCGGACGCATCCGTATCAAACCAGGCGTTGGAGCCTTTACTTGCGAACAGTTCTGACACTGCCCCGATGGTATCGTCGTTGCAAATCGGCTTTTTACACTCGTCGCAGTAGAAGACCGGGATGGGCAGACCCCAATGACGCTGACGTGAAATACACCAATCCGCTCTCTCGCTTATCATCTGCTCCATCCGCTCTTCGCCCCATGCCGGAAGCCATTTTACATTCCTGCACGATTCAATGGCTTCTTTCTTGAACGCTTCGACCGAGCAGAACCACTGAGGTGTGGCACGGAAAATTATCGGAGATTTGCATCTCCAGCAATGAGGATATTCATGCTCAATTTCGGAGGACGCGAAAAGCGCTCCGCTCTCTTTCAGATCGGCAAGAATCGCATTGTTTGAATCCGCGTAGTACATTCCGGCAAATTTTCCCGCGTCTTCTGTCTGATATCCCCTGTCATCAACCGGAACGATAATATCAATATTGTATTTACGGCACGTCATATAGTCGTCCGCGCCGAAGCCGGGCGCCGTGTGAACGCATCCGGTACCGCTGTCCATCGTGACATAATCCGCGTTTACGACAACGCTCTCTCTGTCCAAAAACGGATGTTTCGCTTTCATATATTCAAATTCCGAGCCTTTCAGCCTGCCCGCAATATTATATGAAGCTATGCCTCCCGCACTCATGGTCTTTTCCGCCAAAGCCTCGGCGACTATATAATACTCTCCGTTGTCCGCCGAAATCACCGTGTAGTATTCATCGGGATTGAGCGCGATCGCGAGATTTCCCGGCAGCGTCCACGTGGTGGTCGTCCAGATTATAAAATGCGTCTTTTCAAGGTCGCACATTCCCGCAAGCTTGCCGTTGTCCGAAATCACCCTGAACTTAACATATATGGAAGTACACTTGTCGGTCTGATACTCTATCTCGGCCTCCGCAAGCGCGGTCTCATCCTTCGGACACCAATAAACCGGCTTAAGACCTTTATAAATATATCCTTTTTTAAACATTTCCCCGAAGACTTTAACCTCTGTCGCCTCAAAAGCGGGATCCATAGTGAGATAAGGGTGATCCCAATCGGCAATGACTTCAAGCCGCTTGAACTGCTCCATCTGTATGTTTACAAAATTCCGCGCGAAATCATGACAGGCCGACCTGAACTCGGAGACAGACATCTTTTTTCTGTCAATTTTGTTTTTCTTGATTATAGCGGACTCAATAGGCATACCGTGGTTATCCCAACCCGGAATGTAATCTATTTTATAGCCCGACATGGCTTTTGATTTATTTATAAAATCCTTAAGTATCTTATTGAGCGCCGTCCCCATATGAATATTTCCGTTTGAAAAAGGAGGACCGTCGTGGAATACGAAGCGGGGCTTGTCCTCCCTGACTTTTATCATGCTGTGATAAAGGTCAATTTTTTTCCACTTCTCTATCATTTCCGGCTCTCTGGAGGGAAGGCTCGCTTTCATTGAAAAATCGGTTTTAGGCAAATTAAGCGTACTTGTGTAGTCTTTTGGCATAATAGTTTCAAACTCCTTAATTCCCGACCTTTATACACACATGTTCGGTCGGACAGTATTAATAAAAAATTCAAATATATTTATCCGCGTAAATTCTGATTCTGCCCCTTCTGGTCTCATTTCCTGTCTCACGCACCGCGTATTTGCCGAAGCCGCGCACGGAAACGACGCATGGAGCCTCTATTTCTCTGCCGCACTTATTTTCCGTCACATAATTAAGCTCACACAGACCTTTCTTCACGGCATCCTGAGCCTTTTCCCTCGAAAGCCCGCAAAGCTCGGCAACTATGCAGTCAAGCCTCAGCGAGGCAACGGTTCCGCTGACTTTCTGAAATCTTTTGCCGCAGTCAAAGTTTCCGTCAAGCGCATACCGCTCCGCCTCAACCTTATCCGCCCCGATTTTTTCAAGGCTTTCCATAATCAGTCTCCCGACGTATACCGTACAGAATACAACCGCGGAAAACCTGTTCTGCACCGCGATATCTCCCACACTGTCCCTCTCTATTCCAAGCGACAGCAACGACCCGAGGTAATCCCTGTGAGTAAGCTCTCTGAATCCGCTTCCGTTGATACGAAGTGAAATAACGCAGTTTTCGTATTCCTCCGCAAAAACCGTTTTGAATATCTCCGTAGCGGGCATACCGTAATCCGATACATATGACGGCAGAAGCACAAGCCGCTTTCTCTCCGCTTCATCATATCCTCCCCAAAACAGGCTTCTGTTGTCAATACCCCTGTACAACAGTAATTCTCCGGCAAAATACTGTTCTGCCGGAGTCAGAAAATTGCTAATTGCAATCTCTCCCTTTTCCGAAGCGGATATAAAGTCGTTTAGCCTCGCCTCAAGTCTGCTTCTGTTATCGTTTATTTCATATTCCATATATCAAACCATTTGTCCGAGGATCATCTCAAATATCAGAATAATAAGCCAGGTAAAAGTAAACGACATGTCAATAGGCGTTTCCTGAAACCAGTTCTTCTTGTAGAAAAGCGTTCGCAAAGGAATGATGGCAGGTTCGGTCACCGCATAAACCAGCCTGACAAATTTGCTGTTTTCTCCGACGTCAAACCAATTCAGCAAAACACGCAACACCATAGCCACAGAAACCACTCGCAGAAAAAGTATCGCAAAACTTACTATAACATAAATAGTTTCGGGCAAAATCCAACCTCCAGCATTTTTCTAAACCGTATCAGTCAAAATCCTCGTCGTCCTCATCGTCCCCGTCGTTATCAGCGTCGTCTTTGTAATCATTATCATAGTCGTCGTCTTCGTAATCGCCGTACGGTTCTTCTTCTATCTCGTCTATGTCGATATTCGGGTCTGTCCCCTCGGGAAGAAGCACTACTGTTTTACCTCTGATTTTGCGTATGTCCCCTTCAAGCGCCTGAACCGCTCCCATAATATAATCAAACATACGCAGGAAATTTTCCTTATCGAGTTCTTCCGCGTTTATCACGACAACCCTTCCGTTCATAAAAGCGTCAACTATATCGGGGCTGTCGGTATAACTCTCCGGGGTATAAGTCACCTTATACAGATATTCCTCCGCCGGCTCGTCCTGCTCCGGCTCGGGCTTCGGCGGTTCTTTTTTATCGGCTACGGAGATTTCGGTTTTTTCCGGAGTGACAATATGAACATCGGAGACCCCTGCGGTATCGTAACCCGTCATATAAAGATCGTCCGACGTAACTTCGCCGTTTTTGCCGTCATCCGCGGTGTTGTCCGAATCGCCGTAGTATATGCTGTCATAATCGGCGTCAAAATCTTCCGCCGGTTCGTTGTCGTCTGTCCCAAACAGCCAAAACTTTTTCATTTTACTCATATTAAACCTCCGTAATAATTTTATTGTAGCCTGTTTTTAATATATTTATTTAACCAATAAAATTTTGCATATCAAAATAAGATCTAATGCTTCGGCATAAAAATATCGCTGCCTATACGCACCAAAGTAGACCCGCACTCAATAGCCTCTGTGAAGCTTGCCGACATTCCCATCGAAAAAACAGGTTCCCCGCTTTTTTTTAAAATATCACGCCATATTTTGCCGCACATCTCATAAGTCTTTGAAAAATACGCCTTGTATTCCTCAGAGCTGCACCCCTGGGGCGCCATTGTCATAAATCCCCGAAGATTTATATTGCCGTATTTCGCAAGCCCCGCGCAAAAGCCTTCCGCTTCACGCGGCATAACTCCGCCCTTGTTTTCCTCTTCGCCGGAATTTATTTCGGTAAGCACATCCATGACTATACCGTGTTTTTTCGCCTGGCGGTCTATCTCACTCGCAAGCTTATCCGAGTCAAGCGAATGTATAAGACAAACCTTATCAATTATATATTTGACCTTATTTGTCTGCAAAGAGCCTATAAAATGCACCCTCAGGTCCGTGCGGTCAATTTTATCCCAATGATCAAGCAGCTGCTGCACCCTGTTTTCGCCGATATCGCAAATTCCAAGCTTCTCATGTATATAATCTATCTCTTCCGGAGAAGCGCTTTTGACCGCCGCCATCAGCAGAACTGATTCGGGGTCTCTGTTTACGGAAGCGGCAGCTTCTCTTATTTTCTCTCTGATACTTTTAACATTTCTGTCAAGATATGAAAAATCCAATCACACGCACACCTTTCTTGTCCGCCTCAAAAATCGGCAATTTACTTCAATATTTTTCCGTCGTACAAATTTCTGCCGGAGGTTATGATAAGGTCATTCAGATTCAGATACGGAATTTCGCTCGGATTTTCCTCGTTTGAATCATCGTCATAAGTATTCACTATATAATAGCCGTTTCCCTGTCCGATGACCGTAACCCGTCTGAACTCGACAATATTCCCGCTGAGTATGTAAACCCCTCTTTCGGAACCGAGCATAACGATTGCCTCCGTGGGAACACGGTATCCCGTACATGAATTTGTCTTGACCCTTATATTGACCGTTCTGGTAAATTCAAAATCCGAAAGTATTTTATTGCTCGAAAAAACAATAAATCCTCCCTCCGAAGAATCTTCCGAAAAGCATATTCTCTCAACCGTCATTGATATGGTTTTATCCCCGCTGTCCGGGAAAATCACGTCATACGCCTGTTCCTCTACGAAACTCAGACAAGTATTTACATCAGTCAGAACCACGGCATACCATTTGGGGCTGTACACCTTTTTCCCAATAACTCCATGCCCCTCCGAAGGAACGGCGGAAGCCACCGTCTGAGAAAAATCGGAAAAAGTCATGTTAATGACCGAATCGTAATCAAATATCTGTTCATATCCGTCAGTCTCGCGGTAAATATAACAGCTCTCTTCCGAAACCAGCGTCCCGCTCTGGCCGCCTCCCGATGAAGAAATCAAAGCTTGCTTTTCTTCTTTCAGAGATGAAATAATGTTGTTTGCCCGGTCAAGCCTACCCGTAATAATCAGATAATCGTTTATTCCCCCGAGCATATGGTCACCCTGCAAACCGGCGTTTGAATAATTGTTATCGGCTACCGAATTGATAAATGCGTAATAAGCCTCTTCGGTACTTTTCGTGACCTGCTTTAAATCCGCTACCCTGTAGCTTTCGTTTACGCTTTCCTCAAGCATTTCTATTCTTTTGGTAAGACTGTTGATTTTATCCTGCAGGTCCTTTACGGAATCCTTTTGCATGTCTGAAACGGCATAAATGTCCGCGTAAGTCATTCCCACGCCGACTCTTTCTCCGTCGGAAACCGTAAAATCCGCCACACAGTTGTCATCGGCTTCAATCACCTGCTCATCGCGGTAAATGTAGCCCTTAAGATCCGCGTAACTTACATCCGTTATATTTTGCGTCCTCAGTGTGGACACGCTTACCGAAAAATTTCTTGATAGCTGAATTACCGTATATATTAAAAAGCTGAATATCAGTACGCATACAACCGTGTTGACTATTACCGTTCTTCTGTTTTTCCGGTTTTTTACCATTTCAAACTCCAATATTTCAATTCGGTTATATAAAAAAGCTTCTATAAGGAGCAAAGCCCCGTCATTCAGTTTTTTCAGCGGAGCCGCAATCTCCCGCTGAAAAATTTAAGCGGCGCCCAAGACATATATTCCGATTATGTCAAAGCATACAAAACACTTTTGAACAAGTGAAGTGCCGCAGTTTCCGTTTTATCGCGTCACTTGCTCCTCAACTTTTGCCGTGCCGTTTTACGGCAGTTTTTTTCCTCGTAAGACCGCGCTATACAACCGACAAACCGGTATTTATTAATTTAATTACAGCTTATTTCAGATTGTTTGCGGCAGAATTATTGACCTGAAAAGCCGCGGTATACCGCAGACAAACCGGCATTTATCCGAGTACAGTACGCTGTATACATTATATCACAAAAGCTTCAACAGTAAAAGAGTTTTTCCGAAATGTTTACAATATCTTCAAACATTTTCTCTCCGTTTGCGTCATCCATTTCGACTTTTTGCGCGTACTCTTTTGATGAAAACCAGGTAAGCTGCCTTTTCGCATATCTTCTGGTAGCGGTCTTAAGCTTTTCAATACAATTTTCAAGGGTATCCTCTCCCAGAACATACGGCAAAAGTTCTTTATAGCCGATTGCCTGAGACGCGGTGGAAGATTTGACGAAAACCCCGTCTCTGTAAAGCCTTTCGGTCTCGTCCGCGAGTCCGTCCGCCATCATTTTATCAACCCTCCGGTCAATTCTGGAATACAGAAGACTTCTGTCGTTAAAATAAGGGAAAATCACGACGCTTTCATACTTGTCGGTCATACGGGAATTTCTTTTGTCAATGTCGCTTTTCTTTTCCCCGGTAGCCTCTATAATCTCCAACGCGCGCGCCACTCGTTTTATATTGTTAGGATGCACCGACGCCGCGCACTCTTTGTCCTTTTGTTCAAGAATCGCGTAAAGCGCGCCCGCGCCGTGAGTTTGGGCGTATTTGTACAGTTCTTCTCTGTACTCCGGAAGAGATACCGCGCCGTCCTCGGTCCCGCCTTTGAGAAACCTGTCAAGATAAAGCCCAGTTCCTCCGCAGAATAAAGGAAATTTTCCCCTTGACGTAATATCCTCCACCGCTTTTTCGGCGTCTTTCACATAATCCGCGCACGAATAAGGCACGTCGGGTGAAAGAAAATCGGTAAGATGATGCGCCACCGCTTTCCTTTCCTCCGCCGTAGGCTTTGCCGTCCCTATATCCATTCCCTTATATATCTGCATTGAGTCGCAGCATATTATTTCTCCGTCAAGTCTTTTCGCCAATTCGATGGCAAGGGCTGTCTTACCGCTCGCGGTACAGCCCACTACCGCGCCGATTCTGATTTTTCCTTCACCGGTCACAGTTTACATACCTGTGTCCCGTCTTTAATTATGTAATCGGTCTTTACGCCCAAGTCTTTCATCCATTCCCGAACAATAATCGTCTTGAAGCAATGCGTGTTATAGCCTTTCCCCGCGTCGTTGTCCCAGAGCCACTGAGGCGTGCACCACAGGCAGATTTCCGGAGCCACCGCCTCATAAAACGGTCTGTCGCAGCCGTTCTGACCATGATGCGCCATCTGACAGATATCGCACTTCAAAACTCCGGAATCTTTATAAAGCCGCAGGATTTTCTCCCCCGCCTCTACACCGCAGTCTCCGGTAAACATGGCTGTCCTGCCTCCGAGAGTCATTTTGAAAACTATGGAGGAATTGTTGCATACGTTTCTGTTCAGTTCAAAGTCGGGAGAATACAGTATCTCAAACTCGGCCTCCCCGACATTTATAACGTCTCCGCCCGACACTATGCATATTTTGTCCGCGAAAACCGGAAGTTTTTCGTAGAATTCCCTCGCGGTTTCCGCCGCGTCTTTATCCTCTTTTTCAAGGAACTGAACAGAAGGAAAGTTATAATATATCCTGCCCACCTCCACGGCGTCCCGATACTTGTCAATCACCTCAAAGAACAGATTTACGTGGTCGGAATGCGAATGAGACAGAAACCACGCGTCTATCTTAGGTTTTTCCTCTCCCGTAACTTCCCTCAGGTAATTCAAAAAGTATTCGGCGTCCTCTCTCCATCCGCCGTCAATCGCGATAACCTTGCCCGACTCGCAGGTAATTATAAAACTGTTCATTTGTCTGCCCGTGACAGATTTCAGCATATGTATTTCGTTTTTCATCTTTCATGCCCTCTCTTCAAGCAAATTTATTCAATAAGGGACCAAGCCCAGTCATTCAATATTTGGTAAAAAATTGTATCTCCCCGCCGAAAAAATCAGCCAGCAAGACATCTTAATTCAGTTAAAAAAACAAACAGATTCACAACAGACTTATACAGGCAACTGACCTTATAAACCGCCCTATATCCAAAATAGTAAACAATCCGCAGCAAACGCAAACGGCTATAACCAAAATGGCAATCAGGATTATATTTCTTATCAGCTTTCCGACCTTTTTCAGCAATATAAAAGCAACAACCAGACATATGGCGGTCACAAGAACCGACGAGCCGAAAAACGCCACAAGTGTTCCCATCTCAGCAAACAGTCTCCTTTCAAAATAATGTTCCGTGATACCCGTGCAATAACACGCGGGCTACTGTTGCTATTATACACCATCACACGTCTTATTTCAATAGGAGAAAAGCTTAATTTTTGTTTAATTTTGCGTAAGCACTAAACAAGTCAAAACCGTTTTAAACCATTGTCAGCATCTTTATTTTAAAATCTTTCGTCGCGCTTTCAAATCAATCGATTTTCTATATACAAGACCGCGTACAATTTGCCAAAGCGGCACACGGCGATTTCTAGGCGTAAGGGTGCGAATGAGATGAAGCCGTAGTTACCTACGGTGACTCGAATGAGTCGCCCGACAACGAAGTATACGGCAATTTATACAATCAACATCGCGTCGCCGAACGAGAAAAACCTATACTGCTCCTCTACCGCCGTTCTGTACGCCTCCATGATTTTTTCGCGGCTGTAAAAAGCCGAAACAAGCATGATAAGCGTGCTTTCGGGCAAATGGAAATTCGTTATCAGCGCGTCAACAGCCTTGAATCTGTATCCCGGATAAATAAATATTCCGGTATCTCCCGATACAGGGTGAATCACTCCCGCGTCGTCCGCCGCGCTTTCAATCGTGCGGCAGCTTGTCGTTCCCACGCATATTATTCTTCCGCCAGCTTTTTTTCTTTCATTTATCAAGTCCGCGCTTTGCTTGGAAACCGAAATATATTCGGTATGCATTACATGAGAATCAATCCGTTCCGCTTTAACCGGTCGAAAGGTTCCGAGTCCCACATGCAGCATTACGGGCGCTACGGCGACGCCTTTACGTTCAATTTTTTCAAGCAGTTCCTTTGTAAAGTGAAGTCCGGCGGTAGGAGCGGCGGCAGAGCCCTCTTCCCTCGCGTAAACGGTCTGATATCTGCTGTTGTCACCAAGCTGTTCTTTTATATACGGAGGCAGCGGCATAAGCCCTATCTCACTCAATATATTGTAAATATTACCGTATTTTCCCTTGTCATAATCAAATTTAATATAACGGTTTCCGTCTTCGGCGATCTTTACTACCTCTCCGGACAGAATACCTCCTCCGAACACAAGCTTCATGCCGTGTCTCGCCCTTTTTCCGGGCTTTACCAAACACTCCCACACATCAAGCTCTCTCTGACGCAAAAGCAAAAGTTCAATTATCGCTTCAACATTTCCGAGAATATTGCCGTAAATTCTTGCCGGTATTACCTTGGAATCATTGATCACCAGCACGTCTCCAGGCTCAAGATAATCGGTTATATCATAAAAATGACGGTGCGCAATACTCCCGTTTTTTCGGTCGAGCACCATCAGACGGCTCTCGTCTCTTTTTTCCTGCGGATGCTGAGCTATCAGTTCCTCCGGCAGATCATAGTAAAAATCAGAGGTGCGCAGCTCGGTAGGAACTTTTTCGTTCAATATTATTTCCCTGTCATTGTTTTCTCCGCGCAAAATTCATATTCCTTTCCCGAATAAAAAATTCATACATTAAAAATCCGACCATTCTCCATAACCTGACATTTTCCGAGAATGGTCAAAGCCACGTCATTCGACATTTTCAGCGGGAGATCGTATTTCCCCGCCGAAAAAATCAAATGGCGCCGTCGCCATTCAGTTATAAAATGTCTGACAAATGTCTGACCCACCCTGTTCGGACCTGTCACATACAGATGTCCGGGTACAACCAACAGGCAACAAAACACACGTTCATCATACATTATACCATAACGGGCATAAAAGTCAAGGTTATCACACAATAAATTTTGTAAAAATGTCAAACAAATTGAAAAAGCAAATCAAATTCATCGGATAATGTTATATATGCATATAATATACGTGAAATAATCATAAAATTTTGTATATATTTTCGTAAAATAGTATTTGACAAAACACAAAAGTTGTGATAATATAAATGTAAAGACAGAAATCTGTCGCACAATAAATACAAAACATATACTATAGGTAGAGGCGCGTATTGCCACCGTTTGTCTTTCAGGCTGCCCAAGCCGTCAAAGAAGGCACAACGAGGGTGAAACGCCGAGGCTTGGTCTCTTTGGGCAAGAGTCCTTGTCGGTCAACCGGTTCAGAGCCGTTTGACTGTCATCTTGACTGTCGCATGACTGTCAATTATGGCTGCGGTCGCAGTCAAAAAGATGGAGAGCTATCCTGTATTGTTTGTTGTTACTGCTTTTCGGATTTTTATCCGAAGCATAAAAACAACGGTACAGCCGGCTTTCGCCGGTTTTTGTTTTTATCGGGGCTTTATAAAAAATCCCGACAAAGCAATTCAGAATTAATTTATAACCGCGTTTTCGGCTCAAACCTGAGTCCGAGGAGGGAGATTGGCGTGAAAACATATTAATCACGTCAGAATACAGGCGGTTTCACGCTTGAGTTTTAAAAAAACGAACGCTTTTTGTTTTGCTTTGCAAAATTGTTTCATTTCATGAAACCGAAAATTTTTCAAATCTATTTGAGCCGCCTTTGCGGCATGGAGGATTATTATGAGTAAATTCAAAAATACAATTTTTAAGGGCGCAGCCACGGCTCTTATCACGCCGTTCAAAAACGGACAGGTGGACTATGAGGCTTTCGGTAAATTAATCGACTTTCAGATAGATAACAAAATCGACGCATTGGTAATAGCCGGAACCACCGGAGAAGGCAGCACGCTGTCGCACGAAGAACACTGCGAGGTAATGAAGTACGCGATTGAAAAGATCGACGGAAGAGTACCCGCAATTGCCGGCACCGGCTCAAATGACACCTCATACGGCATTGAGCTTTCAAAATATGCCTGTGACGTGGGGTATGACGCGTTGCTTGTTGTTACTCCGTACTACAACAAGGCAACTCCGAAAGGACTTGTAAAAAGCTTTTTTGCCGTCGCCGACGCGGTAAACAAGCCTATTATCCTTTACAATGTGCCCTCGCGAACGGGATGCAACATAACCGTTCCGGTATACCGCGAACTTTGCAAGCATGAAAACATAGCCGCGACAAAAGAAGCGTCGGGAAACATCAGCGCCATAGCTCAGATAGCCGCCGAATGCGGAGATTACCTCGACATATACTCGGGCAACGACGACCAGGCTGTCCCGATAATGTCGGTCGGCGGCAAGGGCGTTATTTCGGTATTATCAAATATTCTTCCCGGACAAATGCACGATCTTTGCGCGAAGTGGTTTAACGGAGACACGGCAGGAAGCGCAAAGCTTCAGCTTGATTATCTTAAGCTCATGAACACACTTTTCTGCGAAGTCAATCCCATACCGGTAAAAACGGCGTGCGGAATTTTGGGAATGTGCTCCGACGAAATGCGTCTGCCTCTGTGTGAAATGGAAGAATCCGACAGAGAAAAGCTGATTGCGGTTATGAAAGATTATTCACTGATAAAATAAAATCAAATAATAATATTAAAAGAAAGGATCCTCCATATATGATTAAGATTCTGCTGTCGGGTTGTTTCGGCCGTATGGGCAAGGCGGTAATCGACGCCGCCTCCGAGTCGGACGGAAGATTTACGGTGATATCCGGCACCGATATCACCGTAGGGGAAAGCAGCTTCCCCGTATACAACGATATACATCTTGTGAACGAAAAGCCCGATGTTATTATCGACTTTTCACATCACACCGCATTGCCCGCCATAATGGACTACGCGTTAAACAACAATGTACCGGCAGTAATTGCAACCACAGGGCATACCGAAGCGGAACATCGGATTATGAAAGACGCCTCCGAAAAAATCCCGGTCTTCTTTTCAAGAAACATGTCTTTGGGGGTCAATCTGCTTTTATCGCTGTGTAAAAAGGCGTCCGAAGTTTTAAAATCGGATTTTGATGTGGAAATAATCGAAAAACACCATCACAACAAGCTTGACGCGCCGAGCGGTACCGCGCTTATGTTAGCGGACGCGATTTCCGATACCAGAAAAAATTTTATGGACGCGAAAACCGAATATGTCTATGACCGTCATACCGAAAGACGCAAGCGCAGTCCGGAAGAAATCGGCATCCATTCCGTAAGAGGCGGGAACATCATAGGAGAACATGAGGTTATTTTCGCGGGGAAAGATGAGGTAATTACTCTTTCGCACAGTGCCTCCTCAAGAGAACTTTTCGCGACAGGCGCTCTGAGGGCTTCCGAATTTATAGTAACCCAAAAACCGGGGCTGTATAATATGGACGATCTGCTCAACAATATAATCTGAATTTTTTTCAATTTAACATATTAGCAAAAGCTCCCGTTTGTTAAAAACTACGGGAGCTTATTTTAACATTTTTGCTTTATTTATTGAAAAACCTCTTGACTTAACAGCCTTTCTGTGGTATACTATTACAGTACCGCATGTATTTATAATATTAGTCTAAATTACTTAATATGCCGGTGTGTCGGAATTGGCAGACGAGACAGACTCAAAATCTGTTATCCGCAAGGGTGTGTGGGTTCAAGTCCCACCACCGGCACCAAAGATAAGAGAACATTACACAAATAATGTCCTCTTATTTTTATACGTGGTTATGAATGAAACCGCAAACGGTTACGTCGGGAGCGAACCATTCTGACACTTCAAATTGACAGATTATATAGTGGTAATATATATTGTTAGGAAAGAGAGAAAATGAGCGATCAGAATATTTATGATAATGAAGCATTTTTTGAGGGTTACATGAAGCTGCGCAATAATCCGTCCGCGGCAAACGATATTGTCGAAAAACCGGCCCTGTTTTCGCTTTGTCCTGATTTGACAGATAAAAAAGTTCTTGATTTAGGCTGTGGTTATGGCGAGAATTGCAGAGAATTTTCAAAATCAGGCGCTTCAAAAGTTGTCGGAACAGATATTTCGGAAAAAATGTTAAGCCTCGCAAAAAAAGAAAACATATTGAAAAATGTCTCCTTTATCAAAATGAGTATGAGTGATCTCTCTTCTCTTGACGGTAAATTCAATGTAGTATTCAGTTCGCTCGCTGTGCATTATATAGAAGACTTTGATAAATTACTTACAGAGATTTATAGATTGTTGGATGAAAATGGGCTTTTGATTTTTTCTCAGGAGCACCCTCTTACCACGGCTTTACAGAAGGAACCGAGATGGACAAAAGACTCGGAAGGAGATATACTCCACTATAATTTATCCGATTACAGCATTCCGGGTATTAGAACATCGACCTGGATTGTAGACGGAGTCATAAAATATCATCGTTCTTTTTCATCCATTATCAATTCTCTTTCCGCCGCAGGATTCATTATTGAGAAAATGCTTGAGCCTTTACCCGGCACAGACATAATGGAGAAGTATCCGTCATATAAAAAATATTACCACAAGCCTGATTTTCTGCTAATAAGGGCAAGAAAAATCGCAGTATAAATTTTCGAAAACAATGCCTTTCGCGGAAATATTTTGATTGTGGCGTGCACTTAAATAAGTCCTCAAACACTACTCTCTTATTTACCCAGAACATTTTTTTAAATAAGTATATCGAAATAGAACCAAAGTATTAAGCTTTGTGATGTTCATATTAAATTAAGTTCTGTTGGTCAACTAAAAAAACAACCAATAGCAAGCAACTAAACCTCATCAAAGACAATCATGAGGAGTATATATTACGTAATTAATCGAGTAGGAGGCTACCCATTAATTGAGTAGCCGACCTCTCACACCACCGTGCGTACCGTTCGGTACACGGCG